>NZ_JACIHC010000003.1:0-716125 GCF_014198205.1 Bradyrhizobium sp. SBR1B
AGCGCCTCCTCCAGTTCGCGCTCCGAAAGACCGTAGAGCGACTGCAGCAGCACCGCGCGAAACAGCACAAGCACCGGATAGCCTGGACGACCGGGGCTCCCTTCATCCCGCAAATGACCGATCAGCTTCTCGAACCGGTACCACTTGACCAGGCCAGCCAACCGATCCAGCGCCGCATTGGCGCCGGCGCCCTTCGGCATCAGCGCTTCCACAAAGCTCGGCTGTCCTGTCCGCTTCACCGCCATCGTCATTCCCCCAAGGCTTTGCCCTAGGGAATCACAACTGGCGGATTACGCAACAGGCCCCCAAGGGGAGAAGGGAAGTAAGCGCGTTCGACGCCTTCCATCGCAAAAATGCGGCGGACGTTGCCGTCCGCCGCATTCGCCACCCCCCTGCTGCTCCGCTTCTTTCGATCCGCCGCGGAGCTACTTCTTCAGCGCGAACACCCAGATGACGCCGCCTTGCGGCACGTTGGCTTCGATGCCGATGTTGTTGGTCACCAGCGCGTCCTGGATGCGCTGCGCGTCGACGCCCCATCCCGACTGGATCGCGATGTATTGGGTGCCGTCGATCTCATAGGACACCGGCATGCCCATGATGCCGGAGTTGGTCTTCTGCTCCCACAGGAGCTCGCCGGTCTTGGCGTTGAAGGCGCGGAAGTTGCGGTCATTGGTGCCGCCGACGAAGATGAGATCGCCCGCGGTCGCCGTCACCGAACCGAACAGCTGCGACTTCGGGAAGTTGTGTTGCCACACCTTCTTGCCCGTGGTGGGATCCCAGGCCTGCAGCTCGCCGAAATGATCCGCGCCCGGCTTCGTCTTCAGGCCGATGTCTTCCGGCTTGGTGCCGAGCCAGAGCTCACCCGGCTTGAGGGCGACTTTCTCGCCGGTGAAACCGCCGCAGAAATTCTCGTTGGCCGGCACGTAGACGAGGCCGGTCTTCTGGCTGTAGGCCGCCGACGGCCAGTCCTTGCCGCCCCACAGCGACGGACAGAACTCGACACGCTTGCCGATCACCGGCTTGTGCGCGGGGTCGACGATCGGCTTGCCGCTCTCGGGCTCGATCCCCTTCCAGACGTCGGTCGAGACGAACGGCCAGCCGGCGACGTAGTTGATCTTGGTCGGCGTGCGCTCGAGCACCCAGAAGATCGCGTCGCGGCCCGGATGGACCAGGCTCTTGATGTTGCGGCCATCGCGTTGCAGGTCGATCAGCATCGGCGCATCGACCTCGTCCCAGTCCCAGGAATCGTTCTGGTGGTACTGGTGATAGGTCTTGATCTTGCCGGTGCTCGGATCGAGCGCAAGCACCGAGGAGGTGTAAAGATTGTCGCCGGGATGGGTCTCGCCGGGCCATGGCGCGGCGTTGCCGACGCCCCAATAGATCGTCTTGGTCTCCTTGTCGTAATTGCCGGTCATCCAGGCTGAGCCGCCGCCGTTCTTCCAATCGTCGCCCTGCCAGGTGTCATGGCCCGGCTCGCCTTCGCCTGGAATGGTGAAGGTTCGCCACAGCTCCTTGCCGTCCTTGGCATCATAGGCCGCGATATAGCCGCGCACGCCGAACTCGCCGCCGGAGCCGCCGACAATGACCTTGCCATCGACGACCAGCGGCATCAGGGTCATGTACTGGCCCTTCTTGTAGTCCTGCACCTTGGTGTCCCACACCACCTTGCCGGTCTTGGCATCGAGCGCGACGACGTGGTCGTCCGTGGTGGCGAGGTAGAGCTTGTCCTCCCAGAGGCCAACGCCGCGGCTGGTCGGGTGCAGCTGGAACAGATCGTCGGGGAGCTGCCGCTTGTAGCGCCAATATTCGTCGCCGGTCTTGGCGTTGAGCGCGATCACCTGTCCCATCGGGGTCGCCACGAACATCACGCCGTTGTTGACGATTGGCGGCGCCTCGTGGCCTTCGACGACGCCGGTGGCAAAGGTCCAGACCGGCGTGAGATTCTTCACGTTGGAGGTGTTGATCTGATCGAGCGGGCTGTAGCCGTGCCCGTCATAGGTGCGCCGATAGAGCATCCAGTTGTTTGGCTCCGGATTCTCCAGCCGCTGTGCGGTGACCGGTGCGTAATTCTCGATCGGACCTGACACGGCGGCGGTCGAGGCGAGGCAGGTGAAGGCGACGAAGCCGGACAGGTACCATTGCTTCCTGGTCATGGACGTTCCCCTTTTCATCCGTTTGAATTCTTGTGTTGAATTCTTGTCGTTCGTCCCGTCGTCCGCCCAACGGCGGATACGACCTCTCGTGACGCGGGCGTGGGCCCGCACCGTCCGTCATCCTGGCTGCGCGCCACCTACCTTTCCGATGAAATTGCCGGCGACGCTGAGCGAGCCGTCAGCGAGCGCCACCGGCAGCGCCGCGAGCCGTCGCGGCGCCGGGCCGAACACGACCTGTGCGCCCGCACGAGGATCGTATTCGGAGTTGTGACACATGCACTTGAACACCTCCTTGTCGCCGACATCGCTCTTCACCCAGGCGGTGACGGGACAGCCGGCATGCGAGCAGATCGCCGAATAGGCGATGATGCCGTCGACCGCGCGCGCGGCCGTCTTCTCGTCAAGCTCGGCGGGATCGAGCTTGATGATCAGGATCTCGTTGAGCCGGGAGGCGCTGCGCACCACCGATGTCTTGGGATCCTTCGGCCAGGCATGCACCGGCGGTCCGCCGGCCGGCAGGTCGGCCGCGGTGATGGGCTTTCCCTCCTTGTCGCCTTCGGAAAAGACGAGCACATCGCCTTTCTGCGGCCGTTCGTCGGACCCGGGCGGATCCTCGCCCGCGTGCGCAGACGCGGAGCAACCGAGGCAGGCGGTGGTGGCGAGCGCGCCAAGCAGGATCGTTCGCCGCGTCTGCTCGGCACAGGCGTCGGCTTCGGGTTTCCCAGGACTCTCGGACGGTGATGAATTGGTTGTGAACGATGCGCGGGACATGTTCACAAGCAGGCACTGGAACTCTGCCGAAAACAAGGCGAAGAGTTGGCACCGCAGTGCATCAATGTGGCTTTGCTCGCGTTGATTGAACAACGATGAACGTGTTCAAGCGCCTTTTCACAATTCAACGTCGCGCCGCGCGAGCGGCATGATGATTTTGCAGATCAGACCGATGATGTTGGAATTGGTGCAACGCGCTATTCGTCGCGCTGCGCAAACGCAGCGCGACGACCCTGCATGTTTTGCAGGCAGCCGGTCGTTGTCAGGACCTGAGCACGTGGCGCGGCGCGGCGATAGAACCGGAGACGGTGGCCGATGCCATCTCAAAACTGTCGGCGATGCGGCGCGCTTTGTCGATGAACAGGCTAGCTGCTGGCGGCGGGCAGACCTCGCGCGCGGTCTGCTCGAACAGATCGAGCCAGCGGTCGAAATGATCGCCGACCAGGCTCAGCGGTAAATGCGCCCGCATTGGCGAGCCGTGATAGCGGCCGCTCATCAGCACGACCGAGGACCAGAAATCTCTGAGCTTGGCGAGATGCTCGTCCCAATTCTGCACGATCCCGAACACCGGGCCCAGCCGTGCATCTTCGCGCACGCGGCCATAGAAGCGGGTGACGAGTTCCCCGATCATCTCTTCGGTAATCCCGGTGCGCTCGATCGCATCCTGGGTCAACAGGTTCCGCCGCGCGGCCGCCGCCTCGCGCTCGGCCTTCAGTCGATCCGACATGTCCTTCGTTTTCCGTTCGTTGTTCCCCGCGTTCCCGCGAGCCGCCCGTTCGACATTGTCAGGCCTAATGCGCCCGACATCTTTGTCCTGGCGCAAATTGCGGGATTGGGCCGCGGGCGTTTCGAGCCCGGCGTCTGCTCCTTGATCAGTATCGTAGGGTGGGCAAAGGCGCACTTGCGCCGTGCCCACCATCAGTCCGATACGGCCACGGAACGTGGGCACGCTTCGCTTTGCCCACCCTACGGGACCGTCTTTGTCGCGATGACAGATCACGTACCGTAGCTGTAGAAGCCCTGCCCGGTCTTGCGGCCGAGATGGCCTGCATCGACCATCTCCTTGAGCAGCGGCGCTGGCCTGTATTTAGGATCGTTGAAGCCCTTGTAAAAGACATCCATCACCGAAAGCATGGTGTCGAGCCCGACGAGATCGGCCAGAGCCAGCGGCCCGATCGGATGGTTGCAACCAAGCTTCATACCAGCATCGATCTCTTCCGCGGTCGCAATTCCCTCCTGGAGCGCGAAGATCGCCTCGTTGATCATCGGGCACAGGATGCGGTTGACGGCAAAGCCGGGGCTGTTCTTGGCGGTGATCGCCACTTTGCCGACGCGCTTGGCGAAATCGAGGGCCTTGGCGTGGGTGTCGTCGGAGGTCTGCAGGCCGCGGATCAGCTCCAGCAGCGCCATCACCGGCACCGGGTTGAAGAAGTGCATGCCGATGAAGCGGTCGGGACGATCGGTCGCCGCAGCGAGCTTCGTGATCGAGATCGACGAGGTGTTGGTCGCAAGCAGCGTTCGCGGCGACAACGTCGCGCAGAGATCCTTCAGGATCTTGACCTTGAGCTCCTCGTTCTCGGTTGCGGCCTCGATAACCAGATCGCAATCGGCAAGCTTCGCCCGGTCGGTGGTGCCGGTGATGCGCTTGAGCGCCGCCTCGCGATCGGCCGCCGACATCTTCTCCTTCTTGACCAGACGCTCGAGGCTGCCGCCGACGGTCGACAGCCCGCGGTTCACCGCCGCGTCGGAAATGTCGACCATCACGACCGAGAGCCCGGCCGCCGCGCAGACCTGCGCGATACCATTCCCCATGGTCCCTGCCCCGATGATGCCAACGGTCTGGATCATTGCTCCATATCCTTCATCCTTGCGGCCCCGCCGACACGGCACGGCCCATTATTCCCTGCATCAGGCTCTAGCACCGCCGAGGGGCGCCTGCGACCTGATCCTGCCTCTCCTTAAAGCATCCACGGCGGGAATAAAGCCGCCGACGGGCGCGAAACGGCCCGATTTGGCCGCATGGCGCGTAATTTGCCCCAAAATTGCGTCCCTGCCCGGCCGGGACAGCGGCCTCCCTCAATCGGACGACGCGGCGGAGCTGACGGCGTGGTGTAGTCGGCGCGCAATGGCCACCGCGAATGCCTCGCGACGCAATTGTGAGATCGACCACATCGGCTTCGTGCCCCACCTGTTAGCCTCGCGCAAATGAAGACACATATTGCACTTCCCATCATCCTCGCCGCTCTGCTCGTCGCAACGCCAGGCTTGGCAGCCGAGACCAGAGGAGCCGGCTCAACCTTCGTTTCGCCCGTGATGGCGAAATGGACCGACGCATATAAGGCCAAGACCGGCAACGTCGTCAGCTATCAAGCGGTCGGCTCCGGCATCGGCCTCGGCCTGATCAAAAAGGAAGCCGTCGATTTCGGTGCCAGCGATATGCCGCTCGACCCCAGGGAGTTGGACAGGCTCGGCCTGATGCAATTCCCGATCGTCATCGGAGGCGTCGTGCCAGTGGTCAATATCGACGGCGTCAAGCCCGGCCAGATCCGCTTCACCGGGCAGGTGCTCGCCGATATCTATCTCGGCAAGCTCAGATCCTGGAGCGATCCGGCGATCGCCGCGATCAACCCCGACGTCAGATTGCCGAACGCTGCGATCACGGTGGTCCATCGCATCGACGGCTCAGGCACGACATTCAACTGGTCGAACTATCTGTCGAAGGTTAGCCCGCAGTGGGAAGCCAGCGTGGGCGAAGGCACCTCCGTCGAGTGGCCGCTTGGCCTCGGCGGCCGCGGCAATGATGGTGTCGCCTCGCTCGTCGGTCTCATACCCGGCGCGATCGGCTATCTCGAATATACTTACGCGCTGCAACGGCTCGACCGGATTTCCTTCGGTATCGTGCAGAACAGCGCCGGCAATTACGTCGTGCCCGACGCCGCATCGTTCCAGGCGGCGGCATCAAGCGTGGACTGGAAGGCGGAGAAGGATTTCCATCTCGTGCTCACCAACGCGCCCGGCGAAGACGCCTACCCGATCACGGCGACGACCTTCGTGCTGATGCCGAAGGCGCCGAAATCACCGGAACGATCGGCAGCCGCCATCGACTTCGTCCGCTGGTCGCTGGAAAACGGAAAATCCGAGGCCCAGACGCTCAACTACGTCCCGCTCCCGCCTGCCTTGATCGACCAGATCGAACGCTATTGGCAGCAGAGCCTGGAAGCACAGACGGCAACGGCGGCCGTGAAGCGCTGAACAGCGACGGCGGCCGTCAATCGAGATTGGCTCTCCGCATGCCAATCTCGATTGACAGGCCGCCATTATTTCAATAATCGTTGAAATATGGAAAAGATGGACGCCGTCGCGGCGCTCGCCGCGCTCGCTCAGGACAATCGCCTCGATGTCTTCCGCTTGCTGGTGCAGGCCGGCCCCGAAGGCCTGACCGCCGGCGCGGTGGCCGAGGCGCTGGATCTCGCCCCCAATACGCTGACCTTCCATTTCGACCGGCTACGGATGGCTGGGCTCGCGACCGTCCGTCGCGAGGGGCGTTCGATGATCTATGCGGCGCGGTTCGAGACCATGAACGCGCTGGTCGGATTCCTGACCGAAAACTGCTGCGGCGGGGTGTCATGCGCTCCGGCAAAGCCTTCGAAACCGGCGCGGAAGCGCAGCAAAGTGCCAGCCTGAAAGGACAGACCATGAAGCGCCTGCACGTTCACGTGTCCGTCGAGGATCTCTCCCATTCCATCGGATTCTACTCCGCCCTGTTTGCCAGCGAGCCCTCGGTCGTGAAGTCCGACTATGCCAAATGGATGCTGGACGACCCCCGCGTGAATTTTGCGATCTCGACGCGCGGACGCGCGGCTGGGCTCGATCATCTCGGCATCCAGGTCGAGACCGGCGAGGAACTCCAGGAGGTCTATGCCCGACTGCGCAAGGCCGGCGGCAACGTCGTCGAGCAGGGGCAGACCACCTGCTGCTACGCCAAGTCGGAAAAGTCCTGGATCGACGATCCGGCCGGCATCGCCTGGGAAACCTTCCACACCACGGGCGAGAGCACCGATTACGGCGACGGCAGCGGCGAGAACCAGGCGCGGGTCGCGCATGAGAAGCCGGAGCAGCAATCGGCCTGCTGCGCGCCGCAGGCGGCGCCGGCAACCTCGCGGGCCTGCTGCTGAGCACGAGGGCACCTGCAATGGACGCGATCATCTACCACAATCCCGATTGCGGCACGTCGCGCAACACGCTTGCCATGATCCGGCATGCCGGTATCGAGCCGCACGTGATCGAATATCTGAAAACGCCGCCGTCGCGGGCATTGCTGCAGCAGCTCGTCGCGCGCATGGGGATTTCGGTGCGCGAGGCGGTTCGCGAAAAAGCGGCGCCCTATGCGGAGCTCGGGCTCGCCGATCCGGCGCTGACGGACGATCAGTTGCTCGACGCGATGATGGCGCATCCGATCCTGATCAACCGACCGATCGTGGTGACGCCGAAAGGCGTCAGGCTATGCCGCCCCTCCGAGCTCGTGCTGGATCTGCTACCGCCGCAGCGGGGCGAATTCGTCAAGGAAGACGGCGAGCGCGTCAGGCTGGATCGCGACGCCTGATGCCGAGCCTTGCACAGCGCGCCTTCGCCGAGTGGCTCGGGACGGCGTTCCTGCTTGCTGCGGTGGTCGGCTCCGGGATCATGGCGCAGAAGCTCTCGGGCGGAAACGTCGCGCTGGCGCTGCTGTGCAATACGATCGCCACGGGCGCAATCCTGGTGGTGCTGATCCTGATCTTCGCTCCGATATCGGGGGCTCATTTCAATCCGGCGGTCACGCTCGCATTCGCCTTGCGCGGCGAAACGACGTGGACGGACGCGGCGACCTACGCCATCGCCCAGATCGCCGGCGCGGTCGCGGGTGTCGGGATCGCGCACCTGATGTTCGAGCTTCCTGTCCTCCAGCTTTCCCTCACGGCCCGCACCGGAGCCGGACAATGGCTGGCCGAGGCTGTAGCCACCTTCGGTCTGCTCTCGACGATCTTTGGCGTCGGGCACCGGACCAACACCGCCGTGCCTTACGCCGTCGGCCTCTATGTCACGTCGGCGTATTGGTTCACCTCGTCCACCTCGTTCGCCAACCCCGCGGTCACCATCGCCCGCTCACTGTCCGATACGTTCGCGGGTATTGCCCCGCAAGGCATGCCGGCTTTCATTGCCGCGCAGTTCATCGGCGCAATTCTCGCCGTTCTGCTCGCGCGCTGGCTTTGGGCCCCCGAAAGGCAAAGCTCCCGTCAGATCGTGTCAGAAGAGCCTGCATAACGCGGCGCCAGCCGCATTTTTTGAATTGAATCGCGTTTCCAAACCGTTCCTCCCGGGTATTCTGTGGATGTCAGCAAGACTCGCAGGAACCGGTCCGTGAAGCCGCTACGAACACCCGATATCGACGATCAGGAGGCATTCCGCCCGGCACCGAAGCGTCAGGCCGCATGAACGACTTCGCACGATCCGTTGGCGCGGCGCTCTCGCTGATCGGCGAAGCCGACGCCGAGCTGCTCGGCATCGTCGCATTGTCGGTGCGCGTCAGCCTGACCGCGAGCGTCCTTGCCCTGCTGATCGGTGCACCGATCGGCGCCTTGCTTGCGATCACGCGTTTCCGCGGGCGGCAGGTCATCATCGTGCTGACCAATGCGCTGCTCGGTCTTCCGCCGGTCGTGGTCGGGCTCGCGCTCTATCTTCTGCTGTCGCGGTCCGGCCCGCTCGGCGCGGCCGGATTGTTGTTCACGCCGGCCGCCATGGTGATCGCGCAGACGCTGCTGGCCACGCCGATCGTGGTGGCGCTGGTGCACCGGCCCGCGAGCCTGCTGTGGGCGGAATATGGCGATCTGGCACGGATCGACGGGCTGTCGATCTTCCGCTGCATGGCGCTGCTGTACGCGCTGGGCCGGACCTCGCTGCTGACGGCGTTTCTCGCGGCCTTCGGGCGCGCCATCGCCGAGGTCGGTGCCATCATCATCGTCGGCGGCAACATCCGCGGCTTCACGCGCACGATGACGACCGCGATCGCGCTGGAGACCAGCAAGGGCGATCTGCCGCTGGCACTCGGGCTCGGCCTGATCCTGCTCGCGCTCAGCGTCGCGGTGTCGACCATCGCCTTCCTGCTAGTGGGACGCGTTGGGGAAAAATAGCTGCTCGCCGCCAACCTTGTATCCGGCGATCGCCTCCTGCCCCTTCGATGACACGAGCCAGTCGATGAAGGCCTGCCCATCCTTCGCCTTCACATTCGGGTGCTTCTCGGGATTCACCAGCATGACGCCGTACTGGTTGAACAGCCGCTTGTCGCCCTCCGTCAGGATGGCGAGCTCGCCGCGATTCTTGAACGACAGCCAGGTGCCGCGGTCCGACAGAACATAAGCGTTCGACGACGACGCCATGTTCAGCGCCGGGCCCATGCCCTGGCCGATCTCACGATACCAGCTGTCCTTGCCGGCACTGATGTCGACGCCCGCCTCCTTCCACAGCCGGAGCTCGGCCGCGTGCGTGCCGGATTTGTCGCCGCGCGAGATGAACGGCGCCTTCGCCGCCGCGATCTTGCGCAGCGCATCCGTGACGTCCTTGCCGCCGGCGATCTTCGCGGGATCGCTTTTGGGCCCGACCACAACGAAGTCGTTGTACATGACGTCGAAGCGCTTCACGCCCTGCCCTTCGGACATGAACTTGTCTTCGGCAGCCCGGTCATGGACGAACACCACGTCGGCATCGCCGCGCCGCCCGATATCCAGTGCCTGTCCGGTACCGACGGCAACGACCTTCACGCTGATGCCCTCGTCCTTCGAGAACAGCGGCAGCAGATGGCCGAACAGGCCCGACTGTTCCGTCGACGTGGTCGAGGCAACCGTGATGGTGCGATCCTGCGCGAATGCGATGGTGGACCAGAGCAAAGCTGCTCCGATGGCGACAATCTTCCTCATGCGTCGTCCCCCACAAACAATGACGGTCCTGAATAGCCGATGGCGATGGCGACGGGAACCCCGACATTCGGCCGCAGAGAGTTGAAGCGATGGCATCAAATCGGCAGGAACGCCGATGCCGCAGGCGGATTGTCCGGAGATGTCATGGCAAGGAGAATCCCATGAAAAAGATCATTCTGGCATCCGCATGCATCATGGCGCTGGCGACCGGTAGCGCCTTCGCGCAGACACAACCGGCTCCCGGCGCCTCCGGTCAAGGCGACGTCGGCCCCTCCTCGCGCGGCCCCGCGACCAAGGGAATGACGACCGGCAAGTCGTCGAACATGCAGAACGAGGCCAGTGACAGCAAGGGCGCACAATCGCCGTCGGCCGGCGGCACCAACACGAATAACATGGGCAGCCAGGCCGGAGGCAGCGCGGGTTCAGGATCCGGTTCAGGTTCAGGTTCCGGCGGGCGATAGACCAAGCGCAGAGCTCGGCCCGGGCCGTCTTGAAGCGCGAGGCTCGCGAATCAGCCGCGACATGTGGCGCAGCGAGTCTCGGCTCGCTCCGTCATGTTGCGCGCACAAGATTCCGGTCGCCGTCTTGCCGTGTACGTCATCAATTTATGTTCGACGCGCGTGGTGTAGTTACCGCAGCATTAATTCTGTCGACCTGACGTTGCATCGGAAACACACTGCACATCTTTCCCGATGCGCGGCAACGATCAGCATTGACCCGATCACAGGCAGCAACATACCGTCGCAATCACGATCAGCTGTCGATGATGTTTGGCGATCCGCCATCCGGCGCAGCACCAAGAGCAAGACAAGGGGCTGTGCGCCATGCGCGAATGCATCGGGGCTGCGACGTTTTCACGACAAGCGAACGACGATCGGGGCAGACATCCACAGCATCCCCTATCCTTCACAGGCAAGCGAGCCGCGTTCCGGCGCCTGCTGTTAATGAGCGCCTCGGCGGCGGCGCTGTCGGCGGTTTTGCCAGACCAGGCGGCCGCGCAGACCTGGACTGGCGCCACCAACAATGACTGGACGGTGGGCTCGAACTGGAACACCGGAACAGCGCCCGTCGGCGGCGCGGTTCTCATCGCCACGCCTGCAGACGTTGTTCTCGGCGTGGTCCCCGGCGCGACCAGTACGACGGGTAATTTCAGACTCGGTGGTGCTGCAGCCGGCGTAACAACCAGTCTCACAATTCAAAATGGCAGCACACTGACCAGCACAGGCAGCACCATTGCGATTGGCAACGCCCTCGGTGCGACGTCCGCCTTGACGGTGACCGGAGCCGGTTCGCAATGGATCGTCAATGGCACACTGCAAATTCTTGCAACAGGGAACACGCTCAATATCGAAAACGATGGAACCGTTGTTGCGACGAGCAGGGCTGTTGTTGGCACCCCAGCCGGGACCTCCACAGCCACACTCAACGTCAAGGGCGGCACGCTTGAGACTGGCTTCATCACCATTGCCAACGCTGGCGGCCAGGTGAATTACGACAATGCCGTGATCCGCGCCCGGGGCAATAACGCGAACTTCTTTGGCGGCACCGCCGCCCAGAACAACATCGCCGCGGGCGGGTTGACCTTCGACACCAACGGCTTCACCGTCATCGCATCAGCCGCGGGCGGCCTCAGCGGCGTCGGCGGATTGACCAAGACCGGCAACGGAACCTTGTTCCTTCGTGGCGGCAGCACCTACACCGGCGAAACGGTGATCCAGCAGGGCACGCTCGCCATCGGTGTCGTCGCCGGCGCCAGCGACGCCCTCGCCAATTCGAGGCGTGTGGTCGCAAATGCGACATTCGATATTTCCGGCATCGTCGACGCCACCTCTCACATTCAGAGCCTTGCCGGCACCGGCACCGTCGTGCTCGGCACCAAGACGCTGGCGATCACCAATGCCGGCGACACGTTCGCAGGCACACTCGGCGGCACCGGCGGCCTGCAGATATCAGGCGGCACGCAGACGCTGTCCGGCGTCAACACCTATGGCGGCGCAACCACGATCACCGGCGGCACCCTGCGCGCCGGCGCGGCCGGCGCCTTCAGCGCCGCATCCGCCTATGTCGCGGCCGCAGGCACAACGCTCGACCTGAACGGCTTCAACCAGACCATCGCATCGCTCGACAATGCCGGCCTGGTGCGAACCGGCGGCGCGCCGGGGACCACGCTAACGGTGAGCGGCAATTATGTCGGTAGCGGCGGCACGCTTCTCCTCAACACCGCGCTCGATGGCGACAGTTCGATCACCGATCGCCTGGTCGCAAGGCGCCACCTCCGGTGCCTCCACGCTGCGCATCGCCAATGTCGGCGGCGGCGGCGCGCAGACCGTCGAAGGCATCAAGGTGATCGACGTCGCCGGCGCCTCGAACGGCACCTTCGCGCTGCAGGGCAATTACGTCATTGGCGGCCAGCAGGCCGTGGTCGGCGGCGCCTATGCCTATACGCTGCAGAAGAACGGGATCAGCACGCCCGCAGACGGAGACTGGTATCTGCGGTCCAGCCTGATCAATCCGCCGCCATCGGCGCCGGCCGGGCCGCTCTATCAGGCCGGCGTTCCCCTCTACGAGAACTACGCACAGGTGCTGCTCGGGATGAACCAGCCGGCGAGCCTGCAGCAGCGCGCCGGCAACCGCTATTGGGGCGGCAGCGAAGCGATGGCCCGCGCAGGCATTGATACCGCGCAGACGGCCGAGGGCTCATGGACGCAATCAGCGTTCTGGGGCCGGATCGAGGGCGGCCAGAGCGCGTTGCGGCCTTCCAACACCACCGGCTCCACCTATGATTCCGACGAGATGAAGGTGCAAGTCGGACTCGACGGCGCTGCGCTCGACAATTCGCGCGGCCGGCTGATCGTCAGCCTGACGGCGCAATACGGCCTGACCACGGCCTTCGTCAATTCGCTGTTCGGCAACGGCCGCATCCGCGCGCAAGGAACCGGCGTTGGCGCAACCGCGACCTGGTACGGCCATGACGGCTTCTATGTCGACGGCCAGGCGCAGACCATGTTCTATCGCAGCGACCTGTCATCTGCGCTGGTCGGCTCGTTGATCCACGGCAATGAGGGCCTTGGCTACGCGTTCAGCCTCGAGGGCGGCAGGCGGATCGCAATTGGCAACGGCTTCTGGCTGGCGCCGCAGGCGCAGCTCGCCTATTCGAAGGTCGGCTTCGATGCCTTCACCGACCGCTTCGGCGCGCTGGTCTCGCTCGGCAACGCCGACAGCCTGCTCGGCCGCCTCGGGCTATCGCTCAATCATCAGCGCACCTGGAACGACGGCACGGGCATCGTCCGCTCTGACCTCTATGCCATCGGCAATCTGCACTACGAATTTCTCGAAGGCACCAGGATCGATGTCGCCGGCACCGGCTTCGCCAGCGGCCATGACCGGCTGTGGGGCAGCATCGGCGGCGGCGGCACCTATAGCTGGGCCAACGGCCGCTATGCCGTGTTCGGCGAGCTCACCTATCGCGCGAGCCTCGATGCTCCCGCGGACAATCACAGCTATAGGGGCACCGGCGGCTTCCGTCTGGTGTGGTGAGCGCTGCCCGCGAAGGTAGCGGTCGATCGCGCTGCAGCGTCACGACGATCGCGGTCTCAGTGTGATGGCCGACACTTGATCCGGTCACCACGCGCACGCGACGAACGCGTGGATGTTCTGCAATTGGTCCCGCCTACATTGACAGGGGTGTGACGGCCGGGGCAGTTTTTCACATTGCTGGCGAATCAGCGATTGCCTCACGCCGAGTACCTCTTGGACAACTCCCTGTGCTTTCGAGACTGATATCGTTGCTGCGCCGCATCCCCGCGGTGAAATGGGCGTTCACCCGGCTTCGGCCCTTGCCGCAGGGCGGCAGCATCGACGGTGCGGCGGTCGTCGCGGAACAGCCCGTCATCGTTACTGAGGGTGCTGACGCTCTTCCGGCTCTCGACATCGGCATCGGCACTAATCCACTGCGCAGCGACGCCGCGGTCGCGGAGGACGGCACCGCCAACCCTGTCATCACAGAGGCAGCAGCCGATATCGCCGGCAGCGACGAGTCCCTGCAGCAGGCGCCGTCAGATGTCGAGCCGGTCTTCGTGGCAGAGGTCTTGGCTTCGGACGAGGTCATCAGCGAAACGGTCGATGGTCCCAAACCAGTCGATGTTCCTGAACCCGTCATCGACAATGATCCGCCTGTAGAGGTCTCGACGAAGCTCGAGCCCGTCGCCACCGAAGCGGTCGCGGCCATCGACATCGAGGACGAGCCGGCCAAAGCCGCTGAGCCCGTCATCAGCAGCGATCCATCTCCCGAGCTCACGACCGACGTTGAGCCCGATGTCGTGGAGGAGACCTCGTCCAATCTCGAGGTCGCTTCGCTTGATGTTGTTTCGGTTGATGTCGCTTCGGTTGACGCTCCCGCTCTCGTCGTTGCCGACGATCCCTCCACTGTCGCCGCCGCGGATGTCGAGCCCATTGTAGACGACACTCATGTCACGCTTGCCGATCCCGATGTCTCGGCGGAACCTGTCGTTGAAGAGAGCATCGACAGCGATCCCACCTCCGGCACCGCGGTGGCGATCGAGCCGGTCGCTGCAAGCGATCCTGCCCCTGTCGCCGCGGACGACTCTTCGGCCGACGCCATCGTGGTCACGCATGATGAGCCGGCTCCGGCTCTCGCAGCTCCCGCTGAGGAGATTCGCAGTGCGCCGAAACTTCGCGCGAAAGCAACGGAACCTGCCGATCGCACCGCGCTGATCCGGCAGCGCTGGGCGGAAAGCGGAATCAGGATGTGGAATCCCCGGCTTCACGGCACCGGCGAAGCCACGCTGAACATCCAGGGCAGCGTCGGGCTGCTGCCGCCTGCGCCCGGCGAGACGATGCCGCGCTACGACAAGCTGGAATTCAAGATGCTCGGCGGACAGATCGTCTGCGAGGGCGTCATCGTCGAAGCCCCCGCACTGGCGAGCCATCGCAGTTTCGCCCGGCTCGCCGAGCCTGGGAAACCCGAGCGTGTCCGCGAACCGACGCGGGAACGCCAGGCCGCTCTGGCCTGATCCTTTCCGCTGCAGCGCCGTCACGTTTGTGCTAGGCTGAGTTTCCCGAATATGGGGGATCGCATGCCTGCAAAGCTGTTGCGACTGATCGTGATCGCCGCCGTCTGCGTCTCGCAAGGAGCCTTTGCGGCCTCCAGCAAGCGGCCTCACCACAGGCCCGCCACCGATCCAGCCGCGCCCTACAAGGCGGACCGGCTCTCCTCCTCGCGCGGCGAGACCATCCTCAACACGCCCGGCCAGACCACCGTGCTGACGCGAGAAGTCCTCGACGACATGAACGCGAGGAGCCTCCGCGATGCCATGCGCTCGACCGCCGGCGTCACGGTCGGACGCTAGAGCGGAATGGCATTAGGCTGAATCATTCCCGCGGTGGCTCGTTCACCGCTCCCGCTTGCGGGAGAGGTCGGCGCATTCCGGGCGATGCGAAGCATCGTTGCGCCGAAGCGCATGGTTAGCAGAGCGTAACGTCGGCTTTTGCAGGACTTCGCCGCCGATATGCCTGCCGACGCGGCCCCGTATCGTTAACACGGCCTCACCCTTGCACGCGGCCGGAAATTCTGCGGTAGCGTGCAACCCTGTGCAGGTCTTTCGCGCAAGACCCGATCTAACGCGCCCTTTACCCACGCTATGCAAGATCGCCGGCAATTTCAGGGATCCGGGGCTCGTATTTCAATGCCTGTTGCCGATTTGAAGTCTCACTTCGCCGCCGCAATGCGGCTGTTTCGCGTGCCGGCCGACAATCCCGAGTTGACGCGCGCGCAGTTCGACGCCTTCTCCAAGCAGATCCCGCTGCTCTACTTCATCCTGATCACCAACACGATCGCGGTCGCATATACCTATGTGCCGCTGGCGCCGGCCTCGCTCAGCATGATCGTGCCGGGCGCGTTGGTCGCGGTGGCGGGCTATCGGACCTTCTGGTGGCTGCGGCAGCGCCACCTCGTCCGCAGCGACGCCGACATCCTGCGCAATCTGCGTCTCACCAACTGGATCGCGGCCCCGATCGCGGCGGGCTTCACCATCTGGTCGTTCGCCCTCTATCCCTACGGCGATCCCTTTGCCAAGAGCCAGGTCGCTTTCTACATGGCGGTGACCGTGATCGGCTGCATCTTCTCGCTGATGCATCTGCGTTCGGCCGCACTGATCGTGACTCTCGTCGTCGACGTGCCGTACGTCGTGTTCTACTTCGCCACCGGCGAGCCGACGCTGGAGGCGATGGCCGTCAACAATCTCCTTGTCACCGGCGCGATGGTGACGGTGCTGACCATCTACTACCGGGACTTCGCCGATCTCGTCGCCAGCCGCAAGTCGCTGCTGGCACAGCAAGCGGCGACGCAGGCGCTCTCGGACGAGAACTTCCGCCTCGCCAATCTCGATTCCCTCACCGAGCTGCCGAACCGCCGCCGCTTCTTCGCCGAGCTGTCGAGCGCCTTTGCCGACGCCGAGCGCAGGAACGTTCGCGTCGCGGTCGGCATCATCGACCTCGACGGCTTCAAGCCGATCAACGACAATTACGGCCACAGCGTCGGCGACCGCGTGCTCATCGAGGCGGGCCGCCGCATCCGCGAGGTCTGCGAGGGCTTCGGCCCGCAACGCGTGGAATTCGCCCGGCTCGGCGGCGACGAGTTTGGCCTCGTCGTCTGTGATGACCCCGACGATGCCGATCTGGCACGGCTTGGCGAACGCATCGGCGGGCAGGTCAAGCTGCCTTACCAGCTCGACACCGCGCACACCGGGTTGTCCTGCTCGATCGGGTTTGCGCTGTTTCCGGACTCCGCGACGACGTCGGAAGCTCTCTATGAATGTGCCGACTATTCGCTTTATCACGCCAAGCGCCATCAGCGCGGCCGCACCGTGATCTTCTCGGGCGAGCTCGAAGCCGAGATCCGGAGCCGCGGCGTGATCGAGAATTTGTTGCGCACCTCCGATTTTGGCGCCGAGATGGAGCTGGTGTTCCAGCCGATCGTCGACGCCATGAGCGAGCACACTGCGGGCTTCGAGACGCTGGCGCGCTGGCACAGCCCCCGTCTCGGCTGGGTGTCCCCTGCCGACTTCATCCCTGCCGCCGAGCGCATCGGCCTGATCCGGCCACTGACGCAGACGCTGCTGGCCCGCGCGCTCGCGACCGCCAAGACCTGGCCCGACGACATCCGCCTGTCGTTCAACCTGTCTGCGCACGACGTCTGCGCTGCCGAAGGCATCCTGCCCCTGATCTCCATCATCGAGAAAAGCGGCCTGTCGCCACGACGGATCGATTTCGAGATCACCGAGACCGCCGTCACCTTCGATTTCGTGCGCGCGCAGCAGTCGGTCGCGACGCTGAAGGCGATGGGCTGCGGCATTTCGCTGGACGATTTCGGCACGGGCTATTCGTCGCTGAGCCACGTGCACCGGCTGCCGCTCGACAAGATCAAGGTCGACCGCAGCTTCGTCGCCGACATCAACGAGAATCCGGTCAGTCACAAGATCATCAAGTCACTGACGGGCCTCTGCGACGACATGGAGATCGCCTGCGTCGTCGAGGGAGTCGAGACCCGCGCCCAGCTCGATACCTTGCGCCGGCTCGGCTGCGACTTCATCCAGGGCTATTATTTCGCAAAACCCATGTCGGGCGATGCGATCGGCGACTATCTGGCGAACGAACGCCAGCGCCTCGACGGCGCCAAGGTCGTGGCCTGAGACCGCTCACACCGCGCAGTAGCGTTCCTGGATGTCCTTGTCCGCGAGCAGCGCCGCCGCGCTGCTTTGATGCACGACCTCGCCCTGGTCGATGATCACGGCGCGGTCGGCCAATCGAAGAGCCCATTCGACGTTCTGCTCGACCAGCAGCAGTGTCTTGCCCTCGTCGCGCAGGCGGCGGAACAGCACGCCCATCTCCTCGACGAGGACGGGCATGATGCCCTCCGAGGGTTCATCCAGCAGGATCATCTTGGGCTTGCCGATCAGCGCGCGCGCGATCGCCAGCATCTGCTGCTCGCCGCCGGAGAGCGTCACGCCCTCCTGGTCGAGGCGCTCCTTCAGGCGCGGAAAGGTTTCGGCGATCTCGTCGATCGCCGTCCGCTCCTCGATGTCGCTGCCGGCCGCGACCAGGCCGAGCCGGAGATTCTCGCGCACCGACAGCCCGGGAACGATGCGCCGCTCCTCGGGCACGTAAGCGAGACCGAGGTGGAAGCGCTGATGGGCGCGCAATGGCAGGAGCTCCCTGCCCGCAAAGCGCGCGCGGCCGGTCGCCTTCGGCATCAGGCCCATCATGGTTCGCAAGGTTGTGGTCTTGCCGGCGCCGTTGCGGCCGACGAGGGCAACCACCTCGCCCTCCTTCACGTGCAGGGAGATGCCGTGGAGGATGTGGCTCGCCCCATACCAGGCGTGGAGATCTTCGATTTCGAGCAGCGCGGTTTCAGCCATAACCTTCACTCTGTCCGAGATAGACCCGGCGGACCTCCGGATTGCTCCTGATCTCGTCGGGCGCGCCGTCGGCGAGCAGGCGGCCATGATGCAGCACCACGACGCGCTTGGACAGGCCCAGCACCATCTTCATCTTGTGCTCCACCAGGAGCACGGTGCGCTTGTCGGCAAGCCGCTCCAGCAGCGCGACCATATCCTTGGTCTCTTCCGGTCCCATGCCGGCGGTCGGCTCGTCGAGCAGCAGCAACTCGGGCTCGGAGACCAGCGCGATCGCGATCTCCAGCGCGCGCTGCTGGCCATGCGAGAGGAATTTTGCAAATTCGCTTCGCTTGCCGAGCAGCCCCACCGCGTCGAGCGCCGCATCAGCACGCGCATGCAATTCGGTCAGCCGAGCGCGATTCCGCCAGATGTCGTAGCTCACAGCCAGCGCCTGCGCCGCGACGCGGACGTTCTCATGCACCGACAGATCCGGAAAGATGTTGGTGATCTGGTAGGAGCGCGAAATGCCCTGGTGCACGAAACGGTGCTGCGGCAGGCCGTTCAGCTCGCGTCCGCGGAAGTGCAACTTGCCGGACGTCGGCGTCAATACACCGGAGAGGATGTTGAAGAACGTACTCTTGCCGGCCCCGTTCGGCCCGATAATCGAGGTCAGCTGTCCCGCCGCAAAGGACAGGGTGATATCCTCGAGCGCGACGAAGCCGCCGAAGCGCTTGCCGATTCCCTCGGCGCGAAGCAGCTCGCCGCTCATCGCCGCGCCTTTCCGATACCGAGGACGTCCAGCAGCGTTCCCCAGATGCCCTTGGGCAGGAACAGCACGAACAGCACGAAGATCGCGCCGACGAAAATCTGCCAATGCGGCGTCCACAGCGAGATGACGTCCTCCAGGATCAGGAAGCTCGCCGCGCCGACGAAGGGCCCGAAAAAGCTGCGGGCGCCGCCGAGCAGCACCATCATCACGATCATACCCGAGGTCTGGTAGTGCAGGATGTCGAGCGGCACGATCGACAAATGCAGCGCCAGCATGCAGCCGCCGAGCGAGGAGATCGCGCCCGACAGCATGAACACGACCAGCTTGCTGCGTTCGACATCGTAGCCGCAGGCCCGCGCCCGCTGCTCGTTCTCGCGGATCGCCTCGATGACGGCCCCGAACGGCGAATTCAGGATGCGCGACTGGAACCACATCGCCAGCGCCGCAAAGGCCATCAGCACGTAATATTTGTTGACGGGGTCGAGGAAGTTGACTTGATGGCCGAACAGGCTGATGCGGTCGACGGTGAAGCCGCGCAGGCCGTTCTCGCCGCCGGTGAAGGACGAGGCCTGGAGCGCGACGTAATAGACGAGCTGCGCCAGCGCGAGCGTGACCATGGAGAAATAGATGCCGCGGGTGCGCGTCGAGATGATTCCGATCACGGCCGCAAGGCAGGTGCTGAGACCCACGGCGATCGCGACCGCGGCAAACCACGGCACGCCGTAACGCCCGATCGCAATGCCGGTGAAGTAGGCCCCCGCACCGAAGAACGCGGCTTGGCCGAACGACAACAGCCCGGTGTAGCCGAACAGCAGATTGTAGCCCATCACCACGACGCCGTAGATCAGGACGTTGACGGCGAGCGCCTTGGACGGCAGCAGCCAGGGCAATATCGCCAGCACGGCGATGGAGAGCAGCACGCGATGGTCGAGAAGCCGGCCGAGCCCGCTCGGCGCAGGCTTGGCGATAACCTCGCCGCTCGAAGGATGCGTCACGCCGTCCTCCCTCTCACCCCGAACAGGCCTTGCGGGCGGATCAGCAGCACCACCGCCATCAGCGCGAACATCACGATGGTCGCCATTTCAGGCGCGAACAGCGCCACCAGGCTGATGGAAATGCCGACCATGAGGCCGGCCACGACCGCGCCGACGATCGAGCCGAGGCCGCCGATCACGGTGACGACGAAGGCTTCGGCCAGAACCAGCGAGCCCATCTCCGGATTGACGCTGCGCATCGGCCCGGCGAGCACGCCGCCGAGTGCGGCAAGTCCGACGCCGAGCCCGAAGATCGCGAGCCAGACGCGGCCGATGTCGACGCCGAGCACCTGCATGATGGTGGGATCGCGCGCACCCGCGCGCACGATCAGGCCGACCCGGGTCTTCTCCAGCGTCAGCCAGAGCGCCAGCAGCACCACCGCCACCAGCACGATGACGAACAGGCGGTAACGCGGGAAGAAGCCGATGCCGAGATCGAGCACGCCGATCAGCTGCGGCGGGGTCGGAAACGGAATGCCGTCGCTGCCGAACACGATGCGCACGCCCTCGACCAGGACGTAGCTGAGGCCGAAGGTGAGCAGCAGCGGATCGTCGATCGAGCGTCCATACAGCCTGCGGATCAGCACGAACTCGATCAGCATGCCGAAGGCGCCGATCAGGATGGGCGCCAGCAGCAGCCCCCACCAGAAGCTTCCGGTGAGAGAGGCCAGATACAGCCCCGCATAGGCCCCGATCATGAACAGCGCACCATGGGCGAAGTTGACCACCCCGAGCATGCCGAACACGATCGTCAGTCCAAGCGCAGTGATCACCAGGACCGCCCCAAGGGCGATCCCGGAGAGAAGCTGCATGATGATCAGCGACAGGTCCATCGTCTCAAGACTTACGTGGCGTGGCCGAGCTCGCTGCAGCTGCGCAGCATGTCGTCCGAGCCTGTGTCGTTGGCGAGAATGGCGAACAGATCGTTGTCGCCCGCCATGGCGGACTTCTTCTTGGACTCCAGCACCAGCACCGACTGCACCGATTGGTGGTCACATTTGCGGTAATGCTGCGGGCTCTTGGTCAGATCATATTGCAGTTTTTCGAGAGCATCGACCACCTTGTCGGTGTCGGTGCCGTCGGCGACCTGCATCGCGGCCAGCAGCGATCCGACGCCGGAATAGCCGTAGGCACCGTAATCGGTCGGGATCGCGCCGCCATTGGCGGCCTTGAACGCCGCGTTGAAGCTGGCGGCCGACTTGCTCTGCGCCTCCAGGCCCCAATAATAATTGGCGCCGCCGACCACGCCCTCGAATACGTCGGGGCCGACTGCGAGCCGCTGGTTGTGCAGGATGACGGGGACCACGATCTTCATCTGCTGCTTGACGCCGAAATCCACGGCCTGCTTGATCGCATTGGCCTGGTCGCGGCCGAAATTGGAGATGCAGAGCACGTCCGGCCGCATCGACATCAGGCGCGGCATGAAGGTGGAATAGTCGGCTGCACCGAACGGATGCAGGATCTCGCCGACATTGTCCGCGCCAATCGCCGCCTGCGCACGCTTGAAGCCGCGCAGCATCTCATGACCGTAGGCATAATCGGCGACGAGATGGGCGACTTTCATGCCCTTCTTCAGCGTCTGCCGCGCCACCGCGGCTGTCGTCATGTGCGGGTTCAGCGCCTCGTGAAACGTGTATTTGCTGAAATCCTTGGCCTCGTTGATGGTGTCGGACTGGCTGATCGAGACGTAGATCACGCCGCGGGCGCGCGTGACCTCGTTGACCGCAAGCTGCACAGCGCTGGAGAGCGCGCCGACCACGGCATGAACCTTGTCCTTCTCGATCAGCTCGAGCGTACGCGTCGCGGCCTCGCCGGCGTTGAGCTTGTCATCGCGCACCAGCAGCTCGACCTTGCGGCCGCCGATGCCACCCTTATCGTTGACGAGCTTCACCGCGAGTTCGGCGCATTTGACCTGATCGCGTGCTTCCGCTGCGAAGGGGCCGGTCAGCGGCGTCGGGAAGCCGATGCGGATCGTCTCGTCGGCCGCACGGCCGAGCCGGGGCATGGCGAGCAGCGCCGCGCTTGCCGAAAGGCCGGCGAGCGCAGTGCGGCGGGTTACTTTCGGGGTCGAACCGGATTTGGGCATGATTTCCTCCAACTGTCTTTTTTCTAGAAACGCTTCAGGGCTTTCAGGACTTTGGCGGGCGTGATCGGAATCGAACTGATCGTCGCATCGAACGGCGCGATCGCGTCGTTGACGGCGTTGAGTACGCAGGCGGACGCCGCGGCCGTACCGGCTTCGCCGACGCCCTTGGCGCCAAGCTCCGTGTCGGCGGTCGGCGTCTCGACATGAGCGATGACGATGTCGGGCATCTCCATCGGCATCGGCACGAGATAATCGGCGAGCGAGCCGTTCATGAGCTGACCGGTGTCGCTGTAACGGCATTCCTCGAACAGTGCCGCGCCCAGCCCCTGCACGATGCCGCCGCGGAGCTGTTCGTCCACGAGCATCGGATTGATGACGCGGCCACAATCCTCGACGATGAAATGCTTCAGGAGCTTAATGAAGCCAGTCTCGACATCCACCTCCAGCGAGCAGCCCTGGATGCCGTTGGTAAAAGCGAACGGATAGCCCTGCGGCGCGAAGTGATGGCTCACGGTGAGCTGCGCCTGCGTGCCCGGCGGCAGCGTATCGGAGCGGAAATAGGCGATGCGTGCGATTTCGGCGATCGGCAGGCGCGGGTTCCGCGTGCTTGCATCGACGATCTCGCCATCGAGGATATCGAGCGCCGATGGCTGCTCCTGCAGAATGAGCGCGGCAATCTCCAGGATGTTGCGCTTGAGCGCGCGCGTGGCCTGCAGCGCGGTCTCGCCGCCGATGCCGGCGCCGCGGCAGGCCCAGGTCGCGCCGCCATGCGGCGTCACCTCGGTATCTCCGGTGATGACCTTGACACACTCCTGCGCGAGGCCCAGCTGATCGGCCACGATCTGGCTGATGATCGCCTCGGTGCCCTGCCCCTGCTCGGTGACCGAGATCAGGCAGCGCACCTCGCCAGAGGGCGTCAGGCTCAGGATCGCGCCGTCCTGCGACGAGATGCGCGCACCGCCGACGCCATAGAACGCCGGGCTGGGATTGGTGATCTCGACGAAGGCCGCGATGCCGATGCCGCGATAGATGCCGCGCTTGCGCAAGTCGGCCTGCTCGGCACGAAGTGCGTCATAGCCCATCATTTCGTGCAGGCGCTTCAGGCAGGCCTGATGCGACAGCGCCTCGAAGCGGTAGCCGGTCGGCGAGGTCTGCGGATAGGCATCGTCGGGGATGACGTTCTGCGCCCGGATGGCAAAGGGATCGAGACCGAGCTTGCTTGCTGCCATGTCGACGAGACGCTCGGTCACCGCGCAGGCGATGGGATGGCCGACGGCGCGGTACTGGCTGGTCTGCACCTTGTTCTGGAAGATCACCTCCAGCGTGGCTCGGTAATTTTTGAAGCGATAGGGCGCGCCGATCAGGCGGATGACCTGGTTGCCCTCGACGACGCTGGTGCGCGGATAGGTCGAGAACGCCCCGATCGCGGTCAGGTCCAGAACATCCATCGCCAGGATCTCGCCCTTGGCATCCAGCGCCACCCGGGCGCGGACGCGATGGTCGCGGGCGTGGATGTCAGAGACGAAGGACTCCATCCGGTCGGCGACGTATTTCACGGGCCGGCCGAGCAGGATCGAGAGACCGACCACCGCCATGTCCTCGTGATAGACATGCAGCTTCATGCCGAAGGAGCCGCCGATGTCGGTCGCGATGACGCGGACGCGGGCTTCCGGAATGTTGTAGTGGCGCGAATAGAGGTCCTGAAACTGATACGGGGTCTGCGTGCCGTGATGCACGGTGAGCATGCCCGCGGATGGATCGTAGTCGGCGATGATGGCGCGCGGCTCCAGCGTCACCGCGGTGTGGCGGCCGAAGGAAAACTCCTCCTCCACCACATGGGCCGCATGCGCAAAGGCGTCATCAACGACGCCGCTGTCGAGCTGGCTGCGGAAGCAGGTGTTGTTGGCACTGCCCGGATTGACCAGCGGACCGTCCGCCTTACGTGCGCCGTCGATGTCAACGACGACGGGAAGGTCCTCGTAGTCCACCTCGATCAGCTCCAGCGCATCTTCAGCAATCGCCCGGCTCTCGGCAACGACGGCGACCACCGCCTGTCCGGCCCAGACCACGCGATCGAGCGGCAGCGGCAATTGCGGCGCGGAGGTCATGCCCTTGAAATGATCGAGCGTGCCGGTCCAGGGCGTGCAGATTTTTGCGAGATCAGCGCCCGTGGCGACGAGATGTACGCCCTCTCGCGCACAGGCCTCGTCGATCTTGATCGAGACGATCTTCGCGTGCGCATGCGGGCTACGCAGGAACGCGGCGTAGAGCATGCGCGGCAGCTTGAGATCGCTGACGTAACGTCCCCGCCCGGCAAGCAGCCGCTTGGCGTTGGGCCGCGGCAGCGCACGGCCGATATAGGAGTTCGGGCGATCGAGCGAGGTCAGCGGCGCGCTCATGTCGCGCCTCCATTCTCACCATGCGCTTTGGCCACGGCGTCGATGGCGTCGACGATCGCCTCGTAGCCGGTGCAGCGGCAGTAATTGCCCGACAGCGCGTCGCGGATATCCTCGCGGCTCGGCTGCGCCGTTTGCGAGAGCAGCTCGTGGGCGTTAATCAACATGCCCGGCGTGCAAAAGCCGCACTGCAACGCATTGCGGCGATGGAATTCGGCCTGGAGATCGGCGAGCAGACCGCTCTCGCTGAGCCCCTCGATGGTGTCGATCCTGCCGCCATCAGCCTGCACCGCGAAGATCAGGCAGGAATGCACGGCGCGGCCGTCGAGCTGCACCAGGCACGCGCCGCAGGCGCCCATCTCGCAGCCGGCATGCGTGCCCGTCAGCTCGAGCTTGTCGCGCAGGCAATCGACCAGCGTGTCGCGCGGCGCGACCTCGCAGGCGACCTTGCGCCCGTTGACGACGAAGCGGACCCGCACCGTCTCGTCGGCCTCGTTCAGCAGACTATCGTCGAAGCCGCTCATGCGCCCTCACCGAGACGTCCGAGCAGGCGGCCAAGCAACACGCGAGCGAGATGCAGCCGCATCGAGGGCGGCACTTCGTCGCCCTCGGGCGGCGCGAGATCGCCTTCGAGCGCGCCTTGCGCGGCAGCGATGCGTTCTGCATCCAACCTCGCGCCGATCAAGGTGGCTTCGACCCCCTTCACCCGCGTCGGCGTATTGCCAACGGAGAAGAATGAGATGCGGATGTCGTCAATGCGCTCACCGGTGCAGGTCGCAAGCATGCCGCAACCAACCAGCGCGTAATCCCCGCGCCGACGCGCCAGCTCGTCGAACGCAAAGCGCTGATCGGCCCTGAACAGCGGAACGTAGACCGCGGTGATCAGCTCGCCGGGCTCGAGCGCCGTCTCGAACAGGTCGATGAAGAAATCATCGGCCTTCACGCGTCGGCGGCCTGAGAGGCCGGCGATCTCGATCTCGGCATCCAGCGCCAAGGTCATCGCCGGAAATTCGGAAGCCGGGTCGGCAAGCGCGACGCTGCCGCCGAAGGTGCCGCGGTTGCGGATCGCGGGATGGGCGACGAACGGTGCCGCGGCGTGCAGCAGCGGCGCGAACTCGGCAATCAAAGGCTCGCTCAGCATCTCGCAATGGCGCGTCAGCGCACCGATGCGCAAGGCGTCGCCTTCGCGCCTGACGCCGCGCAGCTCGCCGATGTGGGTGATGTCGATCAAAAGCCGCGGCGCCTGCAGCCGCAGCGACAGCGCCGGCACCAGGCTCTGGCCGCCGGCGATGAAACGCGCATCGTCCCCGGCGCGTGCGTGAGCATCCAGCGCCTGGTCGATCGTCGCAGCCCGAAAATAGCTGAAAGCCTTCGCCTTCACTGCCGTTTCCCCGAGATCCATCGGCTCATCAGCCGGGATGCCAGATTTGTAACCATCTGGTCTCAAAATCCTGACACGCCTCCCAAGGCCGGTCAACAGGAAATGACCATTTGGTCACAAAAGCGCCTTGGGCTATGAAGGTAGCGGCACGTTGATTCAGCGACGAGATGGCCCGAAAAGCGCAGAAAACTTTGAGACGACCGGTCCGCAAGCGGACCGAGACAGGCAGCAAGTCCGCGCCAAAGCGTCGCAACATGCGCGCGGCCGACCGCGAGCGCGCGATCGTGGACGAGGCCATCCGCTTCTTTGCCGAGCGCGGCTTCGAGGGCCAGACCCGCGAGCTCGCCAAGCGCATGGGCATCACGCATTCGGCGATCTACCGCCACTTCCCGAGCAAGGAAGCGCTGATCGAGCGGGTCTACCAGGAGGTCTATCTCAGCCGCTGGTCGCCCGATTGGGGACCGATGGTGCGCGACCGTTCGCTGTCGCTGGAAGCGAGGCTCACGCGCTTCTATCTCGACTATGTCGAGCGCGTATTCGAATATAATTGGGTGCGGATCTTCGTGTTCTCCGGCATGAAGTCGTTCGGCATCACCAGCCGCTACCTCGACATCGTGAGGCGCGAGATCATCGAGCCGGCGGCGGCCGAGCTGCGCTTTGAGCTCAAACTGCCCGACGCAAAAGCTCACTCATTGAGCGAGCGCGAGACAGAGCTGTTCTGGGGCCTGCACGGCCGCATCTTCTATCTCGCCATCCGCAAGTTCATCTACGAGACGCCGATCCCGCCCGATCTCGACGCCATCGTCCGCGACGCCGTCCAGACCTTCATGGACGGCGCGAAGACGACGATGCCGAGGCTCTTGGTCAGCGGCTGAATCGGCGACGCTGCTCCGAAGGAGGTGCGCTCCCTCTCCTGCTTGCGGGGGAGGGCCGGGGTGGGGGTGCCTCCGCAGAGAGACTCCCTGATTGGAGAGAGCCCCCACCCGGCGCTCCGCGCCGACCTCCCCCGCAAGCGGGAGAGGTTGATCGAGCCCGCGGCTAGCTACTTCGAAAGGCTCGGCAGATCGAGCCCCTTCTCGCGGGCGCAGTCGATCGCGGTCTCGTAGCCCGCGTCGGCATGGCGCATGACACCGCTGGCGGGATCGTTCCAGAGCACGCGCTCGATCCGCTTGGCCGCTTCCGGCGTACCGTCGGCGACGATCACCATGCCGGCGTGCTGGGAATAGCCGATGCCGACACCGCCGCCATGATGCAGCGACACCCAGGTTGCGCCGCTGGCGCAATTGAGCAGCGCGTTCAGCAGTGGCCAGTCGGACACCGCGTCCGAGCCGTCCTTCATCGCTTCAGTCTCGCGGTTCGGGCTTGCCACCGAGCCGCTGTCGAGATGATCGCGGCCGATCACGATCGGCGCCTTGAGCTCACCGCGCGCCACCATCTCGTTGAAGGCAAGGCCGAGTCGATCGCGATCGCCGAGGCCGACCCAGCAGATCCGCGCCGGCAGGCCCTGGAACTTGATGCGCTCCTTGGCCATGTCGAGCCAGTTGTGCAGATGCTTGTCATCAGGCATCAGCTCCTTGACCTTGGCGTCGGTCTTGAAGATGTCCTCGGGATCTCCCGAGAGCGCGGCCCAGCGGAACGGCCCGACGCCGCGGCAGAACAGGGGACGGATATAGGCGGGGACGAAGCCCGGGAAATCGAAGGCGTTCTTCAGGCCCATGTCCTGCGCCATCTGGCGAATGTTGTTGCCGTAGTCGAGCGTCGGAATGCCCTGCGCATGGAAATCCAGCATGGCCTGGACGTGCTCGACCATCGACGTCTTCGACGCGCGCTCCACCCCCTTCGGATCGGAGGCGCGCTTGGCTTCCCAGTCGGCTAGCGTCCAGCCCTTCGGCAAATAGCCATTGACCGGATCGTGCGCGCTGGTCTGGTCGGTGACGACATCCGGCTTGACGCCACGGCGCACGAGCTCGGGGAAAATCTCGGCGGCATTGCCGAGCAGGCCGACCGAGACCGCCTTCTTCGTCTTGGCGGCATCTTCCATGATCGCCAGCGCTTCGTCGAGCGTTGCCGCCTGGCGATCGAGATAGCCGGTACGCAGGCGCATCTCGATGCGGCTCGGCTGGCATTCGACCGCGAGCATTGAAGCGCCGGCCATGGTCGCGGCCAGCGGCTGCGCACCGCCCATGCCCCCCAAGCCGGCGGTGAGAATCCATTTGCCGGCAAGGCTGCCGCCATAATGGCGACGACCGACCTCGACGAAGGTCTCGTAGGTGCCCTGCACGATGCCCTGGCTACCGATATAGATCCAGGAGCCGGCGGTCATCTGGCCGTACATCATCAGGCCCTGGCGATCGAGCTCGTTGAAATGGTCGAGCGTTGCCCAATGCGGCACGATGTTGGAGTTCGCGATCAGCACGCGCGGCGCATCGGCATGGGTGCGGAACACGCCGACCGGCTTGCCGGACTGGACCAGCAGCGTCTGGTCGCCATCGAGCTTGCGCAAGGCGGCAACGATCCGGTCAAAGCTCTCCCAGTCGCGCGCGGCGCGGCCGATGCCGCCATAGACGACGAGCTCGCTCGGGCGTTCCGCAACGTCAGGATCGAGGTTGTTCATCAGCATGCGCAGCGGCGCTTCGGTCAGCCAGCTCTTGGCGCTGATGTCGCTGCCGCGGGGGGCGCGGATGGTGCGGTCGTTGTCCAGTCGGCGGTTCATGCGGACCTCTTAATCAAGTCTCGGAAACGGATCGGATGGAAGCGCAGTGATCGCGATGGCCGGCAACGCATCCGCATCGATCAGTGCAGCGGCCTTGGCCAGATCGCCGGCCATGTAGCGGTCCGCACCGAGCGCCGGCACCTGCTCGCGGAATGCGGCGATGACGGCAGCCAGCGACGCACTGGTCGCATGCGGCGCGCGCAGCGTGATACCCTGGGCAGCGACCAGGAGCTCGATACCGAGGATGGCGGCGAGATTGTCCGCCATGTCGGACAGGCGCCGCGCGGCATGCGCCGCCATCGAGACGTGATCTTCCTGGTTGGCGCTGGTCGGCGTCGAATCGATCGAGCAGGCCGCCGCGCGCTGCTTGTTCTCGGCATAGAGCGCGGCGGCCGTCACCTCGGCGATCATGAAGCCGGAATTGATGCCGGGATCGGGGGTAAGGAACGGCGGCAGGCCGAAATTCAGCGCGGGATCGACCAGCGTCGCGATGCGCCGCTCGCTGATCGCGCCGATTTCCGACAGCGCTAGCGCGAGCGCGTCGGCGGCAAAGGCCACCGGCTCGGCGTGGAAATTGCCGCCGGAGACGATCTCGCCGGTCTCGACCAGGACGAGCGGATTGTCGGTGACGGCGTTGGCTTCGACGATCAGCGTGCGCGCAGCCTGCGTGATCAGGTCGAGCGCTGCGCCCGCGACCTGCGGCTGGCAGCGCAGGCAATAGGGATCCTGCACGCGCTCGTCGCCTTCGAGATGGGATAGGCGGATGTCGCTGCCATCCAGCAGCGCGACAAGCGTCGCGGCTGCGGCGATCTGCCCGGCGTGACCGCGCAGTGCCTGGATTTCGGGACGGAACGGCGCCGTCGAGGCCATCGCGGCATCGACCGACAGCGCACCGGTCACGAGCGCCGCACGCGCCAGGCGAAACGCGCGCAACACGCCGGCAATGGCGTAGGCGGTCGAGAATTGCGTACCGTTGATCAGCGCAAGCCCCTCCTTGGGGCCGAGCGTCAGCGGCGCAAGTCCGGCAGCCGTCAACGCCTCGCTACCGGACACGGTTTTCCCGTCAACGATCGCCTGCCCTTCGCCGATCATCACCGCTGTCATATGCGCGAGCGGCGCAAGATCGCCGGAGGCGCCGACCGAGCCCTGCTGCGGCACCAGCGGAGTGACACTCCGTGCCAGCATGGCCTGCAACTGCTCGATCACCGCGCGGCGCACGCCGGAAGCGCCGCGCCCGAGCGAGACGATCTTCAGCGCCATCATCAGCCGAACGATCGGCTCGGGCGTGGCTGGGCCGACGCCGCAGCAATGCGAGACGATGAGGTTGCGCTGGAGCAACGCGGTCTGGTCGGACGGAATGCGCTTCGAGGCCAGCTTTCCGAAGCCGGTGTTGATGCCATAGACGGGCACGTCGGCGTGCGCGGCCTTCGCGACGATTTCCGCAGCCGCTTCCACGCGTGGCCAGAACGACGGATCGAGCACGACGGATGCGCCTTCCAGCACGCGCGCGAGATCGTCGAGGCTGACCGCTCCCGGCTTGACGACGATCGCTGTGCCCTGCTCCGTCACTGGCCCCTCCAGACCCGGCGATGCAGCGGATTGAAGCCGATGCGATAAACAAGCTCGGCGGGCCGCTCGATGTCCCAGATCGCGAGGTCGCACCATTTCCCGGCTTCCAGCGTGCCGGTCTCGCCGAGCACGCCCAAGGCACGCGCGCCCTCGCGGGTGATTCCGGCGAGGCATTCGGCGACGGTCATCCGGAACAGGGTCGCGCCCATGTTCATCGTGAGCAGAAGCGAGGTCAGCGGTGAGCTGCCGGGATTGCAATCGGTCGCGAGCGCCACGGAAACGCCGTGGGTGCGGAACGCCTCAACCGGCGGCTTCTGCGTCTCGCGGATGAAGTAGAATGCGCCAGGCAGCAGCACGGCCACCGTACCGGCCTTCGCCATCGCGGCGACGCCGGCTTCGTCGGTATGCTCGAGATGATCCGCCGACAGCGCCGAGAATCTTGCAGCGAGCGCCGCACCGCCGAGGTTCGACAACTGATCGGCATGGAGCTTGACCGGCAGCCCGAGCCCCCTCGCCGTCTCGAACACCTGCGCGGTCTGCTCCGCCGAGAACGCGATGCCCTCCATGAAGGCATCGACGGCGTCGGCAAGACCGGCCTTCGCAACGGCCGGCAGGATCTCCTTGCAGACGAGATCGATATAGCGATTTTTGTCACCGTCAGCTTCCACAGGCAGCGCGTGCGCCCCGAGGAACGAGGTGCGGATCGCAACCGGCCGCTGGCGGCTGATGCTGCGCGCGGCCGCGAGCTGTCGCATCTCCGTTTCGGTGTCGAGGCCATAGCCGGACTTGATCTCGACCGTGGTTGCGCCCTCACCGATCAGCGCGTCGAGCCGCGGCAGCGCGCTTGCGACGAGATCGGCCTCGCTCGCCTTGCGGGTCGCCGCCACCGTGGAGACGATGCCGCCGCCGGCGCGCGCGATCTCCTCGTAGCTCGCGCCCTTCAGGCGGAGCTCGAACTCGTGCGCGCGGTTGCCGCCATAGACGAGATGGGTGTGGCAGTCGACGAGGCCGGGCGTGATCCAGCGACCTTCGCAGTCGATCCGTTCGGCCGCGTCGGCATCCGCCGGAAAATCGGACTGCGCACCGGCATAGACGATACGGCCGCCGCGCGCGGCGATCAGGCCAGGCTCGATCTCGCCGAGATCGGGCCGGTCGGCCCGCATCGTGGCAAGCCGGGCATTGTGCCAGATCCGGTCGAAGCGCTCTGCCATGCAACGGTCCCTTCGCGTGGGATGCTTGACTTATATGTCTAGACATATAATCGTGGGACCGTTCTGTCCAGCCGGCGTGTAATCATGACCCGACTGCATTTCGCCTCCGCGCTCCTGCCCTCGGGCTGGGCCAATGACGTGCAGGTGGTGATCACCGCCGGCGCGATCGCGGCGGTGTCCGCGGGTGTGCAGCCGGCCGTCGGCGACGAGCGCCACGCCATCGCGCTTCCGGGACTTGCGAGCCTGCACAGCCACGCCTTCCAGCGCGGCATGGCGGGCCTTGCTGAGCTGCGCGGCAATTCCACCGACACGTTCTGGACCTGGCGCGAGACGATGTATCGCTTCGCCCTGGCAATGACGCCGGACGACGTCGCCGCCGTCGCAACACTTCTCTATGTCGAGATGCTCGAGCAGGGATTTACCCGCGTCGGCGAATTCCATTATCTGCATCATGATCGCGACGGTTCGCCCTATGCCGATCCCGCCGAGATGGCCGCGCGCATCGCGCAGGCTGCCGAAGCCTCCGGCATTGCCCTGACCCTGCTGCCGAGTTTCTATGCGCATGGTTCCTTCGGCGGCGCAGCGCCTCATGACGGCCAACGCCGCTTCATCTGCTCGGTCGATCAGTTCGCGGCATTGATGGCGGCGTCGCGTAAGGCGATCAGCACATTGCACGGCGCCAACATCGGCATCGCGCCGCACAGCCTGCGCGCGGTGACGCCGGACGAGCTTGCAGCGATCATTCCGCTCGCCGAGGGCGGCCCGGTGCATATCCACGCCGCCGAGCAGGTGAAGGAAGTCGACGACTGCCTCGCCTGGTCCGGCCGGCGCCCGGTGCAATGGTTGCTGGAGCACGCGCCCGTCGACCGGCGCTGGTGCCTCATTCACGCGACGCACATGACGGATGCGGAAATCACGGCATTCGCGAGCGCTGGCGCGGTCGCTGGCCTCTGCCCCATCACCGAAGCAAGCCTTGGCGACGGCATCTTTCCCGCCTGTGAATTTGTCGCTGCCGGCGGCGCCTTTGGCGTCGGCACGGATTCCAACGTGCTGGTCGGCGTCGCCGACGAATTGCGCCAGCTCGAATATGGGCAGCGCCTCAAGCACCGCGAGCGCAACGTGCTCTCCGCCGGCGCAGGCCGCTCGACCGGACGGACGCTGTTCGATCATGCGCTCGCAGGCGGCGCACAGGCGCTGGCGCAACCGACCGTCGGCCTCGCGCCCGGCGCGCGCGCCGATATCGTCACGCTCGACGGCGCACATCCCTCGCTGGCAGGGCGTCACGGCGATGCCACGATCGACGGCTGGATCTTTGCCGCGGGCAGCGGCGCGATCGACTGCGTCTGGGCCGGCGGTCACAAGGTGGTCGAAGGCGGACGTCATGCGTTGCGACAAGCTGCACGCGAGCGCTTCAACGCGGCGGTTCGGAGGCTTGTCGCATGAGCCTTGCCACCGACGCGGCCGACAAGCCGACGCTGTACAAGCGGATTCGCGCCGACATCGAGAAGCGCATCCTGACCGGCGAATGGCCGCCGGGGCATCGCATCCCGTTCGAGCATGAACTGGTGGCGCGCTACGGCTGCTCGCGCATGACGGTGAACAAGGCACTGTCGGAGCTGGCGCAGGCCGATTTGATCGAGCGGCGGCGGCGCGCCGGCTCCTTCGTCCGGCGGCCGCAGCACATGTCGGCGGTGCTCAAGATCGCCGACATCCGCGCCGAGATCACCGCACTGGGGCGCGCTTACGGCTATGAGCTGATCCATCGCAGGCTGCGCTCTGCGACCGCTGCAGACCGCGATCGTCTCGGGGTGAGGAAGGTCGGCAAGGTGGTCGCGATCAACTGCCGCCACAGCGCCGACAAGGTGCCGTTTGCCATCGAGGACCGGCTGATCGACCTTGCATCCGTGCCTGACGCTGCGACCGCCGATTTCTCGCGCGAGCCGCCGGGCTCCTGGCTGCTGCACCATGTCCCATGGACCGAGGCCGAGCACACGATCAGCGCCATCGTTGCAGACGATCGCACGGCGGACGCGCTCGCGATCGCCGTCGGCGCGCCCTGTCTCGTGATCGACCGCTACACCTGGCGCAGCGCACGCACCATCACCGCCGTGCGCCTGCTCTATCCCGGTGACTCTCACCGCCTTGTCGCGCGATTCAAGGGAGGCTGAGAGGACATGTCGGCACAAATCGTGCAACGCTTCGGGCAACGGTCCATCCGGACCGACAATGATCAACAGGACGTCTATCCATCGATCGGCAAGAGGACGACAATCATGCGTAGTTCGACGATATTTGCGACAATCATTGCTCTTTCGGCCGCCACTCCCGTGCTCGCCGACGACGTCAAGGTCGGCGTGGGCATCTCCGGCTGGACCGGATTCGCGCCGCTGACTTTGGCGAAGGAGGCTGGCATCTTCAAGAAGAACGGCCTCGACGTCACGATCAAGAAGATTCCGCAGAAGGACCGGCACCTTGCGATCGCGTCCGGCGACATCCAGTGCGCGGCGACCACGGTCGAGACCTGGATCTCCTGGAACGCGAACGGCGTTGCGACCAAGCAGATCTTCCAGCTCGACAAGAGCTTTGGCGCCGACGGCATGGCTGTGCGCAACGATGTCGCCGCGATCAAGGACCTGAAGGGCAAGACCGTCGCCGCCTCCGCGCCCGGCACCTCGCCTTATTTCGCGCTGGCCTGGATGCTCAAGAAGAACGGTCTCACGGTGAAGGATGTCACCGTCGTCAACCTCGAGCCGGCCGCGGCCGCGCAGGCCTTCGTCTCCGGCCAGAACGATGCGGCGATGACGTATGAGCCTTACTTGTCGACGGTTCGCGCTGCGCCCGACAAGGGCAAGATCATCGCGACCACGCTGGACTATCCGATGGTCATGGACACCTTCGGCTGCACGCCGAAATTCCTGACCGACAATCCCAAGGCCGCCAAGGCGCTTGCCGACAGCTATTTCGAGGCGCTCGACATGATCGCCAAGGACCAGGCCAAGGCCTACGAGATCATGGGTGCGGACGTGAAGCAGAGCGGCGAGCAGTTCGGCAACTCGGCGAAGTATCTGCGCTGGCAGGACAAGGCCGCGAACCAGAAGTTCTTCGCCGGCGACTTCCTGACCTTCAACAAGGAGGCTGCCGACCTGTTGCTCGAGATCGGCATCATCAAGGCTGCGCCGAAGGTCGAGGATCTCTTCGACGCCAGCTTCATCAAGTAAGTCACTCACGCGCTGCTGGCCCCGTCTCGCGGCGGGGCCGGCAAGTCTGTTCACCGCCCGGATATATCGTCGATGCGTCCCCTGGACCCTGTTACATCGAAGCAGCGCGTGGCCTACGGCCTTGCATTCTTCGTGGTGTTCGTTGCCCTCTGGTCGTGGGCGACCTTTGGCGGCTATGTGTCGAAGACCTTTCTCGCCAACCCTCTCACCATGATGCAGGAAGGTTATGACCTGCTGGCCAAGCAGGGTTTTGTGTTCGACATCGGCATGACGATCTGGCGCGTCGTCGGCGGCTTTGCGCTCGCAGCGATCATCGCAGTGCCGCTCGGCGTTCTCATGGGCGCCTACAAGCCGGTCGAGGCGTTCCTCGAGCCGTTCGTCTCCTTCGCGCGCTATCTGCCCGCCTCCGCCTTCATTCCGCTGTTGATTCTGTGGGCCGGCATCGGCGAACTGCAGAAGCTCCTCGTCATCTTCATCGGCTCGGTATTCCAGGTCATCCTGATGGTCGCCGTGACCGTCGGCGCCACGCGGCGCGATCTGGTCGAGGCGGCCTATACGTTGGGGGCCCGCGACCGCGGCATCATCCGCCGCGTTCTGCTGCCCTCCTCCGCGCCCGAGATCGCAGAGATCCTGCGGCTGGTGCTGGGCTGGGCTTGGACCTATGTGATCGTCGCCGAACTGATCGGCTCGTCCTCGGGCATCGGTCACATGATCACCGACAGCCAGGCGCTGCTCAACACCGGCCAGATCATTTTCGGCATCATCGTGATCGGGCTGATCGGCCTCCTCTCCGACTTCATGTTCAAGGCATTCAACGCCTGGCTGTTTCCGTGGAGGCTCGCATGACGATCCTCAAGGTCGAGCAGGTCTCGCGCACTTTCCCCGCACGCCACGGCAACGCGCCGACCAAGGCGCTCGAGCCGACCGATCTCGTCATCGGCAACAACGACTTCGTCACCATCCTCGGCCCCTCCGGCTGCGGCAAGTCCACCCTGCTGCGCATCGTTGCGGGCCTCGACCGTCCGACCAGCGGCCGCGTCACGCTCGACGGGCGCGAGGTGGCTGGTCCCGGCGCCGATCGCGGCATGGTGTTCCAGTCCTACACGCTGTTTCCCTGGCTCACCGTGCGCGAGAACATCGCCTTCGGCCTGCGCGAGCGCGGCGTGTCCGAGGCGGAGCGGCACAAGATCGCCGACGCCTTCATCCGCCAGGTCGGGTTGTCCGGCTTCGAGAATCATTGGCCGAAGCAGCTCTCGGGCGGCATGCAGCAGCGCACGGCGATCGCGCGTGCGCTTGCCAACGACCCGAAGATCCTGCTGCTCGACGAGCCCTTCGGCGCGCTGGATAACCAAACCCGCGCCCTGATGCAGGAGATGCTGCTCGGGATCTGGGAGCGCGACCAGAAGACCGTGCTGTTCGTGACCCACGACATCGAGGAAGCGATCTTCCTCGGCAGCCGCGTCATCGTCATGAGCGCGCGTCCCGGCCGTATCAAGGCCGAGATCACAGTGGACCTGCCGCATCCGCGCTCCTACAAGATCAAGACCACGCCGGAATTCGTCCAGCTCAAGGAACGGCTGGTCGAGGAGATCCGCACCGAGGCGCTGAAGGTTACTGAGCATGCCTGACAATCGTCCTTCCGCCGACGGCGCACGCGTCCTCGCCGACCTCAACGCACTCCGCGCCATCGGCGCCTACAAGACCGGCGTGCACAAGCCGACCTTCTCCGAGCCGCACAAGCTCTCGCTGGACTGGCTGGTGCGCAAGCTGCCCGATGCAGGTCTCTCTGCTTCGATCGACGGCATCGGCAACGTGTTTGGGACCAGCGCCAAGTCCGGGCCGAAACTGCTGGCCGGCTCGCATCTGGAGAGCCAGAACTACGCCGGCTGGCTCGATGGCCCGCTCGGCGTCGTCTATGCGCTCGAGGCGGCGCGCGTGCTCAATGCCGACCCCTCCGTGAAAGGCGCGGTCGAAGTGGCCGCCTGGTGCGATGAGGAAGGTCATTTCGGCAGCTTCCTCGGCTCGCGCTCTTATGTCGGTCAGGTGACTGAAGCCGAGATCGACGCCGCGCGCGACCGCACTGGCGGCCGCACCATGCGCGATGCGCTCGCCGAGATGGGGCTCGCAGGACGCCCGCGCATCGGCGTCGAGCCGGGCCGGCACGTCGGATATCTCGAGGCGCATATCGAACAGGGCGACACGCTCGAAAGCGGCAAGCTTGCGATTGGCGTCGTCACCTCCATCGTCGGCATCTGGCAGTACCGCATCAATTTCGCCGGTGAGCAGAATCACGCCGGCACCACGCGCATGGCCGTGCGCAAGGATGCGGGGCTGGCGCTGGCCAAATTCTGCGTCGCGATCGACCAGCGTTTTCCTGATTCCTGCGGCCCACGAACGGTCTGGACCACCGGCCGCATCTCGCTCGATCCTGGCGCGCCGAGCATCATTCCGGGTGGAGCGGAGATGCTGTTCCAGATCCGCGACGACGATCCGGCCGTCATTGCCCGGCTGGAGCAGCTGCTGCGGACCATGGCTGACGAAGCCAGCGCGAACGGTCCCTGCACCGTTACCGTCGAGAAGATCCGCACCGGCGCGCCCGCCATGATGAATTCCGGCTTTCAGGACGCAATCGAAGCCGCGAGCAAGGCGCTGGCCGGCGGACGATCCATTCGCATGCCCAGTGGCGCCGGCCACGACGCGCAGATGCTGGCAACCGTCATGCCCGCCGCCATGCTGTTCGTGCCGTCGATTGGCGGCATCAGCCATCACTGGACCGAGAACACCGCCGATGCCGATATCGTCACCGGCGCGCAGGTGTACGTGGACGCCTGTCGGCGGATCCTTGCGGGTTAGAACGAGCCAGGGAAGCGCTGCGTCGGGGTACGAGAGCGGAGGTATGACGCACAGTCTCTCCACCGTCACTGCGAGGCTCCAATGCACATCCCAACGTGCAGTGCCGTAGGGTGGGCAAAGGCGCATAGCGCCGTGCCCACGATCTCCCTCCATGAGCGACAAGGCGTGGGCACGCTGCGCTTTGCCCACCCTACGAGATTGAGATTGTGGCACGCAGCTCAAGTTGCAGACGCGGCCTCGCGGCGCATTTCGCCCGAGCTTTGCTTGGTCTCGCTACCCTCTCATCCAAGAGGGCGCAGGGAAGGCCGGGTGCTGGCTCGCACCCGCGGTCCGCTGCGCGAAAAGCACACGCAGAAAGAACCGCACAGCAGCATACAGGTGGTGCCGATCACTCGGCCTTCCCTGCGCAGTGGTTGGACGGCTTATGCCGTGATCTCCCGGGAGCCGACCATTCCTTCTGGCCTCCCTCGCCCCGCGAATTTGAATGATGCAGTCTGCCCGGTTGGGCTCGCTCGCATCTTCGCAAGGACTTGACCGTGGCAACGACGGCCAGGACCACACGGTTTTGCCGTACGCGCGGCCCGCCATTTCGCCGCAGTTTTCCCGAGCCCTGTCGACAAAGCCGGAAACTTACAGACGAGACGAAGCCTGGCAGCGCCGTCGTCCGCACGAAGCCTCGGGCTCACAGGGACTACCCGCCCTGCCCGCGCCTCTCGTGCCGACGCTGCCGCGTCCACCGCAACCCCGGCTCGCGACAGTGACGACCACATAGTCGCCCCTCTTGGGTGAGCCGGGATGGGCGACACATACGCCGAAACCGAATTTCGGTAAAGTGGAATATTTTTAGCGAAGCGGATTGACAGAGGGCGACACAGGTACCGTCCCGTAGCCCGGATGGAGCGCCAGTAATCCGGGACGGTGCGAAATGCGGGCGAGCGGCCCCGGATTGCGCTTCGCTCCATCCGGGCTACACGCAGACAGTCTGCACCGGTTCCAACGATCGAACGCAACGATCGAAGCGCGGCACCTCATGCACGCCACAGACATAAAGTCGCGACAATCGTCGGGCTTGTCGATCGCCCTGCCCCCGCTTTCCCGGAGTTTCCATGTCTTCCGCCGACCGGCCTTCGACCCGCCTTGCGACCCGGCTTGCCTTCCTTGTCGCGGGTTTCGGCATCTCGTGCTGGGCGCCGCTGGTGCCGTTCGCGAAGACGCGGCTCGGCGTCGATGATGGCGTCCTCGGACTGCTGCTGCTCAGCCTCGGCATCGGCTCGGTCATCGCGATGCTGGTGACTGGGATCGTGAGCGCGCGCTACGGCAGCAGGCCGATCATCATCGCGGGCGGGTTCGGTCTGGCGCTGGTTCTGCCCCTGCTCGCGATTGCGGCTACGCCCGCAACGCTGGCGCTGGCGCTTTTCGCATTCGGCGCCGCGCTCGGCTCGATCGACGTCGCCATGAACATCCACGCCGTGGAGGTGGAGCGCGCCGCGCACCGCCCGCTGATGTCCGGCTTCCACGCCCTGTTCAGCATCGGGGGCTTTGCCGGATCCGCGCTGATGACGGCGTTGCTCTCGCTGCAATTCGGAACGCTCGCCTGCACGCTGATCTGCTCCGTGCTGATGCTGATCGCGATGGTCGCGACCTCGCCGCGCCTGCTTCGCTCCGTGCAGGTGCAGGAGGGCCCGCTGTTCGTGTTGCCGCACGGATCGGTGCTGCTGCTCGCGCTGCTCGGCGCCATCACCTTCCTGGTCGAAGGTGCGATGCTGGATTGGGGCGCGCTGCTCGTCATCGGCGCAGGTCTGGTCACCGAGGCGCAAGGCGGCGCCGGCTACATCGTGTTCTCGTTCGCGATGACTGCGGGCCGGCTCGGCGGCGACGCCGTCGTTGCGCGCATCGGCGATCGCGCGACATTGCTCTGGGGCAGCCTCATCGCGATCGCCGGTTTCGTGGTCCTGTTGGCGGCGCCCATTGCGGCGGTCGCCCTCGGCGGATTCCTGCTGATTGGGCTCGGCGCGTCGAATCTGGTGCCGGTGCTGTTCCGCCGGGCGGCGCGGCAAACGGTGATGCCCACCGGCCTTGCGGTCGCGGCGATCACGACCGCGGGCTACGCAGGGATTCTCATCGGGCCCGCCGGCGTCGGCTTCGTCGCACGTTTTGCCGGGTTGCCCTTGGCGTTCTGGCTGCTGGCTGCGCTGATGGGTCTGGTCACGCTGTCGGCGCACATCGTCACGAAGGACCCGGGTAAGACCACGGCGACCTAACCCCTTCCATTTCCGGCATGATTCAGGCGGGGCCGAAGCCGACCCACGCCATCTGCGCAGGTCTGCCAGCTATGCTGCTTTCGGCCAGTTTACTGGACGCCTCGTTCTGCTAGACCACAACAATACCTTTTGACTCCCGTTGCGGGGGGCAATGGCACGTGCCAGCTCACAATAACAACCAAGACTCGGCCATTTCATTCGGGCCATTTCGGCTGTTTCCCAAGTCCCGGCTCCTGGAGAAGGAAGGGGAGCCGCTTCATGTCGGCGGCCGCGCGCTCGATATTCTCATCCTGCTTGCCGAGCGCCCCGGAGAAGTCATCGACAAGAGAGAGCTGGTCAAGCGCATCTGGGCCGACGTGAATGTCGACGAGGGCAGCCTGCGCTTCCATGTCGCAGCGTTGCGCAAGGTGCTCGGCGATACCGGTAAATCGGCCCGTTATGTCCTCAATGTGCCCGGCCGCGGCTATTGCTTTGTCGCCCCGTTCGCCCAAATCGCCTCGCAGGTCGCGCCAGCCGCCGCCGAGATCATTCCTCCTCGCTCGCTGCCCACTCAGCTTGCGAAGATGGTCGGACGCGAGGAGGTCATCGAGAAGATTTCAAACGGCCTGACGCTCTATCGCTTCATGACCCTGGTCGGCCCGGGCGGCATCGGCAAAACGGCGGTCGCCGTCACGGTCGGGCATCGGCGCTCGGCGGATTTCGACGGCCGCGTCTTCTTCGTCGATTTCGGTCCGCTGCGGGATGCGAGCCATGTCCCGACCACCATCGCCTCCGTCCTCGGACTGACCGTCAGCGCGGAGGATCCGACGCCGGCCGTGCTGACATTTTTGAAGACCGGGCCGGCCCTGCTGATCTTCGACAGCTGCGAGCATGTGCTTGATACGCTGGCGCCTCTCGTTGAGCGCATCGTTCGCGAAGCGCCTCAGCTTCGTGTTCTCGCCACCAGCCGCGAGTCGTTCCGGAGCGAAGGCGAGCGGATATTCCGGCTGTTTCCGCTGGATTGTCCGCCCGAGCGCGAGGGCCTCGACGTCGCAGAAGTTCTTGCCTATCCCGCCGCCCAGCTCTTCGTCGAGCGCATCGCGCAGAGCTCCGGGCCGTTCCAGCTCAGCGCGGAAGAGGCGCCGCTTGTCGCCAGCATCTGCCGGCGGCTCGACGGCATTGCGCTGGCGATCGAGCTCGCGGCGGGCCGTGTCAATGCGTATGGCATCGCCGGCACCGCCTCCCTGCTCGACAGCCGCTTCTCGCTGCAATGGCGCGGACGGCGCACGGCCGTCCCGCGGCACCAGACGCTCGCCGCCGCCCTCGACTGGAGCTACGACCTCCTGTCTCCGGCGGAAAGCGCCACCTTGCGACGATTGTCGGTGTTCGCAGGGCCGTTCGCGCCGGAGGCGGCAGCCGCGGTCGCGTCGGGCGACGGCCTCAGCACCTCGGAGACGCTGGAGGCGATCGACAGCCTGGTCACCAAATCGCTGATCTCGCCATCCGGCTCGCGGGCGCTGCGCTATCGCCTGCTCGACACCACGCGCACTTACGCACTCGGGAAACTGAACGAGCTCGGTGAAACCAGGCAGTTCGCGCGGCGTCATGCGGAGCATTTTCGCGATTTCTTCGAGCGCGCGGGGGCCGACACGTCGACGCCGCTGCCCGAATGGCTCAGCACCTATGGCGGCGAGCTCGACAATGTGCGCGCGGCGCTGGATTGGGCCTTCGCGCCCGACGGCGACACCAGGCTCGGCATTGCGCTGACGGCCGCCGCCGTCACCCTTTGGGTGCGTCTGTCGCTGTTCGCCGAATGCCGCGAGCGCAGCAGAACGGCACTGGCGGCGCTCGGAGACGACGGCGACAACGACCGCATCCGCATGCAGCTTCTGTCGGCACTCGGCTGGTCGCTGATGTATGGCGAGGGCCGCGCGCGCGAGGCGCGCCCGCTCCTCGAGACGACGCTCGAGCTCGCTGAGAACCTCGACGACAAGGACTTCCGGCTGCGCGCACTCTGGGGCCTGTGCATCGACCAATTCAACAACGGGCAGTTCGGCAAGGCCCGCGCGCTCGCCGAGCGCTTTGCGAAGGCGGCAGCGAATTCGCCCGACAGCACCGATCTCATGCTGGGCGACCGCCTGATGGCCGTCGCGCTGCATTATCTCGGGGACCAGAACGACGCGCGGCAGCGCATCGACCGGGTGAACGCCTCGCTGCATGTGCTGGTGGCGAAGCCGAAAATCTTCCCGCTCGATCTCAGGATATCGACGCAATATTTCCGGGCCCGCATCCTCTGGCTTCAGGGCCTCGCCGATCAGGCCCAGGCGCTCGCCGCTGAGAACATCGAGGAAGGCCGCGCCAACGGCCATGCGCTGACCTTCTGCAGCGTGCTGGGACAGGCCGCCTGCCCGATCGCGTTCTGGTCCGGCGATTTCGAGGCCGCCGAGCGCCACGGCGCCGAGCTGCTCGAACACACCGAGCGCCACGGAATCCGGCTGTGGGGCCTATGGGCACGCGCCTTCAACGCCGCGGTCGTGGCCAGGCGCGGCGACATCGCCACCGGCCTGCCGCTCCTGCGCGAAGAGCTCAACCGCGCCGGCGATGCGCGCTTCCTGCCGCGCTTTCTGCCGCTGCTCGGCGAGTTCGCCGCGTGCTTCCTCGAAGCCGACCAGGTCGACCGCGGCCTCGACACGATCGAGGAGGTCCTGACCCGCTGCAACGACCGGCAGGAGCGCTGGTATCTGCCGGAGCTGCTCCGCATCAAGGGGGAATTGATGCTCAGAAGCGCACGGCATACTGAGCACGCCGAGGCGCACTTTCGCGAGGGCATCGACATCGCCGTCGAGCAGGGCGCGCGCTTCTGGGAGCTCCGCTGCGCGACCAGTCTCGCGCGGGCCATGATCGGAGCCGGCCGGAGCGCGGAAGCCCGGGTGGCTCTCGACAATGTCTGCGGGACGTTTGCCGAAGGCTCCGGCATCGCCGACATGCGCATGGCCCGCGACCTGATCGCGCGATCGCGGGCCTGACGGCGCGTGGCGTCTTGATCTAGCCTCCCACCGCAGCAGCGCGGCGCGGCAGCTTCCAGCCGGGCCGGATGAAGTGGCAGGTGTAGCCGTCAGGATAGCGTTCGAGATAGTCCTGATGCTCGGGTTCGGCCTCCCAGAACTCGCCTGCGGGCGCGACCTCGGTCACCACCTTGCCGGGCCACAGGCCGGACGCCTCGACGTCGGCGATGGTATCTTCGGCGATCTTCTTCTGCTCGTCGCTCGCATAGAAGATCGCGGAGCGATAGCTGGTGCCTCGGTCATTGCCCTGGCGATCGAGCGTGGTGGGGTCGTGGATCTGGAAGAAGAACTCCAGCATGGTCCGGTAGCTGGTCCTGGCGGGATCGAACATGATCTCGATCGCCTCGGCGTGGCCTTCGTGGTTGCGGTAGGTTGCGTTCTTCACCTTGCCGCCGGTGTAGCCGACGCGTGTGGAAATCACGCCTGGTTGCTTGCGGATCAGATCCTGCATGCCCCAGAAGCAGCCTCCGGCCAAAACTGCGCGCTCCATTGTCATTTGTCCGCTCCCAATTGACCGCTCTGTCGGTCCTGCATCTGCCACATCCTATGCCTTCCGCAGCCCTGCCGAAAGCCGGGCATACCCTGTACGACCATCCGGGTCGTCGACCCGGATGGCACGAACTGTCCCTCGCCGCTAGCCCAGCTTGGCGTCGAGCGTGATCGCCGCGTTGAGCACCTTCGACACCGGGCAGTTCTTCTCGGCCTCGCCGGCGAACTTGGCAAAACCTGCCTCGTCGAGGTTCGGCACCTTGGCACGCAAGGTCAGCGCGGACTTGCTGATCTTGAAGCCCTTGCCTTCGGGCTCCAGGGTCACCGCGGCTTCGGTCGAGAGCTCGTCCGGCGTGAAACCTGCCATCTGAAGACCGAAGGCCAGCGCCATCGTAAAACAGCCGGCATGGGCCGCAGCGATCAATTCCTCGGGATTGGTGCCCTTCTCGTTCTCGAAGCGGGTCTTGAACGAATAGGGCGTCTCGGCCAGCACGCCGGACTCGCTCGTCAGATGGCCGGTGCCGTCGCGGCCGGTGCCCTTCCATACTGCTTTCGCTTTGCGGATCATCTCAATTCTCCTCGTTTGTTTTTGCGCACCGGCGCTCTGTACCGGTGGAAGGCGGCATCGGCGTGACCGCCTGCCGCCGCTCCAACCGGCCGCGTGTCGCAACGGTTCCGCTAGCTGCCGATCTGTCCGACGTGGAAGCCGAGCCGGTTCTCGACGTCCCCGGCGCGGTGGAAGCCCCGCGCCATCAGCGCCTTGATCCTGGTCTGGCTCGCGGGGCGGCTGAGCGAGGCCAGGAACGCGTCCCACTCCGGCTTGATTTCGGCGTCCGGCGGCAGGCTTGCGACATCGACAAGACGCTTGGTCTCGGCGATCGCCTCCTTGTCGAACGAGGCGATGCGCATCGCGAGTGCCTCGACGAAACCGTCGAGCTCGGCATCCGGCAACGACCGGTTGACGTAACCGTAGCGTTCGGCGAGATCGCCATGGATGTCGTCGGCGCCGAGCAGCACTTCGAGCGCACGGCCGCGGCCCATCAGGCGCGGCAGCCGCGCCATCGGCCCGCCACCGGGCACGAGGCCCGCGCCGACCTCCCATTGCGACAGGATCGCCTTCTCGCGGCTGGCAAAGCGCATGTCGCTCGCGAGCGCGAGCTCGCTGCCGACACCCGTTGCGCGGCCACGGATCGCGGCGATGGAGACGACCGGCGCGCGGCTGAGGCGTACCAGCATGTCGGGCAACGCCTCGAGGCCGGTCGGCCCGCGCGGAATACGAAGCGAATCTTCCAGCGGCGCCAGGAAATCGTAATGGGTGATGAAGAAGCCTTCGACGGCACTGTCGAACACCACGACCTTCACGTCCGGATCGGTCTCGATCCTGCTGACGATGTCGCCCAGCACCGGCAGCTGCTTCGGGCCGAAAATATTCACCGGCGGCATGTCGAAGGTGACACGCCAGTAGGACGGCAGGCGGCGCTCGAGGTGGATGTCTTGGGTCGTGAAGGTGCGTTCGGGACGGTTCATTGCTTGCACTCCTGATGTATGGGTTCGCATCTCAGATCGATTGCCGCAGCGGACGGAACGCGGTCCGCACTTCCGCAGAGAACAGCGCCGGCTGCTCCCAGGCCGCGAAGTGTCCGCCCTTGTCGAGGCGGTTGTAGTGGATCAGCTTGGGGTAGGCCTTCTCTGCCCAGCTCCGCGGCGCGGCGTAGATCTCGTCCGGGAAGACGCTGACGGCGACGGGAATCTTGACCTGCTTGGGCGCGAAGAACACCAGCTTGTTCTCCCAGTACAGCCGCGCCGAGGAGACCGCGGTGTTGGTGAGCCAATAGAGCGTGATGTTGTCGACCACATCATCGCGCGACAGCCCTTCCGTCCTGCCATCGAACACGCGTGCGATCATCGCGGCGCTGCGCGCATCATGATCGAGCATCCAGGACGCGAGGCCCGCGGGCGAATCCACGAGGCCATTGAGCGTCTGCGGCCGGTTCGACATCTCGATCGCGTAGCCGAGGCCATGCTTGTAGAAATCATCGAGCTGGTCGTAGGCAAGGCGCTCCTCAGTCGAGAGGTTCGCCGGGCGCGTTCCGCCGGGTTGAAGCGCCCTGGCGATGTCGTCGGGGACGGTCGCGGGCATGTTGGTGTGAATGCCGAGCAATTCCGGCGGCGCGATCAGCGCCATCTGCTCCGTCACGGCATTGCCCCAATCGCCGCCTTGGGCGACATAGCGGCTGTAGCCGAGCCGCTTCATCAGCACGATCCAGGCCCGCGCGATGCGCTGGGGGTCCCAGCCGAGCACCGTCGGCTTGCCCGAGAAGCCGTGGCCAGGGAGCGAGGGAATCACAAGGTCGAACGCGTCCGCGGCCTTGGCGCCGTGCGCGGTCGGATCGGTGAGCGGACCGACGATCTTCATCTGCTCGATGATCGAGCCGGGCCAACCATGCGTGACGATCATCGGCAGTGCATTCTCGTGCCGCGAGCGGACGTGAATGAAGTGAATGTCGACGCCGTCGATTTCGGTGACGAATTGCGGCAAGGCGTTCAACCGGGCCTCCACCTTGCGCCAGTCGTAGTCGCTCTGCCAGTAGCGCACGAGCTGTTGCATCGTCATTAGCTGCACGCCCTGCGACTGATCGGTGACGATCTCGCGATCCGGCCAGCGTGTGGCAGCCAGGCGCCGGCGCAGGTCGAGCAGATCCTGCTCGGGCACACTGATCTGGAATGGCCGGATGGCGCCGCCTGCGGTAGCCTTGGCAGGATGCAGCGGCAACAGGCTCGACACGCTGGCGGCAACCGCGGTCATCGCGGCCTGGCTCAGCAATTGACGGCGGTCGGGATTGAGGCTCTCAGTTCGGGCTTGCGCGGTCATGTTGGATCTCCCTTGCTTTGGTCGGTGACGCTGACCGAGTTCGAAATCAACGCATCGGTTGGCGTGCAGGGAGATTGGCGCAGGCCCCGGCAGTTTGCTCGTTATGCATTGTTAGCCTGCGTTAGCCGTTGCGAGTCCGCGCAAGAGTGCGATGACATGCGCGCAATACGACACGGCGCGCGACGACCAGTCATCGCGCGCCGTGTCGGCCAGGATCGGAAGATGCCTTTCGCTGCAGCTCAAGTCGGCAGCGGCTGGCCGGCCTGCTCGCGGACGATGTATTCGGCGTACCAGTCCGGCCAGTTCTCGTCGTGTCCGCCAGTCCGCGCCTCATGTTCGCCATGCGCCAGCGCCGCGCGACGCAGCGCTGCGGCCAGATCGGTCGCTGAGGCGAATGCCGTGCCGTCGCCTGCGATGCGTCCGGGCAATCGTGTCGTGACTTCCTGGAACAGCCAGCCATTGCCGTCGGGATCGCTGAACGCGGCGAATGAAGCATAGCTGCCGCGCTTCGGGTCAGCACCACTGACTCGAACGCTGCCGAACAGATATGGCTCGTCAGGCCCGGCATGAACGTCGCCGGCACCGTGGAACGGCTCGCTGACCTCGACGCCGCGGGCGAGCAGATCCTGACGTGCCGCCTCGAGATCGGAGACGACCAGATACAGGCCTCGCGCCGAGCCCGGCGCGGCCGCCGTGACGTTCGTGCCGAAGATCACCGAACAGGCCGAGCCCGGCGGCGTGAACTGGATCACGCGCCAGTCGTCGCCTGACGTGAAATCAGCATCCAGTCGCCAGCCGAGGCGCGTGTAGAACGCCTTGGCGCGGTCGACATCGGACACCGGGATCACGAGGACCTCGAGCTTCAAATCAACTCCATGAGATTTCGAGGGCTTGGTTTCAGCTTGGCGATTCAGCTCGATCACAGCCATGTCCAACTCCTTGTTTCAAGCCGCGGGTCCGGGATCGACACCCGCTCCGAACGTCAGGACTGTCGCGCAAACGAGAGATTCTTACCCGTTATGGGGTGTTAGAGTCCGCTAGCCGTTGTGAGGGAGGGCTCACGCCGCAGCGATCGGCATCACGATGGTGACCCGGGTGCCGCCCTCGCCCGCCTCGCCCTGCAGCCGCGCCTGGATGCTGCGTGCGAGCCCTTCGAGGATCCGGCTGCCGGTGCCCTGGAGCGGACCGGTCGCACCGATGCCGTTGTCGGCCACCGTGCAGAGCCAGGCGCCGCCGCGCCGGGCCAGGCCGATGCGGATCAGCGCACCCTTCTTGCTCGGGAAAGCATGCTTTGCCGCGTTCGTCACCAGCTCCGTCAGCATCAGCGCGAGCCGATGACACTGCGCCGCCGGCAATGTGCCGCTTTCGATCGCAGCCTCGCAGCGGATGCCTGCCGGTTCCAGCACAGCCTCGGAGATCGCTTCGCACAGGCTTTCGAAGAAGGCCGCTGCGGAAACGAACCGCAGATCGTCATGATCAGACAGAAGTTGATAGAGCCTGCCGAAGGCGACGATGCGCCGCTCGAACCGGTCCACCGCCAACGACATATCGCCCGTGCCCGCGCGCGTGAAATCGCGACGGACTGACGCACCCAGCAGCGTCAGCGTGTTCTTCATGCGATGGTGGAATTCCCGCAGCACGAGCTCCCAGTCACGCGACTGATCATCGAGGCCAGGTAAAAATTGAGAGCGAACGACATGGTCGTTCGGCCGAGCGCCGATCGCGGACATCATAGCCTCCCGTTGAAACTTGCATCTAACGCGAATGCCATACTGGATGCTGTTCGCGTGCTTTGCTCGTTAGACGTTGCAAGATTCTGTTATGATCACCGTCGCGACGACCGAGATCCAGATCCGCCATCGCGGTCCAGCGCATTGCCGGATTGTCCCGATCGCTCGCTGGACCACTCGCGTTTAAGTTAGATTTGCGACGCTCCTCGCGTGATCGGCCGATCGCGATGATCGCCACGCGATTTCGCCACTTTCGGCCAGTTTACTGGACGTCTCGTTCTGTTAGACCAAAACTGCAGACTTCAGCCTTTTCACTGGAATTGTTGGCCCGTGCCGGACACTAACGAGCAAGATTCGGTCATTGCCTTCGGGCCATTTCGCTTGTTCACGAAGTCGCGGCTGCTTGAGAAGGACGGCGTCCCGCTTCACCTCGGCGGCCGCGCGCTCGACATCCTCATTTTTCTCGCCGAGCGTGCCGGCGAGGTCGTGGACAAGCGGGAGCTGATCAAGCGCATCTGGGCCGATGTGAACGTCGACGAAGGCAGCCTGCGTTTCCACATCACGACGTTGCGCAAGGCTTTGAACGATAAGGCTTTGAACGATAGGGCCTTAAGCGATGCCGGCGAAGGCTCCCGCTACGTGATCAACGTCCCCGGACGCGGCTATTGCTTCGCGGCCCCGCTGCTCCGGGCTGCGCCTTCTGAGAGCCGGACCAGCCTGCCCGACGCTTCGCCCCGCTCGCTGCCCGCGCCGCTCGCTAAGATGATCGGGCGGAACGATGCGGTCGAGAAGATCTCGGCCGAGCTTGCCCAGCATCGCTTCGTCACAATCGTCGGCCCGGGCGGGATCGGCAAGACGTCGGTCGCGCTTGCCGTCGCGCATCGCGAGCTCGCCGGCTTCGATGACCAGGTATGTTTCGTCGATTTCGGCGCGCTGACGGATGTCCGGCTCGTTCCCGGCACGATTGCGGCCGCGCTGGGCCTGACCGTCAATGCCGACGATCCCGTGCCGAGCCTGCTGACGGTCCTGCGCAGCCGGCGCATGCTGCTGGTGTTCGACAGTTGCGAGCATATCCTCGACGAGCTCGCCCCTCTGGCCGAACGCATGGTCCGCGAGGCGCCGAAGCTGCATATTCTGGCCACCAGCCGCGAATCCTTTCGCACCGAAGGTGAGCGCGTCCACCGGCTGTTTCCGCTGGATTGCCCGCCGCAGCGCGAAGGCCTCGGCATTGCCGACATCCTTGCCTATCCCGCAAGCCAGCTCTTCGTGGAACGCATTGCCGAGAGCCTGAGCGAATTCGAGCTCACCGAGGAGGATGCGCCGCTCGTCGCCGAGATCTGCCGACGGCTGGACGGCATCGCCCTGGCGATCGAGCTCGCGGCCGGACGTGTCAACGCTTATGGCATTGCCGGGACCGCATCACTGCTGGACAGCCGCTTCTCGCTGCTGTGGCGGGGACGGCGCACCGCGATTCCGCGGCACCAGACCCTGAGCGCGGCGCTCGCCTGGAGCTACGATTTGCTGCCGCCGACCGAGAGCGCGACCCTGCGCGGATTGTCGGTGTTCGTCGGGCCGTTCACGCTGGAAGCCGCGCTTGCGATCGCATCCTGCCAGGGCATCAGCGAGGGCGAAGGTGTGGAAGCCATTTCGAACCTGCTCTCCAAATCCCTGATCGCGACCTCGCCGGCTGAGCGGCGGCTGCGCTATCGCCTGCTCGACACCACCCGCGCCTTCATGGCGGACAAGCTCGTCGAGAACGGCGAAGCGGACCGCGTCGCGCGCGCCCACGCCGAATATTTCCGCGATTTCCTGCGCGACATTGCCCTCAAATCCACGGGCATGCAGAGCGCGGGCGGCTTCCTTCCCTATGCCGACCATTTGCCCAATGTCAGGGCTGCGCTAGCCTTCAGCTTTTCGGACGGCGGCGACCGGACGATCGGCGTGGATCTGGCGGCCTCGGCGGCGCAGTTCTTCCTCGAGCTGACATTGCTGACGGAATGCTACCGATGGACCCAGCAGGCGCTGGCGTCCCTCGACACGCGCGCCGTGGACAGCCGACAGGAGATGACCCTGCAGGCCGCGCTCGGCGTCTCCGTGATGTTCACGCAAGGTAATACGGAAGCGGTCCGGTCGGCCTTCACGCGCAGTCTCGAGCTTGCCCGCCAGCTCGAGGACCTGCATTGGCAGCTCTGGCTGTTGCGCGGATTGCACATCTACCTGACCAGGGTCGGAGATTTTCACGGCGCACTCGAGACCAGCGAACAGGCCGAGGGCGTTGCGCGCAAACTGAATGATTCCGCCGCCACGCTGAACGTGGATTGGATGCGCGGCGTCGCGCACCATTTGATCGGCAACCAGGACAAGGCGGTTCGGTTCTGCGAAAGCGCGATGGTGCACAATCCCGGCTCGCAACGGCTGAATATCGGGCATCTCGGCTATGACGACCGCATCGTGGCGCTGGTTGCGCTGGCGCGCGGGCTCTGGCTCACGGGCCGGCCCGAGCGAGCGATCGAGGTGGCCAGATACACGGTGCGCGAGGCCGAGCTGCTCGAGCAGCCGCTTACCCTCGGCATCTCCCTGATCTGGACGATCTACGTGTTCCTCTGGGTCGGCGACTGGGCCAGTGCCGAAATCCTGATCGAGCGGCTGATCGATCATTCCGCACGGCACTTTCTCGGCCCCTATCACGCGGTCGGCATCGGCCAGAAGGGCGAGCTGCTGCTGCGCCGGGGCGACGTCGCGGCAGGGATCGAGCACCTCCGGCGCAGTCAGGCGACGTTGTACGCGACACGGCACCGCATCATGACGACGGTGTTTGCGACGGCGCTGGCCGAGGGTCTCGCCTCCCAGAACCAGCCCGACGAGGCCTTGCAGACGATCAACGAGGCGATCGCCCAGATTCCCGATCACGGCGAATCCTTCGACATGCCGGAGATGCTCAGGATCAAGGGTGACATCCTCGCCGGGTCTGGCAACGCTGTAGAGGCGGAGAGCACCTTGCGCAAATCGCTCGATCTGTCCCGGCGTCAATCCGCGGTCGGCTGGGAGCTTCGCGGGGCGATCAGCCTCGGCCGCATCTGGGAGCAGGCCGGCAAGGCCGCTGACGCTAGCGCTTTGCTCAACCCCCTCGTTGCGCGCTACCAGGAGGGCCTGCAGACCCGCGATCTGATCGCTGCCAGAGAGCTGCTGGGCACCCTGAATTGAGAGTATCTTCAACGAGATACTGCCATGCTACTCGCTCGCAACTCCTAACAACTTCTAACACGCCAAGCCGCATGCGCCCCGCCATGGTGGAGACACTGGACGGTGGATGTGGCGGGACATGGCGCTTCTTGACGACGTAATCGATGCCAGCGGCGGAATGGCCCGCTGGAACAGCTTGAACCGGTTCACGCTCCACCTTTCCGTTGGCGGGACGCTGTTCTCCAGCGCCGGCCATGCCCGGGAATTCAAGGATGTGACCGCGGAAGGCTCGACCCGGACGCAATCGGTGCGCTTCACCGGCATCACCGGGGGTGAGCACTCCGGCTCCTTTCAACCGGACGCGATCACGATCGAGAGCCTGGATGGTGAGGTCCTGCGGTCCTGGCCTAATCCCGGCCTTGCATTTTCCGAGGTCGATCCACCGGCGCTCGCGGATGAGCTGCATCTCGTCTTCTTCTGCGGCGTCGCGATCTGGAGTTATCTGACGATTCCATTCCTGCTTGCCCACCCCGATGTCGTGATCGAGGAGCTGTCGCCCTGGCAGGAGAATGCCGAAACCTGGCGGCGGCTGCGGGCACGATTCCCGGCCCACCTGATGACGCTCGCGTCCGAGCAGATCTTCTATTTCGACGAGAGTGCCCTGCAGCGGCGGGCAGATCACGATCTCTTCGGGATGAAGGTCGCACACTCCTCCTGGGCACATGACAGCTTCGGCGGCATCGTGGTGCCGACACTTCGGCGCGCGCAGACATTGCGGCCCGATGGAACCGTGATTGCCAAGCCGGTGCTGATGGACGTCGAGATCTTCGACGCCGTCTTCGAATAGCGGCGGTACGGCTGACATGGCCGCTCTCAACGCCTAACAATACATAACGAGCCAACAGCGAAATCGCTGCGCTCGTTCGCGGCTTCCTTGCGCGACTGGACGGACACAGGGGCTGACAGCAACCGCGTGGCGGATCGCTGCGGAGGCGCCGCCGCTGTTCGGCCTGATCAGGCGGAAGGCGGAGTCAGCATGAGCCGAGCGTCCCTGAGATCGGCGGTCTCGAACCCCTCTGTGAACCGCGCATAAGTCTTGGCGAGCTGTTGGCGCGGATCTCGCACACCCTGTCGCTCGCGCAGCCGCGCCAGCGACATCTCGGTGCGCAGCCGCCAGGACAGCGCGCCCTGTTGCTCGGCGAGCTCCGCCGATGCGACAAGGCTTGCCTCGGCCGCGTCGAGGTTTCCACTCTGCGCCTCGAGCTCTCCGCACAGACGCAGCAGTTCCGGCATGTCGAAGGCACCGCCTTCCTGCTCGACGCGGTCGATGGTCTCGTGCAGGACCTGAGCGCCTTCCGCCAAGCGCCCCAATGAGACCAGCCCGGAAGACAGATCCGCGGCGAATGCCGACATATAGAGCTCGTAGCGATCCGCGTGCAGACGCGGAAGTGCGCTTCGCAACAGGTCGATGCCGCCAAGGGCCTCGCCATGGGCGATCATGGTCTGCGCCCGAAAGCCGGTCGCAACGGCCTCATAGGGGACGAGCCCGTGCATCCCCGCATGCGTCGCCAGCCGAGTGCTCATGGTCTCGACGGCGGACCAGTCGCCGACCCAACCGAACACCGAGGCGGACCAGCACAGCGCGATACAATGCATCACCACGTCGCGCGGCGCTGACGCGCCGACGAGGGGGAGGACGCATTCGAGCGCGCGATCGGGATAGCCGCGCAGCCACAACACGCGCGCCAGCGGAATTTGCGGCGTACGCGAATAGGCGAAATGTCCGGGTTGCGTGCCCCGCAGTGCGGCGTCGTCGCGCATGCCCTCGTCGAGATGAGCTTGCGCCTCGGCCTGGTCGCCGGCGAGGTGATAGGACACGCCGAGAAGCGCTTTGCTGCCGGCAATGCCCGCGGTATCGCCGATCAGGCGCGCAATCCGTTCGGCGTGACGCGCAGTCGGCACCAGATGCCGGTAGCCGCCGGTCCGGCGATAGAACATGTTCAGTCGCGATAACAACCTGAATGTGTTGGCGTGGTCGCCGATCGTCTGCGCGATCTCCAGCCCGCGCCGGAGCGCCGCTTCCGCCTGCTCGCTGTTGCGCTCGGTGAACATGAAGGCGTGACCGAGCGTTGACTGAAGCTCGAGCTCCCATCGGCCGCCACGATCGGCGTCGTCGAGCATCGCGAGCGCGCGATCGGACCAGATGCGCGCCTCGTTCAGCAAATTCAGCTCGACGAACAGGCCCGTGCAACTGCCGGCAAGCGGCACGCGCAAGTCGGCGCCGTCATCATTGGCGTAGCTCCATGCCAACGCCGCGCGGGCATCGGCGAGCAGGCCCGCACGCTCCTGCGAGCGGGACATCTGGCCGCTGCCACCCTGCGCCGTCAGGCCGGCTTCGAGCGTGCGTTGAACATAACAAGCGTGACGGCGCGCGATGACGCTTGCCTCACCGCCATCCGCCAACTTCTGCATGGCATAGGCACGCGTTGCGTCCAGCAGGCGATAGCGCCGCGATGCGCCGTCCGGCTGCGAGGACACCAGCGACTTGGCCACGAGCTGCTCCAGCGCGTCGATGACGCGTTCCTCCGGCGTTTCCTCCTCGGCCACCACCGCTATGGCGCCCTTCAGGGTGAAGTGACCTGCGAAGACGGCGAGCCGCAGGAACACGATGCGCTCGTTCTCGCCGATCAGGCCGAAACTCCAGTCAAGCGTGGCACCGAGCGTCTGCTGCCGCGGCGGCGCCGTTCGTCGCCCGCGCCACTCGAGCTGCAGGCGGCTGTCGAGCAGCGCCGCCATCTCGCGCAGCCCGTAGAGGCCGACGCGCGCGGCAGCAAGTTCGATCGCGAGCGCGATGCCATCGAGCTTGCCGCAGATCTGCACCAGGACTTCCGCATCCTCGTCGGTGAGATCGTCGCGATGCCCCGCCGCATTGGCGCGGTCGACGAACAGGCGCGCCGCCGGATAATTCAGCACCTCGCCGGCGCTGAGGCGCGTGCCTTGCGGCGGGCCGCGCAGCGGAGCAAGTTCGAAAATCTGCTCGCCAGCCACCAGCAGCGACTCGCGGCTGGTGGCGAGGATGGCGACGCCGGGCGCCTCGCGGTGAATGTCTTCCGCGAGACGTGCGACCGCGTCGATGACGTGCTCACAGCTGTCGAGAACGAGAAGCAGCCGGCGCCCGCGCAGGAAATTGACGATGCTGTCACTCGGATCGTTGTGGTGCACGACGAGGCCCAGCGCGGCGGCAACCGTGCTCGCCACCAACGCGGCGTCCTTGAGCGGACCGAATTCGAGGAAGTGGACGTTGCCCTCGAATCTGTCGCACAGGGCATGCGCGAGCGCGACCGCAATGGTGGTCTTGCCGATGCCGCCTGGCCCTCGCAGCGTGACGAAACGATCGCGGAGCAAGCGCGGCGCCAGCTCGGCCACGATTTCGTCCCGCCCGACCATCCGGTCCAAACGATGCGGCAGAGACGGTGACGACGTCACCTTTTCGGCTGGCCGCGACGTGAGCGACGGCGGCTCCGCGCGTGGACCACGCTGCACCGGCGCGACGAAGCAATAACCCCGGCTCGGAATGTTGGTGATGTAGCGGACGCCGTCCTTGCCGTCGCCGAGCACCTTGCGCAGCTCGGCGACATGAACCCGCAGGCTGATCTCCTCGACGGAGAGGCCGGACCACGCGTAGCCGAGAATCTCGTTCTTTGGCACCACCTCGCCGGCACGGCTGACGAGAAGGCGCAAAATATCCATCGCGCGGCTGCCGAGCTTGACTGGCACGCCGTCCTTCTCCAGCAGCCGCGAGCGCAGCGAGAACGGCCCGAACGAGACGGCATCGAGATCAAGGATCGTTCCGGCGCCGCCGCTGCGGGGGCCATGTCCTGCCGAGAGGTCGGTCACATCTTGCTCATCTTGACGACTGCTTCCTCGAAACGCGCGGGGACTATACCCGGCACCGATGCGAGGTCCAGCGAAGGCCCTGCGCGGATCTCACACCGGCACGTCGATCGCCACGCGATGCTCCTTGAGGTCCCCTCAAACAGGGGCAGCCGGGCAAATCTCTGACAAATTGGACTTAATCAAACGTCTGCGGCGGGCTGTCGCACCTGATGCACGCGCACAAAATCTAACAGATCCTAATCACCACTAACGGGCGTCCTGGCCAGCTCACGCCTATCCTCCGAGCATGGACAGCATTGGCTTTGCGCGTTTGCCGGTCGTTGCAAACCGCGGCAAAGCCAGGAGAGGACGAGCGATGTCGAACAATTTGCACGCGGCCCATGCCTGGATCGATTTTCCGGCCGGCTCGCGGGATCACGAGGTTCTTCGCCCGACGCAGGTGATCGCCCGGGAGAGCCAATGGCGTCAGATCGATCGCACTGTGGACGGCGCGATCCAGGACATCACGATCTCGCGATGGGAGGACTCGCGGAGCAGCTCGTCGCACGAAACGACGACGCCGGATGATCGCTATTTCATCGGCATCGCCCTGAAGACCACGCGCGCGAAGCTGACACGGGACCGCCAGATCATTTTCGACGGCACCATGCCTGCGGGGACGCTCTATGTCACCGCTCCCTCGAAATCTCTCGGCGTGCAATTCCAGTCGCCATGCGCCTTCCTGCACGTCCACATCTCCACGGATCATCTTCCGGCCCATGTCGTTGCGGCCGACGGGCTCAATGACCTCGTGCTGCTGCGCGATCCGCTCGCCGCCGAGCTTGCCAAGGCGCTGATCGAGCAAAGTGATGCCGCAGACCGGCATTTCACACAGTGCATCGGCCAGACCCTGGCGATGCATCTCACCCGGATCGAGTTGCCGCGCGCAAGGGTCAATGCCTTGCCGAAATGGCGGCTGCGGCGTGTCGAGCAATATATCGCCGATCATTTCCACCGCGGCATCAGCCTGTCCGAGCTTGCCAATGTCGCCGGCCTGTCCCGGATGCACTTTGCGGCACAATTCCGCGCCGCGACCGGTTACCGTCCCCGCGAATATCTGCTCAATCACCGCACCGAGCAGGCGAAGACGCTGCTTGCAAGCACCGAGCGGCCATTGGCGGAGATCGCGCTTGCCGTGGGCTTCAGCACGCAGGCGCATTTCTCGACCGTGTTCAAACGCATCAGCGGTCAATCACCGGCACGCTGGCGCCTCGCCAGCAGGGGTGAGCGGCTCGAGGTCGAAGCGCCGCTACGGCGTCGTCCTTCCCCGCAGATTGGTTGGACCGCCAGCGCCGCGGCCTAGGCATCCGGCGGCTCGCGCCCTCTTCCTCCCGGGGCCGGCGAGCCTCTCGGGGCCGTCCCTGCTCCCACACAGGACGGCCCCATTTTCTTGGCGCAACGCTGCGCTCCATCGGAGCTACGACACCCTACACCGGATCGAACGCGCGGATCGGCGGCAGATTACCGGTGAACTTCTCCACCTCGACCACCGTCAGCTGCCCGGTGCAGCCTTGCGCGAACGACGAGGTCCCGATGTCGCGGGTGAGCACGTTCGGATTGCCGTGAACGCAGAGCGGCGCCTCGTCTTCCGGATCCATCGGATCGTACCAGGCGCCGGTCGGAAGCTGCACCACGCCGGGCGCGATGCCGTCGGTGACGTGGACCGCGGCAAGGCACGCACCGCGATCGTTGAACAGGCGGATGATGTCGCCGTCCTTGATGCCGCGTGCATCAGCATCGCGCGGGTTCATCCGCGCGACCTCGCGGCCGCGATGTTTGGCCGCAATCGAGTGCCCGCCGAAATCGAGCTGGCTGTGCAGGCGCGTCACCGGCTGGTTGGCGACCAGGAAGCACGGCGCCCCGGGCTTGGGCATGTCGGTCTTGTCGAGCCAGACCGGATGTCCCGGACAATCCGCATCACCATGGCCGGCGATCTTCTGCGAGAATATCTCGATGCGCCCGCTCGGCGTCGGCAGCGCGTGATTGACAGGATCCTCACGGAAGCGGCGCAACCGGCCGCCATCATCGGGCTGCTGCGGCACGACCAGGCTGCCGCGCGCCCAGAACTCGTCGAAGCGAGGGGCTTCCAGGCCGCGCTTGGCGAGCGAGGCGCGGGTCGGCTCGTAGAGATGCTCGAGCCATTGCCGCGAGGTACGGCCCTCGGTGAAGGGTTCGCGGGCCCCCAAACGGTCGGCGAGATCGGCAAAGATATCGTAGTCGTCGCGCGAAAGTCCGAACGGCTCGGCGATCTGGTGCATGGCCACCATGAGGGGGTCGTTGCTGGAATAGCCGATGTCCTCGCGCTCGAGCGTCATCGTCGACGGCAGCACGATGTCGGCATGACGGGCGGTGGCAGTCCAGGCGAGCTCATGCACGACGAACGTGTCGAGTTTCGCAAAAGCCTTGCGCAGGCGGTTGATATCCTGGTGATGATGGAAGGGATTGCCGCCGGCCCAGTAAACCATTCGGATGTCCGGATAGGTCCGCGTCTCGCCATTGTAGCGATAGGTGCTGCCCGGCTTGAGCAGCATGTCGGCGATGCGCGCCACCGGAATGAAATCGGCGACGCCGTTGCGGCCCTGCCCCAGCGTCGGCCCCGGCACGTCGTTGACGCGGCGGCCGTAATAGCCGATCGCCCCGAGCGAATAGGCATAGCCGCCGCCGGGAAGGCCGATCTGGCCGAGCGCCGCCGCCAGAACCATACCCATCCACACCGGCTGCTCGCCATGCTCGGCGCGCTGCAGCGAATGAGAGACGGTGATCAGTGCGCGCTTTCCGGCGAGCCGGCGCGCCAGCTTGCGGATCGTCTCCGCCTCGACGCCTGAGATCGCGGCAGCCCATTCGGCATGCTTTGCCTGCCCGTCGCTCTCGCCGGTGAGGTAGCGCAGGAAGACCGGCCATCCCTCGGTGTAGCGATCGAGGAAGGCCTGATCGTGCAGGCCTTCGCTGACCAGCGTGTGGACGAGGCCGAGCATCAAGGCGGTGTCGGTGCTCGGCACGCAGGTCATCCACTCCGCACCGGCCTCGACGGGCAGGTCTTCGCGAAGCGGGCTGACCAGGATGAACTCGCAGCCGCGCTTGCGGGCCGCCGCCATGGCGCCGCGCTCGACATGCTTGCTGATCGAGCCGCCGGCCACCATGGAGTTCTTCAGCGCCATGCCGCCGAAGGCCAGCACGATGTCGGTGTGATCGGCGATCTGCTCCCAGGTGACGTTGCGCTTGGTGATGTCCTCATAGCCGGCGAGGATTTGCGGCAGCAGCACCGAGGACGCGCCGGAGGAATAGGAGTTGACCGAGCGCACATAGCCGCCCATCGCGATGTTGAGGAAGCGATGCACCTGGCTCTGGGCGTGATGAAAGCGGCCGGCGCTCGACCAGCCATAGGAACCGCCGAACACGGCGCCAGGCCCGCTTGTATCGCGGATGCGCGACAGCTCGTCGCCGAGCAGGTCAAGCGCCTTCTCCCAGCTCACGGAGACAAATTCGTCGCGGCCGCGGCGATCGTCGGGACCCGGCCCGCGCTCGAGCCAGCCGCGGCGGACCGCCGGCTGGGATATGCGCGCCTGATGGCGGAGCGCACCAGGGAAATTGTCGATGATGCCGTTCGGATCGGGGTCGCCCGCATAGGCCCTGACCTCCAGCCCGGCCGCGCCCTGACGCGCGGAAAACACGCCCCAATGCGAGGTGTGCGGCTTGAAGCCATCCGACAGGTCGAGACCGGGATCGGGGAAGCCAATCGTATCGTCCATCGCGTGATCCTTGTTCCGGCGTCCGGCCTGCTAATCGGGGTGGTAATATACCGATCCGATCGTGAGGTCGTCGAGATCAGCGTTGACGGAAACGCTGGGCTGCCCCGCGATGCCAGAAGTCGTTTCAGGAGGCGTTCGCCCAAGCCCGGAGCTGTCGGCCGCACCGCGAGGAACGAAAGCGGTTTCAAAGGTGCCGCGGAGCGCCCGGGATCTATCTGACCACAACTATTCGACGGGCGCTTAAAGGGGGGACCACGACAGTTTGGCTTCGGCCCAAATCCGCCTGAGGCTCGGCATCACTCCCCTGCGCAGCAATCCACCAACAGCTCCCAGATCCGCTGCGCCTCGCGTCTCTCGTGGCTCTCCGGCACCTTCTCGGCGCCGGACTGACCATAGCCGGCGATGGCGCGCGCTTCACGCGGCACGATCCACCGTTCCGAGATCGGGTCGTACCATTTTCCGATGTTTACCTCAGTCACGGCGATCGACTCACAAATTTTCCAACGGCCGAGCGACGCGCCTCCCGCGGCCCCATGCGAGCCATTCGGCGACGCGTCGCTCAGTTTACCAATCAGCGGCGCGTACGATCGTTCCACCCGCTGCATCATCCCGGCCGGGCCGGATGAAGCGTGCGCGGATGGCGCTCGTGCAGTAGCCGTGCAAGCTCCTCGCGCTCGCTCTCGCGTCCCTTCATGGCGGACTCGAACAGCGCTTCCTGGATGTCGCGAGGCATGTCGCCCCACACGTCCATCGCCGCGCGTCCGAGCAAGCCAGCAAGATGATCAATTCCATCGCTCATTCGGCTCTCCCGATCTGCACACCGGAATGGAACAGCTGCGGCCGCGCAGCGTTCCAGTGTCATCATTGTGAAAAGGAGACGTCTTTTATGGGATTCTTCACTAAGGACATCAAATCGATGGAAGACCTGCTGCTGCACGGGCTGCAGGACATCTATTACGCGGAGCAGCAGATCCTGAAGGCGCTGCCGAAGATGATCGACAAGGCGACCAACAGGGATCTCGCCGCCGGCCTGAAGGCTCATCTGGACGAGACCAACAAGCAGGTCGAACGGCTCGACAAGGTGTTCGCCAAGCTCGGCAAGGAGCCCAGCGGCACGCAGTGTTCGGCCATCGACGGCCTGATCGAGGAAGCCGACGCGACCGCCGGCGAGATCGAGGACAAGTCCGTGCTCGATGCCGCGATCGTAGCCAACGCGCAGGCCGTGGAGCACTACGAGATTTGCCGCTACGGCACGTTGATCGCCTGGGCGGAAGAGCTCGGCCACGACGACATCGTGCGCTTCCTCACGACCAATTTGAACGAAGAGAAGGCGGCCAACACCAAGCTGAACACGGTGGCGCTCCGCAAGGGAGTCAACGCCAAGGCGTCCAACGCCGCCTGATCGATCTGCTGACCAGGACGTGGCGGCCCGGCCCCCGGCGCCGCCACGATTCTTGCGCTGCACTCTCAACGTCGCCGACGCTGACGAGGCGCGTCCAATCAGATGAACGGCTTCCCGCCGGTGACGGCCAACGTGGCCCCCGAGGTGTAGCTCGAGAGCGGATCGGCCAGCATGACGTAGGCGGTTGCGAGCTCGGCCGGCTGGCCGGCGCGCTGCATCGGGACCTGCTTGCCGAAATTCTTGACCCTTTCCTCCGACATCGTCGAGGGGATCAGCGGCGTCCAGATCGGACCTGGAGCGACGGCGTTGACCCGAATGCCCTTCTCGGCGAGCATCTGGGCCAGCCCACCCGTGAAATTCTGGATGGCGCCCTTGGTCGTGGCATAGGCCAGCAAGGTCGGGTTGGGCATATCCGAGTTCACCGACGCCGTGTTGATGATCGCAGCTCCCGGCTTCATATGAGGGACCGCAGCCTTGGTCAGATAGAACATGGCGTGGATGTTGGTCGCGAACGTGCGCTGCCACTCCTCGTCGCTGATGTCGGCGATGTCCTTGAACGTGGCCTGATGGGCCGCATTGTTGACGAGGATATCGATGCCGCCGAGCTCGTCGACGGTGCGACGCACGATGCCGCGGCAGTGCTCGGGATTGCTGATGTCGCCGGGAATCAGGACGACCTTGCGTCCGGCCTGCTCCACCAGCGCCTTGACCTCGGCTGCATCCTCGTCCTCGTTCAAATAGGAGATGACGATGTCGGCGCCCTCTCGGGCATAGGCGATCGCGACCGCACGGCCGATGCCGCTGTCGCCTCCGGTGATCAGCGCCTTTTTCCCGGCCAGGCGTCCGGCGCCCTTGTAACTCTCCTCGCCATGATCGGGACGTGGATTCATCGCACGCGTCGAACCGGGCATCGGCTGCTGTTGCGAAGGATAAGGCGGCTTGGGGTATTCGATCATGGACAACTCCAGCGATTTGCTCCGCTAACGGACCCCCGCCGGAAGCGTTCCTGTGACCGCCTGTTGCACCGCGAAACCATTTGCGCCGCACCATTCAAAAATGAGACTGCCCGTCAAACCAAAGGGGGCGCCAACGCATGCACCGCATCCGACTTCGGTTAGCTTTCCCATCAAAGCCGCGGGCCGAGAGCCACGCGGCGACAAAAGACGAACACACAGGGAGGAGCACAATGTCGAAATGCAGTGTGGGACTGCTCGCGCTGAGCAGCTTGTTTCTTTCAAGCGCAGCGATCGCCCAGGAAAAGATCAAGGTGGGCGTAACCGCAACCCTCGAAGGCACGTACACGGTGCTCGGCGAGGACGGCATGCGCGGCCACCAGACGGCCCTCAACGTCCTGGGCAAGAAGGTCGGCGACAAGGAACTCGAATTCATCGTCGCCTCGACCGACGCGACGCCGGACAGCGCGGTACGCGCCGTGCGCAAGCTGATCGAGCAGGACAAAGTGCAGATCCTGCTCTCGCCGCTCTCCGGCGACGAGGGCATCGCGGTGAAGAACTTTGCGAAAACCCATCCCGAGCTGACCTTCATCAACGCGGCCTCCGGCGCGCAGGAGACGACCTATGTCGATCCCGCCCCGAACTTCTTCCGCTACAACATGGACGGCGCGCAGTGGCAGGTCGGCCTCGGCAAATATGCCTATGAGGAAAAGAAGTATCGCAAGATCGCAACCGTGGGCGAGGACTATTCGTTCATCTACACGCAGGTATTCGGCCTCGTGCTCGAGTTCTGCGGCGCCGGTGGACAGGTCACCAACCGGCAATGGGTGCCACTCGGCACCAAGGATTTCGCCTCGGTGATCGCCGCACTGCCCGACGATGTCGACGCGATCTATCTCGGGCTTGGCGGCGCCGATGCCGTCAACTTCCTCAACCAGTACCAGCAGGCCGGCGGCAAGGCGCATCTGATGGGCGGTTCCATCATGATCGACCAGACCATCCTGTCGTCGAAGGGCAACGCCAAGAACGCCCTGGTCGGCACCATCGCGGCGAGCGGCCAGGCCGATACCTGGGAGGATCCGGGCTGGCAGAAATTCGTGAAGGCCTATCAGGACGCTTTCCCGCCCAACAAACGCTTCCCGAGCCCGTCGCTGCTCGCCACCAACTATTATGACTCGACCATGGCGCTGATCCTGGCGCTGCGTCAGGTCAATGGCGATCTCTCCAACAACCAGGCCAAGTACAAGGAAGCCCTCGCCAAGATCGAGATCGACGCGCCGAACGGCAAGATCAAGCTCGACTCCAACCGCCAGGCGATCGGCACCAACTTCGTCACCGAGGTTGTCGATGACGGCAAGGGCGCGCTGTTCAGCAAGGTCGTGAAGGTGATCCCGAACGTGAACCAGACCCTCGGCTACGACCCGGCCGTATTCTCCAAGATCGGGCTGCCGAGCCGCACCGTGCCGGAATGTAAGAAATACTGACGCATCACCCCTGCGATGCGCAACGCGGGGAGCGACTTGCTGACGCGGTCGCTCTCCGCTCTTGCAATCTCGTCGGCGTTGTTGAACGCTGAGCGAAAAGACAAGAACATTCGGGAGGGGAAGGCATGAGCCGTGCGCTCGCCGTCTTCCACGGCCGGTTCGGCCGGGCGACGGTTTATCAGTTGAACCGCCCTTTCAATATTCACGCCCATCGTGAAGGTCATCTGATTTTCCATGTTGGCGGCATGCCCGCATGCATCGACGTCTCCGACGGACACCACGATCTCAACGAGACGTCCGTCGTCGCGGTCAATCCCTGGGAGCCGCACAATTTCCTGCCCGCCGATCTCGACGGCGGCGCGATCTTCTTCGTGCTCTATGTCAACGCCGAATGGTTTGCACCCGATGCCTCCGGCACCCACCGGATGCGTTTCGGCCGCACCCAGTTCCGGCGCACGCCGGCGCTGGACAAGCACATCAGGCGGACGGCCGCGCTCGTGTGCGGCGCACCATCGCTCTCCAGCCTGGATTCCGAGCTGCGGCGGCTGATCGACATCTGCTACGACGAAAGCTGGCAGCAGGCCGAGATCGCGCGCGATCCACGCGCAAACGGCTCCGTCACCGATTTCCGCGTGCGCAAATGCATCAAGATGATGTCGGAGAGCCCCGGCGCCGAGATCGAGCTCGATACGATCGCGCGGGAATCAGGACTGTCGCGACCGCATTTCTACCGGCTGTTCCGCGTCCAGACCGGCGTGACGCCGAACCTCTATCTCAACACGCTGATCATGGAACATGCGCTCGAAGCGCTGGTGGCGAGCGAGACGCCGATCGCCGATATCGGCTTCGATCTCGGCTTCTCGTCGCAGAGCGGCTTCACCCGCTTCTTCGCCGCCAATGTGGGAATGGCCCCGACCGATTATCGTCGCGCGGCCAAGATTTTGCGCGCCTGAGCGGGCCACGAAAAGATACTCACAATCAAACGTCGTCCTCGCAGCCCCGCTAGGATGCGGGCAACGCGATCCCGAAAGAGGGTCGCGACCGACGGGAGCGCACGTTCATGGCGAGGCTAGCGGCCGGCGCAAGGCTGCCTGACCTGTATTTGGTGGACCTTCGGGATGCGCCCTGGCCAAGCGGGTGGCGCACATGAGCCGCTTTGTCGAACGCCACCCGGCCTGGGCGCTGATCTCGATCATTGCCATTGCCATCGCGCTCTGGCTGGTCTTCGCGGTCTGGCCGCCCGGCCTCGAAGAAGCCATCGGCCGCAAGCGCGTCTTCCTCAACGCGGTCTTCAACGGCATCACGCTCGGCGGACTCTACTTCCTCGTCGCCAGCGGCTTCACGCTGATCTTCGGCCTGATGCGCAACGTCAACCTCGCGCACGGCTCGCTCTATCTGTTCGGCGGCTATGTCGGCTACGCCATCAGCACGGCGACCGGCTCCTGGCTGCTCAGCTTCATCGTCGCCTTCATCCTCACCGCCCTGGTCGGTGTCCTGCTCCAGTTGATCGTATTCCGCCGGATGGAGGGCCAGGACCTCAGGCAGACCATGGTGACGATCGGGCTCTCGATCGTGTTCGCCGATCTCATGCTGTGGGCCTGTGGCGGCGACTTTTACCAGATCCAGACGCCGAACTGGCTGATCGGCCCCATCGAGCTGCCGCTGGTCACGGCGATCAAATCATCGGGCGAGCCGGTCTATCTCCGGTATCCCCTGGTGCGGCTGGTGATCTTCGCCGCCTCCGTCGTGATCGGCGTGGCGATGTGGCTCGCGCTCAATCGCACCCGCGCCGGCATGATCATCCGCGCTGGCGTCGACGACCGCGATATCCTCGCCGCGACCGGGGTGCGCATCCAGCTCGTCTTCGTCGCGGTGTTCGCGTTCGGTGCGGGACTTGCGGGCATTGCCGGCGTCGTCGGCGGCACCTTCCAATCATTATCCCCGGGCGAGGACATCCGCTTCCTGCTCGCCTCCCTCGTCGTCGTGATCGTGGGCGGCATGGGCTCGATCCCCGGCGCGGCGCTGGGCGCGCTGATCATCGGCCTCGCCGAGCAGCTCGGCTCGGTCTACATCCCGACCTATGCCATCGTCGTGACCTTCCTGATCATGGTGCTGGTGCTGGCGATCCGGCCGCAAGGCCTGTTGGCGAGGCGCTGACATGTCGCTCACCCACGATGCCCGCGTTGCCGTTCGCCCCGCCGATGTCGCGCAGCGCCCGGCGCGGACATGGCCGGAGATCAACAATCCCGCCGCCTGGATCGTCGCGATCATTCTCCTGATCATGCCGCTGATCGCGAGCGGCTTCTTCCTGATCGAGATCTTCGCGACCACGCTGATCCTCGGCATCATGGCGCTCAGCCTGATGTTCCTCGCCGGCTATGGCGGCATGGTCAGCCTGATGCAGCTCACGATCGCGGGTTTCTCGGCCTACATGGTCGCCGTGTTCGGCGTCAGCGGCAACGCCAATATCAGCCTGGGCTGGCCGTGGTGGCTCGCGGTGCCCATGGCGCTGGCGCTGGCGACCGCGTTCGGCACGCTCGGCGGTGCGCTCGCGGTGCGCACTGAAGGCATCTACACCATCATGATCACGCTCGCGATTGGAGCTGCCTTCTATTATTTCACCAACCAGAACTGGGCGATCTTCAACGGCCATACCGGCATCAACACCGTGGCCACGCCGCACTTCTGGGGCGTGAACTGGCGCGCCGACATTCCCTTCTATTATGTCGTGCTCGCGGTTGCCGCGCTCTGCTACTTCGCCGTCGAATATATCTCGCGTGCCCCCTTCGGCCTTGCGCTGCAGGGCGTACGCGATAATCCGCGCCGCATGGCGGCGCTCGGCTTCAACGTCAATGCGCACCGTGTCGCCGCCTATGCCTTCGCCTCCTTCGTGGCCGCACTTGCCGGCGTGCTCCAGGTCTGGAACTACCGCCAGATCTCGCCGGGCTCGGTCAGTGTCGGGGCCTGCATCGACGTGCTGATCATCGCCGTCGTCGGCGGCATCACGCGTCCGATCGGCCCCTTCATCGGCGCGCTGATCTTCGTGCTGCTGCGCACCTTCGCGCTCGACTTCCTGGTCAGGCTCGGCCTCGACGGCAACCGCTTCCGGCTACTGATCGGGCTCGGGTTCCTCGCCATCGTGTTCTGGTCCTCGGACGGCGTCATCGGCCTATGGCAGCGCTGGCGCCAGAGCCAACGCCCCCGCACCGACCGCCAAAACGGAGGACGCGGTCATGGATAGCGTCGCGCAGCGCCTCTCGGCCGTCGGTGCCGGTGCCGCGCTGGAGCTGCGCGGCGTGACAAGGCTGTTTGGCGCGCTCGCGGCGCTGACCGACGTCACCATCACCGTGCGCCCCGGCGAACGCCGCGCCGTGCTCGGCTCCAACGGCGCCGGCAAGACCACGCTGTTCAACTGCATCACCGGCGACTTCGCGCCCTCCTCCGGCACCATCCGCTTCTTCGGCGAGGACGTCACCCACTTCCCGCCCTATGAACGCATCCGCCGCGGGCTGCGCCGGACCTACCAGATCTCAGCGTTGTTCCCCGGCCTCACCGTGCAGGACAATGTCTATCTCGCCTGCCGCGGCGTCTCGCGCGGACGGTTCTCGTTTCTGCGGCCGGGACAAAACGATGCCCTGATGCATGCGGCCGACAACCTCGTCCAGGCCGTGCATCTGGCCGCCGTAAAGGACCAGCGCGTGGCCGAGCTCGCGCACGGTCAGCAGCGCCAGCTCGAGATCGCGCTCGCGCTCGCCGGCGCCCCGCGCTTCGTCCTGTTCGACGAGCCGGCCGCGGGCCTGTCCCCCACCGAGCGGGCCGAGCTGATCGAGATCCTGACCTCGCTGCCGGCGCATATCGGCTACATCATCATCGAGCACGACATGGACGTCGCCTTGCGCGTCGTCGAGAGCGTCACGATGATGCACAACGGCCGCATCTTCAAGGAAGGCCTGCCGGAAGAGATCCAGTCCGACCCCGAGGTGCAGGAGCTTTATCTCGGAGGCGGCCATGAATGAGGCCCGCCGCTCCGCCGCCGCGCTCGAGGTCCGCGGGCTCGACGTCTATTACGGCCACTCGCACGCCCTGCAGGGCGTCGACCTGACGCTGGAGAGCGGCGTGTTCTCCGTCGTCGGCCGCAACGGCATGGGCAAGACCACGCTGTGCAAGGCGATCATGGGGCTGGTCGGCGTCAGCGGCGGGTCGATCCGTGTCCGCGGCGAGGACATCACGCGGCGGCCCTCCGCCCAGATCGCCCGGCTCGGCGTCGGCTACGTGCCGCAGGGACGCCGCCTGTGGCGTTCGCTCAGCGTCGACGAGCATTTGCGGCTGGCCGGCGGCATGCGTTCCGGCGCATGGACGGTCGAGCGCATCTACGACACCTTCCCGCGCCTCGCCGAGCGCAAAGATCACGGCGGTGGCCAGCTCTCGGGCGGCGAGCAGCAGATGCTGGCGATCTCGCGCGCGCTGCTCACCAATCCGCATTTGTTGATCATGGACGAGCCGACCGAGGGACTTGCGCCTGTCATCGTGGCGCAGGTCGAGGAGATGCTGCTGCGGCTCGGTGAGGACGGCGACATGTCCGTGCTGGTGATCGAGCAGAACATCGGCGTCGCCACCGCTGTCTCGCGCAACGTCGCGATCATGGTCAATGGCCGCATCAATCGCATCATCGACTCCGCGCGGCTCGCCGCCGACCGCGAGCTCCAGCAACGCCTGCTCGGCGTCGGGCTTCACGCCGAGCTCGAGCCGGATATCGAGATCCCCGCATCCGGCCCGGACGCTAAACCGGCGCCGGCGCCGCGCCGCGACGGGCCGATCCGCATTTACGTCTCCAACCCAACGCTGCCGACGCGATGGTCGCAGCCGGTGCCGATCGCCCGCATCGAGGCGGCGGCGCGCACACTCTCGACCCAGGTCGCGCGGCTCGACGAGACCGCGCGGCGCAAGCGCGAGCCGATGGCGGCGCAGACCGCCGGCCCGCCCGTCGTGCTGGTCGTCGGCACGCTCGACACCAAGGGCCTCGAGCTGCGCTTCATCCGCGACATCATCGCCGAAACCGGCCTGCGCACGCGGCTGGTCGACGTCTCGACCAGTGGCAAGCATTCCAGCTGCGATGTCTCCGCGCAGGAGATCGCGCTCAACCACGGCCGCGGCGGTGCCGCGGTGTTCGGCCCCGACCGCGGCGCTGCCGTGACCGCGATGGCCGACGCGTTCGCCAGCTGGCTGCGGCGCCAGGGCAATGTCGCCGGCGTGATCTCGGCCGGCGGCTCGGGCGCGGCGTCGCTGGTTGCCCCGGGCATGCGCGCGCTTCCCGTCGGCGTGCCGAAGCTGATCATCTCCTCCGTCGCCTCCGGCGAGGTCGGGCCCTATGTCGGTTCGGCCGACATCACGATGATGCACTCGGTCACCGACGTGCAGGGGCTGAACTCGATCTCGCGCGCGGTGCTCGCCAACGGTGCCAATGCGCTCGCCGGCATGGTCAAGGCGCGGCTGGATGTGCGGGCCGCGACGGCACGGGAGGCCGGCGGCCTGCCGTCGGTCGGCATCACCATGTTCGGCGTGACGACGCCGGCGGTGCAGAAGATCGCTGCCGAGCTGCGCGACGATTTCGAGTGCCTGGTCTTCCATGCCACCGGCGTCGGCGGCCGCTCCATGGAGAAACTCGTCGAATCCGGCCAGCTCGCCGGCGTCATCGACCTCACCACGACGGAGGTCTGCGATCTCCTGATGGGCGGCGTGTTTCCTGCAACCGAGGATCGCTTCGGTGCGATCATCCGCACGCGCGTCCCCTATGTCGGCTCGGTCGGCGCGCTCGACATGGTCAATTTCGGCGCGCCCGACACCATTCCCGAGCGCTACCGCGGCCGCAAATTCCACGTCCACAATCCGCAGGTGACGTTGATGCGGACGAGCGTGGAAGAGAACGAGCGCATCGGCCGGTGGATCGGCGAGCGCCTCAACCAGATGGACGGCCCGGTGCGGTTCTTCCTGCCCGAGGGCGGCGTCTCCGCACTCGATGCGCGGGGCCAGCCGTTCTGGGATCCGGACGCCGATGCCGCGCTGTTCCGCACGCTGGAGCGCACCGTGCGGCAGACCGGCAATCGGCAGCTCATCCGCACGCCCAAGAACATCAACGATCCCGACTTCGCCGCCGCCATCGTCGGTGCGTTCCGAACCCTGTTCGGTCGCACCGGCGCGCGGCGGAGACTAGCGAGGTAAGCGATGCCAAGGTTTGAACGCGCAGCACTCCTGAGGCGGTTCCGCGAGATGGCGAAGCGCGGCGAGCCGATCGTCGGCGGCGGCGCCGGCACCGGGCTGTCAGCCAAATGCGAGGAGGCCGGCGGCGTCGATCTTATCGTGATCTACAATTCCGGACGCTACCGCATGGCCGGTCGCGGCTCGCTCGCGGGCCTGATGGCTTACGGCGACGCCAACGCCATCGTGCTGGACATGGCCGGCGAGGTGCTGCCCGTAGTCACGAAGACGCCGGTGCTCGCGGGCGTCAACGGCACCGATCCCTTCCGCGACATGGACGCGTTTCTCGACCAGCTGAAGGCGCTTGGCTTCGCCGGCGTGCAGAACTTTCCGACCGTCGGCCTGATCGACGGCACCTTCCGCGCCAATCTCGAAGAGACCGGGATGTCCTACGCGCTCGAGATCGACATGATCGCCAAGGCCCACGACAAGGACATGCTGACGACGCCCTATGTGTTCAGCGAGAAGGAAGCGGCCGCGATGGCGATCGCCGGCGCCGACATCGTCGTCTGCCACATGGGGCTGACGACCGGCGGCACGATCGGCGCGCAGACCGCATTGAGGCTGAAGGACTGTCCGGCGCAGATCGACACCTGGGCCTCCGCCGCGCTCAGCGTCAACCCTGATATCCTGGTGCTGGCGCATGGCGGCCCGATCGCTGATCCCGCCGATGCCGATTTCATCATGAAGAACACCCGCCATTGCCACGGCTTCTACGGGGCCTCCTCGATGGAGCGGCTTCCCGTGGAGCGGGCGCTGACGGAGCAGGTACGTCAATTCAAGGCGATCGGCGCGCGGTAACGCCTGAAGGTTCGAGGGAGGAAAAGATGTCGGGGATGTTGGTCGGTGAATTGATCCTCTGGCTGATCGTCGCGGTCGTCGTGATCGTGGTCGGCGTCTATATTGTGAACTGGCTCTACCATCGCTCCTCCAAGGAGACCTCGTTCGTCCGGACCGGCTTCCTCGGCGAACGCGTGGTGATCAATGGCGGCGCGTTCGTGCTGCCGTTCATCCACGATTACACGCCCGTCAACATGAACGTGCTGCCGATGGGCATCGTCCGCTCCAGGCAGGACGCCGTGATCACCCGCGACCGCATGCGCGTCGACATCGAAGCCGATTTCTATGTCCGGGTGCAGCCGACCCGCGAGGCCGTCTCGATCGCGGCTGCCACGCTCGGCCGCCGCACCATGGAGCCCGGGCAGCTCCATGCGCTGCTGGCCGGCAAGTTCATCTCCGCGATCCGTTCGGTCGCCTCCGAGATGACCATGGAGGAGATGCACGAGCGGCGCGGCGACTATGTCGTGCGGGTCAAGACCAACGCGGCCGAAGCCCTCGCCCAGAACGGCCTCGAGCTCGAATCGGTCGCCATCACCGATCTCGACCAGACCGATCTCGAATTCTTCAACCCGTCGAACCGGTTCGACGCCGAAGGCCTGACCCAGCTGATGCAGGACATCGAGGCCAAGCGGAAGCTGCGCAACGACATCGAGCAGGATTCGATGATCAAGATCCGGGCGCGCAATCTGGAGGCCGAGCGGCAGGCGCTGGAGATCGAGCGCGAGAGCGAGACAGCACGCCTGGAGCAGGAACGCGACATCGAGATGCGACGTGCGCTTCAGCGCACGGAAGTGGCCCGCGAACGGGCGCTGCGCGAAACCGAGGCCGAGCAGGCGCAGATCTCCGCGCGCGAGGCCATCGAGCGCGCCCGCATCGCCAACGACCAGGCGATCGCGGAAGCCCGCATCGCCTCGGAGCGCGAAACCCGCCAGAAGGAGATCGAGCGGACCCGCACCATCGAGGAGAAGGAGCTGCTGGCGCGCGAGGAGATCGAGAAGACCAGGATCGCCAACCAGCGCTCGATCGACACCACCCGCATCGCATCCGAGCGCGACGTGCGCCAGCGCGAGATCGAGCGGATGCGCACGGTCGAGGAAGCAGAGATCGCGGCCCGTGAAGCCATCGAGAAGGCGCGGATCCAGCAGGACCGCGTCGTCACCGACGCCCGCATCGCCAACGAGGAGGAAACCAGGCGCCGCGAGATCGAGCGCACGCGTGCCGTCGACGAGGCCGAGATCGCCGCCCGTGAGGCGACCGAGAAGGCCCGCATCGCCCAGACGCTGATCGTCAATGTCGAGCGCATCTCTTCCGACGAGCGCACCCGCGCGCTGGAGATCCAGCAGGTGCGCACCATCCAGGAGGCCGAGATCGAGGCCCAGCGCGCGGTCGAGGCCGCCCGCATCGCCCGCGAGCGGACGCTCGCCGCCGAGCGCATTGCCGCCGAGCAGAACACGCGGCAGCTGGAGATCGAGCGCAACCAGGCGCTCGACGTCGCCGGCATTGCGGCGCGCGAGACCACGGAGGCCAGCCGGATCGCCCAGGAGGAGCGCGTGCGCTCACTGGAGATCGCCCGCAACCGCGCCGTCGAGGAGGCCGACATCGCCTCGCGCGAGGCGATCGAGGCGGCCCGCATCGCCCAGGAGAAGGCGGTCGCGGCCGAGCGGATCCAGGCCGAGCGCGACACCCGTTCGCTCGAAATCGAGCGCACCGGCGTGCTGGAGGCGGCCGAGCTCAAGCGGCGCGACGCCATCGAGCGCCAGCGCATCACGGTCGACCTGGCGCTCGAGGCCGAGCGCATCAACTCCTCCAAGAAGCGCGAAGTGCTCAACATCGAGCAGAAGAAGGCGATCGAGATCGCCGACGAGGACCGCGTCATCGCGCTGTCGACCAAGAAGTCCGAGCGGATCGATGCCGACCGCCAGGTCCGGCAGGCCGAGATCGTCGCGCGCAAGGAGGTCGAGACCACCGACGTCTCGCGCGAGCAAGCGCTGGAGGCCGCCCGCATCGAGCGCCGCCGCGCCATCGAGCAGCTCGAGGTCGCCCGCGTCCAGTCGCTGCAGGAGGCCGAGATCGCCTCCCGCGAGGAGGTCGAGCGCGCGCGCATTGCATCCGATCGCGGCCTCGACGAAGCCCGCGTCGGCCGTGAGCGCGAGCTGCGCAAGCTCGAGGTCAACCGCGAAAAGGATGTCGAGACGGTGCTGATGGAAAAGGCCATCGCCATCCATCAGAAATCGCTGGAAGAGTCCGCGGCTCGCGCCGCCGCCGAGGAAGCGCGGATGCGCGCGACCGAAGCCACTGAGCGCGTCATCACCGCGCGCGAGAGCGAGATCGCCAAACGGCGCAAGACGGTCGAGGTGCTGCTCGCAGAGAAGCAGGCCGAGGAGACCCGGATCGCCGCGGAAGCTGAGCGCGTGCGCGCGGCCGTCGAGGCGGAAGCGCAGCGGATGCTGAATGAGGCCGAGAACGTGCTGACCGATCAGGCGCGCTACTCGCTGTTCCGCCGCAAGCTGCTCGACCGGATCGAGGGCATCGTCCGCGAGAGCGTCAAGCCGATGGAGAAGATCGAGGGCATCCGCATCCTCCAGGTAGACGGCCTCAACGGCAACGGCCATGGTGGCAATGGCGGCCGCAGCGCCACCGACGAGGTGATCGATTCCGCCCTGCGCTACCGCGTCCAGGCACCGCTGATCGATTCCATCCTTTCCGACATCGGCGTCGAAGGCGGCAGCCTCGCCAAGATGCCGGGCCTGATCCGCGAAGCCCGCGACATGCAGGGCATCAAGGACTCCGCCCGCAAGAGCGGTGGTGGCGGAGGTGGCGGCGACAAGCCGGCGGCCGCCCCGCCCGCGGCCGAGGGCGGCGAGCCGCCGGCCGAGCGCGGGCCGCGGAAGAAGAGCTGAGGTCGCGCCATGGCCCGCGTCTACGTCTCCACTGTCGTCAATGCCCGCAACGACCGCGTCTGGGCGCGGGTGCGCGATTTCAACGGCCTGCCGAACTGGCATCCGGCCATCGCCGAAAGCCGCATCGAGGGCGGCGAGCCCGCCGACAAGATCGGTTGCGTCAGGGATTTCCGCCTGCGCAACGGCGACCGCATCCGCGAGAAGCTGCTCGGCCTCTCCGACTACGACATGTTCTGCACCTATTCGATCCTGGAATCTCCGATGGGTGTCGAGAACTATGTCGCAACCCTGCGGCTGACCCCCGTCACCGACGGCGACCAGACCTTCATGGAATGGACCGCCGAATTCGATTGCGCGCCGGAGCGTGAGACCGAGCTCGTCAGCAATATCGGCGGCGGCGTGTTCCAGGGCGGATTTGATGCGCTCAAGCGCGTGTTCGGAGGCTGACCGTGCCGCATGTCGTCAAGAGCACGATCCTGGACGCACCGACCGATGCGGTGTGGACCGTGCTGCGCGATTTCAACGGCCATGATCGCTGGCATCCGGTTGTCGCGACGTCCTCGATCGAGCGCGCGCAGTCTTCCGACAAGATCGGTTGCATCAGGCGGTTCAAGCTCAACGACGGTTCCGAGCTGCGCGAGCAATTGCTGGCGCTGTCGGACCTGGAACAGTCCTTCAGCTATTGCCTGCTCGATACGCCGGTGCCGATGTTCAACTACGTCGCCCATGTCCGGCTGCTGCCGGTCACCGACGGCGACCGCACCTTCTGGCACTGGGAATCCCGCTTCACCACCAAGCCGGAAGATCGCGACCGCATCACCCACATGGTCGCGGAAGACATTTACCAGGCCGGGTTCGAGGCAATCCGCCGGCATCTGAGGGAGGCCGCATAGTCATGGCCGTGACAGTGAAGACGTTTGCAAGCGCCAGCGAGGCGGCGGGGGCGCTGTCCTCGGACCGCACCGCGCGGTATCTCGGCGGCGGCACGCTGGTGATGCGCGCGCTGAACGAAGGCGATGTCGCGATCTCGACCGTGGTCCGCGCCCAGGACCAGGCGCTGACCCGGATCGACGCGTCGGGGCCGCGCATCACGCTCGGCGCCGGCGTCACCTTCGCGCGCATCCTTGCCGAACGAGACCTTGCCTTCCTGCACGCGCCCGCCCGTTCGATCGGCGGTCCCGCCGTGCGCAACATGGGCACGGTCGGCGGCAATCTTTTCGCGCCGAGTCCTTACGGCGATTTCACCGTGGCGCTGCTGGCGCTCGACGCGACCGTCGCCGTCGCGGGCGGCTTTGGCGCGCGCGACATCCCGATCGAAGAGTTCCTGCAGGCGCGCGAACGGCAGGCCGGAACATTGGTGCTGTCGGTCTCCTGCACCCGGCCGGCGAGCAGCGACGCGTTCCGCTACCGCAAGATCGCGCGCATCAAGCCGAAGGGCGGCTCGATCGTCACACTCGCGGCGCATCTGCCGATCAGCGGCGGACGGATTGCGGGCGCCCGGATCGCGCTGGGATCGATGGCGCCGACCCAGATCCGCGCCCGTGCCGCCGAGCGCGCGCTGGAGGGCCGCTCGCTCGATGCCGCGACCATCGCGGCCGCCGCATCCGCGGCGACCGAGGGAACATCGCCATCCGACAACGCGCTCGGCAGCGCCTGGTATCGCCGCGAGATCGTCGGCGTGCATCTGCGGCGCCTGCTGTCAGGCCAGGAATAGATCGCCATGTCAAAAATCCCCCTGCAGTTTCGTCACAACGGCCGCGATGTCGCGATCTTCGTCGACGGCGGCACCAATCTCCTGGTGGCGCTGCGTGAGCTGATCGGCGACATGACGCCGAAATTCGGCTGCGGCCAGGGCGGCTGCGGCACTTGCAGTGTGTTGATCGACGGCGAGCTTCATCTCTCCTGTCTGACGCTGGCAGAGACGGTGGCCGGCCGCTCGATCGAGACGCTCGACGGCATGAAGCAGGGCCCGAACCTGCACCCGCTGCAGCGCGCCTTCGCCGACCATTTCGCGGCCCAGTGCGGCTATTGTACGCCGGGGATGCTGATGGCCGCCAAGGCGCTGCTCGACCGCAATCCCTCGCCGAGCCGCGACGAGGTCATTGAGGCCATCTCCGGCAACATCTGCCGCTGCACCGGCTATGAGCCGATCATCAATGCCATCCTTGCCGCCGCGAGCGGCCGGGTCAGCGCCTGAGGTAGATCATGCTGGAACTGCGCAAGGACATCTTCGCCGACGAGCGCGACGATAACTTAAAAGAAATCGGCAAGGGCACCCAGCGTCAGGACATGCTCGGCCATGTCACGGGCACGTCGAGCTACTTCAACGATCACAAGCTGCAAGGCATGCTGCACCTGAAGGTCGTACGCTCGACGCAGGCCCATGCAAGGATCCGCCGCATCGATACCACCGAGGCCGAACGTTCGGCCGGTGTACGCCGGATCATTCGCGGCACCGATGTGCCGGTCAATCTCAACACGCTTCTCAGCCTGATCAATTTCGGCAGGGATGACGAGCCGTCGCTGGCGGTCGACAAGGTCCGCTACAAGGGCGAGCCGATCCTCGCCATCGTCGCCGACAGCGAGCGCGAGGCGTTCGAGGCCATCGCAAAGGTCAAGGTCGATTACGAGCCACTCCCGGCTGTGTTCGACGTCGAGGACGCTCTGAAGCCTGGCGCGCCCGTGGTCAACGAGACCTATCCGAAGAACGCCTTCATCTATCACGACGTCTACGACCACCAGCGCCTGCGCTTCGGCGATGCCGACGCGGCGCTCGCGAGCGCCGACCACGTGCTGGAGCAGCGCTACCAGATGTCGCCGATCGAGCACGCGCCCACCGAGACCAACGGCGCCATTGCGGCGCCCGACACCAACGGCCGTTACGTCGTCTACACCTCGACCCAGGCGTTGTTCTTCTCGGTCGATACCTGCGCCAAGATTTTGGACGTGCCCTCCAACACGTTCCACTTCATCGGCGGCACCGTCGGCGGCGGCTTCGGCGGCAAGGTCGACACCTTGACCGAGCCGCTCGCCATCCTCGGCGCCATGCTGACGGGACGGCCCGTCCGCTACGTGTTCGGGCGCGAGGAGGAGATGCAGTACGGCCCGCCGCGCGGGGCTGAACGCATTTACATCAAGGACGGCGTCATGCGCGACGGCCGCATCGTCGCGCGCAAGATCCGCGCGTTTTTCGACAGCGGCGCCTATACGCGGCTGTCGAGCTACGCCGCCGTGAAATGCGCCGCGCATCTGCCGGGCCCCTACACCATCCCGAACGTCTATGGCGACGTCTATTGCGTCTTCACCAATCGCACGCCCGCGACCGCGATGCGCGGCTTCGGCGTCACCGCGATGGACTTTGCGATCGAATGCCAGATGGACAAGCTCGCGAACCTCGTCGGCATGGACCCGATGGAGTTTCGCATCCTCAACGCCTATCGCGACGGCGACATGAAGGCGCACCGGCGCGAGGCCAAGAACACCGCGCTGATCGAATGCGTTCAGGTCGCTGCCGAAAAGGCCAAATGGCCGATCCGCGACGAGTTCAAGCGTGCCTCCTCGCGCAAGGACGGCGGCGGCGGCCGCGCCGCGATCCCGCCGACGCCAACGGAGTCGCGTGTGCGTCCGGCTGCGCCTGCACAGCAGCGCACGAGCTATGACCGCGCGCCGGTGACCGCGACACGGGAGCCGCCGCGCGATCCGCCCCCGCCGGCACCGCCGCCTCCCCCACCGCGCCCGGCCGCGCCATCGCATGGCGCAACACGGTTCTCATCCGTGTTCGGCACCAGGAGACGCTGACATGACCAGGCATCGCGGACGCGGCATGGCGTCGATCAACTATCCCATCGGCATGAACCTTGGCGGCGATCCAAGCCAGGCCCTGGTTCACTCCAATCCCAGCGGCAAGTTCACGGTGGCGCTGTCGTCGATCGACCTCGGCCAGGGCATGAAGTCGGTGACGCGGCAGATCTGCGCCGAGACGCTGGGCGTGCCGGTCGAGGACGTCTATGTCGACACGGCGGATTCCGACACCGGCCCGCATTGCATGGGCTCGTTCGCCTCGCGCGGCACCCACCGGGTCGGCAACGCCGTGATGGCCGCGGCGCGAGAGGCCCGCGGGGTGATGATGGAGGCGGCAGCCGAGGAGCTCGAGGTCAATGCCGCCGATCTCGAAACCGACGGCCGCGGCAATATCCACGTCAAGGGCGCGCCGCATCGCTCGATCTCGACCAAGGATGTCGCGATTGTCGCGCAGTTCAAGCAGGGCAAGACCATTTCGGGCCGCGGCATCTTTCTCGTCCCGCTCTCCAACGTCGATCCGGAGACCGGCGAGATGTCGCCGGCCACATGCTACGCCCATGCCTGTCTCGTCGCGGAAGTCGAGGTCGACGACGAGACCGGCGATGTCGCGATGGTGCGCATGGATTCCGCCTATGAGCTCGGTCGCGCGCTGAACCCCCGTCTGGTCGAGCAGCAGCTGGTCGGCGGCGCCTGGATGGGCGTCAGCCACGCGCTCTACGAAACCCCGGAGCCCTATTATCCCGATCCCGTTCACGGCCCGCGCGACTTCGTCGAATACCTGATGCCCGGCCCCGGCGACATCTGCCCGCACGATATCGCCGTGCTGGAACGGCCCGCTCCCGACGGTCCGTTCGGCGCCAAGGGCCCCGGCGAGATGTGCGCCAATCCGGTGCTGCCGGCCGTCGCGAATGCGATCTTCAACGCCGTCGGCGTACGCATCGACGACCTGCCGATCACGCCCGAAAAGGTGTTGCGCGCAATCAAGGCCCAGGGCGGCGCGCGGCCGCAGGCGCGGCGCTAGAGGATCGGTCGTGGCGGTTCGCAGCAACATCGTCGGCATCGACAGTCCGGAGGCGCTGGAGAGAGCGCTTCGGGCGGCCTATTACCTTGCCGACGAAGGCCTTGCGACATCAGCCTATCTCGGCCTCGCGCTCGGCAAGCCGCTGCTGCTCGAAGGCGCGCCGGGCGTCGGCAAGACGGAAGCCGCCAAGGCGATCGCCGCCGTGCTCGGCCGGCGCCTGATCCGCCTGCAATGCTACGAGGGCATCGACGCCTCCGCCGCACTCTATGAGTGGAATTATCCGCGCCAGATGCTGGCGATCCGCCAGGCCGGCGACGAGAGCATCGACATCTATGGCGAGACCTTCCTGATCGAGCGGCCAATGCTTGCCGCGCTCCGCGCGCCCGATTCCACCGTGCTGCTGATCGACGAGATCGACCGCGCCGACCAGGAGTTCGAGGCCTTCCTGCTCGAATTCCTCTCCGACTTCCAGATCTCGATTCCCGAGCGCGGCACGGTGCGCGCGGCCGAACGCCCTGTGGTCGTGCTGACCTCGAACCGGACGCGCGATCTGCATGAGGCTCTGCGCCGGCGCTGCGTCTACCACTGGATCGACTATCCGACCGCCGAGCGCGAGGCGCGGATCATCATGATGCGCGCCTCCAGCGTCGCCGAGGCCACCGCCCGCGCCGTCGTCGCAGCCGTGGAGAAGTTGCGGCGCGAGCCCCTGAGCAAGGCGCCCGGCATTGCCGAGGCCGTCGATTGGGCCGAGGCCGCGACGCTCCTGCACAAGGGCGGCGCGCGCTGGCCGGACGCGTTCAAGCGCTCGATCGGCGTGGCGCTGAAGGACGAAGAGGATCTGCATTTCATCTCGCCGCGGCTCGATGCCATGCTCGCGGAGGCGACCGCATGAACCCCAAGCCGCAGCTTCCGCGCGCCGCGCGCATCTTCGTCGCGTTCGTCCCGCTGCTGCGCGCGAACGGCTTTGCGGTGGCGCCGGAGCAGACCACGACGTTCCTCGCCGCGATCGAGCTGCTCGGCCCGCGCGACATCGAGCACGTCAGGCAGGCCGCCCTGGCGACGCTGGCTCCGCCGCCCGAACGCCGCGCGACCTTCGACCGGCTGTTCGATCTCCACTTCCGCGGCAGCGAGGCCATCGCACGAGACGACGAGGGCGAGGATGACGAGACAGTCCGCCTCCAGGAGGAGGGCCGCGGCGACGAGGCGCCCCTGCTCTCCGACGAGACCAACGAGTCAGGCCTCGCCGCGAGCCGAAGCGAGGCGCTGGTCGAGCGCCACTTTCGGATGACCTCAACCGCCGACGCCCTACGCCGCCTGGCGCGCGAGGCACCGCGCCGCCTGCCGCGACGGCGCGGCCATCGCCGCATGCGCGCACGTCGCGGATCGTTTGCCGATCTCCGCCGCACTTTACGCGACTCTGTCCGCAGCGACGGCGAGATCCTGCGGCTCCGTCACATGAAGCGGCGCCAGCGTCCGCGCAAGATGCTGCTGCTGATCGACGTCTCCGGCTCGATGAAGAGCCGCACCGAGGAGAACATGAAGCTCGCGCATGCACTGGTGCAGGCCGCGCCTGGTGTCGAGGTCTTCACCTTCGGCACGCGGCTGACCCGCATCACCCGCCCGTTGCGGCTGAAGCGCCGCGAGCAGGCCATGAACGCCGCCGCGCACCTGGTCAGCGACTGGGACGGCGGCACCCGCATCGGCGACGCGCTCCAGGCCTTCCTCGCCGTGCCCCGCTTCGGCGGCTATGCGCGCGGCGCCGCGGTGGTGATCGTTTCCGATGGACTCGAGCGTGGGGAGACCGATGCACTTCGCGACGCCGTCGCGAAATTGTCGCGGCGGGCCTGGCGCTTGAGCTGGCTGACGCCGCTGGCGACAAGCCCCGGCTTCCGCCCGCAGACCGAAGCGCTCGTCGCCATCGAGCGCTTCGTCGATGACCTCGTGGATGGCGGTTCGAGCGCGTCGATCGTCGCGCATATTCTGGCGTTGGGACGAAGGAGAGCGGCGTGACCGATATTGTCGACGGCCATCATCACATCTGGCGGCAGGCCGACCTGCCCTGGCTGATCGGCCCCATGCAGCCGCGCATCTTCGGACCTTACGAGCCGATCCGGCGCGACTACCCGATCCAGGAATATCTCGACGACCTCAAGGGTACCGGCGTCACGCGCTCGGTCTATGTGCAGACCAACTGGGCCAACGACCGCTTCGAGGACGAGGCCGCCTGGGTGCAGCAGACTGCGGACGAACACGCCTGGCCGCACGCGATCGTCGCCTATGCCAATTTCGCCGTGGACGACGTGCGTCCGCAGCTCGACCGCCTGAAGCGTTACAAGCTGGTGCGCGGCGTGCGCATGCAGCTGCACTGGCACGAGAACCCGCTGTACCGCTTTGCGGCCCGGGTGGATCTCTGCGCCGATCCGATGATCCGCCGCAACGTCGCGCGTCTCGCCGATTATGGCTGGAGCTTCGATTTGCAGGTGTTCACCCCGCAGATGCCGGACGCCGCAGCGCTGGCCGAGGCCTGCCCCGACGTGACCTTCATCCTTCAGCATGCCGGCATGCTGGAGGATCTCTCGCCGGCAGGCCGCGCCGCCTGGCGCGGCGGCATGGCCCGGCTCGCGGCCTGCCCGAACGTGGTCTCAAAGCTCTCCGGGCTTGGCACTTTCATCCATCGCAACGATCCCGCACACATCGCTGCCGTACTCGCGGATACCGTCGCGATCTTCGGCGCCGAGCGCTGCCTGTTCGGCTCCAATTTCCCGATCGAGAAATTGTGGACCAGCTATCGCGAGCTCGTCGGCGCCTTTCGCACGGCCGCGGCGCCGTTCAGCGCGGAGCAGCAGGACGCCATCTTCAGGACGACGGCGACGCGCGTCTACCGGCTTTGACCGACAAGAATCAGATGAGGGAGGGCAACGAATGGCGCTGGAGATCAAGATCCTGGACTATGGCGATATCGAGCTGGAATCGAGCTTTCTGGTTCTCGGCCGCGACTGCGGTCGCACCCGCCGCGTCCTCACCCTCGGCTTCCTGATCCTCGGGGGGAAATATCCGGTCGTGGTCGACACCGGCTACCGCTCCAACCAGATCATGGAGACGCTGGGCATGCGCGGCCTGCAGTACCACGAGAACATGATCGAGAACCAGCTCGCGCGCCACGGCGTGCGCATGGGCGACGTCCGCTTCGTCTGCCACACCCATCTGCACATCGACCATGCCGGCAAGGACGATCTGTTTCCGATGAACACGACCGTCGTGCTCAACCGCAAGGAGCTCGAATATTCCGTCTCCGGCCTGATGCATCCGCAGTATCCGGCGCCCGACATCAAGCACCTGATCGACCGGCTGCACACCAAGAGCGCGCTGCGCTTCCTCGACCTCGAGATCACCGGTCCGATCGAGCTGATGCCCGGCGTCTATTGCGACGCCGCCAATGCGCATACCGAGGGCTCGATGAACGTCATCGTCGAGACGGCCGACGGGATTGCGACCATCTGCGGCGACGTGATCTACGATTTCAACGACCAGATCGTGACGCCCTTCAACGAGATCCACGATTGGGAGCCGCGCACGACGGGCAACCACGGCACCAGCAAGCGCGCCGAGAAGGCCTCGATCAAGAAGCTGCTGAGCAATTCGCGCTATCTGCTGCCGGTGCACGACCGTCCCGCCAAGATCGAAGGCGGCAACGTCGTCGGGCGCCTGCACGATCAGGTCCCCGGACCGATCGTGCAGTCCCTGCCCGCACGCAACTGGTTCCCGGCTTGAGATGATCTTGGGGATCGACCGATGACGCACGTCACCTTGCGAAGCGAATTCGAAACCCTGATCGACCCCTATGCGCCGGTCGCGCAGGTCGGCACCGGCTTTGACTTCACGGAGGGGCCGATCTGGCATCCGGTCGATCACTATCTGCTGTTCTCGGACATGCCGGGTGACGTGCGCCGGCGCTGGGATGCGCGGCGCGGCGTGGTCGAGGTCAAGCGTCCCTCGAACAAGTGCAACGGCATGACCTATGATGCCGAGCTCAATCTGATCGTCTGCGAGCACGCGACCTCGTCGCTGATCCGCGAGCGGCCGGATGGGCGGCGCGAGGTGCTGGCTTCGCACTTCCAGGGCCAGGAGCTGAACAGCCCGAACGACGTCTGCGTGCACTCCTCCGGCGCGATCTATTTCTCTGACCCCTGGTACGGCCGCATGCCGGTCTATGGCGTCGAGCGGCCGCGTCAGCTCGGCTTCCAGGGCGTCTATCGCCTCGTGCCCGGCGGTGAGCCGAAGCTCGTGGTCGAGCGCAATCTGTTCGACCAGCCGAACGGGCTGTGCTTCTCGCCGGACGAGAAGCTGCTCTATGTCAACGACACCGTGCAGGCGCTGGTCCGCGTCTTCGACGTCAATGCCGACGGCTCGCTGTCGAATGCGCGGGTGTTCGCAAGCGGCATCCGCTCCGAGCTCGAGGCCGGCCTGCCCGACGGCATGAAGTGCGACCAGCACGGCAATGTCTGGGTCACCGCGCCCGGCGGGGTCTGGGTCTATTCGCCGCGCGGCGAGCTGCTCGGCAAGGTCCGGGTGCCCGAGATGGTCGCCAACCTCGCCTGGGGCGGGCCGGATTTCCGCACGCTGTATTTGACCTCGACGCATTCGGTCTACGGCATTCCGACCAAGGTCGGCCCGCGGCACGAGCCTTATATGAGCGGCCGGCGAAGTAACGGCGGCGCGGCGGCAAGCACCTCGCCGGCGGCACCTATCCTCGCGGACGGCGACATGCGGCTTGATCCGCAGCGCTGTGCCATGATCATCCAGGATTTGCAGAACGACGTCATCATGGATGGCGGCGCCTTCGCCGAGTCGGGCGCTCCCGGGCATGCGAAGCAGCAGCACGTCGTCGAGAATGTCCGCCGTCTCGCGGAGACCGCGCGGGCACGGGGCGTTGCGATCATTCATGTCTGGTTCGTCGTCGAGCCGGGCGCGCCCGGCGTCACGCTGAACGCACCGCTGTTCGAAGGCCTCGTCGACAGCAAGGCGATGGTGCGCGGAAGCTGGGGCGCGGCGCCCGTCTCCGGCCTCGAACCCCGGCCTGGCGATTTCGTCGTCAAGAAGATGCGGATGAGCGCGTGGGAGGGCACTCGGCTGGAGACGATCCTCAAGGCGACCGGGCGCGACATGATCATCAACACCGGCGCCTGGACCAACATGTCGGTCGAGCACACCGCCCGCACCGGGGCGGACAAGGGCTACTTCATGATCGTCCCCGAAGATTGCTGCTCGACCATGAACGCCGACTGGCACCACGCGTCGATCAATTTCGCCATGCAGAACGTCGCGATCGTCACGAGGGCAGATGCCGTCATCAGGGCGTTGGGATGAGCGGTGGCAAAGATTTTGCACCTCTCCTGCTCGCCACGCCCTGACTCCGAGTCAAGTGCCGGCGCGCGCGTCTTTCTTGACGGCTTTCGCCAGGCCCGGCCGGACTGGGACCTCGATGTCGTGGACCTCTGGCGGGAGCGGATGCCGGAATTCTCGGGCCCCATCGCCGAGGCCAAATATGCACGGATGAACGGGCAAGCCTTCAACGACACGCAACGCGACAGCTTTGCGGAGGCCGAGCGCATGGCGCTGCGGTTTTCGTTGGCCGATCGCGTGCTGATCTCGACGCCGATGTGGAACTTCAGCATTCCCTACAAGCTCAAGCAGTGGCTCGACATCATCGTTCAGCCCGGGCTGACGTTCCGGTTCGACCCGTCACAGGGCTATCTGCCACTGCTCAAGGACCGGCCGACGCTGGTGATTCTCGCCAGCGGCAGTGACTTTGCCACCGGCATGAACCGCGGCCGCATCGACATGGCAACGCCTTACCTGCGAGATATCCTGCGCTTCATCGGTATCGACAATGTCCGCTTCGTGCCGATCGGGCCAACCACGGGACCGCAGCAGCCGATTAAGGCTGCGCGGGAAAGGGCGCATCGACGTCTGGCCGCAATGGCGGCGAATTTCTGAGCGCCCGCCAACGCCGAACCCGTTCAGAGAAGCCCGATTTGCGCCGAGCCTTGCGCGTCGCCTGATCGGGCCTGACGATAGACGTGCCCTGGCTCTGCCCACAGAAACCCATTCGAGAACGGCACACCAGGATAGGCCGCCGCAAGCCGGCGGTTGCCGCCCTCGACATCGTCACGGCCGTTCAGCACGTCGCGAAAGGTCCTGGCGACGACGACCATGTCGCAATCCTGCGGCGACAGGCGAAGTGAGCCGACGTTGCTCTCACGCAAGATGCCGGCCTCGCCCAGCAGATTGGCGCAGGTGTGCGACAGGGTCTGCACCCCGTTGATGGTCAGAAAATCCTGCTGCTCCAGCGTGTTCAGAAGGAGACCATCCGGGTCCTTCTCACAGACGAAGCGGCAATTGTCCTTGGCGAGCTTGTGCAGGCGCGCATGATAGCAACGGGCCGAGATGGCCAGCGGCACCCTGCCGAACGCGAACACTTCGATCGTGGTATCGGGAACAGCCCTTGCGATGGTCGCCACCGAGGCCAGCGGCAGCTCCGGCGGCAGGCAGATGCGCCTCGCCCCGCGCGCGGCGTGAAAGGCCGCGCTCGCCTCGTTGTAGATGTTGACGAACGGCCCGATCGCGTGCGGCCGGCCTGCGAGCGCCCTGAGACAGGTCAGGTCATTGACCTCGACCATCACGCCTTCGGCCGCCGCAAGCTCCTCGGTCTGGCGGCGCTCACGCCGCAGCGAAACCAGGATCAGCGAACCCAGCAACACCTGCTTGCCCGCGCTCTGCAGCCGTTCGACCACGCCCGGAATCAAGTCTGCGAAGAACGGCGAGCGCTTCGAGCAGACGACCTCGCCGACGGATACGACGTCGAGCGGCGCTTCGTCGGCGATCCGGAAATAGAAGTCGCGCCAGCGTTCCGGCGCCCAATTGTACAGAACGGGACCGAGGCTGAGTTGCATCTTCCGGACCTCACCTATTCGAAAAGATTAGCGCCAGGTCTTGCGATAGGCGCCGACCGTGGAGGCCTGCCCTTCGGTGAACGGCTTCAGGCTTGCGATCTCTGCCTCACTGCCGCTCTCGAGCGCGGCGAGCGCATGGCGGAAATGTCGCACCACGCTCTCGACATAGGCACGGCCGCGCTGGCGGCCCTCGATCTTGAGCGCGGTCACGCCGGCATCGCGCAAGCCTTTGAGCAGCGTCGTGGCATCCAGGCTGACGGGGTCCTCGAAAATATAGCCGGCGCCCTGCGCGGTCGAGAAGCGCCCCTTGCACAGCGTCGGATAGCCCGCAGGCTCACTCGACCCGAACCGGTTGATGGTGAAGCCACCCAAACTGGACTTCGTCCCCTCCGCGGTCTGTTCGTAGGTCACATGGCTCGGCGGCGAGCAGACGCCCTGCATGTTCGGTGACTTGCCGGTTGCATAGGACGACAGCGAACAGCGCCCCTCGGCCATCACGCAGAGGCCGCCGAACACGAAGACTTCGGTCTCGCAGGCCGATTCCCGGGTGATCTCGGCGATCTCCGGCACACTCAGGACGCGGGGCAGCACTACGCGCCGCGCCCCGAAATTCTCGGCGTAGAAGGCGATAGCATCGGGATTTGCGGCCGCGGCCTGAACCGAGACGTGCAAGCGCTGGTTAGGATGGCGCCGCGCGGCGTAGTCCATCAATCCGATATCGGCGAGGATCAGCGCATCGGCCCCCGCACTCGCCGCATCGTCCACCGCGCGATGCCAGATGTCGACCGCGGAGGCGCGCGGGAAGGTGTTGATGGCCACCAGGATCTTCGCGCCGCGGCCATGCGCCAGCGCGATCCCCTTGCGCAGCTCGTCGCGGCTGAAATTCAGCCCCGGAAAATTGCGCGCGTTGGTCTCGTCGTTGAAGCCGCAATAGATCGCATCGGCGCCGGCATCGATGGCACTCTTCAGCGCCGCCGGGGTGCCGGCAGGACAGATCAGCTCCATCATCTCGATTGCTCGCCATGGCCGGATGAGGCGATCACGCGGCCACGGGTAGCCTCGAAGGCCCGCCTCGCCGGCGCGCCCAGCGGACCGAACAGCGAGGACAGCTCTTCGGCCAGATCGAGCTGGGCGTCGTCGATCGCATTGCGCAGCGCCAGCACCGCCTCCACATCGCCCTCGACCACGAGCTCACGCGAGAACATCAGGGCATCGCCATCGACCCTGCCTTCGAGCAGAGCCAGCAGATTGGCGAGCGAAGCCGAGATCCGCGCATCCAGACCACGCGGCAAGTCACGCACCACCGACAGGCGCGGCCTGGCCTCGACCACGAAGGCGAAGGGCAGATCAATCGGCTTGATACCGAACCGCGCGCGCGCGTGATCGCCGAGCCGGTCGAATATTGCGGGGTTGCGCCGGTAGATCCGCTGCAGGACACCGCCGAGAGCGAGTTGCAACGGCAGCAGAGGCAGGGGACGCATGGCCAATGCGACAAGCGGCGGAATCGTCGGCAACGGGCCGGGCGATGCGGCGGACGGATCATTCATGGCCACACATCTGGACGGATTGCACGCCGATGTATTTGACCGGGAACAATGAAGACCGAAAACAACCCGGCTAGCTCTCATTTTTTGGGAGCTTGTCCAGTTGCAACGTGATGTGCCGCGCTTTCGCGACTTGTCCGACTTCCTGCGCTTCATCGAAAGCCGGGGACAGTTGCGACGCATTCGCGAGAAGGTCTCCGTCGTCCACGAGATCACGGAAATTCACCGGCGTGTGCTCGAGGCACACGGACCGGCACTATTGTTCGAGCAGCCCGTCAAGGCCGACGGCCGCCCCTCGGAGATGCCGCTCCTCACCAATCTGTTTGGAACGGTCGAGCGGATCGCATGGGGCATGGGCATCGCGCCCGACCGTCTTGGAGAGCTCGGCGAGTTGATGGCCGAGCTCCGCGCACCGCGACCACCGCACGGCATCAGGGATGTCCTCGATAAGCTCCCGCTCGCGCGCGCCGCGCTGGCGACGCGCCCGCGCACGCGCGCGGCGGCGCCGGTCCAGGACTGCGTCGCGATGGAGCCCGACATTGATCTTGCGAGATTGCCGGTCCAGATCTGCTGGCCCGGCGAGCCGGCGCCGCTGATCACCTGGCCACTCGTGATCACCGTGCCTCCGGACTCCGCGACGGCGGACCAGGAGGAGAATGTCGGCGTCTACCGCATGCAGGTGCTCGGCCGCGACCGCGCCATCATCCGCTGGCTGGCGCATCGCGGCGGCGCAAGGCATCACCAGCAATGGAAGGCGCTCGGGCGCGACATGCCGGTCGCGATCGTCATCGGCGCCGATCCCGCCACGATCCTTGCCGCCGTGCTGCCGCTGCCCGAGACGCTCTCCGAGCTGCGCTTCTCCGGCATCCTGCGCGGCGAGCGGCCTGACCTCGCACCATGCCTCACCGTCCCGCTCGCGATCCCGGCCGAGGCCGAAATCGTCATCGAGGGCTTCGTCTCCGCGACCGAAACCGCGCCCGAGGGGCCGTATGGCGATCACACCGGGTACTATAATTCCGTCGAGGAATTCCCGGTGATGCGCGTGACGGCGATCACCAGCCGGCGTCAGCCTGTGTACCTATCGACCTTCACGGGCCGGCCGCCGGACGAGCCGTCGCGGATCGGCGAGGCGCTCAACCAGCTGTTCGTGCCGCTGATCCGGCAGCAGTTCCCCGAGGTGACCGACTGCTGGCTGCCGCCGGAGGCCTGCTCCTACCGCGTCGCGATCGCGGCGATCAAAAAACGCTATCCCGGCCAGGCGCGGCGACTGATGCTTGGCCTGTGGTCGATGCTGCCGCAGTTCAGCTACACGAAGCTGCTGATCGTGGTCGACGACGACATCGACATCCGCGACTGGCGCGCGGTGATGTGGGCCGTCTCGACGCGCAGCGATTCCTCGCGCGATCTCGTGACGCTTACCGACACGCCGATCGACTATCTCGACTTCGCCTCGCCGAAATCCGGTCTCGGCGGCAAGCTCGGCATCGACGCCACCACGAAGATTCTGCCGGAGACGGATCGCGAATGGGGCGTTCCGCTGGCCATGGATCCCGCCGTGGTCGCGCGTGTCGATGCGATGTGGTCGAGCCTCGGCCTATCGGGCATGCCGGCGCGCGCTCCGGTCCTCGCATGAGCGGGCGGCAAGGCATCATCGTCGGCATCAGCGGCGCCTCGGGTGCTGCGATCGGCATGCGCATCGTCGAGCTGCTGGCGGACAATCCGCACTACGCAGTCCATCTCGTGGTTTCGCCCGCGGCAGAGCGTACGCTGAGCGAGGAAGTGGGACGCGATGCGCTCGCGCGGCTGCGCGCCCTCGCCTTCCGCCATCATCTTCATTCCGATATCGGCGCCGCGATCGCCAGCGGCTCGTATCCGGTCGCGGGCATGATCGTGGCGCCGTGCTCGATCCGTACGCTCTCGGCCATCGCCTGGGGGCAGCTCGACAACCTCCTGACGCGCGCGGCCGACGTGCAGCTCAAGGAACGGCGCCGGCTGGTGTTGCTGGTCCGCGAGAGCCCGCTGCATCTCGGCCATCTCAGAGCGATGCTGCAGGCGACCGAGATCGGCGCGATCATCGCCCCGCCGATGCCGGCCTTCTATCTGAAACCACAATCGCTGGATGAGGTGATCGACCAGATCGCCGCCCGGGCGATCAACCTGCTCGACCTTGCAAAGCTTCGAATACCGGCAAGGATCTGGTCCGGCCCGGGCGCCGAAGGCGTCTAGCCGGCCGCCTCGGCGGATCAGTTCACCTCGGCAAATCCGAGCGACGCCTTGACGCCCGGCGCGATCATCCAGGGTTGCCAAGGCGGCTCGAACGTCATGGTGACGTCGACCGATTCCACGCCAGGAACCAGGCACGCGCTGTTGGCGACGCCCTCCTTGAGAAAGGACGCGGCGGGGCAGCCGCGTGTCGTCGCCGTCATGGTGATGTGCGCGGCACCGTCCTCGACCGACACATCATAGATGAAGCCGAGATCGACGATGTTGTGGCCGAGCTCGGGGTCGATCACAACCTTCAGCGCCTGCCTGATCTGCTCCACGAGATCATCATCGTTGAAATTCATGCGCGCACCCTCACGGTCAGTTGATAGGAATCCTTCTGCGGCGTGAAGCCGCCGCGCCACTGATGGCCGCGCTTGGTCAGCTCCCGAAACAGGAAGACCGGCTCACGACTGAGCAAGGCTCCGAGCGTCTGCCCGGGTGCAAGCCGCTCCACTGCAGCCAGAATCCGGACCATCGGCTCCGGCGGATCGAGGTCGCGGTTGTCGAGATGAACCACAGGCTCCGGCCAATCGCCATCGCTCAACGCCGCGCGCGCCGGTTCGGCCGCATCGGGCGAGCCGTCGCCCGGCAGAAACCGGATCTCCCATTCGCCGCCTTCGAGCTCGGCCTCCCGATGCGCAAAGCCCTTGCTCGCCATGACGTCGAACAGGGGCACCGGCTTGAAGGGGGCATAGAGCCGCAGCCCCTCCCCGGGCGCGAGCCGCGCGAGCGCGGCCATGATAATCGAGAACGGCTCGCCGCCTGCACGCAGGATCGGCCGGACATCGACGTCGATGAACTCGGTCATTGCAGTCTCCTTTCAATTTCGCGAGACCAACAGTTGGGGCACGACTGCTCCGGTCGGCAGACGCAGCGGCTCCGCCACGTCCGCAAGCCGCCTTGCCCTGATAAACTCCTCGCCCAGGCCGAGCGTCGCGAGCGTCACGGCGGCGACGGCGATGCGGAAGCCGAGTGCCGCGTCGACCAGGAGCATCAGGGTTGCCGCCCAGCTTCCGGCAAAGAACAGCACGAACCATTTCAACGCGCGGCGCTCGTCAACGAGATCTTGCACGCGGGGCGTCGGCACTCTGCCCATCACCGGACCGTAGGTCTCGAGCCAGGTCAGGAACGGGACGATCTTGTAGAGATTGGCGAGCACGAGGCCAGTGAGCCAGCCGAACGCGCCGAGAAAGGCGAGCGCCCCGACATGCGACGGGAGAGAACCGGTCGCAACAAACGCGGCGCCGAGGATTGCGACCGCAACCAGGCTCGCCAGCGCAACGAGGCTCATGCGTGTATTGAGCTCGAGCGCGCGGCGCTTGCGGGCTCTGTACAGGCCGAGCATGTCGCGGCCGTAGGCGATTAGCGACAGCAGCGCCGCAACTCCTGCCAGCAGAAGCGCCAAATTCACCCCGGTCGCGCGCCTGAGTGCGAGCACGCCGCCGACAGCTCCGACGGCCAGCGCGGCAACGCCGGCAAGCCAGGCCAGCCGGCCCAGCCGCGCATCGCCGTCGGGCGCGAGCATGAACATCGCCAGCAGGCGATAACTGACGCCCATGGCCGTGAATGTCAGCCATCCGCCAAGCCCGGCAATCGCATGGATCGGAACGCCGGACACCAGAAGGTCCGGCCATTGCGCGCCGATAGCCGTTCCGGACAGCACCAGAGAGAACATGCCGCCGAATGCCGCCGTGACACAGATGCAGGCAAGCCCGGCTGCGACGAACCGCGCAGGCCCCGGCAGCGGGCGGGCCGACCAGAGTGTCATGCCGAGATTGGCAACGACCAACGCGAAACCGGCAATCAGCAGGCTCGCGCCGACCGGAAGCAGCCAGGGCGGCCCGGTGAAGTGCCCGCCAAGCGTCAGGAAGCCCGCGAGCAGGATGGTTAGCCCAAGCGTCAGCAGCGCCAGAGCCGGCAGTATCCAGCGCTCCGCATAGAGCGGCCTTGCGACCAGCACCGGCACGAACTGGAACAGCGCGCCACACAAGACCGTGCTCAACCAGCCGATGCTGACCATGTGCACGATGACGAGCGTGTCCGGGCCGCCGATGTCGTGGTTCGGAAAACCGAACCCGGCGACAACAAGCACTTCCGCAAGCAGCAGCCATACGATTGCGACCGCGAAGTAACTGATGGCCCATCTACAGAGGCTGGTTCCAATCACGGCTTGCTTCCCGCGTGCGACACGAAACCCGTGTCGGCACCCGAAAAGGTAAGCAGTTGCAGTCACGACCACTTTGTCGAGGCGCAAACTCCGGCGCCTTTGGCGACTGCCGACATCAGCATCTGTTCAGGGCAAGACCAACTTCTTGCGGATCGCATAGCGGACGAGCTCAGCGGTGGACGACATCCTGAGCTTGCGCATGGCCGAGGCGCGATGGGTCTCGACGGTCTTCACACTCAATTTCAGGATGGAGCTGATCGACCTGTTGGTATGCCCCTCCGCGATCAGCTGGACCACGCTCTGCTCGCGCGAAGTCAGCAGCATGTCGGTCCGATTCTCCTTGTTGCCCTGGTAGTCGTGCAGCAGCCTCTCCAGCAGGATGCTGGTGAAGTAAGGCCTGCCGTCCAGCAGGGCCTCGATGGCGGAAATGAGGTGCTTGCGTGCGTCTGACTTGAACAGAAACCCGCGTACCCCGGCCAGAATGGCTTCAGTCAGAAGCTCTTCGCTCTCGTGCATCGTCAGGATCAGAACCTGCGCGCCAAGGTGGAGTGCCTTGAGGCGGCGACTGACCTCCAACCCGTTCATGACCGGCATGGAATAATCGACGATCACGATGTCCGGCCTGGTCTCGAGCGCCAGCGCGACCGCCTGCTCGCCATCGGTCGCCACGCCGCTCACGATCCAGCTGGAATGCGCTTCGATGATTGCACGCAGCCCGGAACGCACAACTTCATGATCATCCGCAATCAAGATGCGTTTCACCGTGTCGTTCCCGTTGGCCGACCCTTGCGCTTCCGGGCCGATACCGGCAGCAAACCGGCAGCACAGTCGAACGATCATAGGGAGCGTGGCTGGAATCGTTATCCCACAAAACCCTGATATCTCCGGGCGAAGGTACCGACGCCCGTATTGCTCGCCGATATCGCCGTTTCAAGCCTCGACCAGCCCGGTCCGAACGGCGTACCGGACCAGCCCCGCCGTCGAGTTCACTTCCAGCTTGCGCATCGCTGCTGCCCGATGGGCCTCGGTGGTCTTGACGCTGAGGTCGAGGATCGCACTGATGCCCTTGTTGCTGTATCCTTCCGCGACCAGCTTGACGACCAGTTGCTCGCGGGCCGTGAGTTCGTGATGCCGCTCGCCGTTGGTCCGCGGCGCATGGTCGAGTTCGGTCTTCCGGGGCCAGAATGGCCGGTGCAGCAATAAGGCTTCGACAGCTGCGACAAGCAGCTTGTTGGCGTCGGACTTCACCAGGAATGCACGCGCCCCCGCCTCGAATGCTTGCTGGGCAAGCAAGCCCGAATTGTGCACCGTGAAGATCAGCACCTCCGTCTGCAGCGGATACTCTCTGATCCGCCGCGCCACCTCGACACCGGTCATGCGCGGCATCGAGAAGTCGACGATGGCGACATGGGGCCGGCTTTCGATCGCGGCTGCTACCGCCATGCCGCCGTCATTCACCTCGGCGACCACCTCCCAATCCACCCGTTGCTCGAGCACCGCACGCAAGCCCGACCGTACCGCCTCATGATCATCCGCGATGAGAATTCGCTTCATGGCAGAGCACTCCGAATCCGCATCGGCGATGGGCCGTGACTCCGGCCCGCCGCCCCGCGGTTAGTGTTTTTTCGCTGATTGTGCGCCTGCGCGGGCCCTTGCATTTGTCGTGGCCCCGCGGCGATTGGCCCTGTTCGCCGGGGGAGCATAGGGAAATACTGCACACAGCACCGTGCCGGCATGCCGCGGCGCGCGACTGGATTGGATGTCGAGCGTACCTCCGATCTCGTGCAGCCGCGCTTGCATCGCCGGAATTCCGACACCAACAGAGACCGCGCTCCTGCCGAAACCCGGCGGGAGCCCAATTCCATTGTCGCTGAGCGTCAGGTGAAACCGGCCGTCCGCGGTATCGATGACGATGGCCACCTCGGTCGCGTTCGCATGACGGAAGACGTTCGTCAGCGCTTCCTGGACGACCCGCAGCAACGTTCGTTTCGTCTCGTAAGGCAACCGATCCACATCCGGCACGATGTCGACACTCGCGCGCAACGACGTGCGCGCCGCAAATCCCTCCGCGTACCGCTCGATCGCAGCCTTCAGGCCCTCACCGGCGAGGTTCCGGGGATGCAGCAGATAGGCAAAGGCGCGGATTTCCCGGAGGGCTTCATCGATCGATGCATCGATTTCGTCGCAGAGCCGCTCGGCCAAGTCCGGTTCGCCGATGCTGCTCCGGATCCGCATGAGACCGAGACTCGCGGCAATCAGGTGCTGGCAGGTCGAATCATGGAGATCGGAGGCTATCCGCTGCTGGATGCCTTCCTGGATCGATACCAGGCCGAGATTCACGTCGAGCCCGTTGCCCTGTCCGACCCCGCTCTCGAACGCGCGGCTGCGCAGGGCGCGGTGGCTGCCGATCAAGCGAACCGCACCACCACACGAAGATTGAACGACCGGAGTTACTACCGTTTCGACGTTCCGGGGCGAGCCACCGAACGCGAGACGCTGCCGGATCCTGATTTCCGCTCCTTCCGCAACGCACGCCCCCAGCGCCTGGCAGACGATTCTAGCGTCGTCCGCGTTCATGCAATCGAACACATCCATGTCGTAGACGTCTTCCGGCGAGAGACCGAGCCGGGACCCAAACTCCGGATTGATCGCCTCATAGACGAAGCGCCCTTCAGGAGACGGACGCACGACGAAGAGGAGATCAGCCGAAAACGTCCAATAGAGCGCTTCGATCGATTGTTCCGAACCTGTCCGCAGCCAGTTTCCGAGGCCGGTTCGATGCGACTCGCTGGCGGGGGAGACATGTACCTTCACGATACGCACTCACTCTTCTCCGGCGACATCGCGACGCTGACAACAGCATCGCTTGTGTCCGTTCGCCTGTTCGGGGACATCTCCCCTCGCCGGCTCGCGGACGCGCCTTGGAGCCGATCCGACTATACACCCCGGAATCGTCCTACAACAAGAGGTAGCATTTCCATGGGATTAAAATCTTGAATCCGCGACACGCCGTCTGCGCTGCGCGACGAAAGCGGTTCTGCGCGTTCGAATTTGCCGCAACAGAGATTAAAAATGCGGAGTTCCGAGGCAGCGGAGTTCGGAGACAGCGGAGTTCCGAGACAACGAACTCCCGCGCCGATAGGCGGCCATGCCTACCAGCGTACCGATGACGCTAGCGGCTGCCGCCACCATTTGCGCCGGACTTCCTCCTGCGTTCCGTCCTTGCTTTCGGAGCCGCTGGAGGCGGTGCAATCTGCAGGGGATGCGATGGCGGCGTCAGACGGTTTGTCGCGGCATCGTCCCGAAGCGCATCGGTATCAAGACGCTGGCTTCGATCGACGGCGTCACGCGGATCGGCGGCGGCAACGGATGCCGCCGCGATGCCCACAACAATGCCGATCAACAGCGACAAGCCTCTTGCGTGCATCGATCGGATACCTCTCAGAATGCGAAGTCCAGACGAGGGCCGATGCGAACGTCCCTATATCGCCGTAGCGGCACGTTCGACGTTCGCGCCTCGTACAGCACGGTCGTCGTGAGCGACAGATTGCTGGCAAAATTATACTTCAGACCGACGTCCGCCGAATAGAGCTGATCGCGCCGCCCGCTATTGAGTCCATCGGTGAACCAGTAAGCTTCGAACAACGGCGTGCTCACAATCGACCATTTGGAATCGAGCTTGACCTCGATACCGAGCACGGCGTCAAAGCGCCAGCGGCGCGCCTCCGCCAGGTCGGAAAATCGATAGGTCAGGAGCAGCAACGGCGAAAACGTCGCGTTGTTGAAGCGGAAGTCGCGCGCAACCGAGCCCATCACATCGTTCGAGGTGAAGGCGAGGTCGCGGTAGATTCCGTCAAAATCGTAGCGATGCTCGTAAATGGCGGAGAAGCGCCAGCCGTCCCAATTCTGGGTCAGGCGCCCGCCCATCCGCGCGACGGCAAAGTTGCCGTCCTTCTCCCGCGAAAACGCTTCATATTGCGCGCGTGCATAGAGGCGGTACGACAGGTCATTGCTGAGGTTCCCGTCCAGCCGGACGCTCACGTCGGGCACGTAGTAAACGTCCGACTTGCGGTTGTCGCGGGTAAACAGGGCGTTGTCGGTGAAGGTGGGCGCGATGGAACCGACGACGCTCCAGGATGGTACTGAGGTGTACGGCACAGGAGCCGCGATCGTCTTGAGCTCGGTGACATCAAGGTCGGCTGCACCTGCCGTGCTCGCGCCGAGCAGACCAAAGATCGGCAGAAGAATTCTGGATCTTCGCATGGTGTCCCTCGATGGCTGTCGCGTGCATCGGGATTCGCGTCAGGCTGTGACACGATTGTGGCGTGTTAATGTTCTCTGACTAAATCACGGGTTGATAAAATCGATCATCGTTTCGTAACAGGCCGCAGTGACCGCTGATGCGGGCCTAATAGTCGACCGCGTCCCTGGTGATCGGACAACTCATGCAATGACCACCGCCGCGACCACGTCCGAGTTCCGCACCAACGATGGTGACGACCTCGATGCCTTCCTTGCGCAGCAGCGTGTTGGTGTAGGTGTTGCGGTCATAGGCGAACACGACGCCAGGGGATGCGCAGACGAGATTGGCGCCGCTATCCCACTGGGTCCGCTCGCGCATATAGGCATTTCCACCCGTCTCCACCACGCGCAGCTTCTTCAGCCCAAGCGCCTCTGCGACGACCTCGACGAAGGGCTTTTCGTCCTTGCGCAGCTCGATGCCTGCGGAGTTGTCGGCCGGACGGTAGGAAAATGCCGCGATATTGTTGACGATGTCCGGATAAAGCAGCACGCAATCGCGATCGGCGAATGTGAAGACCGTATCCAGATGCATCGCCGCTCGAAGCTTGGGCATGGCAGCCACGATCACGCGCTCGGCCGCCTTCTTCCTGAACAGGGCGGCAGCGAGCTGGCTGATGGCCTGCCGCGAAGTACGCTCGCTCAATCCGATCAGCACGTTGCCTTTTCCGATCGGCATCACGTCGCCGCCCTCAAGCGTCGCAAGGCCGTGATCCTGTGTCGGATCACCCCACCAGACATTGACCTTGCCGGCGAAATCCGGATGGAACTTATAGATCGCGGCGGCGAGGATAGGCTCTTCGTGGCGCGCCGGCCAGAACAGCGAATTCAGCGTAACGCCCCCGTAGATCCAGCAGGTCGTATCGCGCGTGTACAGGGTGTTGGGAAGGGGCGGCAGAAGATACTCGGTCATGCCGGCCGCTTCCCGGATGAGCCTGAGCGTCTCGCCGCCGCGGGCTTCTGGAAAGTCCTGGGTCGACAATCCGCCGATCAGCGTCTCCGCCAACTCGCGCGGCTTGAGGCTTTCCAGATAGCCGCGCAGCTCGTCGATCAGGCCGAGGCCAACCTGATTGGGGATCACCTGGTTGTCGAGGATCCACGTCCTCGCCTCCGGAATCGCGACCGTGTCGGCGAGGAGATTGTGCATCTCGACGACTTCGATTCCGCGGTCGCGCATCTTCTGCACGAAATCGAAATGATCGCGCTTGGCGTTGTCGACCCATAGGACGTCGTCAAAGAGCAAGGTGTCGCAGTTCGTCGGCGTCAGACGTTGATGGGCCCGCCCCGGCGAACAGACCAGCACCTTGCGCAGCTGGCCGACTTCCGAATGAACACCGAAGGGAATCCCTGCATCCGATGTCTGCTTTGTCATGAGGCCTATCTCCGGAACTGCTCCGCTCAGATCGTGATGTAGCCGGTGGCCAGGCCATGAACGCCGACGACCGCGCCGATCGCAACGACAATGAAGATGATCCACTCGGCGAAGGTGAAGACTCTCGCCTTCTGCTCGAGGCGCGCCCACAAATACAGTGCCGTGCCGGGCGCGTAGAGGATGGCCGACAGCAGCAGATATTTCATTCCGGCCGCATAGATCAGGAAGAGCGTGTAGATCAGCGCAATGCCGGTAAAGATCAGCCCGCTTCGACGCGCGTCCGGGCGCTTCTCATAGGTCTCGCCCCGCTTGACCAGCAAGAGCCCGTAGGCGGCGACCAGGAAAAACGGGATCAAATTCATGACGCTCGTCAGATTGAGCATCAGCGAGAAGGCGTCCCGCGACCAGTAGGTGCTGATGACGAAGAGCTGGACGACGATGTTGGTCAGCCACAGCGCCGCAGCCGGGACCTTGTTCTCGTTCTCGGTGCCGAACAGGGCCGGCATATCCCTGGTGCGGCCCGCGGCCGAAAGAACTTCGGTGCAGATCAAGCTCCAGGCGAGATAAGCCCCGAGCACCGAAACCAGAAGTCCGATGCTGACGAAGACCGCGCCCCAATGCCCGACCACGGCCTCCAGCACCGCCGCCATGGACGGCTGTCGCATCTCGGCGATGTCGGCGCGCGGCAGCACGGCGTAGGGCAGCATGGTGACGAGCACCATCAGGCTGGTCACCATCACAAAGCCGATGATCGTCGCCGCGCCGACATGGGATCGTTCCTTGGCATAGCGGGAATAGACGCTGGCCCCCTCGATCCCGAGGAACACGAACACCGTGACCAGCATGGTCGCGCGGATCTGCTCGAAGAGCCCCTTGTCCGGCATGCCCTCGCCGCCCCAGAAATTGTCGCTGAACTGGTCGGCCTTGAAGGCGAAGATCAGGATGACGATAAAGACCAGGATCGGCACGATCTTGGCGATCGTCACGATGGTGTTGATCGCGGCGGCCTGTTGCACGCCACGCAGGATCATGAAATGGAAGAGCCAGATCCCGATCGAGGCGACGATGATGGCGGTGACGGTATTGCCGTCGCCGAACACGGGAAAGAACGCGCCCAAGGTCGACTTGATCAGGACCCAATACGACACGTTGCCAATGCAGCTTCCCATCCAGTAGCCAAGCGCCGAGAGGAAGCCGGGATAATCGCCGAAACCCGCTTTCGCATAGGCGTAGACACCGGCGTCGAGTTCAGGCTTTCGCTCTGCCAATGACTGAAACACGCGCGCCAGCGTGTACATGCCACCACCGGCGATGCACCAGGCGAAGATGGCGCCGAATGGACCGGTTGCGATGCCGAAAGTGCGCGGCAGTGAGAAGATGCCGGAACCGACCATGGAGCCGACCACCATGGCCGTCAGAGCAAACAGCGAAAGCTTCTGGATCGACGGCGTCGCGCTCATGTGAAGGCCTCGGACCGCGAACGATGGTCGGCGCAGCGGCCGCGTCGCTCGCTGCGAGCCGGACGATGCGCCGTGGAGCGCGCATGGCCAATCAGGTGATTACCTAGTCGAGGTCCGGGATTACCCTCACCGCCCACACGCCCTCAGGCCGCGAACGAAGAACCGGAAGCTTCGGCCGGCTCCTTTCCGCCGAACCATGCCACATACAGTGTCGGCAGGAAGACCAGGGTCAGACCTGTCGCAACCAGCAGGCCGCCCATGATCGCAAAGGCCATCGGCCCCCAGAACACCGTCGGAGCAATCGGGATCATGCCGAGAACGGTGGAGACGGCCGTCAGCATGATTGGACGAAAGCGGGAACTGCTGGCATCCACCGCGGCCTGCCAGGGTCCCTTCCCCAGTGAACGCTCCGCCTCGATCTGGCCGATCAGGATGACCGCGTTCTTGCTGATCATGCCGAGCAGAGCAAGCACACCGAGAATGGCGACGAAGCCCAACGGCCGCCCCGACAACAGCAGCGCTGCGACGACGCCGATCAGACCGAGCGGTGCAACGCTGACGACCATCAACAATCGCGGAAAGCTCTGCAACTGGGCCATCAGGACCGTGAACATGACGAACAGCATCACGGGCACCACCGCCATGACGGACGCCTGAGAATTCCGGCTTTCCTCCACCGTGCCACCGACCACGACGCGGTATGAAGCCGGCAGCGCCGCCTTCAGCTTTGCCACGGCCGCGGCCTGCCTGTTGACGACCGTCTCCGGCAGCACACGGTCGGCAATGGCCGCCCGAACCGTGAGCGTGGGCACGCGATCTCGTCGCCAGATCAGCGGAAACTCCTGATTATATTCGAACGATGCAAACTGGCTCAATGGAACGGTCCGGCCACCCGCGATCGGCATCTGCAACGTGCGTAAGCTCGCCAGCGAGACGCGCTGTTCATCGGTTGCGCGGACCACCACATCGACCAGGTAGATATCGTCCCGCACCTGCGTGACCGGCGTGCCGGATATCACGGTGTTCAGAACGGTGGAAATCGTCTGCGAACTGAGGCCGAGAAGTCGGGCCTCGTCCTGGTTGACGCGAATCCGCACCTGGCGATCGGGCTCCATCCAGTCGAAATTCACGCTCTTGGCGGCCGGATCGGCCCCGACGATCCGTGCGACCTCGAGCGCGATGTCACGCACCCGCTCGACGTCGGGGCCGCTGACGCGATACTGCAGCGGCCATCCGACCGGCGGGCCAAGGCCGAGCGGAGATACCGACGAGATCGCGTTCGGAAACTCGTCGGCGAGGAATCGTTCCAGCTTGCCATGCAGCCGCTCACGCGCCCCGATGTCTTTGGCCACGACGACCGCCTGCGTGAAGAAGTCGTTCGGCAATTCGACGCTGAGCGGCAGATAGAACCGGATCGCACCGCGCCCGACATAGGTGCTCCAATGCGCGACATCGGGATCGCCCGTCAGCATCTTGTCCAGACGTTTTGCCGCGGTTTCGCTGGCAAAAATCGACGAGTTCTGCGGCAGGCTGAGATCGACCAGCAGTTCCGGCCGATCGGAGGACGGAAAGAACTGTTGCGGAATGAGCGGCAGCGCGAGCACGGAGGCGACGAACAGCGCGGCGGTCCCACCGAGGGTCAGCCATTTGGCGCGGATCGCCGATATCAGCAAGCGTCGATACAGCCGGAATACCCGTCCGGGAGCCGCAGCGCCCTTCTGCTTGGGCGGGACAAGGATGGCAACGCCGAGCAGTGGCGCGAAGATCACCGCGACGAACCAGGACGCCAGTAGCGCGATCGCGACCACAGCGAACAGCGAGAACGTGTATTCGCTCGCGGCGCTGGCGGCAAAGCCGACCGGAATGAAGCCCGCGATCGTCACGAGCGTCCCCGCAAGCATGGCCAGCGCGTGGGTCCGAAAGGCGTAGCTGGCGGCCTCGACCTTGCTGTCGCCCAACGCCAGGCGAATGAGCGTGGCATCCGTCGTCGTCATGGCGTCATCGACCAGCAGGGCAAGCGCAATGATCAGGGCCCCGAGCGATATCCGCTGCATGTCGATCTGAAGCACCGCCATGACCGGAAACACGACCGCGAGCGTGAGCGGGATCGCCAGCGCGATGATAAGGCCCGGACGAACCCCAAGGCTGATGAAGCTCACGGCCAGAATGATGGCGATCGCCTGCAACAACGAGGTCATGAACTCGCCGACCGCCTTGCCCACGACGACGGCCTGGTCGGCCACCAGGCTGGGCTCGATCCCGATCGGCAGATCAGCGGTGATCCGCGCCATCGCCGCCTTGACGTTCCTGCCGAGCGCGAGGATGTCGCCGCCGTCGCGCATGGCGATGGCAAGCCCGATCGCCGGACGGCCATTGATCCGGAACAGCGGCTGAGGTGGATCGGCGTAGCCCCGCCGCACTTTCGCAAGGTCGCTCAGGCGCAGCATGCGATCGCCGGCGGCGAAGTTGATATCGGCGATGTCCTGCTCGGACAGGAAGCTGCCCGACACCTGCAGCGATATCCGCTCGGTGCCGGTCTGAATCGTTCCAGCCGGCATCACGATATTCTGCGCCCGCAACGCCGCGATCAGAGCCGTGCGATCAACACCGAGATTTGCAAGCTCCTGCTTGGAGAACTCGACGAAGATCACTTCCTCTTGTGCGCCCAGCAGCTCGATCTTCGCGACATCCGGCACAGCCAGGAGCTGCGAACGGATCGCCTCGACCCGGTCACGCAGCTCGCGTTGCGCGAAGCCATCGCTGGTAAAGCCATAGACGATGCCAAAGGTGTCGCCGAAATCGTCGTCGAAGAACGGACCGACGACACCGGCAGGCAGCGTATGGCGAATGTCGCCGATCGTCTTCCGCACGTGGTACCAGGTATCGGAGACATCCCGCGCATTGGTGCTTCCCTTGAGGTTCACGAAGATGGTCGTGAGGCCTGGCCGGGTGAAGCTGCGCAGGAAATCCAGATGCGGGGTCTCCTGCAATTGGCGCTCGAGGCGCTCCGTCAGCTGCTTCATCGTCTCGTCGGCCGTCGCCCCTGGCCAGACGGCATGAACGACCATGGTCCGGATCGTGAAGGCGGGATCCTCGTTCCGGCCCAGCCGGAAATATGACAGGACGCCGGCGGCCACCGCTATCAGCATGAGGTAGACGACCAGCGAGCGTCGCCCCAGTGCCCATTCCGAAAGGTTGAATCCACTCATCGCCCCGACCCGAGCACGCGCACCTTCTGGCCTGGATGAAGTGCCTGAACGCCTGCGGTCACGACGATCTCGCCGCTATCAAGCCCTTGCGCGACGATCACCTGCGCCTGGTCGAACCGCAGCACGTCGACGTTCCGCACTGAGACCGTATTGGCCGAGGGATCGAAGACCCAGACGGCCGGCTGTTGATTCATCCTCGTCAGCGCGGTTGCGGGAATGCCGATCATCGGGCCGGAGCTCGCCTCGGCGCGCCCGACCACGGTCGCCCCGAGCCGCATTGCAGCCGGCGGATCGGTAAGGCCCACCTTGACCTCGAAGGTCCGCGTGACCGGGTTGGCCTGGGCGGCGACCTGCCGGATGCGCCCCTGTGCCGTTACTGCCGGATCGTCCGTGAGCGCGACCGTTACCTGCAGATTGGCAGGCGCCGCTCTCACCAGTTGGGCGGGCACATCGAAGACCGCATCGCGACCGTCCTGGCGAGCGATCTTCGCAATCGTCTGCCCGGCCTGAACGACCTCGCCGGCGGCGGGGCCGGTTTCGGTGACCTTGCCCGGCGCATCGGCGCGCAGCTCGGTAAAGCCAACTTGATCGTGGGCGGCGCTCAACTGGGCTTCGGCCATATCGAGCTGCGATTGGGCGGTCTGCTGCGCCTGCGTCGCGGCTTCGAAGTTGGCGCGGGTGGTCCAACCCTGCGCCAGCAGCGTCTGCTGACGCTCGAAATGATTGCGGGCCTGAGTGAGCTGGCCTTGCGCAGCAGCAAGTGCCGCCTGCGCCTGGCGTAGCGCGTTCGCTTCGTTCTGCGATTCCAGTTGCGCCAGAAGCTGGCCGGCCTGGACGCGATCACCAAGCCGGGTGTTGTTCGAAAGCAGCCGCCCGCCGATTCGAAATGCGATGCTTACCTCGTCCTCCGCCTCGATACGCCCCGTAAACGTGAACGGCGTTAGCTGCTCGCGCTTCTCGACCGTGGTCGTGCGAACCGGACGTGGCGCCGGGGGCGCATCCTCCACCGGGCCTCTTTCACAGGCGGCAACCAGCAGCGTGGTGACCGCTGCGACAAGCGCGATGTTCAGCGGCCGCATCGGCATGACATGATCATCGGTCAACTGCTCCGCTGACGATCTTGTCGATAGATCATCTCGCTTCCATCGGTAAATCTACTGAGCGATCACAGATGCAATCGTGGTCCGGAGAACCTTCCGGCAGCAGTCAGAAGATTCCCAGGGCAACGTCAGGCAATCACCCGATACCGGAAACGCCGCAAGCGGTGCATTAAGGCTGCACCTGCTCCCGCCGCGGCGCGTTCGCCAAAGCAGCAGGTGGCAAGGGAACCGGCCGCTCAGGCTCCGAATGATTCACACGACGACAGGAGGATCGACATGAGAAAGCTGGCTTTGCTGTCCGCGGCCATCTTCATTGCGCTCAGCGCGATGGGTTCGACGACGCCCGTACAGGCGCAGGATCTGGCATGGTGCTCGAAGATCAAGGGAATGCTCAACTGCATGTATGAGACCCGCTCCCAATGCCGCGCATCGGTGAGCGGGCGGCAGGGCACCTGCGTGCAAAATCGCCGCCGCTGACGGCAGCGCTCAGTCCGATATCGGCCGGGCGGCGTAAATGACGTGCTGTTGGTTGTCGTACGCCACCCGGATTCGGCATGAATGCCAACTGTGCCTGCCCCATCGGGACATTCCTCCCCAACATCCGGGGTTTCCTCCAATCGCGGCGGGTCTCCTTGCACGGTAGCATCGACTGCTCCGGTTCGCATTTGGATCAACGGGAGGTGTCAATGTCCGATCTTGTCGCGATCGTGTATCCGTCGGAAGCAAAGGCAGAAGAAGTGCGCCAACAGCTATTCAAGCTGCAGAAGGAATATCTGATCACAATCAGCGACGCCGTGATTGCCGTTAAGACGGACGCGGGCGGCATCAAGCTCAATCAACTCGTCAATACCACTGCCATGGGCGCAATGACGGGAAGCTTCTGGGGCCTTCTCATCGGCGTCCTGTTCCTGAACCCGATCCTCGGAGTCGCGGTAGGCGCCGCGTCCGGCGCGCTCGGCGGCGCGCTCTCGGACTTCGGCATCGACGACGCCTTCATGAAGAGCCTGTCGACCAGCCTCCAGCCCGGCAACGCGGCCCTGTTCGTCCTGATCAAGCACATGACGGCGGACAAGGTAATCAACGAGATCAAGAGCGCCGGCGGCGTTGTGCTCAAGACGTCACTCGACGAGACGAAGGAAAAGCTCCTCCGCGATGCGCTGACGAGTGCGGTGGAGCGGCCGGCGGCCTGAAGCCGCCGTCCTCCCCATCTCAGCGCCGGCCGCCTGCAAGCCGCAACAGCATCATGAAGAGGTTGATGAAATTCAGATAGAGCGACAGCGCCGCGATGACCGACTTGCGACCCGCGGAGGTATGGTCATCCGTGCTGTCGTACATCGCCTTGATCCGCTGCGTGTCGTAGGCGGTAAGCCCGGCAAATACGCCGACGCCAACGATCGAGATCAGCCAGTCGAGCGCGCTCGAGGACAGAAAGATGTTGATCAGGCTTGCGATGATGACGCCGATCAATCCCATGAACAGGAATGTGCCCAGCCCGGAGAGATCGCGTCGCGTCGTATACCCGAACGCACTGAGCGCTCCGAAACTCGCGGCGGCGATGAAGAAGACCCGGGCAATCGACGAGTCCGTGTAGATGTGGAACAATGTCGAGAGCGATACGCCGACCAAGGCTGCGTAGAGGAAGAACAGCAGCCGTGCCGTCGACACGGACAGCGTGTTGATGCGCGAGCCGATGAAGAACACCAGCCCCAACGGCGCCAGAATGAAGACCCACATCAATGGACTCTGCAGCAGTGCCGGGCCTGTGACCTGATAGGTCAGCCAGGCCACAACGGCGGTCAAGCCGACGCCCGCGGCCATGTGAGCGTAGATGCGAAGCATGTATTCATGCAGGCCGGCGTCCACCGCAAACGCACTGCCAGTCGTCTCTGCCGCAGTCAGGTCTTGATCGAAATTTGACACATCCGCCTCCTCAGGGACTTTGCCGAGGGAGGCGACACTAATCCTCGGGCTTCCGGAGCGGCATCGGACAATCACCCGAATGGCGGCCGTGGAAATTACCCTTCTCTGTCGCAACCGCGGGCATCGCAGCGACGCCGCACATGACCGATGCGAGAGCTTGGAACGACGTCTAAGCCCTTTGGCCTACGCTCCTTACAGCTTTGTCACTTGGAAGCCGGGCGGGTCGCGATCTAACCCATGCCATGCGCTTCTTCTTTCACATCGCCGACAAATACGGCCTCTTTCCCGACGGGATCGGACAGGACTGCCTAGATCAGGATGCAGCCATCCTGCACGCCAGGCGCCTCGCCGCCGAGCTCGCCAAGGCCGGTGAATTCTGCCGCGGCGGCGTCGTGCTTGTGGCCAGCCCGCCGCAGACGGCTTGCGGAGCCCCGGGCGGCGGCTGATTTTTCTGCCCTCACCTCCTACAGAGAATCCCTGATGTGCGCATGCGGCAGACACTTCTAAGGTCGTCCGCGGGGGGCGGTCGGCAGATGTGACCACCGCCGCGCTCCGGATTGGGAGGCCACCTTCCGTCATGGCGTCTTCGTCGAACGAGGCCGATCAAGAGCTTTCCCGCAACGCGTTGATTGCGCTTGTGATCGGATCGATGGTGGGATCCGGTATCTTCGCCCTGCCGGCTGCATTCGGACGCGCCACCGGCGCCTTCGGTGCGATCATCGCATGGATCATCGCAGGGACGGGCATGCTTATGCTGGCGCTCGTTTTCCAGTCGCTGTCGCAGCGCAAACCGGAACTGGATGCCGGCATTTATGCCTACGCCAAGGCCGGATTCGGCGACTACATCGGATTCGCCTCGGCAGCCGGCTACTGGATCGGCTGCTGTCTTGCCGACGTCGCCTGTCTCATTCTGATCAAGGCCACACTCGGGCAGTTCTTTCCGATCTTTGGCGACGGCACGACGCCGACGGCCATTGCATCGGCGACACTGCTTCTGTGGAGTGTGCACTTTCTTGTGCTGCGGGGCATCAGGGGCGCGGCCAGGCTCAACACGATTGCAACCTTCGCAAAGATCGTTCCGATACTCCTGTTCATCGTCGTGGCCGCGTTCGTTCTCGATCGCGACCTGTTGGTGCGGAATTTCTGGGGAACGGAGCCGCCGAGCCTCGGACAGGTGCTGAGCCAGGTACGCTCTACGATGCTGCTTACCGTATTCGTCTTCGTCGGCGTCGAGGGCGCGAGCGTCTATTCGCGCTACGCCAGGAATCGCGCGGACATCGGCATTGCGACGGTGGTGGGCTTTCTGAGCGTTCTCTGCCTGCTCGTCCTGGTGACGCTGCTCTCCTACGGCGTTTTGCCGCGGAACGAGCTGGCGGATCTTTCGACGCCGTCGATGGCAGGCGTGATGGAATCAATGGTCGGGCGCTGGGGCAACGTGTTCATCAGCGTGGCGCTGTTGATCTCGATCCTCGGCAACTATCTGTCCTGGTCGCTGCTCGCCGCGGAGATCCTGCATTCGGCGGCGATACACCACACGATGCCGTCCTTTCTCGCGCGTGAGAATGCGAACAAGGTTCCTGTCGGTGCGCTCTGGCTGACCAACTGCGTGATCCAGGCGTTTCTGCTCGTCAGCTGGTTCGCCGAATATGCCTTCACGCTCGCACTGAAGATGACGAGTGCGATGACGCTGATCCCGTACGTCCTCGTCGCGGCCTATGGCCTCAAGCTCGCATCGACCGGCGAGACCTATTACGCCGGCGAGCGCGCCCGCACGAGCGATTGGATCCGCGCCGCCGTTGCGACGCTCTACGCCGCCGCGATGATCTACGCCGGCGGCCCGAAGTTTCTCCTGCTGTCCTCGATCCTCTACGCGCCCGGAACCTTGCTGTTCCTGATGGCCAAACGCGAGCGCAAGGAAAGCACCTTCACGAGAACCGAAGCCATCCTGTTTGCAGCGGTCGCAATCGCGGCGGGCGGCGGAGTCTATGGGCTCGCCGTCGGTGCCCTTTCGATCTGACCCGGCGTCTTTGAACTGTAGGGAGGCGAACATGAACATGACGATCACGCGTTGCAGCTTGCTCCTCGCCGGGTTGCTGGCCGTCATGGCGTCACCCACCGTCACGCTCGCGCAATCGAAGGACAACAGCGCGGCGATGACAAAGGAGACCGGCACCGCCGCATCCAAAAAGCAGGCGCCTCCGAACACCAACACCAATCCGACAAAGCACCGGTACTGGCGTCATCGCGGCGGCAGACACCCGCACTATGGCAGCCGCCGCCTTCGCCCCTGAGACATCGTAGTGGCCCCTCCAATGGATCAACCTGACAGCGTTTCCGGGATGCGCTCCCTAAACTACCGAGAACTCCCTCGGCACGAGACCGCTGTCGACGAGACCGGAGAGGCCGGACGGCCAAGTCTGCTGGCCGTCGGTCTCACCCTGCTCGCCGCCGGCATCGCTTTGTTCCTGATCTGGCAAACGGTCTCCAGCCTTCTGATTGTCTTCGCCGGGGTGCTGTTCGCCGCCTTTCTGGACGCCTTGGCGCGAACCTTGGCGCCGGTCCTTCCACTCAAACGAGCCTGGCGGTTGACGCTCGTTGTCCTGCTTCTGTCCGCGCTCTCCTGCTTTGGCCTCGCCTGGGGCGCGCGCAAGCTGCCGGAACAGACGCGTCTGCTTCTGAAAGTGATGGATGCGCAGGTCGACCTGCTCCAGGAGCACCTGCTGTCGTATGGCGTCGACCTGCTCGGCCCGGAATGGGGCCGCGACTTTGCACAATGGCTGTTCGCCGATCAGGGCCGGTTCTTCAGCCACGCTCAATTTCTGCTCGGCGGAGCATCGAGCCTTCTGACCGCCGTGCTGGTGATCCTGTTCCTCGGCATTCTCTTCGCTTTCGATCCCACCGGCCACCGCGAAAGCGTGATCGCGCTGGTCAGGCATTCCCATCGCGCCCGTGCGCGCGCCGTGATGGACGAGATGGGCAACGTCATGCGGCTGTGGTTCGTCGGACAATTGATCCGCATCATGCTGATGACGTTGTGCGTGTGGCTCGCGCTCTATCTTATCGGGCTGCCCGGTCCCTTCGTGCTTGGACTTCAGGCCGGTCTGTCCAACTTCATTCCCTATCTCGGGCCGATCGTTGCCGCGATCCCGATCGCGCTCGTCGCGATGCCGCTCGGCGCATCGCCCCTGATCTGGGCGGTCGCCGTGTACACCATCATCCAGTCGATCGAAGGCTACGTGATCGGCCCACTGATCCAGCGCCAGGCAGTCGAGACCCCGCCGGCGTGGACACTGGTTGCGATCGTCCTTCTCGGCGCTCAGTTCGGCGTCATGGGCGTCGCGGTCGCGATGCCGCTGGTTGCGATCGGTCGGGTTGCGATCGTCAGGTTCTATGTCGAGGACTATCTGGGCGGCGATCCCAAGCCGCCATTAATTGCGAGCGAGCAGCCATGAGCGAATTCGAAGCGCAGCCGAGTGATGCCCCTGCGCGTTCGACGACGGCGCGTTTCCTGTGGCAGCAACTCCCCTACGTCGTCGCGCTGCTGCTCGCCATCGTCGGCGTTGCCTATACCAACGTCTCGCACCAGCCTTTGACCGGCTATTGGGAATTCCTGGCGCTCGCCATCGGCGTCGTCTGCGTTGTCACCAAGTGGCCGGAGATCGAGGGGAAGGAGGGCCAGATCCGGCTGATCTGGACGCAGGCCCTGCACTGGATCGCGGTCCTGATCACGATGAACATCATGCTGATCTCCGGCGTGCAGCAACTGCTTCCGACCCCTGCAACGGGACTCGTCCTGCTGACGTTGCTCGCGCTCGGCACGTTCCTTGCGGGCCTGAGCCTGCTGTCGTTGCAGATCGCCTTCCTTGGCCTTGCGATGGGCGCCGCCGTTCCGGCGATTTCCTGGCTGAAGCAATCCATCTTCTTCTTCCTGCTCGGCGCAGTGCTGCTGATTGGCCTCGCCATCTCGTTCTGGTGGCGTCAGGACGGCAGCCCCTCGCAGAGCGCCAGGGACATCACGAACCACCGGGAGGATTGAATGCGAACGTTGCGATATCTTGCCGCCATCGGCGCATCACTCGTTCTTTGCGCCGTCACCTCGCCCGCGCAAGCCGAGAGATTCAGGGTGGGCAGGCTCCTGTGCTTCTCGGAGCCACGCGTCGGACTGGTGCTTGGATCGACGCAGGCGCTGCGTTGCGTATTCAACGCGCTGCGCCCGCCCCGGCAGTACGTCTACGAGGGGCGGATACGGCGCGTCGGCGTTGATATCGGCGTGACCAGCGCCGGCGCGCTATCGTGGGCCGTCCTCGCCAGGAACTCGCGGATAGGCCCCGGCACGTTGCGCGGCAGTTACGTCGGCGCGAGCGGCAATCTTGCATTTGGTCCCGGCCTCGGCGCCAACGTCCTGGTCGGCGGCTCGCGCAGGAGCGTGATGCTGCAGCCGATCTCGGTCGAACGCTCGATCGGGCTCAATCTCGCGGCTGGCGTAACTCATCTGACACTGGGACCGCGAGGCGGGCTCTGATCCCGCCGTCTCGGTCCCGCGGTTCGGTCCGCTCTTGATGCCGGTTCGCGCAGGGAGAGGATGAGAACATTCCCGCCCCGCCGCTCAGGGTTTCGTCCGATGTCGGTGTCGGGTGTTCGAAGCTAGGATCCGATGCATGCTCGTTCGGGCCGTAACCGCCCAGGAGGATCGCATGAGAGTGTATGACAGTCGCGGAAGTCTCGATGCCGTGGTTGCTCCGCCGCTGTGGGTTTGTGCGCTCCTCGGCGTCGTCCTGATCGCCGCCGGCCTGTTCGCGCTCGGCGACCTTGCCTTCGCCACCGTCGTCAGTGTCAAGCTCATCGGGCTCACCGCGATCGCCGCCGGCGCATTCGAGATTGCCCACGCCTTCTGGACCAAGGGGTGGGGCGGGTTCCTTTGGCAAGTCGTGCTCGGCGCGCTCTACCTCGCCTTCGGTGTCGTGCTGCTCACCCAGCCGGTCTCGGGCGCGCTTATCCTGACCTATTTCCTCGGCGCGGTGCTGTTCGCTTCGGGTGTCATTCGATGCGTGCTGAGCTTTGCCTATTGGCGGCAGAACGGATGGATGATGCTGATCTCGGGCGTCTTCGCGGTGATCGCCGGCGTGCTGGTCCTGTTCGGCTTCCCCACCATCAGCGCTTGGGCTCTCGGCTTCCTGTTGGGCGTCGACCTGATTGCCCATGGCCTGGCATGGCTGCTCTACGCGCTGCAATCAGTGCGAACGACCGGATAACAGAGGAGAGAACAACCATGGATGCTCCCAGTCGCCGCGTCTTCCTCAGCCTTGCGATGAACACCATTGCCGCCGCCGCGATCGGAGCGTCCGGCGCTCAGTTCATCGGTGTTGCGGACGCAATGCCGGTCGATCCCGGTCTCTCTCGGGCCGGCCGGGCACCGGGGGATCGCGCCATCCCGGTGCAATGGGGACCTCCGCCGCGGCCCGGCTGGGGCCCTTCTCATCCTGGCTGGGGCCCGCGACCGCGCCGGCGCCGCCGCTGGGTTTGCTGGTGGCATCGTGGGCGCCGTCATTGCGGATGGCGCTGGTAGTCCGAAGAGGATGAGGAAATGGTACGCAACAAGAACCAATGGATCGTCGTCGCCGTGCTTGCAGTGCTTTTCCTCGGCGCGAGCTGGTTCTGCCTGTCAGTCTGGACGGCGACACCCTCGATGCCGCTTTACGGAAACATCGTGCTGGCGGCGGCCGCCATCCTTGTTCTGGTGCTCGGCTGCGGCCTGATCGCGCTGATGTTCTATAGCCATCGCAAGGGCTACGACGAGCCGGCGCGCAGCAACCGAACCGCGCGGGACTAGCTCAGCTGGTCGAATCGCGGAGGCCTGACGCCGGCAGTTCCGAGCCTGGTGCAGGGAGCGGACGATGAACCTTGCTGACGTCCGGCTCGGACTGCTGGCGGCGAGCCTCGTGACATTAGCCGGCGAACCCGCGCGGCCGCAGCCGGCCCCGCCTGCGCCCGCCGTCGGCGTTGTCGAAGCGGCGCGGCGGCCGATCACCGAGAGCAGTGAGTTTCTCGGCCGGATCGAGGCCATCAACCAGGTCAACATTGCCGCTCGCGTCACCGCTTTTCTGGAGCGGCGGCTGTTCACCGAGGGCGCCGAAATCAGGAAAGGCGAGCAGCTCTATAAGCTCGAACGCGGCCCGTTCGAGGCCGATGTCGCCGCCAAGCAGGCGGAGGTGGCACAGCTCGAAGCGACGCTCGAGAATGCCAGATTGACCACCGAGCGCGCCCGCACCCTGCTTGGCGGACCGGCCGGGCAGCAATCGACCTACGATGCCGCGCTCGCGAGCCAGCGCAGCCTCGAGGCCCAGGTCAAGGCTGCGCAAGCGCAGGTCCAGGCCTCACAGATCAACCTCGACTACACCATCATCAGCGCGCCGATCGACGGCAAGATCGGGCGCACGGCCGTGACGGAAAGCAACATCGTCAGTCCGAGTTCGGGCGTGCTGACCACGATCGTCAGCCAGGATCCAATGTATGTCACGTTCCCGGTGCCGCTGCGCCAGGGGCTCGAGCTGCGCGAACGCTACGGCCCCCAAGGCGGCCTCGAGGCGGTGACGATCCGGTTGCGGCTGCCCGACGGGCGCATGTATGGGCAATCCGGCAAGCTGAATTTCGTCGACAACACCATCGCCCAGAACACCGACACGATCACGGTGCGTGGAGAGATCGCCAACCCGATCCTGCGCGCTCCCTCGGCCGCAGGCGTTACCGTCCACGAGCTCACCAACGGCGAATTCGTCACCGTCGTCCTCGAAGGAGTCCAGCCTGTCGAGGTGCTGGCGATCCCGCGCTCGGCGGTGCTGTCCGACCAGCGCGGCGACTACGTTCTTGTCGTCGGGGCAAACGATAAGGCAGAGCAGCGGCGCATTCAGCTCGGGCAATCGACTCCCACGATCGCCGCCGTCATCAGCGGATTGACGGCCGGTGACAAGGTGATCGCGGAAGGGCTGCAGCGGGTTCGCGCCGGCCAAACCGTCTCTCCAGAGCCGGCAAGTCCGCTGATCTTGTCGAGCATGAAAGACTCAACCGGCGAGGCGACTCCGCAAGGCGGGCGCGCCCCGCCGCCCCGAACCGGCAAGGGCGGTAGCCAATGATATCGAGCGTCTTCGTCGACCGGCCACGTCTTTCGATGGTGATCGCCTTTGTCATCACCATTGCCGGCGCGCTGGCGCTCACGCAGATCCCGGTGGCGCAGTTTCCCGATATCGTGCCGCCGCAGGTCACCGTAGCCGCGAACTTTCCCGGCGCCTCCGCCGAGGTCGTGGAGAGCAGCGTCGCACAGCCGTTGGAGGCGCAGGTGGTCGGCGTCGACCGCGCGCTCTATATGAAATCGACCAGCGGCAACGACGGCAGCTATACGCTGACGGTTTCGTTCGCGCTCGGCACCAATCCCGACATCAACACGGTCAACGTCAATAATCGCGTCCAGAGCGCATTGTCGCAATTGCCCACGGAAGTGCAACAGCAGGGCGTGACCGTCCAGAAACGATCCTCTTCGATCCTGCAGTTCCTGGTGCTCTACAGTGCAGATGGTCAGCAGGACCCGCTCTTCATCACCAATTACGCCATCATCAACGTGCTGGACGCGATTGCGAGCACGCCGGGTGTCGGCCAGGCCAATCTGTTCGCCAGGATGAATTATTCGATGCGGATCTGGTTCGATACGCAGCGCCTCACCAGCCTCAACCTGACCCCCTCGGACGTGGTCGCCGCCATTCGCGCACAGAGCGTCCAGGCTCCCGTCGGCCGCATTGGCGCGCGGCCGATCAGCGACGATCAGCAGTTCCAGTTCAACGTGCAGACAATGGGCCGCCTCGCCACTGTCGATCAATTCGCCAACATCGTGCTGCGCGCCGAGCCGGACGGATCCTCGCTGCTGGTCAAGGACGTCGCCCGCGTCGAGTTGGGCGCGCAAAATCTCGACAGCGAAGCCCGGATCGACGGGCGAGCTGCAGTTCCGATTGCGATCTACCTCGCCCCCGGCGCCAACGCGGTGACCACCGCGCGTGCGGTCGCGGACACGATGCAGCGGCTGTCCGGCCGGTTTCCGGCAGGGCTCGGTTATCTCGTGCAATACGACTCCACCACGTTCGTACGCGACACGATCACGGAGGTGCTGTGGACGTTGGGCGAGGCCTTCGTCCTGGTTGTGATCGTGGTCTATCTGTTCCTCGGAAACATGCGTGCCACCGCGATTCCGGCCGTCGCGGTCCCGGTAAGCCTCGTGGGCACCTTCGCTGTCCTGCTCGCGCTCGGTTATTCCGCCAACACCGTATCCCTGCTCGCAATGGTGCTTGCGATCGGCATCGTGGTGGACGACGCCATCGTCGTGGTCGAGAATGTCGAACGTGTCATGGCGGAGGAGCCTGCCCTGTCTCCGGCCGAGGCCAGCAAGAAAGCCATGAGCCAGATCACCGCGCCGATCGTCGCGATCACGCTGGTACTGCTCTCGGTGTTCGTGCCTATCGCTTTCATTCCCGGTATCTCGGGCACGCTGTTCCGCCAATTCGCGGTGACGATCAGCGCCGCCATGATGATCTCGGCCTTGAATGCCCTGACGCTGTCGCCAGCCCTTTGTGCGCTGCTGCTGCATCATACAGGACAGCGCCGCGGCATCATCGGCCGCATGCTTACCGGCATCGACTGGGTGCGCGATCACTACAGCGGCGCGGTCCGCCGGCTGGTGCGCATGGCAGCCTTGTCGCTCCTGCTGGTGGCAGCCTTTGCCGCAGGAATCTTCGGCCTGTCGCTGGTGACCCCGACCGGCTTCCTGCCCGAGGAGGACCAGGGTGCCTTCTTCACCTCGGTTCAGTTGCCGGACGGCGCATCGGTAGCGCGGACCAGCGAGACCACCCGGCAGATCGAGGACATCTTGAAACAGATGCCGGCCGTCGACCACGTCCTCGCGGTGATCGGCTTTTCCCTCCTCGACGGAGCCTCCGAGCCGAACAGCGCACTCGTGGTGGCGCGACTGAAGCCGTTCGCCGACCGCAAGACGGCAACGGATTCCGCCCAGGCGTTGATCGCCAAGACCTTCGCCGCCGGCGCCCAGATCCGGCAAGCCAATGTGCTACCCTTCAACCTGCCGCCGATCATCGGGCTCTCCACCGGCGGTGGCTTCGAATATCAATTGCAGGCCCTGGAGGGTCAGGCCCCGGCCGCGATCTCCAGCGTCACGAACGCGTTGATCGGCGCAGCCAATGCCGATCCGCAGCTCGCGCGCGTATTCTCGACATTCACGGCGACCAATCCATCGCTCTATCTCGATATTGACCGCCGCAAGGCCCAGGCGCTGGGCGTCAGCGTCAACGACATCTTTACGGCGCTCCAGGCCACGCTTGGCGGCATCTACGTCAACAACTTCAACCTGTTCGGTCGCACCTGGCAGGTCAATCTGCAAGGTGAAGCATTCGATCGCGCCGATACGTCCGATGTCTGGCGCATCCATGTGCGTAACAGCTCGGGCGAGATGGTGCCGTTACGATCCCTCGCCGGCCTCAAGATCGTGACCGGGCCACAGGTCATCACCCGCTACAACAATTATCGTTCGGTGACCGTCAACGGCAGCCCGGCATCGGGCATCTCCTCCGGGACCGCGATCGCCGCCATGGCGCAGATCTCGGAGGATGTTCTGCCGCCGGGGTACGGTTTCGCGTGGACTGGCACCGCCTACCAGGAACAGCAGGCGGCCGGCCAGACCGGCATCGTGCTTATGCTCGCCGTCCTCTTCGCTTATCTGTTCCTGGTCGCGCTCTATGAAAGCACCGTGATTCCGATTCCCGTGCTGCTCTCGGTCGTCGTCGGCGTGCTCGGATCCTACCTCGGCATCAAGATCGCTGGGCTCAATCTCGACCTCTACGGTCAGATCGGCCTCGTCGTCCTGATCGCGCTTGCCGCCAAAAACGGCATCCTGATCGTCGAGTTCGCCAAGGAGCAACGCGAGGCCGGCGTGCCGCTCGACGAGGCCGCGATCCAGGGCGCACATATGCGCTTTCGCGCCGTCATGATGACCTCGGCGGCCTTCATCCTGGGCCTCTTGCCGCTCGTGATCGCGACCGGCGCCGCCGCGCTCAGCCGGCGCGCCGTCGGCACGGCGGTCTTCGCCGGCATGCTGGCCGCAAGCTCGATCGGAATATTCATCGTGCCGATGCTCTACGTGGTTTTCCAGCGCCTGCGTGAGCGGGCGAAGGCGGCCTTCAAGTCAAGCCATCAGCCGAAATCGCCCGATCGCAATGCAATCTAGACAGGCTTTGGGGGTGCCTTGCATCCCGCAACGCTGCGTCGTTCAACGAAGAAGGCCCCCAGGGGCTGATGACTGTCCAAAGATCTGGTTATCAGCCACCTTCATCCGCCTGTCGCCCGTCACAAAGATGCTTGTGGCATTGGCTCACCGTCCCTGGAAGACTGCTGGCCGCCGCTCAATAAACGACTGGATGCCCTCGCGCGCGTCGGCGCTCTTGAGCACACGGTCCCGGATCGCCGGAATGCAGGCGATCGCAGCCGCCTCACCCTGCTCGGTGTATTTCGCGGCCGCTTCCTTGGTCACCTGAATCCCAAGCGGTGCGTTGCGGGCGATGATCGCCGCGATCTCCATGGCACGGCCGATCTGCTGGCCGGCCGGAACGACCTCCTGAACGAGACCGATCTCTCGGGCACGTTGCGCCGTGAATTCATCGCACAGGAAGAGGTGGTACATGGCGTTACCCCAGCCTGCGCGGGACAGATAGCGGAAGTGAGCGCCGCCCAGGGGCGCGATGCCGCGCTTGGCCTCCATCTGGCAGAATCGGCTGTCGTCGGCGGCCACTACGATGTCGCCGGCCAGCATCAGCTCGATGCCGACGGTGTAGACGATGCCTTGCGTCGCGGTGACGATTGGCTTCCTGCAGCGCTTGGTGAGGCCGAAAACGTCGACATTGCCTTCCTTGACAGTCCGCTTCTCGGCGTTCGGGCCGAAGAATTTCGGCATGTCGAGGCCCGCGGTGAAGTCCTTGCCTTCCGCGCAAATCACGCCGACCCAGTAGCCGTCGTTGTCGTGCAACTCGGTCAACGCGTCCGACAGCAGATCCATCATCTGGGGGGAGAGGGAGTTCTTCTTCGCGGGATTGTCGATGATGATCTTCAGGATGTGATCATGCGCCTCGGTGCGGATCGTGCCTTCGGTGGTCATGCGAGCGTCTCCTGTCTACCTGTCGTTCTTGATGGCGAGTGCGGTTCGAATGGCTGCGGCCCGCTCCGGCGGGAACGCCGCTGCGCCCTCCTGGAGAATGTCGAGGAAGGACAGCACGCCGCCGCGGGAGCCCCAATTGCCCTCTTCTATGATGCGGAAATTGATCCACCAGCTCGGAGAGGGCTCCTTCATCTCGCAAGCATCGGCGAGCGCCCTCAGCACATTGCGAATGACGACGGCTCGATCCTCGCGGGTCCAGCAGCAGTCCATCACGACGACGTCCACCACCATGACGTCGCTCGGCTGGTCCGAGAGCAGCTCTCCGCCGTGCGCGATCATGTCGAGCGGGCGCTCGAGGAAATGCACCTGGTAACCTCGGCGTGCCTGGGGAACGAGCCGGCCGACCTCCGGCACCAGCACGGCATCCGTCAGCGTCTTGGCAAGCACCCGGCGCTGCTGACCGGTCAATCGGCCTTGCGGGGTCATCACGTGGATAAAGGTCATCTCGAGCTCTCCGGGGCTGACTATGTCACGTGACATACATCCACACGGCGCTAGCTATGTCAACTGTCATATTGTAGCGTCGGACGACGAGGTGCCCGATGACGTCCGATACGAGAGCGAAAATGGTGGCCGGGGCCGCCGATCTGATGAGCCGCCGCGGCGTGAATGCGACGAGCGTACGGGAGGTCGTGCGCCACACCGGCACGCCGCGCGGATCGATCAGCCATCATTTTCCCGGGGGCAAACGGCAGCTCATCGAAGATGCCATTGTCTTTGCGGGCACCCAGGTCAGCGGTCCCCTGCGGCATCTCACCAGCGAACGGGGGGCCATGGCCGGCCTGCGCGCCTTCATCACGCTTTGGAAGAGGACGCTGGAGCAGACGAATTATCAGGCCGGATGTCCTATCCTGGCAGTTGCCGTCGAGGAATATGTCAGCGATCCCTCCGATCAGGAAACCGCCGGCGGACAGGCGGTCCAGCGCCATCTGCTTGATCTCGCTCAGGGCATCTTTGCGGACTGGCAGCAGATCCTGTCCAATGCGCTGAAGCAGGAAGGCCTCACCGCGTCGCGCGCACGGCGGCTTGCCACGCTGATCGTCGCATCGGTCGAAGGTACAGTCGCCATGTGCAGGGCTGCGCGTAGCGCCCAACCCCTGGAGGAGGTCAGTCACGAGCTCGAGCTCCTGCTGAAGAGCGCAATCGACAAGCCATAGCGTCGAGAAGCGAGAGCCGCACAGGTCAACGTCAGGCTCCCTCGTCAAGCGCCACCAGTTCGCGCTTTCTGCGCAGCGTCGGCAACAGCGGTCCGATCAGCAGCACCAGAGCAAGCGCGAGGCACACCGCCGAGATCGGCCGCGTCACGAAGGTGCCGAGATCGCCCTGCGAAAGGATCAGCGACTTGCGCAGATTGTTCTCCAGCATCGGTCCCAGCACGAAGGCGAGCACCAGCGGTGCCGGCTCATAGCCGAGCTTGCGCATGAAGTAGCCGATGATCCCGAACGCGATCATGACGTAGACGTCGAACACGTTATTGCCGCTGCAATAGACGCCGATGATGGTGAAGAGGATGATGAGGGGGAACAGAATGTTGTAGGGCAGCTTCAGGAGCTGCACCCACATGCCGATCATCGGCAAATTGAGCACTAGCAGCATGAGGTTGCCGATATACATGCTGGCGACGATGCCCCAGAACAGTCCGGGGTTCTGCGTGATCATTAGCGGTCCCGGTTGCAGGCCGTGAATCACGAAGGCGCCTAGCAGCAGCGCCATCACCACGTTCGGTGGAATCCCAAGCGTCATCAGCGGAATGAAGGCGCCACCGGCGGCGGCATTATTGGCGGATTCCGGCCCCGCGACGGCCTCGATCGCGCCGTGGCCGAAGCGCTCGGGAGTCTTGGAGAGCCGCATCTCCAGGGCATAGGAAGCAAAAGAGGCTACTACCGCGCCGCCGCCCGGCAGGATGCCGAGGAAAAAGCCGAGAATGGTGCCGCGGCCGACGGGGCCAGCGCTCGCCTTCCAATCCTCCTGGTTCGGAAAGAGCTGGGTGATCTTGGCATTGATAATGTCGCGCCGGATCAACTGCTCGGTGTTGAGCAGTACTTCGGCGACGCCGAACAGGCCCATCACGACAGGCACGAGCCCGATGCCGTCCATCAGTTCCATGCGGCCGAACGTCAGGCGCGGCTGCGCCGTAATGCTGTCGAGCCCGATCAGACCGAGCACGACGCCGATACAGGCCATCAACAAGGCCTTCGCCATCGAGCCCTGGCTGAGGAAGGTCAGCACCACGAGCCCGAGCGCCATCAGGCTGAAATACTCGGTGGGACCAAAGACAATGGCGACGCTCGCGAGCTTCGGCGCGACCAGCATCAAGGCGACCAGCGAAAAGGTGCCGGCGATGAAGGAGCCGAAGGCGGCGATGCCGAGCGCGGGACCCGCGCGGCCCTGCTTCGCCATCTGGTGGCCGTCGATGCAAGTGACGACGGAAGCTGCCTCGCCGGGGATGTTGACCAGGATCGAGGTGGTCGAGCCTCCATACATCGAGCCGTAGTAGATGCCGGCCATCATGATGATACCGGATTCCGGTGTTCCCGAGAGCGTCACGGGCAGCAGCAGCGACATCGCGGAGATTGGCCCGATGCCCGGCAGCACGCCGACCAGCGTGCCGATGAAGACGCCGATGAAGCAGTAAAGCAGGTTGATCGGCGCCAACGCGACCCCGAACCCATGCGCGACATTGACGAGAGTATCCATGGCGAGCGCTCAGCCGATTTCGAACATGCCGGATGGCAGTTGGATGCCAAGCCCATGCTTGAGCAGCCACCACATGCCGACGGGGACCAGGACGGAGATCGGCACCGCGAGGACCCAGCGTACCGGATCGATCAGACGCATCAGCAGCAGCATCAGCGGGATCGAGGACAGCAGGAAGCCGAAAGGATCGAGCGCGAAGGCGAACATGATGAGACACGCGATGACGATGACAGGCTTGGCCCAGTGCACATCTTTCCAGCGCGCGCCGAACGTCGGTCCGCCGTCGGCCAGCGCGGCAACGATGATCGTTGCAGCGAACGCGCACATCAGGATGCCGGTGTAGAACAGCACGAAACCCGAGCCGGGATCGTGGATCGTGCCGAGCTTGAGGTGCAGCCCCGACCGTATCACGAAGAGGCCGAGCCCGAGACCGATCAGCCCGCCCCAGAGCTCGGTGTTGTCGGGACGGAACTTGACGTTGCTGTTGTCACTCATGGCTCAGTTCTTCTTGCCGAGCCCGAGTGCATCGATCACCTTGCGTTCGGAGTCCGTGACCTCGACGACGAACTTCTTGTAGTCCTCGCTGTTCTTGTAGTTCGGCACCATGTCGTATTTGGACAGCGTCGCGACCACAGCCGGATCATCCAGCGCCCTCTTGAAGGCGTCGTGCAGCTTGGCGACGATCTTGGGATCCATGCCCTTCGGGCCGGCTATGCCGAACGGCGAGTCGTAGACCACGGGATAGCCGAGCTCCTTCAGCGTCGGCGCGTCGGGAAAGTTCGGCGAGCGGCTCGCGGTCCACACCATCAGCAGGCGCAGCTTGCCGGCGTCGACCAGCGGACGCCAGCCGGTGGCGTCGGCCTGCAGCATGGTGTGCTGGCCGAGCACCGCGGCATTCGTCTCCGCGCCGCCCTTGAACGGAACAGCCGTGAGCTTGATGCCCGCGAGCATAGCGATCTGCTCCATGCCGACATGTGGCGAAGTGCCCACGCCAGGCGTCGCATAGGTGACCTTGCCCGGATTGGCCTTGGCGTAGTCGACCACGTCCTGCCATGTCTGGAACGGACCTTCCGCACTGGTCGTGACGCCGAAGGTGTAGCCCGAGAGGTGCATGATATAGCTGAAGTCCTTCGACGGATCCCAGGGGGTTTCCTGCATCAGCGGCAGGCGGAACACTCCCATCGGGAGCTGCGCGATGGTGTAGCCGTCGGGCTTCGCGGATGCGGCCATGGTGGCTGGGCCGACCGTGCCGCTTCCTCCGGCCTTGTTGTCGATCGCGATCGGTTGTCCCAGCACCTTCGAGGCGCTCTCGGCGATCGCGCGCATGGTGAGGTCGGTCGATCCGCCGGCTGGCCAGGGAATGATCAGCGTGATCGGCTTGATCGGGTATTCCTGTGCGCCGGCGCAGACGGGCACGAACATGGCGAGCGCCGCGATCGCAATCATCAAACTGCTACGTTGAAACATAAGATCCTCTCTCCAGTGGTTCGCTCGGGGCCAAGCTCGTGTCTTCATGTGCCCTGCCGGCGGCTCGTCATCGGCACCGTGAATTACCGCCCCCTGGCGAACCACGACTGCCGATGGCTTCTCCCGCCTCAATCAATTCGCAGTGCGATCGAGTTGATGACGTCCCGCCATTTTGGAATTTCCTGCGCCATGAACGTCCCCAGATAGGCGGGACTGCTCGACAGCGCCGGGATGATTCCCTGCGCATCGAGAATCGGTTTGATCGAGTTGTCGTTCATGGCGGCGACGAAAGCCGCATTGAGCTTCGCGATGATCGGCTCAGGCACGCCCTTCGGTGCGACGACGCCGAAGAACACGCTGACATCGAAACCTTTCAGGCCCTGCTCGTCGAAGGTCGGCACATCAGGCAGAACCGGCGTCCGCTCGATCGTCGTCACGCCGAGCGCGCGAAGGAGTCCGGCCTTGATGTGAGGTGCGGAGACGAAGATGTCGGCAAAGCTCATCTGAACCTGGCCGCCGATGAGATCGTTGATCGCGGGTGCGCCGCCGCGGTAAGGCACATGCAGGATATCGGTGCCGGCGATGGCATTGAACATGACGCCAGCGAGATGCGTCGATGCGCCGTTGCCGGACGAGGAAAAGCTCAATTTTCCCGGATTGGCTTTCGCATACGCGATCAACTCCTGCACATTCTGCGCCGGCACGGAGGGATGCACCGAGAGCACGTTCGGCATCTTGCCGATCATGATGACCGGATCGAAGCTCTTGATCGGATCGTAGCTGAGCTTGGTGTACAGGCTCACATTGATGGCGAGCGGGCCCGATGTCCCGAACAGGAGGGTGTAACCGTCAGCTGGCGAATTCGCGACGAAGTCGGCTCCGACATTGGCGCCGGCGCCAGCCCGGTTTTCGACAATGACGGGCTGGCCGAGCTTGGCCCGGACCCCCTCGGCGAGAGATCTCGCCAATGCATCCGTCGGCCCGCCGGCGGCAAAAGGCACCACGAATTTGATCGGTCGCTCGGGAAATTCCGCCCTCGCCATCGCAGGCATGGATAACGCAACGGCTGACACGAGAAGTAATTTGCGGCAAAGACTGATCAATCCCATAGGCTTCTCCCCTCCCTCGAGGCAAGGCTGGCGCCATGCCGTTTCCAACTCCTCGCCGGTTGGGTGTGTGACCACGACATCATCGCGCCCCCACGTCCGACTGTTGTTCTTGGAAGATTGTCAGTTCGATCAGATCACGCGTACGTCACCGTCACGCTGCCGAAAGGTCCGAAATCCGCGACGAACGTCTCACTGGCCTTCGGTCTCAACATTCCCGTCACGGTGCCGGTGCTGATCATCTGCCCCGCCTTCAGGCCGATGCCGGTCCGGGAGAGTTCGTTGGCGAGCCACGTCACCGGCACGATCGGATGGTCCAGCGCGATCGCCGCATTGCCCTTCCGCCTCAAGGTCCCATTGCAGGTCAGCACGACCTCCTGGCCGGCAATGTCGCGCTCCCGCCAGTTCTCGATCGGCGGACCGTATGCAATCGTCCCGCTGCCGGCTCCGTCCGCAAGGATAGCGGGCAAAGGAGGAAACGCGGCGTCGTGGACGAAACGACACTCGGCCAGTTCCACGCCCGGATGCAGCGAAACGACGGCCTGCTTGACTTCTTCGATGCTGTAAGGCGCTTCACGCGGCGGAAGATCGGCGCCGAGCAGCGCCTGGTACTCGACTTCGGGAATGGGACTGCACTGGCGTGCATACTCGACCGTGACGGGTGCTTGCTTGATGAGCGGCGCGTAGACCCGGCCATAGATCGGCGAATCCGTACGCAACTCGCGCTGCAGCCCTTCCTTCATCGCTGCGATCTTCCAGCCCGCGACGGTCCAGCCGAGCTCCTCCTCGACCATGCGCGCGACGCGATAGGCGGTCGGCTTGTCCGGCGGCACGAGGCGCTGGTCGAGGCCGCTCTGCTGGCGTCCTTCGCGGCGCAGGGTCGCAAGCAGGCGAGCGAGTTCGCGCTGGGCCGACTGATCCATCGCGATTACCTCACCAGCAGCGCGGCCGCGCGCGACAACGGCACTGGCGCCTCATCCAGCAGCAGGTCGATGGCCTCGTCCTCCCAGCGCTGGCTCTCCAAGTTCAACGTGTTCGGCTCTTGCACCCGGTGCTCCAGCACGAAGCGCGCGAGCAGCAGGCGGCGGGCGTCGCCGCCGGATAGACCCAGGCGCAATCCCTCCTGAATGAACAGCGCGGCGGTGACAGCGTGATAGAGCTTGCCCGCCGCGGCCCGGCAGAAGCGCTCATTCTCCTTGCGGGACGCGACCTCTTCCGCAAAGCGCAGCGCACCATTGACCGCGCCATCGAGCCGCGTGCGAAACTGTCCGGGAATGCCCTGTGTATCCGCGAGCCGGGTGAGGAGATCGTCGCGCAGGGCGGCGTGCGCGCCGATCTTTCCAACGGCGCGCTGCACGGCATCGAGCGCGTTGATGTTGCTGGTGCCCTCCCAGATCAGGCCGAGATGGGCATCGCGCATCAGCCGTGCGTTCGGCCAGTCCTCGACATAGCCGTTGCCGCCGCGCGCCTCCATCGCACCGGTCGCCACCGTGACGTTGTCGCGGCAGACCCGGTATTTGACGATCGGCGTCAGCAGCCGCAGCACCTTCTCCGGTGCGGTTGCCGAATAGAGCAGCGCGGACAGCGCCTGCTCGGTCGGCACCATCAGTTTGACGAGCTGCCGGCGCATCAGGGGATGATCGACCACTGCGCGGCCGAAGGCATTGCGGTGACGGGAGGCCTGCAGCGCTTCGTTGAGGCAGCGGCGCATCATGCCGGCGGCGCGCGCCAGATGCGAGACACGGCTGGAATTCACCATCACCAGCATAAGCTTCAAGCCCTGATCGAGCTCACCGAGCTGATAGGCGACGGCTCCATCGAACACGATTTCGCCGCTGGCCAGGGTGCGGCTGCCGAGCTTGTCCTTGAGCCTCACGATGCGATAGGCGTTGCGGCTGCCGTCCGGCAGCGTCTTCGGCATCAGGAACAGGCCAAGGCCGCGCCCGCCGCCGACTGCGCCCTCCGGCCGTGCCAGCAACACGGCAAGCTCCGCATCGGCGTTGGAGCAGAACCATTTTTCACCATAGAGCCTCCAATGCGCGCCATCGCGCACGGCGGTCAGTTCGGCCGCACCGACATCGGAGCCGCCCGCCTTCTCGGTCATGAACTGCGCGCATTTGAACAGCGTGGCCGGATCCTGGCTCCACATGCGTTGCAGATAGCGCTTATGAAGCTCGTCGCTGCCGAAACGTCGCACCAGCTCGGACGAGCTGTCGGTCAGATTCACCGGGCACAGCAGGCCGAACTCGGCTTGCGAAAACAGGTAGTGAAACACGTATTTTGCGATCGGCGGCATCACCGAGGGCCAGCCCAGCACGCCACCTCGATTGCACATCGCGTGCATACCGAATTGTCCGAATGCGATCCGCTCCATCTCCCGGTAAGCCGGGTGGTATTCGACCCACTCCTCATCGCGGCCATAGCCATCGCGCGGATGCAGCACCGGCTGATGGCGCTCGGCCTGATCGGACAGATCGTAGAGCTTACTTCCGGCAAGCGCGCCAAGCTCGGCGAGATGCGGCCCGAGATGCGCCAGCAGCGGCGCTTCCATGTACAGGGGAAGCAGATCCCGAATGCTCCGGTCGATCGCAAAGTAGTTCAGCCCACGGCAGGTGGGCGCTAACGCGATCGAGCGTCGGGACGACGCTTCGCGACGGGCCAAACCGGCATGAACGGTCATGAGCTTCCTCTCCGGACGGACGTATCTTGGGCGGGGCGGACCCCGGGCCAGTGTTCGGGTATGACTTGACAGCGCTCCACGCAAACGACTTCTTGGGCGGGCGCCTTGAGCGAAACTCAAGGCCCGGTCATCCCGCGGGGCGCACCATCATGGCTTCACGACGACTTCCTCCACTCCATGCCGTGCGGGCATTCGAAGCGGCCGCACGACACCTGTCGATCACGCGAGCCGCCGACGAGTTGAACGTGACGGTCGGCGCAGTCAGCAGGCACGTCCGCGCACTCGAGGTGCGCATGGGCACCGCGCTGTTCCTGCGGGGGTCGCGCGGCCTCGTCCTGACCTCGGCCGGCAAGGCGTTCGCCGATTCCACCCGCGAGGCCCTCGATCGCATTGCGGATGCCGCTGAAGGCCTGCACCTGCGGCAGTTCAGACGGCTATCCGTCGGCGTCTACGGATTCTTCCTGTCGCGTTTTCTCCTGCCGATATGGCCGGGGCTCAAGGCGGCACATCCCGAGTTGGAGATCGATCTGCACACCAGCGCCAACCCGGTTGATCTTCTTGCCAGCCGCTACGATGCCGTCATTGCCGTCTCGGACGGAGAGCCGAGAGCCGGCCTCGTCACCCGGCCTCTGCTGCCGATCGCCACCGTGCCGGTCTGCTCGCCAGCTCTGCTGAAGGATGGCGCGCTGGATTTCGCGTCCGTTCCGCTGCTGCACAACAGGCCGCGGCCCGACGACTGGCGCCGCTGGCTGGACCACGCGCAGCTCACCAAGGTGCCGATCCGCGGCGGAAGCAGCTTTGAAAATCTGGGGCTCGCGATCGAGGCCGCTGCGGCCGGGCTCGGCGCCGCCATCGCCATCGAGAGCCTGCTCGCTCCGGACCTTGCGCAACTCAATCTCGTCAGAGCGCATCCCGTGGTCCGGCCGACGCGGCGCCACTTCGTGCTCGAATATGAGCAACGCATGGCGGACGATCCGGCGGTCGCGGCCTTTGCCACGTGGCTCTGCAACGCCTGCAAGCAACAGGGCGCCAACAAGGCGGCGGCCAGGACATCCTCGCGAAAGCGTGCAAACGATTGAGTTGAGTTTCACTCAAGGGACACCGCGAAAACCTCGTTTGCCAGCCTGAACCGGCTCTGACACAGACCCTCCCACAGCAATGATGGGGGAACGCCGGATGAGGCTGTATTCGGGATGCTCGTCGCGCGCGCTTGCTCCGATTGCCCGGGGCGCAAGGGACAGCGGCCGACCTTCACGCAGATCGGCGTTTATGAGCCGGTGCGTCACTATCTACAGGCCGTGGAGGCGACCGGTCGGACGACGCAAATCAAGTCGTCGCAAAATGCGCGCAACCCGGATCGAGAGCGCCTTCACGCATGGCGCCACGATCCGCGAGGACGGCCGCGTCGTCTGCGACATGTACCTCGCCGGAGGCAAGGCCCCCAAGGACTCCAAGGGAGAGTGGGATCTCTACAAGATCCTCCGCACGATTCCGGCCCAGGACGTGACCATTCCGCTGGCCGAGAGCACTTGCCCGCTCGTGAAGCGCTAATCCGATATCCGACTTCAACATCCGAGGACAGCATGACGACACCCGAGAACGAGTGGCAGTACCCCTATGGCACCAAGCAGCGCTATCACCTGCAGCATGTGCATTTGTTCGCATCCAACGTCGATGCGACAATCGCCTTCTACAAGAAGTGGTTCGATGCCGAGGTGAAGTGGGATGGCGACGTTGCCGGTGCCCGCAACGTCTTCATCAAGGTCGGCATCGGCGCCCTGCATCTCTATGACCAGTTGCCACGCGGCGAGGGCAAGAATGCCGTCCATCATCTCGGCATGCAGGTCGTCGGCATCGACGAGCTTTACGAACGCATGACCGCTGCGGGCCTGCATATTCCCAATCCCATCCGCCGCCTGGGCGGAGGCGGCGGCTATTTCATGCTCGGCGCACCCGACGGGGTCGTCATCGAGATCTTCGAGCCGGGCAAGCTCCGCGAGACCGTGGTGCGTGACTACTATGGCTTCGGGGGATGAGGCCCCTGGACACCGCTCCTCCGCTCGATACCGTCGCCGACCATGCTGCGGAAACTCCAGCCACTGCCCTGACATTTCGTGGACGTGACGGCTGACGGTCTTTTCGCCCACACCCGGCAGGTCGGCGACAACTTCAATTCCGTGCTCGCGCAGATGAGCAGCCGGCCCGGATCGGCGCGCACGCAGAAGCACGCATGCCTTCCCACGAGGTCCTGCTAAATCACAAGGCAAATTCCCGAAAACAGCAGCAAGCCAAGGATGATACGTTTGAAGGCTGCTTCGTTGATTCGACCGAACAAGACGATACCTGCAGCCGTTCCCGCAGCTAAGGCGGGCAGAGAAATGCCAAAGTCGATCAAGACTTTGAACGAGAGGCTGTGGTGCGAAAGCATGAGAGCGAGGGCAAAAAGTTGCATGACCCCGATGTAGGGTTGAACCAGGCCGCGCTGCTGCGTTTTCGGAAGACCATGAATATCGCACCAGATCGCAGGAAGTGCGCCAGGCATCGCTGTCAACCCGCCGACCAGGCCGCCGCCAAACCCCACCAGAGCGTTCCTGCTCTGGCTCTCCATCTGACGCAAGTAGGCAGCCGTCGGCCGCATCAGGGCGTATGCCGCGTAAAGCGACACGAGCGCTCCAAATCCCAATCTGAAAATACCTGTATCCACGTTCTGCAGGAGATAGATCGCAATTGGAACGCCTAATAGTCCACCAGCGATGAAAACCAGGCTGGTTCTCCATTGCATGCTCTTGCGGAGCGCATACAGATTGGCGGCTTGCACGGTGATGCTGCAGGCCATCATCAACGGCACAGCTTCGATAGGCGGAAACACGTGTAGCAGGATGGCGCCAGCGACCGCCGAGAACGCAAACCCGGAAAGGCCAGACACGAACGCGCCTGCAAACACCGCCCCGCTTAGCACAAGATAAACCGCTATGTCGGACATGACACCGCTTCCTGAAGATGCTGGTCGTCGTGGATGGCGGGACAGCGTCGGGTCGTTCGAGCTCACTCAAACGACAAACAACCAATCCATCTAGTCGCCTTGGATCGCTGCCGTTGCCGGCTCGATCGGTCGAATACTCGGCGCCTGATGCAGCGTGCGTTCTCCGACGACGTGCAAAATGCCGAAGCCAACCAGGACAGCCATTGTCCACGCCTTGAGAGGTGGCGCTGCTCGCCGGGCGCGGGGGTTATCGGCAACTCCCCTGTCCAGATTACGCATTGTGCGCGTCCGAAAATTCAACGAAGCACAGTCCTTCGCAAGCAAATGCCGGTACTCTCCGATTACGCGTTTCGCTCCAAGGCGCCGCGATACGTGAAGGGAGACGAGAATATCTTTGAGGACGCTTCGCACCTTGCTGTCGAAAATAGATATTGAGGGAGCTAAATCGCGCGATTGATGACACATCGTCTGCTTCTCATATTCGAGCGTCATGCTTTAAACTCGAAATTGATTATCGCTGCTGGGCGAAATAGCACCGTACCCAGCGACGGCGGCAATGACATCCACATGGATATCACTGAGGCAATCCGCGAGCGATACGGCAGATGTCGTATTTCGTACCCGGCTGGAAGGGAAAGCCGAAAGACCTTTGTCGCCACAGGTAGTGGCGCGGTGGGCGTCCGCGCGGAGATACAACCTCAACCGTGGCCGGTTGATCGCCAATTTTGGTAGCAAGCTACGCGTGCTTTTAGCAGCCGCTCTTGATTGATTGCTTGCGATCTACGTAGGCGGCAACAATCGCTTCATTCAATTGCTCGCCGGCGATCGGCTTGTGGAGAATACGATGACCGCTGGCGCTGGCTTCCTTGATGCGCGCCGGCGAGGTATCGCCGGTCACGATGATGGCAGGCAGGGAGCGGCCGATATAGTCGCAAAGAGCCTCGATTGCGTCCTGGCCAGTAGCACCACCTCCGAGGCGGTAGTCGGTGACGATCAGATCGACCGGCGCATCGCCGGTCGCCATTGCCTCCGCATGAATCTGTTGCACCTCGGCTGCAGACCGGCCGGCATAGACCCGATGGCCCTGCAGCGTGAGCAGCCGCACCATGACATCGAGAACATCCCCCTCGTCTTCCACGACCATGATGCTGATGGTGATATCTGCAGGTGGCGCGCTGTGATCGGGCAAGGGAGGCGCCACTGCACTGGCTTGCGGAACCGTAACGGAAAACATCGAACCGCGATCGACGACGGAAACCAGCTTCAGCGGATGTTGCAGCAGTGCGGCGGTGCGGCGAACGATGGCGAGGCCAAGGCCAAGGCCTTGGGTGCGATCCCTCGCCGGGTTCTGCAACTGCACGAATTCCTCGAAGATCATCGCTTGCTGATCTGCGGGAATGCCGGGGCCGGTATCCCATATCTGGATTTCCACCGAGGCACCGCGCCTGCGGCAACCGAGCAGAACGCCACCGGACCTCGTGTATCGAAAGGCGTTCGACAGCAGATTGCCCAGGACCCGTTTCAGCATCATGGGATCGCTGTCCACCTGGAGACGGCTTTCAACGACACGCCAATCCAGGCCGCGATCCTTCGCTTCGGGAGCGAATTCATTGCTGAGCTGGTTGAAAAGCTGGGACAGATTCACCGTCTCCCTCGCAACAGTGACGACGCCGGCATCAAGCCGGGAGATGTCGAGCAGTCCGTTCAGAAGGGCGCTGAGATTTCCGACGATGGATTTTGCCTTGCCTGCCAGATCGCGTGCATCGCCGGGCTGGACAACGCCGCGGTGGCCCAGCGCCGCCAGCGTGGCAATCAGAAGACTCAAGGCATGGATCGGCTGGCGCAGGTCATGACTGGCGGCCGCGAGGAAACGCGTTTTCGCGCGGTCCGCGGCTTGTGCGCGGTCGCGTTCTTCCTGGAGGTGGCTAACGAGCTCGACATTTTCCAAACGCAACCTGATGCTCTCATGCAGCATGCGGTACGTCGTACGGCAGTAATAGAGATTGATGGTCAAAAGCCCGGCGAGCAGGGCGAGATACGCACCGGAGATATCGCCTCCATTGGTGATCGAGCGTACCGTGAATGGCAGCATCGTTGCGACGATCGAGCCGACCAAAGCAGGCGGAAAGGCCGAGAGCGACGGAACCGTGCCGCAGATCAGACCGGTCAAGACAACAGCAGTGAATGAAAAAAGAATGGGCTCCTCGGGACGGAAGCCAACCCAACCGAGCATTCCCCACAGCAGGCCCGACACGCAGGAAAACGCAGCCGCAAGCCAAGCCCATCGCAACACTGAGGTCGGCTCTCTAACCCGCTTGAAGAACCGGCGCGCCGCCAGGACGCGTATGGCGGTGAGCAGATACACCGCGCCGAGCCATCCGATCAACCAGCTTGCCGGTACAGCGCTCCTCAGCACGGACGCTGCCGCTAGGGAGATGAGGACGTTGGAAGCCACCACTCCATAGGAATTGCGATACAGGAGTTCAACGAGCGCCTCGCGTATCTTGTCCTCTTGCATCGAGACCTCTCCGCGCGCCGGCCGGTGCGGCGGCTTCGTTTGCGAGTTGCCGTTGCGCTAACCCGCTGGAAGGCCGAGACGAACCGCGTAGGCGGTCAACTCAGCGCCATTGTGCAGGTCAAGCTTCCGCATGAGATTTTCGCGATGTTTCCGGGCGGTGAGCGGGCTGATGCCGAGACGGCTGGCGATATCGCGGTTGGTGGCGCCGTGAGGGATCATCGCCAGGATTTGCCGCTCACGCCTTGTCAGCGCAACCGGAGATACGATCGCGGCGATCGGCTCCGGGATTTCGTTCGGGCCGTCATGGTGGTCCACTGCAAAGCGAACCTCCTCCGCAACATAGAGGTTGCCTTTTCTGATGGCATCGATCGCAGCAACGAGTTCGGACGGATCGCCGCTCTTGGTCAAATAGCCGCTCGCGCCCGCGGAAAAAGCTGCTCGAACGGAACGCGGCTCGACATTGGCGGTGAGGACAAGAACCCGCAGCCCCGGCCAAACGGTTCTCAGGTGAGCTATGAATTGAAAGCCGCTCACACCCGGCATGCCGAGATCAAGGATGAGAAGATCGGCGGAGTTTTCGTTCAGAAGCCGATGAACAGCCTCTGCGTCCGCCGCCTCTCCGCTGACAATAAGATCGTCCACGGTCGACAGGAGCTGCTTCAGACCTTCCCGCATGATCGCGTGATCGTCAGCAATGATCGTCCGCACCGGTCCGCACCTGTGTTGCCTGTCAGCAACGGTATTAGGGTATCAATCAACTTCAATCAAGGATTGGCAATCCACCAATCCACTTGCCGGACGTGGTCACCTAGGCAATTTTCGGTGGCCCTGCCCCATAGCCGTGTCGCGCCGCTGGCGGCAAGTGGACGTTGATCCTGTGCGATTCTCCGTCGGATTTGAATCTCTTCTGGCGGCCGACGCCCGCATTCCGGCTTTTCAAGAGAGCGGGCATTCTACTACTTATGGTTGTGCTTACTATGCGAGGGTGGTTGCCGAGTTCTGCGTGGTCGGAGCATCCGCGCGGGTGAACCCTGGCATCGAGTTGGCACCCTATCTCTTGAAGCTACCGCTTCGAGCGGCTCCGCGGCTTAGAGCCTTTTCCGTTTCGATTGATCGAATCCTCGGGTACCCTATTCTAGCCGCGTCGGCGGAACTGCTGAAGTTGATAGATGGCTGCATGGAGAGCGGAGATGGGCCGGCTCGATAAGCAGATGGATCCCTTCCATCCTGCCGCCCATCTGACGACGGCGGATCGCGTTCCCGAGAATCCAGAGCTTGAGCAAGTCGACACGACGTCGTTCGTCGATCCGGCCCGCGAGGAAGCCACCTCGTCGCCTGCGCATTTTGGGTCGGGCCAGGCGGCGACCGGCGTAACGGGCTCTACCAATTGGATCGACCGAGGACGCCGCATCTGGCGGCGCCATCTCCAGCGCGATCAACTCCCCCGGACGACCGGAGGGTCGATGGGAAACTTCGAGCGTTGGCTGATCGCACTGCTGAGTGTCGGCTTCATCGTGAGCTGCGTTTGCGCGATCATCGTCTTCATGCAGGTCAACGCGCGCAAATTGGAGATCGCAACACTGCAACGTGACATCATCGCGCTCAAGCTACGCGTAGCCAGGCTCGATCAGATCGCAAGCACCAATGAGATACGTGAAAAGGCAAGCAGCGGAACACCCAAGCCGCCGTCGGAGACCCAACCTGACCAGGCTCCGCTCATCCTGTCACGTGAAGAGATTCAGCTTATCCGAGACTATATCAAGCCTGCACCAGTTGCTGGCCCCGCGACTGAGACGATAAAGGTCGGCGAACCCGTCGTGGGAGAAACCGTTCCCTTTCCCTCTCCGATCACGGAGAAGGTGCGGAAACTGCTCGGCGCGCGATTTACCGTTCGCAATGGCGTTGTTGTCATCATCCGGAGCGGCAGCCGTCACGCTGATGCTGTGATTGGGCCAAACTGACGAGAACTGGCCGCGATCGCAGCAGCCGATCGACCACTTAAGGCTGGTTGTTTGGTGGTCTTTCAATGAACCGCCGGCTGCCATTGAGGAGCTCGAGGTTATTGGCGATGACCGGATTACCTGGATCGAGCGAATAGGCCTTCTCGAACTTCCGTCGCGCCGCACTCAGATTGCCGCGCAGCATGTACGAGTACCCCTGGTCATTCAGGATCTGAACGGTTTCGCCTCCCAGCCGGATCGCTTGGGCATAGGCCTGATCGGCCAGGTCGAAACGACGCAGCTTGTCGTAGCTCGCTGCGAGACCAATCCAGGCCGTGACGTCCTTGGGTGATTTCTCGACGGCGTCCTTGAAATAGCGCTGTGAGAGCCCGTAACTACCGCGATTGTAATGCTCCAGGCCCAGCCGCACAGGCTCGTCCGACGGGTAGTACTTGACGTCCGTCGGCTCCTGCACCGGGTCCCCACCCGGTGGCTCGACGGGAGCCACGATGGCAGCCTCTCTCGTGGTATAGTCACATGCCGCAAGGCCTGGCGCCAGCCAGCAACAGGTCAGCAGTAGAATGGCACGTCGCATAATTTTGTCCCCCGCCCGGCCCAGCGGACGCACTGCACCGCACTCAACTGTCCCGTCGCTCAACTCATTTACCAGAAGCCGCTACCTGCCCGCTGCCCCGCCGACTGGCACCGATACTCCCGCCGATGCTCCAGCACCCAATCCAGTTACGTTGACATTCTGCGTGACCGGAGGCCGTTGGCCCATGAGTTTCGTCGGATCGCCCATGTCGGGAAGCTGATCCACCGGCTGTTGCTGGTTGCCGTAACGCGTCACGGCCGAGCCCACACGTCGAGCGTCGTATGCGATCCGGCGATCACCGACATATCGCGGCCATGGATGAATTGTATGGGTCACGGCGTTGACCTGCTTGGCATCGCCGGCGGTCATCGTGATGCTGTCGGAACGCTGAAAGTAGCGGTCTACCTCGTCATGACCGGCGACGCCGTAACATCCCCCGAGGAGGAAGGGCGCAAACAGAGCCAGATACCTGATCGTCATCTCGCGCGTCCTCTAGTTTAGAGTTTTGACGACCGTCTGATCGGCACTCGCGGCCGGGACGACGACGGGGGTCCTGACTTCAGGCGCGATGATGTGGCCATACGGCCCCTTCACCTCGCCTCCCGAATTGACGTAGTCATTGTACCGCTTGCGGACTTCCATCTGACCATTGAGGAAGAAATCGACGTCGTTGGCCGGCAGGCGGGAGTCGAGTGGCGACGCCAGTTGCTGACCGGGTGCCGCCGGCGCGACCAGGCGCGGCGTCACGATGATCACCAGATCGGTTTCTTCCTGCTGATACGATTTGCTGCTGAACAGGCTTCCAATCACCGGCACCGAGCCGATCCAAGGCAACTGCGAGACGTCCTGGCGATTGCGGGTCTGCAACAGGCCGGCGATGGCAAAGCTCTGGCCATCGCGCAACTCAACCGTGGTTCGCGCGTCGCGGCGGGTCAGCGCAGGAACGGTCGTCCCCTGGATCGTCACAGCGTTGGCGAAATCAAGTTCGCTGACCGACGGCTCGACGCGAAGATTGATCACACCGCGCGAGAGCACAGTGGGGACGAAGGCGAGCTCAACACCGAACTTCTTGTAGTCAATTGTGATGGTGGGAAAGCCGTTCTGCGTCTGGGTCGGTATCGGCACTGGAAACTCGCCGCCGGCGAGAAAGCGGGCGGCATCGCCGGACAGCGTGGTCAGATTTGGCTCCGCCAGCCGGCGTGCCAATCCTTTGGTTTCCAGCGCCGAGATCAACAGGTCCACCGAGCCCCCGCTGCTGGTCCTGATAATGCTGGTCAACAAGCTTCCGAACGGCGCCGGCGCAATGCCTCCCGCAGTACCGGCGAGCGTCCCGAGTGTTCCGAGTATCGGAAGGCTGCCAGCAGGATTGGCGCCAACAGGAGTGCTGCTGGCGCTAAGGTTACTGGTGCCGCCGGTGGTGGGTACCCTAGTGAGACTATTGACGCCACCGATGGGTGCCCGCCCGACGGCCGTGGTTGAACCAAGACCGGTATTGCCGACGTTGGTACCATTGGCATTCGCCGCGTACAGATTGACGCCCAGGTTGCGTCCAGCCTCCCGGCTCACCTCTAGAAAGCGCACCTCGAGCATCACCTGTTGCGGCGCCGCGACGCTCATCGCGTTAACGACGACGCCCCCTTTCGCGACCGTGCTTGTGGCGATCGCCATGGCCCGCTCGGCCGTAACTGCGTCGGCGGCGACCCCGCTGAGCACCACCTGGCCCTCGGAAGCCGACACGCGGATACCCTGCCCGCCGGTGCTGGTCCGGATGTTCTGCTGTAGATTGCCGGTATCGATCACGACCTCGACGTCGAGGATCCCGATCTGCTTCATCGAGCTGTCGAACAGGATGACATTGGTGGTGCCGGTCTGCTTGCCCTGCACGTAGATGAGATGATCGCTCAGCGACTTCACGTCGACGATGTCAGACGAACCCGCCACGATCGTCGCAAAGGCCGTGTCGACCTTGAAGGTACGTGACTTGTTGACGACGAGCTTGACCCGCTGGACGTCATTCATCTCGCTGACGATGACGCCACCGGAGGAGCCCCGCCGGTCTGCAGCCGCCGCGCGGTCGGCGAACCCAGAGGAGGCGAGTGCCGCGCCCAGACCCATCACGCCGAAGGCGAGAAGCCTCCCGGCCCAGTTACCCGATACGCGATCGCCACTCATCCCCAGTCCCCCCACTGCGATCCACGGAGATCCCCGCAAATCTACGTGCCCGACGTCCTCAACATTTCCCCTCTGCGCACCACGTCGCAGAGCTTACAATCTGTCCCACTACAATTCGTTACTTCGTGTTTCCAAGATCATCCTCCCTCATGCAGGCAGCTTGCAAGACGAGATACTTACCGCACCGCCGCAAGCAGAAAGAAAACCCTTCGATGTTGCCAGCGCGCATCATTCTCACTGGTTGTGGGGAACTATCCCGCAGCACAACCGCTCTTGGCGCGCGCTCTCGTCGTGGCTTTGCGATCGAAGGACAGTCGGTGGCAGCTTGGCGATTCGCCTGGCCGAGTAATTCCGCCCCCGCGCGTTTGGTCCGCACGCCGCGTCCACGAAAAGCTGTCGAGCGAAACATGTCAGTCGTACTGCCATATTTGTGCTAGAAGGGAATTTGGTTGGAGGCGCTCGGCGCATTGAGCGCTGCGCCCCATATGGGCATCAGCATCGTGAAGTTTGCCTGGGAAGCTGTAACGCTCAAGCTGTTGCTGTTGGCCCCCACGGTCAGCGTTGGCGTCAGACCACCGAAAAACAGGAAGGGGGCCGCGTTCTGCTTGGCAGCGGTGGACAGGGGATCCCCGGTGCAGCCGGCCGGCGACTGCGGCGGGCTTTGAAGCAACGCAGGCGTATAGCAGCTGATCATGACCGCACGGGCGCCAGCACTCGCGAGCGTCCGCAAGGATTGCATCGTGATGGCATAGCGCCCAAGATCGAAGATGGCGAACATCAATGTGAAAAGCGCCACGGACACCATGATAAATTCAAACGGCGCCATACCGCGATTGTCGAGCTTTCTCATCATTGCACCAAAGCGACAACCTGGGTGTATACGATGGTGGCCGGCGCACAGCCTTCCGTGCTGAGGTAGCCGCCACCGCTCATGTCGAGCGTTTTGGCGATCACTTGCGAACAGGTCGTGTTCGTACTGGCAGTCGTACCGGCCCAGCTAACGTCGACGTTGGGGAAGTAGATAGCCCCGCCCAGGCTCACCAGACCGCCACCGTTTATGGTGACCTTGTTGCTGGTCTTGCTCGGAGCCTGATCATCAATCAGGACGCCATTTAGATCAGAGGAGAACGTGTTAGTGGCAGGTGCGGAGAGATCAACCGTACCGCCGTTGATGGTAAGCTGCGAGTCTCCGAGCAAGACGAGGGTTACGCCCGCGCCTTTCAGTTGTCCGCCGGTGACCTTTATGTTTGCCTTGTAGAAGACATATGTTCCCGGGTCCAAAACGTACTTGTCGCCGTTCTGCACCGTGAAACTGCCGTAAGCTCCAGTCCCCGCGCTATTCGGCGCGCAATGCTTCCAGCCATCCGCCTGAAGGGTGCATGGCATATTTGTATTGCCCGTTCTGCTGTTGAACGATGCGGTGTCCAGTTTGCTGAGCGGATTGTTAGCGTACGTCATGAAATAGTTGTACGGTACGCCAACATTGCTGCAGCTGCTTGAGGGGGTGCAGCCATTTACACCATAAACTGCCCATCCCGAGCCGGTGAACGTTGGAGTGCTGGCAAGTTGAACACTGGTATCCGACATCAGAGCGCAGCCAGTTCCGTTGTTGCTGAGGTTACCAGCAAGCTTGAGTGCGCCTGAGTCAGGTCCAAGCGCCAGGACGCAGGCCTTGGTCGGCTGCTGAACCACTGCAATGGCTTGGGCGGGGATGTCGACGGTGGTCAAACCCAGCACTGCCGCCAAGTACGCCGGTTGTTGCTGGCTGACTCTAGCGCGAACGGCGTTGCCGGTGCCTGCAGGTGGCGTTGTGAACGTGGTCCCATTGTAATCGCCGATATCGATCTGCACGGCCCGCGAGATTCTGGTCGGTAGGCTTGTCGGACAAGTTCTGCCCGGATAGCCGGTAGCGTCGTTGGGACTTGAGTTGCAAAACCCATTCTGTGCCGCGAATTCCTTGCCGCGATAATCCACTGAGTACGTGTCGCAGGCCGCACCCACCATGATACATGAAAGCCGCAATGCGCCCGAATAGGCGGCCGAGTCGGCGGCGTTCTGCGCATGCTGACGGGTGACGTACCACGATCCGGCCTCAGCCCCGAGTGCGACTACTCCGATGAGCGGCACGAGAGCGATGACCGTTGCGAATGCGACGGAGCCTCGTTGGGAACGGAGCAGACTACGCATGGAAGCACCTACTGGAAGCGTTCTGAGTAAGGCAGCGTGTAGGTACACGTGGTGGGACACAGCACCCCTCTCCACACAATTGGAGCCAAAGTGATGGTTGTCGAAAATGTAATGTACTTGGGAGAAGCCAGATTGCCTGGCGAACAGGTGGCTCCTGCGTCTCCGCACAAAACCTGAAGGTTGCTGATCGCATGACCAGCGACTGTCGTCTGTAGCCCTGTCTTCCAGCTCACCGTGCCGTCAGGGGCGAGCGGATTAGCGTACTGCACATACTGCCCGAAGGAGCGCAATGCGCTCCATGCGGAGATAAACTGGAAGCCCGCAGCAGCCAGGTCGGCGAGCGGCATGAGCAGGAACGCCACCAAAACCGGGTAGACGATCAATGTCTCAAATGCGACGGCGCCGCGCTGATCCACGACGAACGACCTCTTGTGGCTCATGAGTTGACCTCGACCGATACTCACCTTCCGGTCGTCGACCGGAACAGAACTCACCAAACGTAAGGGATCACTCTCCAGCGCGATGCTTCGTAACCAGAATATTCCGGGCAGTTGCGACGTAGCAGGTCCTCTTCGTAATAAATCCGGCAAACCTGAACGCCGATATGCAAGACGAGCAGGACCGCTGTCAGCGGCGTCGGGCTTCTCAGCACCACACCCAACACGGCGATTTCTTCCGCAAGGTAGAGCGGGTGCTTGATCCATCGATACGGACCCGTTTGCACCACGTTGCGCGCCTGTGGCACCAGACTGAACGACCTGCCAAGATGTCGGATGGTGACCAACATCATGATCATGCCGATCAACACGCACACGGTGGACGCCAGGTTTGGCAACGCCTTGTCGGTTTCGCCGAAGAAGGCGATCGTCCAGGGCATATAGGTGCCGACGAACGCCGCTATCCTTGGGAGACGGCCGTTCGCTTGCGCCTTCGCCGGCGGCCGCGTGATGACCAAAAGCGCCAGGAGCACGTAAAAGACAGCGAGGCAAACACTCGACAGGAGCGACGGCCAAGGATCATGAGCCGATGATCCGATCTTGATCGCCACGCCAAGCGCCAGCAACATGAACCACATGCCGCCGAACAGCTGCATTGTCCGGTCGTAAGAGGACGTTTTCGGAAGGGCGATCGTGCTCATGGCTACTTGCCGAAGCTGGCGAACGAACGCACGAGGTGCAGAATGGGACTTCCACCCAAAATGACGAACATGGCTGGAAGCAGGAACAACACCATCGGAATGGTCAGCTTGGCGCCCAACTTGTGTGCTCTTTCTTCAAGCTTGGTAATACGTTCGCGCCGGAGGTCGACGGCGATACTCCGCAGAGCCTGCCCCACCGGCGTTCCGTATTGCAGGCTTTGGCCGACCATGATTCCGAATCGGCGAAGCCCATCCGATGTAGATCCCAGTTTCTCGAATGCGTCGCTGCGGCTTGGCAGGATCCGGAGATCATCAAGAAGGCCGCTCATGACCCGGGCTATAGCGGGATTGGTCTCTTGCATTTCTTGCGCGACGCGTGCCAGCCCGCTTTCCAGGCCCATTCCCGCTTCGCTGCACACAACCAGCAAATCGATCATGTCCGGCGTGCCCAGTCGAATGGCGGCATCAAACCGCCGCTTCAGTACCGCCAGTATCAATCGCGGCGCTAGAATCCCGATCGCCAAGCCGATAAGGGTGAAGACCATCACATCCAGCAGTGCCTTCCCGAAAAGCTGAGCGACACACCCGGCGATGATCGGGGATAGCGCCATGCTGACGGCTTTGACACCGATCCAGGTCGGCAAGGCTCGATGATGATTGAAACCTGACGATTGAAGGATGGTTCGTAGCTGATCCAGATTTTCCTCAGCGTAGAAGCGACGATACCGCATGCCGAGTGACGAAAACCAACCGGTCAAATCCTGGAAGGGTGCAGACCGGCCGGCAACGCCCATCACGGCGTTTGATACCCGGGCGTCCAATGTACGAATGTGTATTTCGCGGATAATCAACATGCAGGACGCGGTTGCAGCCACGACTGCGAGGGCCACCAGACTGAGACCAGAGGTCATAGTTCTGTTTCCCTTCTGACCATCCAGCCTATCACCAGGGCTCCGACAAGCACCGAAAGGACTGCGTAAGCCAGCAGCTTGTTTCCAACCGGATCGGTGAACAACAGATCAACCGTTTGCGGATTGGCTGCGTACAGGACCCCACCTGCAATCAAGGGGGAGACTGTCAGCGCTCGTGAGGAAAAGATCACCTCTCCTGCCAGCGCCTTGGCGCGAGCGGCCAGCGCAACACGTTGCCTGACAGTGTCTCCCAGGTTCTGCAAGGTCTCGGCCAGGCTGCCACCGGACTTCAACTGCACGGCAAGTGTCACCGCAAAGATCGCATACTCCGCCACCTGCGTTCGCCGATAGACAGCTTGGATAGCTTCCTCGGGGGGTCTTCCCAAATTCACTTCGCTGCATACGATGGCAAACTGCCCGGCCGTTGGCTGCGGCATATCGCGCGCGAGGGCACGAAATGCCTCGTGCACAGGCAGACCCGAACGCACGGTACTTGTCACCAACTGGATCGCATCAGGCAGCTGTCGAAAAAGCTGAAGAGCGAAGCGACGCTGCTGCCATCCGAACAGGCCTCGTATCACAATGAGGGCCGCGATTGCGGCTACAATGGACACGTAGACAATGGAATATCCCAGCTGGCTGTTCGCATAAAGGATCGCTGCTGCTCCGAATGCACCGGCAAGCAGCACATAGGCCGGATGCAACGTGTAAGGTATATCGGGATTGTAGTTGGACAACCGATTGAGAAACTGATCCTGGGACCCGCTCTCCAAGCGGCGAATGGATGGCAGGTTAGCCGGATGCGACGTTGGCAGAGCAACCGCCAACCGGCGATTGATGCGTCTTTCCCGAGCGTCGAGCCACAACGAAACGGCCGCTGCGCACATCGCGAGCGCCAGAACAGTGACGATCACGGACTCCAGCGTCATATTTGCCTCATGGCCTCGGCCCAAGCACCATCTAGCCCGAAATAGACGAGACGGCTCTTGAACTTCGGAGTTGCAAGGTTGGACTTATAGCTGCCCGATATCCGCCCGTTCACATCCTCCTCCTGATACTCGAAGGCTGCGATGTCATTGGTGGTGATCACCTCCCCTTCAAGGCCGATCACCTCGCTGATCTGAACGATGCGGCGCTGTCCGTCCCGCATGCGTTCGACCTGCACAATGAGATCCAGCGCAGCGACGATCTGACTTCGAATGGCGCGCGACGGAAGATTGACCTGTCCCATCTGCACCATGTTTTCGATGCGGGTCAGGGCATCCCGGGTACTATTCGCGTGTACCGTGGAGATCGAACCATCATGGCCGGTGTTCATCGCCTGCAGCATGTCGAATGCTTCGGCACTGCGCACCTCGCCAACGACGATCCGGTCGGGACGCATGCGCAGGGCATTCACCAGCAGATCGCGTTGTGTCACCTGACCCGTGCCCTCGAGGCTGGGAGGCCGGGTCTCCAGGCTGATCACGTGCGGCTGCTGAAGCTGCAACTCCGCCGCGTCCTCGATCGTGACAATACGTTCGGTGAGATCGATGAACTGACTCATCGCGTTCAGGAGCGTCGTCTTACCGGATCCGGTACCGCCGGATACCAGAACATTGAGCCGCGAGCGGGCGGCGATCTCCAGCAATTGACCGATGGCCGCGGTCATCGAGCCGTTCTCAATCAATCCGGCGATGTCCAACCGGCGGCTTGGAAATTTTCGGATGGAAATGCACGGACTATGGATCGCCAGCGGCGGGAGGATGATGTTGACCCGGCTGCCGTCCAGCAGGCGACAATCCACCATCGGACTGGATTCGTCGACGCGCCGACCAACCTGCGCGGCAATCTTCTGAGCGACGGAGGCGATGTGGTCATTGTCGCGGAAGCGCACCGCGACTCGTTCCAGCCTGCCGCTTCGCTCCACGTAGATATTGCTTGGACCGTTCACCATGATATCGCTGATCGATTGGTCCAGCAGTAGCGGACGGAGCGGCCCGTAACCTGTCATGTCGTCGGCAATTTCGTCCGCGAGCTGCAGCTGCTCGCGGCCCGACAGCTCCAGCCGTTCCTGGTTGGCAATGTGATGGATGATCTCTTCAATCTGCCGCCGGAGAACTTCCCGCGAGACGGTTGCGGCCACCGATGGCTCGATCTGCTCAATCACCCGCTCACGCAGCGAAGGCGGGATGACGGGTTGGTGGATCGCTGGTTCGTCGCGCCTTGGCGCAGGTGACGGCACGCTCGGTGCGGATGCAGCCGCGCTGGGCGACGGCAAAGGCAAGCCTATCGCAGATGCAGGGAGACCTGCCGCCAATGCAGATACGTGAGCTGGTGCGTCGTCTTCGCGCCTACCAAACTTCTTCATCGCAGATGTGCTGTGAGCACCCTCCTCCACCAGCTAACCCGCTCGGCAGCGACACCGCTGATCTCCCGCACGATCGGTGCCAGGTGACGCCGCAATTTTCTGACGTGTTTCAGAGCTGGAATTCCGAGATTGAGCGCCTCGGTCATGCCCTTGCCGAGATCGGGAACGACGATATCGGGCTCTGCACCCAAGGCCTTGACAACCGCCGCCCTCGGAAGGCCCCCGGGACGACCGGCCCGGTTGAGCAAGGTAAAGACCCGGTCCTTGCCCGCGATGTTGATCACGGCGGTGCGTAGCGCATGGGCATTGCGAAGTCCGGTCACCTCGGATTCGAGCAGCACCATCACATGACGGGAAAGCGCAATCACGGGATAAATCGACGGCGGAAACGGGACGGGTACATCGACGACAATGTAGTTGAACCGTTGACGCAGCAGACCCAGCACGTGTCGTATGCCAGCTTCCGTAATTTCGAGCTGCGCATCGAGGTCCTCGTCGGCCGAGACCAGGCAAACCCTTTCGTTGACTTCGATTGCCGCGCGCTCGAGGAAGAGTGTGTCCGCCCGCGTCGGATTTTCCAGAGCGATACGCAGCCCCGGCCCGGGACGAACACCCAGCATCACGGCGGCTTCGCCGCCCTGCAGATGAAGATCAAGCAGGGCCACCTTCGCCTTGGTTGTCTCGGCAAGCTGCAGCGCCAGATTGATCGCGATGCTCGTGGCGCCGGCGCCGCCCTGCGCCCCGCAGATCGAGACCACGTGCCCGCCACGATCGATCTGGTTGGCTGCGACGTCGCCGAGAAGCTTGGGGCGCAGCTTGTCCAGCACCAGATCGCGCGTGAGCGGCCGCGGCAGATACTCGGTCAAGCCGAGCTCCAGGAGCTCACGGTAGAAGGTGATCTCCCGGTTGTCGCCAATCACGGCTACGCGGACATCGGGCGGACAGACGCCGGCCAGTCTTTCCAGTTCAGTAAAGGGATCATCGATGCCACTGATGTCTACCACCAGCGCGAACAGATCCGTGTCGGTTTCGAGCATCCTTATGGCATTGCGGATCGTGCCGCGCCTGATCGATAGATTGGCGCCCTCGAGCCCCTTGCGCAACGCCGCGGCGCTGAGTTCGTCATTTACGAAGCCGATGATGCGGTTACGCGTAACGATCGACGTCGATTCTTCAGGCGGGGTGGCTATGGCAATGTTCATCACCGTTTCTCCGACAACCTGTTATCGTAACCCGCCGCCGTCGCAGTCGGGCGTACAGCTTCCGATGCACCGTCGCAGCTGACGAGAGCGTCTTCCTCTTGCTTCCTGACCGTGTATTGCTTGACCTCGCCGCCTGAATGAACGACCACTGCCGTTCTCTGTGCGGAAATTGCATACTGGCGGGCAAGTTCAGGCGACACATCACAGCTCGACATCGCGCCGGTGTCTGCCTTGTCCCACTGATCGACTGCTGCGCGCACGGCCAAGGAAAGCGTCCCGAGCTGCTTTGCGACAGTGACTTTCTTGACCTGCACCTGCGTAAGCTCCAGTGACACGGTCTGGGTTTGCTTACCTGCCATCCCGCTGATGGGTCGCGCGCCCTGCACGATCTCCTGATCAATCGCGATGACTCGAACATTACGCAGAACGGTTTCGCTGAGGGCGCGGCGCGCGGTATCGACTTTCTCGAAGACCTGGGTCAACACGACGTCGACGTGATCGCCTGGCCTGATGAGGCCCGAGACACCGGCCTCCTCGTCAACCTTGATGCTGATGGCACGGCTGTCTGGCGCCAGGACACTGGCGAGGAAACCTCGATCCCGCGGACGCAGGATGTCCTGCAACGTAACGGGACTGCCCGCTTCGACGAAGTTGCGGATGAGTGAACCGGGAAGTCCGGCCTTGGACTCGGGGTTTTCAAGGATAGCCCCTTGGGGAACGCGCTCCGGTGGCACCGAGCGGACGGCGAAATCCTCTTCGCGGGCCAACGTCCCCCTCGGCAATGGTCGTGCCGCGACAAAGTACCCGGCGGTCGCTGGCGCCGCCGGCGCGAGGGGCGCCGCTGTCACCTGTACTGGGACCGGAGTCTGCGCCTTCGGCAGATTCATGCTATAGGCGATCAATCCGAACGCTGTGGTTGCAAGCAAAAGCACCACGATGATCGACAGACGCAGCGCGGATGACATTTCATGATCCTTTGCTCAAAATGGTCCAGATACCGCCGCAGGCGATAGCGGCTCCGTAAGGCAGCGGGGCGTGTCGCAAATGGCGCCAACGCTCGATCGCGTAGATCCGGCGCGCAAGCGACGATCCGGCGGGTGCCAACCTGGGATATGGCAGGTGACGCATCATCAGATGCACCAAGGCAAGAACGCCGCCGGCCAGCACGGTGACGGTCAGCAACTGCATCACGCCGCTCGGCGGAAGACCAACCGCCAGGGCAACCAGCAGCTTGACATCGCCGCCACCAATTCCTCCGCGCGCGTATAGGACAAAAAGCAGCAGAAACAGGATCGCGGCTGCGATCAGCGACACAGCGACTTGAATCGGGCTGGGCAATTGACCGGCGATCCCGAGGAGCGCCAGCGCAAGACAAAATTCGTTTCGGATCAAGCGGGTCGCAACGTCCATCGTTGCGACATAGAGCAACAAAAGGATTTCCAGGATCGAGGCTGTGGGAGCAATCCAACTCATGAAATGCACGTTTCAAAAAAGTGGAAGGCAAACTGGCGGGAGCACTCCTGCGGGAGGGGGGCAGCTGGATTGCCCCCCTCTGGCGCCAAAATGGCTGTATCAGCCAGCGATCGCGGTAGCGAAAGCGGTGGTGATTGCGGTGATCCCGGTGGTCAGCGCCGCCCCAATCTGCCCGCCGGCTCCACCGCCGAACACGGCACCCACTGCGCCAACGATGCAAACCGCGACGATGATGTACTCGAATGACACCACGCCGTCCTGGTCCGTCCGCAGACGCTTCAACGCTTCCTTGGTCTCGATGAAATGATGCAACATAGGAAGAATCCCTTCTTTCAAGATGAATTTGCAGACACCTCGGCAACTTCCAGCGGCCGCGGATTTATGTCCGGCCCCGCCAGCGATAAAACTATCCATTAAATGTTTATTATCGTCAACATTTAATATATTAATGACCTTTCTGAGTTAATCGCGCGCGAAACAAGCCACCGTGAGAATCCATAAACCGGCAAAAACGTCGAAATATGAAGATGATGGCAGACTCCGCAATCGAACCCCGCGGAGGGCGCCGGCCAAGGGTCGGCAAAGATTCACCGGAATAGTACGGGTGACCAAGGGTATAATTTTGTTATTCTGAGCTTCGAGAATAATGTGACGGCAACAGCTATCGCGCTGCAGCAACCTGTCAGTGGCGTCGATGCTGAAGTCGCCGTAGCTGCCGTGCGCATTGCTCTGCGCCACGACATGGGCTTCGCCCGCATCCGGGTCAGTGATGCTGAGCTGCCCGGTGGTATTGAGCGCCGCCGCGGCATTGCCCTCGGTGACGGACTTCGCCTCGGAAGAGACCGTGGCCGCATCGTTTGTGTGTGATCGTGACAGTCACCGTCTGGCTATCTGTCGGGCCGTGGCCGCCATTGATCGTCACCGGGAAGCTCTCGGTGATCGCCTGGTCCGCAGCGAGGTACTGGGCGGCCCCGTTGTTCAGAACGTAAGGCCATTCACCGAGCCGTTGGCGGCATTGTGCGTTAAGAGCGAGGCGCGTCGCCAGACCGCTGACGCATCCAATGACCGGGTCATGGCTCGGTAGCCGGCGCACGTGCCCTGGGTGCGGCGTGAAGAGCCCTCGGTTGGGATTTCTGACATTGCGATGCTCGCGCACGAAGCTTCGCATCACCTGGTGCTGCCCCGCGCACGCTTTCTCGTTCGCTTTAACGCGCAAAAGGGCGCGGCAAGGCGCATTCGAAATCCATGTGAAGCTTAAACCGAAACCAGTTCCCGCTTGACTCGGGAAGTCGGTCAAATCGACCTGCCATTAAATGATATATTTGATTATCGTATATAATCATGATGACTCCATCGCAAAATTGAAAAATATGTTGGGGAAAAGAAAACATGGGAGGTTGGAATGGAAGCTGCCCGCCGCTTTCGCGCAATGGCGTTGCTTTGCCGACAGACTGCCGCACTCCAACCTGAGAGAAGCTGGAAACTGCTTGCAGAGGCAGAGTACTGGGAGCATCTGGCGGCTGCGGCTTTAGCTCATTGAGCTTCGGTCGAGCGTTCTTTGTGTCTTTCGCTTTTCGTCGACTTCTTACTTCAAGTCATTTTCTGAGGCATGTGATGTCGAGTACGCGTCGATTTTTTTCGAGTGCTGTTCTGAGCGAACGGCATCAGGCGCTTCTGGCGGAGCTTAGAGAGGTGGAGAAGCTTCGAAGTAAGCTCCGACATGTAGAAGCAAAAACAATCGGCAGAAGACGGCGTATCAAAGCGAGCGGCAGAGCAAGAGCCGGTTAGAGACCCCCGCCGGGTCCGAAGGTTGACCCGCGTTGGCTCACTCGCGCGAATCGATGCACGGATTGCCCGGGTTCCTGGCATCTGCCACTATCTTGAAAGAGACTGGGCGCCTTCATCCCGGCAGTAGCGAGCCTCGGCTATGACGTCGCTGCGACATGTCGCCAACCAGCCAACGCTTTAACTAACTCGGCGGCGAGACCGGCCACCTATTCAGGATCGCGCGTTAGCTCCGACGTTCATTCGACGTTGCGCTTCGGAACACAGCAACGAGTCGATCGCCTTCCCAAAGCTCAACGTCGTGCTCGTCATGCATTTGCTCGGCTCGGCGTCTCGCCGCCTGCTCGTCAATGCAGTCGAGCTTTGCTGTGCAGATTACTTGCCGGCTGCCGTCCACCACGAACACCTTGTACCGCATGATGCAGTCCGATCCAAAAGGCGACCGTCATCATACTCGAATGTCCGTCTAGGACAGTGTAAAACTAAGTGACGACACACGGAACCTTGGTACGTGTGGCAGTTCGGCTATACCTGCTCGTTCAATCCCTCGGTCGCGCGGCCGGCAGTACCTTGTACTACCTCAGTGGCGTAATCTCACTGCGTGCCGAAGCGTGCGGTTCGAGCTTAAAAGCGAGAGACCACCAAGCGTCATCAGCAGCACACCGAACCAGGCCGTCCAGCTGCGCGCTTCGCCGTGCGCCTCTGCAGTGCGCGCGCCCAGCGGCATATCTTGAGGTGGGTCGGCGGGCGCGGCGGCGAGAAGCTGCCCAGCGTCGACTTGGCCCGGCACGGAGTGTTCGGGCGTGAGCTGGTTGCTGGGAAGATCTACGATGGGGGCCGCCGACATCAGGGTGGGGCTCGTGCCAGGATCGGGGGCGGCATCTGCTACCTGCATTTCGGGTACAGGCGTCTGAGATCGCTCGGGCGGTGCGGAGCGCAGCAACTCCGCGCGCGCATCAACGACCGCGCTCCGCCTGGTCTGCGTGGTCCGGTTTTCGTCCAGACTGGCGCTATGGTCTTTGGCCGCGCGAGCCCGAATGGGCTTCTTCACCCTCGCGATGCCCTCGGCCAGGAACCAGCATTTGCGGCGACCGTCCGTTCGGTAGACCCAATGCTGTCCGCCACTGGTCGAGCTACCGGGACGCGGCACGCATTCGGCTTGCGGCGGAGGGGTTACCGTGGGTTGGGACGTAGCAGTATTGAAGAAGTCGGCAACAGGATTGGAAGACGCGGGCGCCGCCGAAAAACCCCCGACAAGGACCAAACTGGCTAAGTACAATCGCAATTGACCGGACATCGAAAACTCCCGGGTGCGCCCCACCCCCGCTTGAGCCTCAGCGGCGACAACGGCCCCGATGCGGCTTAAATCGGGCGGCGCGATGAATTAATTATTCTCTTGGCCACCTAATTTAATATGCCGGCCCGGCACTCCAGGGGTGCACACGAGGCGGCGCGATCGATAGATCGATCCATCTGAATTCCGCCGGGCCTCGCTCCTGCCCACGATCCGCGCCGCGGCCGCCCGCTCGATCGCCAACGTTGCGCTCGTCGATCACGAAAGCGCAACTCGCCGAGGGATGAGTTTGTGGATGTCACGAGACGTGGCTACCCCTCGCGGCGAATTAAATACTGCGCCACGATATTACCACTGTCGCGCCTTTCTCCCTGCCACCTCTCGATTTAAATGTGGATTTCACGATCAATATTTAACTGACGGCTTGTCTGCTCCCGGATTCCCGACTTGTCTGCCTGGGCCTTCTGCCCAAGATTCGGATGGAGCCATGAACACCGCGCATTTTAATTCGCTCTCCGTTGACGAGCTCTGGATAATTCATCAAGAGGTCGCCGCCAAACTCACTCAGAAAATGTTGGTGCAAAAAGCGCATTTGGAGGAAAGGCTCCACAGGATTGCACTGGCCAACGAGGTCACGCGGCTCAATCGTAAGCGCCGCCGTGCATACCCGCCCGTTCGTCCCAAATATCGCAATCCGAAGAACCCAGCGGAGACATGGTCGGGTCGCGGCAGGCAGCCGCGATGGCTGCGTCCGCAGCTTCGAAGCGGCCGAGCTCTGGACGATTTTCTGATCGATCAGGCTTCAGCTCAAAAGCGGCAGACAAATTGAGCGCCGATTGCGGCATTTCGGGATGGGAATGCCGGCGCACCCTGGGGCTCTGAGCTTTTCACATTATCGTTTCAACGCGGGTCATAACCATGTTTGGAGGCATGGCCGTAGCGAGCGCACTTGCGATCTGGCTGATGGTTCTCGCTGAATCGCTCGGGGGGCCCGCGGCGCAGTGAAGACATCGACGAGAATCTCAAGCGCGCGATGGCCCACGTCTAGTCGTGGTGCCCTCTGAAGTGCCGCCTAACCGCATTCCACGCTCGAAGGATTGGAAGGAGGAGGACGAGGAAAAGAACTCTGATTGAAACCGGCGTCATCCCGCGCTGCAGGAGTGGTAGGTCGTGATCGTCCGAGCGACCGGCCGTCGTGTTGATCGTCACCGGAGATGGAGTTCCTGCTCGTCGAGTAGGTGCCGGTCTGCGCGAGGGCAGGACAGCTACAACGAACAGAACGTTCGCCAGTAGCCATATTCCCACAATGAGAAGGAAAGTACGCACGAGACGACCATCGTTGATCTAAAATCTGTCGAGCTTAATCCTGCCTCATACCCGGCACGCAGCCGGCAACACTGCGTTCGCGGACGGAGCCGCTTCAGCGCAGCGCCGGCACAATTTGGCATCCCCCCGAGGCCGTTGGGCCCTGAGCGCTTCGCGAGCCTGCAGGATCGCTCGCAGCCTAGTCGGGCGCAACACTCGCGTCTGTGCGCTTTCGAACATTCATGCCCCTTCAGGTATGCTAGTTCTATGCGTCATCCGGCGAGAGCCGGACAGGGATGGCTCATCAGCCAGCGGCGTCCTCCAGCCCGCAACCCCTGAACAGGGGCATGGTCATAGAGCATGGCCTAAATATCGCAGCACGATGAGCGGCGAATTTGGCGGTCCGCCTAGAACCAATATCGAGTTTCGGCAGTTGACTCCCGGTGGATCCGAACAAGCAAACTGATTGTTCGGGCCGATAAAGTTTAAAAGCTAAGCTGGCACACATGAAGGACTTCCGACGACGTTTGCAAAAGGTCCGCGCTGACGCCAGAGAGTTTACGCTGATGAGTCAGCAGGCCACGGACATGGAAAAGCGTGAGCTGTTTAGGCGCTTGGCGGATGAGCTCGCCTTCGAGGCTCTCGAGCTTGAGCTAATCGTGAAGAAAAATGAGCCACCTGATCCGAGCAACCCGCACGAGGTCGTGGAGTTTAAGCCACCCTCTGAGCGAAAGCGCGGCTGACGCGGAAGAGGTTAAGCCGGCCAGATCGTGCGTGCACGCTGTGTCCACCCCACACAAAGAACGTCGCACGAGACGCGCTTTGTTCTGTCGAAGAATCTAAAAAAGCCCTTGCGGGCCAATCTCTTAAGGATGGTGGGCGCACCAGGGCTCGAACCTGGGACCCGCTGATTAAGAGTCTGCGGGTCTACCGGAAATCAGCTCCCTCCGGAAGGATTAGTGGGAAGCTAAGCTCTCAAGAATGTTTCTGAGATCTCAAGGAATTAACCCTGAATCGCGCGGTGCCTGAACAACGACGGGCCTTCGTTGACTCCTTGGCGTTGTTTCGCGACTTTGCCCCCGGCTCGCCCCCGATTTCCGGCGGGGGCAAGGGGGTGAGAGTGGCCGACATCATCACGCAAAAGACCATCACGAAGGCGTTCTCCGATCAGATGAAGGGCGTCAGCCGCGACATCGCCGACGGCCGGGTCGCCGGTCTCGAGCTGCGGATCAGGCCGCGCAGCGTGAGATGGTCGATGAGGACGGCGCTCCACGGCAAGCGGACGCGATACGACCTCGGGCTCGCCGTTGTGGGATCCGACGACGTGGGGGGCCTTTCCGTCGACGGCGCGCGCTCCCTCGCCAACCAGGTCGCCACTATGTGCCGCAAGGGGCACAACCCGGCGACCTTCCTCGCCGCCCTCGCCTCCGGCGTCTCCATGGAGACCCAGCTTCGCGTCGAGGCGGCCAGACCGAAGGAGAGCTGGACGTGGGAGAAGGCGAAGGACGAATTCCTGGCCGACGTGAAGCGCACCCGTCGCCCCGACACTCACCGGGACTACCGGGGCAAGCTGCAGGCGGCGGAGTTCGACACCTTCGCCGGGCGCTTCGTCAACACGATCACGCGCAACGAGATGGCCGCCGCCGTCGCCGCGGTCCACAAGCGAAAGAAGGAGGTGATGGCGGAGGGCATGGTGCGCGTGATCCGGCGGATGTGGAATTGGCTCGCCGAGGCCGCTCGCCAAGATCGTACGTCCGTGGCCGAGGGCGTCATGGCAGGACTGAAGGCGCCGGACCGAACCCGAAAGGAGATCGGAGAGCCCACCAGGCGCAAGCGCGCGCCGGCGCCGGTGCTAGATAACGATCCGAAGGTCGGGGTCGGCAAGGCTCCACCGGCCATCGAGATCGGTCGCGTCCTGGTCGTGTCCAGGCTGGGCTGCCTACCCGCCCGCATCGGTCTCGGCCTCGAGCTCTTGATCGGGACCGCACAGCGACGGCGCACCGTCACCGGCGCCAACAGCGCCGACTTCCATGAGCAAACCGACGACGAAATCCTCTGGCGGATCCCGCCTTACTTCAGGAAGAGCGGCCGCTCCGCCCGTGGCGAGGACACGCACTCCGTTCCATGCATCGGCTTCGCCGCCGCCGCCGCACGCCGGCTGGAGGAGCTCGCGAACGCCGACAACACCAACTGTCTGTTTCCAGCCGGCACCTCGGCGCGGTCCGACGACGGTCACGCCGAATCCGGACTTTTCAACGATTGGTTGGCAGCTATCCCCGGCGTGACGTGGTCGCCGCACGGCATCAGATACGCCTTCGCCACCTACGGCGAGCGCGACCTCTGCTTTCGGCCCGGCGAAGGCGGCGTGATCCTCGATCACTTGGAGGGCACCGAGCCGGACAACGTCACCAGCCAATTCTACAGCAGCGACCCTCAGATCCGGCGCAAGCGCGAGATGATGCGCGCGTGGATCGATCGCTGCGAGGAATGGGCGGAGATGGCTCTCAAGGCCGATCCGTCACTCGCGGATTCCGACGGCCTGTACCGAGCGATCCGCGCCGAGCGCTACAAGTTCAAAAAGAAGAAAGCCCCCGCCGGCCAGGCGGGGGCCCTTCTTGGGTAAGCAGGCGCTCGGTCTACCCGCCTGTCGGCGGAGGGTCTTTGAATTTGACGACGACGATGCCGCTGTCGTCGCGTAGCCACTTGGTCGGATACCGCCTGACGTGCGTCCATTGCACGCCGGGCCCTGCCCAGCCATAGGGGCGGAATTCGAGAATGGCTCCGCTCTCGTCCTCGACGACGACGAGCAGCTTGCTCCGATCGGTCGAGATCACCTTCGCCGCTCGCCTGACGCCGTCGCGCTCGCGCAGCACGGCTGCGCTTCCGATGGCCGGATATGGATAATGCGCCATGGTGTCACTTCTCCAGTTCTGCGATCATCTTGCCGGCCATGAGGCCGATCTTCTCGGACGCCGTGATGAGCCGCTCCGACTCGGCGAACAGCGCGTCGGCGACGTTGCGATAGACATCGTCGGACACGGGCTTGGCGCCGGTGACGATGAAGCTGAGCATCTGCTTCGAGACGTCGGCCGCCTTGGCGAGCTGCGTCAGGCCGCGATTGCCGTACGCAACCTCGGCGGCGGCCTTGATCCGCGCGCCCTGGGCGAAAGCTTAGCCATCGACGAGAGCCTCCCACTTCCCGGTCGCGCCGCTCCACTGGTGCGTCTGCTTCCAGCCGTCGTAGCGCGCCTGCTGGGCGGCGATCTCGGCGCGGCGCTGCTTGATATCGTGGTCGCGCGCATCGAGGTCCTCAGCCTTGACGCGGTCAAAGCTGTCCCACCTCTCGACCCGGAAGCGGGCCTCGTCGGCGGCGCGGGCCTCGGTCCAGGTGGCGCGGGTCACCTCGATCACGCAGCGCGGTCGGTTGCCCATGGCGTCGCGGGGGGCGTCGTAGTCGACGTAGCGCAGGACCACCGGCGCCCTCTCGGCGGCGACCTCCTCCTGGTTCGCCTCCGCCATGGCCAGGCGCTGCTTCATGCGCTCGAGCATGGCGCCCAGGGCGACGCGGTCGACCTCGAAGGGCAGTTCCTTGGCGCCGAAGCAGGACGCAGTTTGCCAGCCGTCGCCGGGGCGTTCATAGCCGTGGTGGGCGATGGTGCCGGTGTTCGCCAGGATCGGGCGGGCACAGCACTGACACGTCATGGAGTTGGCCTCGCGCCAGATCTGCTCGGCCGTCTTGGGCTTCGGCGGCAGGCGGGCGTCTCCGCGCTTCACGATCAGTGGCTTTGCGTCCTGGATCAGTGCGTGCAGCGGCAACAGGTGGTCCTCGAGGAAAGAGGCATATTCGACTAGGCCGCCGTGCTTCTTCGCCCGCTTGATGAAGGCGGGAAGGTTGTGCGCGTCGAAGCTAGAGATCGATGCGTTCGCTTCGTAGGCGAAGTGGTCCCAGGACTTCCTGTAGTCCGGCTCCGGGCAGGACTTCAGGAAGGACTCGGCGGACTCCTCGATGCAGCGGTTGATGATTTCCTTGGCCTTGGTGAAGTCCTGGTTGCGGACGAGGCCCGCGGCGACGTCCGCCTCCAGGCCGGCGACGCCGTCGCGCAGGGCGGCGTGCAGGCGGGGGTGGGTGGGGTCGAGGCGGGCGATGATGGCGGTCAGGTCCATGGTCGAGGCTTTCCAGATCAGGCCGAATAGTCGAAGCCGTGGTCGGCCTCGCGGTTGACGATGCGCTCGGCGTGCTTCCAGGCCGCGAGCTGCGCGCGGCGGCTCGTCATGGCCGGGAACTTCCGGCCGTTCCAGTACGGATCGAGCCGGTCCTCGAGCGGGCGACGTAGCGGAAGAAGCTTTTGCGGACGGGCTTCGCCGCGACGGCGGCACCCTCTGACGCCCCGAGCCCGGTAGCCGGCCCGACGCGACGTGTTAAAGAGACTAACGTTCAAATGCATAGAGCTCTCCGTAGTTGGCTTGAAGCAAGGGTGATCGAGCCGCCGTGAGAAGGTCACGGCAGCGCCTGCCGCTCGGGCAATAGTGCCCAAGCTCGGGGCCGCTAAAGAGCGGAGAAATGGCAGACCCGCGAGAGCGCGGAAAAAGACCACCGCCAAGAGACGGAGCCACGCCGGAAAACAATCCAGCTGCACACGAATGTGTGCGCCTCCCGCCCAGAAATCAAGCCCAAACGCGGGTATGGTTAACGTAAGCCTGAGCGCAATACGGCACTTGTCGCCAGCGCTAACGCGGGAGGCAGATTGCAGTGCGACGGCTCGCATTGTGCTAGACTTAGCGCGGCGCAGATATGTTCATCGGTGATGTGGAAACCTAGCTGGACACGTACCTAAGGGTTGGCGTTGCCTATATGCGAGCTTCCGCGCTGAATTTGGTTATGGCCAGTCGCTCATAACGGTCTGGTTACAGATTCCTGTCGGGCTCATCGGACTAGACTATGGCACTTGTGTGCGGACCCTTTGAAAATGACTCGATTTCCCTTTTGAAACGACTCGATTTCGCTTTTGAAACGACTCGATTTCAGATCCTACTGACACGACTGGCGAATTTTGCCTCTATTTTTTCCCGATTTTTGAGCGCGGAAAAAACCGAGGGGGGTCTTTTCTCGCTCCAGACCTTCATTTGCAGTCCCGGCAGATGCATGGCGCTGATTGACCAGCGCTCGCTTTTCTGAATCAATCACCCCGATTTCAGGCGGCTTTTTTCAACCCAGGAGCGGGTATGGATTCGGTCTTTCGCGTTCTCATGCCCTTTTTCGGGCCGAAGAACTATTCAGAGATGCTTTGGAAGATTGCACTAGCCGATTTCTGGTTGACGTTGGCCTGCACGTTCGTGGTGAGGTATGACCCTTGGGTCAATGGCCTTTTCTTACGACTTGAGCATTTGCCCGGCTTCAAGGAATTCGCCACCGCCATTAAAGCTCCCGAAGTAAACGTTGGCGGATTTGCAGTCGCTTTGCTGGTGCTAATCTTCAGCAGAGTCACCCGTTTCCACGATCGGATTTCGGACATCTTTAGTATCAGGGCGAGATTCGATCGGGCGAATATCCTTCTCCCCCTTGCTGTTATGTCGGGCACGCAAATGTCTGCTCGGCAGGTGGCGAATCTCAAACGCGACCGTCATCCCCTCATGAGACAGACGTTCTACAAATATGCCTCCAGCCGGAGCGAGCATCCGCTCGTCGACAAGCACGACATCGAAAGTGCCTTAGAGGCTTGGCACACGTATTGGGTGGCGCTGGAGTGGCTCTTCATCCTCACCGGCTTTGCGGCCTTGTCGGCATTCGCTAGAGCAGATTGGTTGTTGATCATTTTTTGGATCGCTTCGATGGGCGCGCTCCTGTTTATGCATTTTCGCTATGCGCTCCTGGAACGAAGGGCCGATCCTCAGATACAGCAGATTGCCGGGAATGCCGAGGCAAATGCCGCCAACCGCCAAGCATTCGCGGAGTCGGCCATCTAATGCGGTACAAGATCGGGAAGGATATCATCGTCCGGAGCGAAAACGCGGCCAAGCCAGAAACACAGAGTTCGGCCTACCTTAATAAGCTGATCTCGCGTCTCGAGCCTGTTCGCTCCAGCTTCGACTTCGGATGCGGAAAACTGCGTTACGAACGAGCGATAGCCAAGACCACCGAGGAACTTGCGCTAGTGGACTCGGAGGTGCAGCTTTCAAGGACTCAAATGATCCGCGGTCGTTCAACGAACATCCGCAATCACGTCGGGAAATCAAATCATGTACACGCTTATACGGTGGGCCAATTTGCTGCCCTGGACAGGAAATACGATCGCGGCTTCTGCATAAACGTTCTTTCTGTTATCCCATCCGCAAGCGTCAGGCTCGGGATCGTTCAACTGGTGAGAGCCAAACTGAAACCACGGGCCACTTGCCTCTTTGTGACGCTCTATCGAAATTCCGATTTCACTAGGATGCAGAAACTTCCCAATTGTCAGCCATACGGGAACGGCTTCCTCATGGATTCGCTGAGGGGCTATTCCTTCTACGGACTAATTCCACCTGACGACCTTGCCGGACTGGTCAAACGTGCTGGCTTCATGATCGAGTCCATCGTGCTGGACGAAGGCTCCGCATACCTATGGGCTCGGACGCCAGACGGGGAGCCTGGACCCACCCAGTTCGAAATCCGTGAAACTACGGAAAACTTTCAAATACGCGCGACCTAGCCGGCTACGCGAGTCCGCGAGGATAGATCCGTGGATCTGACCGATCGCCTAATTGACACATTCCAGTACAGCTGCAGGTAATGCTGTCTGCAGCGCATTCCTTTGAGAACGACCAAGGATTCCCGGTTTCATTAGAGAGATGCGCCGCAAGATTCGCAAAACCTTTGCTTGTCTAGGGCTGGCGAGGCTAAACTGAGCTTCGGCTGGGGGAGACGATGGTCGCGGAAGTTGCGCATCTTTTGGCGCGAGACGCGGCGCCCGAAAACGTTCGGGCGCTCATCCGAACCACCATTTCAGAAATTGAAACCGCGTTCGCCGCGATCGACCGTCTGCAGGCGCGTACCCGGCTTGCCCTTACCCTGTCGCTCCTGGAAGGCAGTGCCCAGCAGGTGTCCCTCCGGTACGGCCGAGTGACGGCGACTCTGCGCGGCGAGTTGAATAAGCTGGACGTGGACGACCGGCACTACTGGATCAGCACCTTCTACACCCTGTTGATGAGCACGTCCGCGCGACGAGAAAAGGCAACCTACTTTACGCCGCCGGCCATCGTTCGTCACCTCATCAGCCAGGCCGAGAAAGCCGACTTGGACCTGAAGACGGCTCGCATCATCGACCCAGCTGCCGGGGGGGCCGCATTCGTGTCTAGCCTTGCAGGCCGGATGACCGAGCTCGGTTGCGGTGTCGGAGACATAAGATCCAGAATTACCGGCATTGAAATCGACCCTCATCTCGCGCTTTTGGGCGAAGCATTGGTTCGTGACCGACTGGGGTCCCTGCGGAGCAAAAGCAGGCTCATCCGCACGGGAGATTCTCTGACCGTCAACGAGGCCGCCAGGTACGATGCTGTCTTCGTCAATCCGCCATATGGCCGAATCCTTGGTCTGAAGAACGAAATTCCCGCCGAATGGCAAGATTTCTCCGCGCCGGGGCATGTAAATCGCTACGCGCTTTTCATGGATCTCGCGTTTCGCATGACGAGGCCCGGCGGGCTGGTCGCCACCGTGACGCCGTCGAGCTTCATTTCCGGCCCTCTCTTCGAGAAGCTGCGTGAAAGCATTCGGATGCGAACCGATGTCCTCCGCATCGACGTGCTTGAGCGCAAAGATGTGTTCCACGACGTTCAGCAGGACGCGTGCGTTTCAGTCTTCCGGATGAAGGTGGCGTCGCGAGGGGCAAAACCGTTTGCCCCGAAGGTCGGTCGCCTGGACCGAAACTGGAAGTTCGCCGAAGACGGCGTGGTGACGACAGGTGATGATCTTTTGACCTCTCCTTGGATCCTTCCAGGAAAAGACAGCGCGTTCGAATGCTGCCCCGGAAGGCTTAAGGATTACGGCGTCAGCCCGAAAACCGGTTTCTTCGTTTGGAATCGGGAGACCGATCGTCTGCAGCGCGGGAAGAAGACCGGCAACGCTTTCCCGTTGTTCTGGGGCACGAACATCAAACCGGGAAAGCCCTGTCTGCCGCGGAGCCGGGACGATAGGGGTGTCGATTTTGTCGCATTCGAGAAGGACAACTCTGGGATTACCCGGAAACGTTCAATCCTTCTGCAGCGCACGACCAACAGCAAACAGCCCCGCCGTATCGTCGCCGCTGCGGTTCCCCGCAAGGTGTTGACGAAATACAAGGGATACGTTTGCGAAAACCACACCATCGCTCTCATCCCCGAGGGGCGCACGAACCTTTTCCTCCTCGCTAAGCTGCTAAACACCAACGCGGTCGACAAGCGCTTCCGTCGCGTCGGCGGCACATCGAGCGTTTCCATCGCCGCGCTGCGCAACCTACCTCTCCCCACTCCCAAGCACCTACGCAGCGCCTTGAAGAGGACGGACGATTTCGAGGCGGCCGTCGAACTCGCGTACTCCATGTCGGGACGTCCTGCCTCTCATCGTAGGGCGGCATGAGACCGGGAAACAAAAATTACAGGTTCGGACGCTCCGACCGTGATCTCAACCCCCTCGCTCGGCAAGAACAATCGCGGGCGCAAACTGAACGCATTCGGACGCTCTTGCAGTCGAACCGGGCACCAGCAACACCCGTCCAGATGGTGCGGCCCGGCATCTCCATGCCGACCGTGGTCAGGTACGCCACGACGGCGGATCCGACGCATTGGACGTCGATCGAGGCTGGCCGCCCGCTTCTCGACGCCATGTTCACAGGCGTCAAAGACACTGCCGACAGGGCCATCATGTCGTGGCCGTCCAAGCCGGGCGGCGCCTTTGTGGCTACCTGCATCTTCCTCAGGGAGGCGCGGGCATCAGGACGCCTCGCCCACGCCACGGTCGGATATTGGCCTTGGCGGGAGGGAGCGCTACGCGCGGCGCGATCCATTCTGGTCAACCCCGACGACGTCGCTTGTACGTCCCTGAATGCCTACAACGACGCAAAGAAGGGCGAATGGCAAGCGGGCGCGCTGGCGCATCAGTCCCTTTGCATGCTCGAAATGCGGCTTAGAGACCTCGTCAGAAGTCGGGCGAGCTCGACCACGATCGCGAACGTGAAATCCATTGTCATCCGCAGCCCGACGCTCCTGGAAACCACATCCGTATTCGCGCCCGGACGCCAAAAGGGCGCCACCCCGTATGAAGGCGCTCCCGAGCAGGTCCTGCGGCGGGTCCGAAAGTACACCTCGATGGGCGAACCCAACGCTGGGTTGGTCGAACACGTTGGTGCAGTTGGCGATCCAGCGCGCGCGCCTTTTGTTCTGTTGGGGCTGCCGGCAGCGCACACCTCCGAAGGTTTGAACCGCCACCTGGGCTCCTCGCGCATTAAGCAGCATGGTCTTGATCTGGTCGTCGCCGACCTGACCCGCGTTGGCCGATCCGAGATTCATGAGGACTGGGAGAAACGGCTTGAAGCCCTGTTGGCGGCTATAGATTCGATCGAAGGTCGCCGTCCAAGCGTCCTCGTCGTTACAGAAGAGTCTTTCGTCCAGCGCCGTGCTTTCCGCCTCTTGAAGGGCCACGCGGAGACGCGCCGTCCAAAGCTGAAGGCACAGCAACTCGGACTCTACCTCGAACATCCGACTCTGCTCGGTCCTGCACCCGAAATACCGTCAGAGATCGGCCCGATAACATTTCAGGCGGACATCAAGGACGCATCTCTCGCGCCGCTACGGACGGAACTTGTCACTTTAGGTCGTCGGATGCGCGAAGAAGGAGCCTCCTACGCCGCCGAAGCCGTCTCTCGCACGCTCGCCTTCGTCAGGCGCTGCGCCTCGCTTCCTCTGGGTCTCACAGAAGCCAGAGAAATCGCTGATGTTTTGTACGACGAGGACGAAGAGTTCGATGCCGCGCTGCGGGCCATGTTCCGTCCGAAGATGGTTCTTTCGGACCTCCTCGCGGCCTGCGAGGTTCACCCGACCTTCGCGAACGACATCAGGATTGCAGTCCAAAAAATTGAAGCCAAGGTGTCGATGTGGGAGCAAGACACGCCAGTCGCTGCGAAACTTGCTGAGCTATTGGCGGCACCCGGTATAGACACACCAAAGACGACTGTCGCGCTTCCGGACCGGCGCGTCGGCGAGGTGTTCTTGGCATCCGATCGCGCCGTACACTATCGCTGCGCGGTCGTCGACCATCGCAACCTCGCGTCTCACTTGGCATCAGAGGCGCCCGAGCGTCTAGTCGTGGTTGGTCCAACGCCTGAGGCGATCCAGGCTCTCCTGACGACCAGAAGCTCATTGAAAACGGCCTATCTCCTGGGCGACGCCTCAGGCAGCGCCCTGCTCTCGGCCGAACTAACTTCGATCGAGGTAATTGCCGCCTTTTCAGCTTTCGCAGCGCGCGCAAGAGCGCTCATTGCCGCCCTGAAGAGAGGCGGTTCGGACGAAGCACTTGATCAGGCCGAAGCTGAATTCAGCGTGGCGAGTGTGATCAAGGAACGCGAGATCGACCTCACTCAATCGGACGAGGCCTATCGCGGCGAGGTGGTTCAACTGACGATGCAGAGTGGGCTCCGCCTGGATTATCGCCCGGGCGGCGAGATTCTCCTGCTTTCGCCAGGCGAACTGCGACCGTTCGAAAGGATCCAGGCCAGAGAGGTCGAGCCAGGCCAGCGCATCCTGGTCTTGGACGCATCGATCCGCGAGCCGTTGCGGTTGGCGATCGCCGGCTCTCGAAAAAGCCAGCAGCAGCTCGCCCAATATCACGCGCGCATCGCGGAAATCTACTCGAAGACCCCCGGCTCTACGAAGGCCGACAAGGCACGTCGTGTCCTCGAGAAGATGCGCGAGATCGACCCATCCACAGGCGATGAGATCGACAACATCAAACGCTGGCTCACTGCGGACGTCGCGCGCCCCACGCCCGAGGGAAGTCGCGCGCCCGGCGCCGCACGCGATTGGAAACGGTTTCTCGTCTTCATGAAATCCGTAGGAGTCGATGAAAACCTGGCTTCGCTCTACTGGAAGTTCGCCGTTCTTCCCGCGCGGTCCTACCGAGCCCAGGAGGGCCATCTTTTCAATCAGCGCGTCGTCCAGTTCGTCCTGGATCCGGAGTCGACAGGCGTCTGGAAGGTGATGCAGGGCCTCTGGCAGCAGGTCATGGAATCCGTCGACGTCGTCGAGGAAGTGACCACCATCACTGGGGGAGACCAGAATGGCTGAACCGGACGCTTTGGCCGGAATGACTTCCGACGAACGCCAGGAGCTCAAGGAAGCCGTGTGCGACGCGGTGCTCGAACGCACGCGTCAAGTCGTCAGCGGCGCCGGGGAATTCGGCCGGATCGTTTTCGGCGACAGGCCCGCGCGGAAGCTGTCGAGCGGTTTCATCTTGCCCCGCCTGAATGAGAGCGGAGACGACGAGTCGAGCGACATCAGGATCGCCACTCACGGGCTCGATTTCCGCATTCTCCCCGGCTCTGGCGAAGCTATCGTAGTCCAACCAAATTTCGACGTATACGTGCGCGCGCTTCCGACGACGGACGAACTATTCGCACGCAATGGCTGGCTGGTACCACCGGCCGGCTTCAACCAAGCCGCAAAGGTGCAGATCCGCAACGCCATCCGTCAAAGGTCTGACGCGGAAATTCCTCAGGACGCGAGCCCGAGCGAGCGCTTGCGGCTTCGCTCGGTAATCTCCCGCGAGGTCCACCTGGCCCTGGGAGTCGCGATACCGCAGGGCGCCGAGGCGCCGCCCGTTGGCGATGATCCGGAAGCCGAGCCGGGAAGGCCCGAGGTGACTGAGGAACCGGCACCCCTCACCCGCCCCGAAAGACTTCAGATACCCAGCCGTATCTCGCAGCGATACGACGTGCCTCCAAAGTGGATACGGCTCGCCGTCAACGTCGAACCTCTTCAGCTTCCACTTCCTTGCGATCCGGAGGCGTGGACGGCGCTCGCATTAGCATACAGGCAGGTCCTCCAAGCGGCGATTAGAGCGACCTTTCAAGGTTGGATGGCAACGCCGGAGGGACAGGAAAACGCCTGGCGCAAGTTACATCCGCCCTCCGAAGCATTCTGGTCCAGAGAGCGTTGGGATCGCTTTCTAGTCGATGCTCGTGGACGACCCATCGTCGGCAGCGACCTCATCCCCGACTTCGACGTTCAGATCTTGGCTCAGGCGCTGCCGGACCCGATCGTCGACGGCGCATTCTCCGTACGCGTCGCGATCGAGAACCTCCAGGACAACGATTCTTCACAGGAATCCGGTCTCTTCGGCGTGACCCTGTCCATCGAGGTCCCTACGAACGCGCTCGGACCGATGCGTCTCGAACGGGTCCGACGCAGCTACCATCTTGCCGGGTTCATGACGATGCCGGCGATCGGAGTGAACGGGGGCGTCGAGGACCTCGGCGTGTCGGCCGGACGTAGACGGCTCCGAACCTCATGGATGCCGCGATTTGTCCTCCCAAGGACAAAAGCCACCGAGATTCCGGCGGTGGCGACGCAGTACGATGCGTTGTGCCGAGCGGACACCGACATCGGGTCGCTCGGAGCGCTCCCAGCCGAAATGGACAGCTGGATCGATCGTGTCGCCCGCACGACCGTACTTTCTCAACCTGGCGAAGAAGGGTCGGAAGCCGACGAAGCCGCACAAACAACACGCTTCGAGGATGACCTGCAGGCTTGGCGCCGAGAGGCGGGCCGGATCAGAAAAGGCATCCTTTTGCTCGCCCGATCGCAGCAGGCATGGAGAAGCTCTCCGACTTCCTCCGCCGCCATTCCGTACCGCGCTTGGCTGCTGCTCAATCAGACCTTCGCCCGGGCGAATCCGGTTTCGCAGGGCCAACGACCGGGCTGGCGTCTCTTTCAACTTGCGTTCGTTCTCGCGCACATCCCGACATTCGCGTCCCGTGTGCCCGAATACGCCGTCGAATTCGATGCCGCATTCGACGAGGATTCTGCGAGTCTCCTCTACATGGCGACCGGCGGCGGCAAGACCGAAGCGTTCTTCGGCGTCCTGGTCTTCGCCCTCTTCCTCGATCGGCTACGCGGCAAGGCCCGGGGCGTAACCGCGATGATGCACTACCCGTTGCGCCTGTTGACCGTGCAGCAAGCGCAGCGACTCGCGCGCCTGCTGGCCAGAGCGGAATTGGTTCGACGGCGAGAAGGCGTCGGCGGAGCGCCGTTCGAGATCGGATTCTGGGTCGGAAGCAGCAATACGCCGAACGCGACCGAAGGAAAGCCGGGTACGCTCCTCGAGCAGATGAAGTGCATCCCGGTCGCCGGCGGGGCGCGGGGCCGCGACGAACAGGCGCTCCTCAATGGGCAGGAGAAAGCGGACCGCGAGTATGTCATCGCGAACGAAGCGTGGAACAAGCTGCCTCGATGCCCCTTCTGCAATTCGTCGCGGGACACCGGCCTTCGCCTCTTCCCGCAGCGTCACCATCGACTTGGCATCGTCTGCTTCAACCCGCAATGCGACTGGAACGTCGAGGCCCCGGATCAACCGCTTCCGTTTCTTCTGATCGACACCGACATCTATCGGGCCGCTCCCTCCGTTTTGCTGGGAACGATCGACAAGCTCGCGCTCCTCGGTCAGAACGTCCACACCATCGACCGTGTTGCCGGCATGTTCGGTATGGCGCGCTATGTCGAGGGCGGCCCTCTCGGCCTGCTGCACATGATTTCCGGTCAACAGATCAACGAGGTGCCCGCGCACTATCAGAGGGTGGCCCCCTCGTTCCGATCGGGGAGCGAGGTCTTCTTCGATCCCTTCCCCAGCCTAATCGTGCAGGACGAGATGCATCTTCTCGAAGAGAGTCTCGGCACTTTCGGCGGCATCTTCGAAACCGCGCTGTTCGAGTGGTTGAATCGCTTGACGCCGCTGCTCGGGGAGCGCGTCATTCAAGTTCCCTCCGCACCTGGCCGCCCCCGTTTGCCGCATGTCGTCGGGGCAACCGCCACGGCGGCGGACGTGGCGAAGCACACGAAAGCACTCTATCAGCGCAGGGTCGTTCAATTTCCTCATCCCGGCCCGGCTCTTCACGAAGGCTTCTACACGCGGATGGCTATCTTCGAAGCTGGCGGCGCGGCCGCGGCCGCACGGGCGGCCGCCGGCGGCAGCCCTCGGGGACTGGAGCAGGCCGCGCCCTGGGGGCGCGTGTATGCGAGCCTGATGACGAACGGCCGACTGCACACCGTGACGACATTGTCCGTTCTCGCCGCCCACGCTGCCACGATAACGCGCTGGCAGCGCGATCTCAGCTCCGGCGACCTATCCCGCCGTACGCGTGCCGCGAACGAGATGGTCGCAAGCGTCTCGTCCGCTCCTTGGTCAGACCGTCGCATCGCAGCGCTCCGAGAGGCCGCCGCCGCGGGCCGGCATGACCGACTGGCCGAGCTCGTCGATCTGCATCGGATTCAGCTTACCTATGTAACCAACAAGAAAGGCGGCGACCAAATCCTGTCGGCTCTCGGCACGGAAGTCCGGGAAGTGCATGCGGCGATGGGCGACGATTATCTGCTCTCCGACTTCTCGATGGAGCTCATCTCCGGCGGCGTGGACATCGCCGGGGTCCAATCGGTCATCCGGCGCGCGGAGCAGCGGTTCGATCCAATGTCGGGCGATATATCGACAACGTTGCGCGGCATTGTTGCGACGTCGGCGATATCTCACGGCGTGGACGTGGAGTTCTTCAATGCGATGGCCTTCGCCGGCATGCCGCCCGACATCGCCGAGTACATTCAGGCGTCCTCGCGGGTCGGCCGCACCCACGTCGGCTTCTCGCTGTTCATCCCGACGCCCCAGACCAGGCGGGACCGATTCGTCGTCGAGGTCCATGAATCGTTCCACCGGCTGCTCGAACGCATGATCTCGCCACCGGCCGTCGAAAGGTGGGCCGACCGCGCGATCGGACGCACCATTCCGTCCATGGTGCAGACTTGGCTGTCCGGCGTGCGGCACAACGAGCGCTTCGTGGCCGCGACAGACGAGCAGAAGGCATCGGTAGCTCTTCCTGGATCCGTGGAGTCCGCCGCCAGATTGCTCCGCGGTCGCCAAGACTTCGACGATTGCGTCCGGTTCGTCGCTGCGGCCATTGGCATTGGCGCCCCGACGGGTGCTCCGAACAATCCGGAATATTACAGCAATCTCGCGCGCCAGGAAGCGGAGCGGATCAGGCAGGTCCTGGACAACAAGAACTACACCGGCGGATTGAACGATTTCTGGAAAGCGACAAATACGGGCCTCATGCTCCCGATGACGAGCCTGCGAGACGTTGACGTCCAAGGGCGCATCGAAGGAAGCAGAAGATCGCAGATGAACCGACCGATCACAGACGAGCAGTTGGTCGACGCCATCACCATGATCCGCAACCGAGGCGTCGCGCGCAGCAGGCGAAGCTCCGCGAGCGAGCTCGACAACGGCGCCGATGGAGACAATACGTGAGCACCGCCAAGCCCCCGACGATGCAGCGATCTCGAGGTCAGCTCGCAACCGCCTACGCCCCCCATAGCCTTTTCACTTTCGAAGGCGGGTCCGGCGCGTGCTTCGCTCTGCCAAGCCCCGGCAATCGGACGACCGGCGACGATCTTCGGCCGAACACCCAACGGATGATCGCCGAGCAGATCCAGGAATACTTCGATGCCTGGGCGCTCCGCGCGACTCGCGGCACAAATCTCAAGCATGCCGTTCCTTTGAATCTGGCGGTCGACGGCCGCGTTATCAGCGATGATTCGGTTCGCGTTCGCCTCGGCGAACTTGCCTTCCAGGTACCGGATCACGTCGGCTACGTGCCTTTCCCGCTCTCGTTCGTCTGCACACGATGCGACCTCCACAGACACAGCGATCGGGTCGAACGTCTGGCGGAAGACGCGTCGAGGTTCAGAAGCGCCTGCCCTTCGGGCTCCGAAAACTGCGCGAACGACTGGCAGCAGCTCGACGTCGTTTTCGCGCACTGGTCGGGGAACGTCGAGGCGATCACGCCGAACTACAGATCGTGGCACGACGGCGCCGTCCGGGAAATGGGTCGCTGCACGTCGTGCGGATCCGATCGGTTCTATCTCCGTCGACCGCCCGGGCGCCTCGGCAACTGGGAATTCCAGTGCGCCGTTTGCAGGCTACCAAGGCAGATGCAGCAGAGGGACCTCCTAACTCTCGAAGAGCTCGGCCCTCTGATCCCGCAGAATCAGGCGCTTCCAGCAGAAATCAACATGGAGCCTGTATCCTACCGGGCCTCGGCCGCCTATTACGTCCATGGGGACAGGCTTCTTGTGTTCGACCAGGAACGCTACATCCAGTTGCTCGGCGCGCCCCATATGGCGCCGTTGAGCGCGGCTCTGTCGAGCGAGTACGGCTATCCCCCGACGCAGATCGATGACGTTCAGAAGGAGCAGCTCCTCCGCGCCGCGGGACAATCGGCACAGTGGGACAACTATCGCCACATGCGCGATTTCATCCCGCAACTCGAAACCATGGGGGCTCCGGCCGAGGTCATCGCCGCGCAGCGAGCAACAATCGTGCGGACCGAGGCCGAATGGAATGCCACCGTTTTCGCCGGTCATCACCAAGCGGTCGACGGCATCGAAAGGGCATGTCGGGAACGATCCGACTACGTTCGCCGGTTCGACCCGGTCCGGATGGCTCTCGAACACAAGACGCTCACGGAAGAACGCCTCCACGGTAGGCAGATGCCCGACGGAAAGGACGTCTCCGTGGACCTCACGATCCTCGATCCTTTCCTCTTCCCGGACGACGTACAAGGTGATGAGCGTTCGCGCCTGCTCGACCAGGTCCGTATTCGCCGCGATCTCCTGGGCATGGCAGAAATCCGGTTGGTCCGCGACGTGCGCGTCTGCGAGTATACATTCGCCTACACGCGAACCAGCTCATCGCCGACCGTCAGCCGCGAAAAGGCTGGCCCCGCCGAGATGCCCGTACGCCTCCGTCTCTTCGACAAGGTTCAGGTCGGCGATAGAGCGCAGCATCCGGTCCTGTGTCTTGTTCAGTCGAACGAAGGGTTTTACGTGCGCCTAGACGAAGCCTGCGTCCTGGAGTGGCTCGAAGCGAATGGTATTCGCCCCGCCCCCGCCGAGCCGGGGGTCCGGCTTGGCGGACGACTGATAGAGGAATTCGCTCGGATGCAAGCCGACGAAGACGTCCGCTTCACTCGCTTCCTTGACGAGTACCGGCGCGAACGCCGCATCCCCCGCCTCGCTTATCCGTACGTGTACACTCTGCTGCATACGATGGCGCACCATCTACTGGGCATTTCGGCATCGATGTCCGGACTCGACCTAGGCTCGTTCGGCGAACACATCTTCGTTCCAGACCTCGCCTTCCTCGTCTATCGACGCGGCATGACGATGGATCTGGGCAACCTGTCATCGATGTGGCGCGACCGAGGAGATCCCGCATACGGCAACGAAGTCCTCGACCGGATGGTCGATCCCGCAAGTCTGCGCTGCGGATCAGAAAGCGTCTGCAACCATCGAGGCGGGGCTTGTCCCGACTGTCTCCTCATACCCGAGACTGCTTGTTTGACTCGCAACGAGTTGCTTTCGCGTTCCGTGCTGATTGGCCGAGGCTCCCCCCGGTGGGATGTTCTGGCCGAACCGCTGATCGGGTACTACGAAATTGCAAGGCGACGACGAGGCGCCAGCGCGAGCGGATCGACATGAGGGCCGTCCTCGGAACTTCCCTATCGCGCTCGCTGGTAGTTTCGCTTGGCGGCGACTGCGGGACTGCGTCCGAAGTGGCGAGGCTTATAGCTGAACGCCCTGATGGCACATTAGATGAAAAGAGCCTCGCATTCGCTTCCAAATCGGCCTTGACGCGGATCGCGGACGATTTCGTTCGGCGCGGATGGCTCACCACAATAACCTCCGGTTGGCGGGTGGGTCCCCTCCCGATGCCTCAAGCGGTCGTACCGTTTCTGGAAGGCGCTGCGGTCATGCATGCAATTGATCCGGACAGACCGACTTCGATCGCCGTCGTGACGCTTCCACCCAGCCCGAGCTCTATCGCCGCCGCGCTGCCGCAGACCGGACTTGCTCACGCTTCGCTCGTTTCGACCGGCGACGCGTTCGAGCAGATCGCCGATGCCGCAGTAGAAAACTTCACAATTCTCACCCCGTTTCTGAATCAGGACGGACTAGAATTCGTGCTGCGGCTCTACGAGAGGACCTCGGCCAAGACGAAGTGCCTGATCGTTCGACAGGCTGGGGACGCTTGTCGATTAGTGCAGCAAAATTCGGCGCAAATCAGCGCTCTCGGAATATCTGCTTTCGATTACACAATCGAACTGGGCTTCGGTTTCGAGACCTTTCACGCCAAGGTAGGACTCGCCGACAACGCGCTCGCCTACGTCGGAAGCGCAAACATGACGATGTTCTCGAGAAACTCGATGGAGTTAGGATTACTCAGCGGGGGCCAGGCCGCCCGCGTAATCGCGAACGTCATCCGCGCTGTAGTCAAAGTCGCACGCCCGATTCCGCTCCTTCAGTGAGAGTGACCGGAATTCCCTCCGTTGGCCTGCCGCCGAGACAGCCGAATTCTTTAGAAAGCTCTAGCTTGGACCGACTCGCGGCTTCCCGCGGCGCCTCAGAAACTCCCTTGCCGCCTGCTCCATGATGTCCCAGGCGGCCCGATGCTCATCGATGGCGACCTGCTTGATGTCGGCGATCACCTCCGGATGCATCATCGTCAGGAAACTGAACCCTCTCTCCGATCGGGGTTCGCTTGCCCCGTTTCGGCGCCTTCCTTTTCCCAACCAACCATCCGTCCGGCGCGCGAGAATGGAATCATCGATCAGTGCACCTCTCCTTCTTTCGCCTGATTCAGCATGCTCAGATGTTCATCGTCAACGACTGGCGCGGCCCGATCTCGACGACGAGCGTCGGATCGAAATCGGGGTTCTCGCGCATGCCGTTCGCCAAGGCGTATCCGCGTGGATTGCAGACCACGCGCGTGCAACCTCCGATTGCGTAGTCAAGCGACTTGTGAACGTGGCCGTGCAACCAAAAGCTCGGCGCGTTCGGGCCCGTCATCAAGGCTTCAATATCCTTGGATCCATACAACCAGGCGTGCATCCCAGGCTCAACTGACGATGCCGGGCCCATGTGCGATACGCAGACCGTCGCGCCCTCGTATGGTGTTTCAAGCACGCGCGAGAAGAAGCCGAAGGATTCATCGTGCAGCTTGAGCCACTGCGACGGCGTGAAGCGATGGCCGCTGTTGCCGGCGCCCGTGCGGATCTCGATGAAGTCGTTATGCTTGTCCCTGAGCGACCAGCGGTCGTCGCGCAGGCGCCCATTCTGCGAAAAGTACATCGCCATCTTCCGCGACCAGCCGGGCGGCAGCAAGCTGAAATCGGACCAAAGCGTCCCGCCGACGATGCGGACGCCCATATCGTCTAAATGGAGGACCTCGTTCTGCAGGAGATCGATGCCGATGCTCGCGGCGATCTCACGTCCGCGCTTCATCTGATCTTCGTAGAATGTGTGCTCCTCGCCCGAGCCCGGCGGACCGCGGTAAAAGCAATGATTGCCGGGCACGTAGACGCAGCGCCGCACTCGATCGCAGAGGTTTTCCGCAATCCAGTGCAGAGAGCGCGTCATCGCATTCGTGGTGTCGCCGATCACGACCAGCACGTCGGCCTCGACCGGCGGCGGCTTCGGATAGCCGTTCCGCTCATGGTCGATGTGCAGGTCTGACTGGACTGCGAGGAGCGTCATCCGAACCTCCGCTTCGCTCCAGAGTCGCCCTCGGCGTAATCGGGCAGGTCCTCGCCCGGGGAAAGTACCTTCGAAAAAAGCAGCAGGCAGTGCTGCAGCAGCTGAACGAAGACAACAGCGTCGATGCGGCGTCCTGACGTGCCGGGAATAAGCCTGATGATCGCCGCCGTGCTCGCCCGCAACAAGCGCCCCAGCTCGTCGACTTTGAGAGCCGTGAGCGAGTTCATGATATCCTTGGACATGCGCAGTGGCAGCGCAGCGCGCTGGGGCTCGCTGACGGTGGCGTGCGCGCTGACGTAGATCTGCCGCGCGGTCCGGCGCTGGTCGAGATCGAGAGCACGCCGAAGCTCGCGCGGGGTCAGCGAGTTGTCTGTGTCGGCGGTCTCGACGCTCATGGCTTCAATCCATCGTTCTCGAAGTCGTCTCCGCCCTCGGGATCCACCAACGGCGGCAGGGTAGTGAGGTGCGCCTTGATCTGGTTGAGCCTGACGGGCGCCGGACCGAACACGTCGACGCCGACGTCGCACGACTGCTGGTTGCCGGGCATACGGCCGTGGTGGTGGCCGAATAACATGAGCGCTCCACGCTTCATCCGGGGCCACGAACGCCACGGATAGTGAGCCAGGACACAATACGTGTTGTCGATAGTCACGCAGGCTACGTCACGGACGCTTTCCCACGGCAACGCGAGCGTGTCAGGGCCGTCGTGATTACCGATGATCAGATGCTTCCGTCCCGGCAAGGAATCGAAAAGCTTGCGCAGCGCCTTCGGTTCGGCGCGATGGCTGAAGTCTCCGACCACGATCACTTCGTCGGTCGGCTTGACGACCTTTCGCCACGCCGACGCCATGGCGTTGTTCATCTCGGCGACGTTCGCGTAGGGACGCGTGTCCGGGCAGAACTTCAGCATGGAGCCATGGAAGAAGTGGCTGTCTGCGGTCAAGAACGTGCTCACTGCACCCTCCCCTTCGGTTCGAAACACATCGCCTTGGCCGCCGCGAAGTCGGTCGGGTTAACGTGCAGATCGGTGTCGTCGTCTCCGTCGCCGGGTTCGTAGACCAGCTCCGCCATGCGGCAGAGCAGGACGTCGCCCGGCTGCGTGACGAGGACGTGGCCCGCCGCGATCTTGTAGTTAGAATGAAGCCTCACAGCCCGGTCCTCCTCTTGGCGTCGTCGACGATCCAGCGCTTGACGTGCCGCATCGTGTCGGGATGCGCGCGCAGCTCCTCGCCGACGACGACGGCGTGGCCAACGATGACGAGCGCCTCGACGGTCGGCACCACGGCGATGATCCCACCGTCCTTGCTGATGACCACGCGACCGCGGTCGATGGACTGGTCGGTGAACCTCACGACGCATCCTTCGCGTTTTCGATGAAGACCCGGCCCTTTTCCGTGGCGCCCCGTGCGGCGCCGCCCGCCCTCCCAAGGCAAAGCGGCGCCGTAGCCCTCACTAGAAGCTGCAGGCGGCGTCGACATGCGCTGCGATGGCGTCCGCTTCCGACAGCGGCTCGCTGATCTTCGCCGTGATCTCGGTGACCTCGGCCTTCGCCTTGGCCTCGATGTCGGCTAAGTGGCTCTCGACGTACTGCAGCGCCGAGCGCAGCGCGCCGCGCGCGTTGGCGAGCCAGGTGCTGGCGGTCTCGCCGACGTCGTGCAGGTCGATGTGCGCCTCGATCTCGCGGATCATCGCGGCGATGTCGGAAACGTGCAGCGCGCCGTCGGTCGCCGGCAGATCGGCGCCGGCAGACATCGCGCCTGCGGCCAGGTTGCTCTCTTCGGTCATGGGGTGCCTCTCCCGTCTGAGAAAAGGGACCGATCGCTAAAAGGCGATGGATCCTTGAAACGGAACGTACACCGACTGTGCGCTAAGATCAACTATGTCGGACGATAGGCGTCCTGACGAGTCCTTCCGGAGGCACCCCCATGTCAGACTCCCACACCAACTTCGACGGTCGCGCGTTCACCGCTTGCGCGGCCTGCGGCTCGCTCACCCTCGCCGCCGCGTTCGTCGGCGCGGTCCGTAGCGCGGCGCAGCTCAACGCCGGCCGCTGGGCGAACTGGAACCGCGGTCAGCTCGAGACCGCGCTCAACCTCTCGGAAGAGCTGAGGCGCGACGCGTGCGAAGAGCGCGACGAACTCCGCGTCGAGAACGCGAGGCTGCAGGCGGCGATGCGCCGCGTGACTATGCGCCGGGTCGCGGCGTAGCAGCGAGCACGAAGTCCGGCGCCGGCCCGATCGAGACCGGCGCCGGCGACCACTCCGCCGCCGTCAGCGGCTGCACCGGCCGGACGCCGGGAAGCGCGTAGAGCTTGCGGATATGCGCTGAAATAGCGGTCTTTTCAGACGAAATGACGCGCTCGCACTCCGCTCTCGACAGCCCCTTGATCCACTCCTTGACGTCCCTCGGCAGCGCCGACGGCACCGGCACCGGGCGGTCCGCAACGATCGAGTCGGCGCACCAGAGCAGCACCATGCGCGCCGTCTTGTCGTGGTCGACGGCCTCGCCCTTGCGCGCGGCCAGCTCTTCTCGGAGCTCGCTGACGAGCGGGCTGTCGCCTACCGGCGGGGGCGTCAGCGACCCTCCGAACAGGCCGCCGAGGAGCCGGCCAGGCAGCCCGATCAGCCAGGCGAGAGCGGCGGCGATGGCGGAAAAAATGCGACGCAGCATGACGAGACCTCCGTGTTTATCCGGAGCCAGAATTTCACGGGGAGCTGCAAAACCAAAACGCGGCACCCCGCGAAGGATTCGGAACCGCGGTTGACAAATGCCGCGAGCCGAACGCATAGTGTCCGCCGTACCCTGACCTTGTTACCCCTTCGCGAGGAGTTCCAGGAAGTGCCGAAGCCTCAGAAATCGACCCTGCCGGAGCGCATCGAGCTCGTCGGCGCCGCTCTCTACGGAGCCGGCCGATGGACCGCCGCCCTGGCACGCGGCCTGCGGATGAGCCGCAGCCAGCTCTTCGAGTATCGCCGCGCGGGCCGCATCAAGTACGGCCGCGACATCGACGGCGAGATGCTGGCGCTGATCGATCGGGAGCGCGACGCCGCCGCCGAGCGCGGCGTGGCCCTGACTAAGCTGCGCAACCTCCTCCTCGTCCTGCGCAAAGGAGCGTCCGATGCAGCTTGATCTCCTCGCGTGGTCGGCGCCTGTCGCCGCGCCGGCGAAGTCGGCGATGCCGTGGTCCGAGGCCGACTACGACCGTCTTACCGACCTCTACGCCGAGCACGCCGGAAACGTCCGCATCATCGCCGCGCTGATGGGGCGGTCGGCAACCGCTATCTGGACGAAGGCGAGCAACCTCGGACTCGCCGTCACCGGCAACGACGTGAAGCTGCGCCGCTGCCTCGGCGAAGGCTGCCGCGGCCAGAAGCTATTCATGAGCCCCGACAAGGGCACCCGCATCTGCCCGCGCTGCAAGAACGACCGTCACCTTCCCTGGGGAGTCTACTGATGTCCAACATCGTCAATCTCAACGATCTCCGCAGCAAGCCCGAGCCCGCCGTGGTGCATGCCGACCGCGTCATGACCGTCTTCGGCCGCGAGTACACGGTACGCCGCAGCTCCATGAACGGCAGGATCGGCTGGTTCAGCGTCCGCGACGGCGAAGGCCAGATGATGTTCGTCCGCGCCGGCGATCTGCCGGACTCTCAGATCGCCGACCTGATCGGCGCCTGGGCCGACGGCTACTCCGTCGGCCGCAAGGAGGCGGCGCGCGCCGCCGTGCTCTTCAAGGGAGACATCGTATGAGCCGCCGCCGTCAGAACACCGATCTCTGGAAGCGCGTCGCGACCGCTCTGGAGCTGGTCTACAAGAAGTCGTGGCGACGCCGCGGCGAGGAGTTGTTTAGGCTCGAACGCGGCGAGCTGCGCCTCGCCGACAACGCCGCGCTCCCCGAGGACGCCGTTCGGACCACCGAGGACGTCGTGGCGTGGGCGATGCACGACCGCGTTGCCGCGCTGCGCGAAGAAGCCGACGCGCTCGAGCAAGCCGCCATCGCCTTCGAGAGCGAGAGCGGCGCGCGACGCGCCGCCGTCGACGCTGCGCGATACCAGGACGCGCAGGAATACGCGAAGCGTCTGCAAGATGCGTGGTGCGAGGCGAACGTGATCGACTGGAAGAAGATGGAGGCTGCGTGATGGTCGGAGGATTCCCAATCAAGCGCGCGGCGACGCCGGCGCGGGTCGAGATGCAGACGGTCGCCCCCGAGGCTATCCAGTACGACGAGGACGGCCGCCGCATCATCACCGCGCCGATCGTGCCGGCGCCGACGCGCCCTCCGCCGTCGTTCGCCCGCCCGCTGCCGCCGATGCCGACGGCGCCGCGGCCCGGTGGTCTGCCACCGCGGCCCACGACGCCGGTGAAGCCGACCATCAAGCGCGATAGTCCGCTGCCGACAGCGGCGAAGGCTCCGGCTCCGACCGCGGTCCGCCCGCCCCCGCCGACGCCGTACGTGCGCAAGCAGCCGGCGCAGTATGTGGATCCGGAAACGATCCCGTACGACCGTCCGCCTTCGTGGAGCAATCGCCGGTGACACAGCAGTCGGAGCAGCCGGAGATGGACTTCGGCGCGTTCGCCACGCCCGCCGCGAACCATGCCCGCAGCCGCAATTCGCCGCCGGCGCCTGACGCCGACGGTCTGTTCGACGCTCATGGCGCCTCGATCATCTGCGGACGCCGGCAGTGCTGGTTCGAGCCGGAGGGAGAGCTGTTCGCCGTCGTGCAGTTCAAGGAAACGCGCATCAAGCTTACGGCCATCGCGCCGGGACGCTGGGATCCTGTCGCCGTTCTCGCGGCCTGCATCAAGGCGCACGGCGGCCGGGTATACGAAGTTGACTACGAAAAGGTGGTGCCGACGAATCCAGGCGGCCTGGACGAGATCAGGATCGCGCGCGTCGTCGGCGCCGACGGACTGCGGCCGTATCTGTCGAAGACGGGCAGGTACTTCGAGGCTCCATATGGCGTGTGGGCTCCGGTCGAGCGGCCGCTCGAGACGGAGCAAGGATTCCACCAAACGTTCCGTGTGTCGGCAGGCAAGCCGACATGGGCGTTCAGGATACTGCTGTGGCGTCACGGCGCACCGCCAACGAGCGACTACCGCGTCCGCCGAGCGCTGCGCGCCCTCGAAGACGTCGGCCTCGTCCACATCAAGCTTGGCCCCCGCGGCGGCATGGCGACGGCCAGCTGCACCTGGACGCCGCGCGCCTATCTGGCGCCGGCGCAGCTCTCGCCTGCCGACGAGGAAGCCCTGGAGATGCTGGCATGAAGAAGACCGACGAAGCGATCCTGCGCGCGCTGGGCGCCGGCTGCAAGATGTTCGACGAGTACGAAGCGGGCTACAAGTCGCGGCGCGCATTCCAGTGGTACTTCGTGCAGCTCCCGGACGGCTCCGACAAGAAATCAGTGTCGAAGTCTGCGACACGGCGGCTCAGGTACGCCGGTCTGATCGAGGGCGACTATCGAAACACCGCATACGGCGTCGATTGGAAGATCGAGCTGTCGCTCACCGACGCCGGCCGCGAGGCAGCCGTCGAGCTGCCGCCGCTCGACCTCAAGAAGCACTTCGCAGAGAAGAAGCCGTACTGGAAGCCCGCCGAGCGCGCGGTGCTCGAAAAGATCCGCGCCGGCGTCGACGCCAGCGAAGACGGATGGTTCGATCTGATCGCAGACGGCAGCTGCGAGTCCCTGTACACCTGGACGCTGCTCAAGATGAGAGACGCCGGTCTGGTCACCAAGCGCCCCGACCGCAAGTATTACGGATCGCCGCTGCTCGTCTCGATCACCGACGCCGGCCGCGCGGTGCTCGCAAAGTACGCCAAGGCCCCTGCAGCGGCAGATGACGCATGATGATGCGGGTTAACGATTTCATCCGAATCCTAGTCGCTCTACGCGACGGCGGCGAGGTCGTCTGGCAATCCGATTTGGACGACCCGGACGGCGGTGTCTGCTCGGCGTCGCATCGTAGCGGGCTCCAGCGCGCCGTCCGTCTCGACGACATCTTACGCTGCGTCAGCGCTGGCCTCATCGTCCCCAACCATGGCTTCGATAACGGACTCCGCTTTCGACATGAGTACCGGCTGACCCCCGCTGGCATCAATGCCGCGAAGCACCTCAAGGTGCCCCTGGCGCGCGCGCTTGCGACGAAACCACGTATTACGAATTCGTAACCGTTTCACGGTGTCACCTCCGGGGGGAAGTAACGGGGGGTGTCGAGGAAGTAGACTTCACGCGTGACGGCGTCACCTGTAACGCTTCCTCGACATCAGACAGCAGAATGCGGGTAAGATACCGTGAGATAATGAGAAGCTAACGGGTACCCTTCCCTATGGCGCCGTCGAGCAGGCGGTGGATCTCGCGGTCGAGGTCGACCGGCGGCGCCTTCCTGGCGACCGAGAACCCCACAGGCAGCATCGCTTTCAGGTCACTGACCATCGGTGCCAAGATGTGCAGCAGGACGGCCGCCGCGATGCACGGCGGGATCGTCCAGCGCGCGATCAGGAGCAGCAGCTCGGTCACCGCTTCCGAGCCTTCTTCTTGGCGGCCGGCGGGCGCCGGTGCGCCGTCGCAGCTTCGGCCTGGCGGGCTCGGCCGGCGGGTCCGGGAAGTGCACGAAGCCGATCGGCTGGCGCAGGCCGCGACCGCTTTCGTGGGCGGTGATCGGCGGAGGCACCAGCGCGACGTCTTCCCCCTTGCAGTCCAACTCGCGTCGGCGCGGTCGCATCGTCTCGTCAGTGCTCTTAGCGGTAGGTTTCGCGGGCGCCGAGGCTGCCGAGGTCTAGAGTAACCAAAATGCTGGTGCCTCCTACTTCTCACCAACTCAGATCGACAAGCGGATGCGATGATTTCTGCAATTCTCGATCATCGACTTGCTTTTCGCCTGATCAAGAGCGACGCTATTCGGACCAGCCCCTTGGGAAGCAAACATGAGAGCATCAAATCATCCCTGTGATCGCTTGGTATCAGATGCAGTTGCTGCTTTCGAGCGTATCGCGAGCGGTAAGCCCGCAAATTGCGCGAAAGAGGTCACTGACGCACTGGCCAAATACGACTTGATTCAACCGACCGTTCGGGTGGTGGGGCGAGACTCCTTAGGGCCGGTTCTGCGACATGGGCATTCGTTGCTGCCTGACGTCGAAAAGCAGTGGATGTTGCTGCGAAGCAATGGCGCCGAGCAAGGACTTTAACCGCCCGTTCCTTGCACGACAGCTGGCTGGACTATCTCTACTGGGATAAGGAGCTGGGCGGTTGTCATACGCGTCTCTTCTTGTGTCGCGCACCCCATAAACGCGTCAAATACCCCATAAATGGGTCATGGCGTACTTCGTTAACCATGTTTTCCCTGCGCTCGCTTCTGCTTTCGCTCAGGTTACGACCAGCGGAGGCTGGCGCTGGCATTCGCGGGGCGCCACTTGCGACGTGAATGTCCCGATGCCTAGCTGCCGATCGCAGAGCCCATCACGCCCGTGAAGATCCGCATCTCGATCAGATGCGGGCTGGCGTGGCGGGCCCCTTAGGACGAAGCAGAGGCGCAGCAGCGGGCGCCGCCCGACGGATCGCTGCAGATCGTAGGCAACGGTGAAAAAGAAGACCTGCCGGCATAGACCACGGCTGCATATCCGTCGACAGGACCGTCGGCTCCAACTAGACCTGATACGAAGTCGTCCTCGGCAAGCGGAGAGCGCATGACCAAAGTTTGTTCGCGTTGTCTCCAGAAAGGGCCACTTCGCGATTGGATCCAGGAAGTCGGATCCGACGACGACTGCGATTTCGATTCGACTCACACTGGCGTCGCCTGCGTCGAGGTAGAAGAACTCGCCGAAGAGGCGGATCGCTGGTTCCAAAACCATTATCAGCCTGGCGGTGAAACGGTCGAGATCGATTCCGACCCGGACAGCGACCGGGTCTATCACGGCACTTACGGACAACCGTACGAAGAGATCTTCGCCGAAGAGTTCGGCTCGTCGGGCGATGTGCTTCAAGCCGTACTGGACGCGCTGCCCGATGCGTCCCACTACGAAATCGCGCAAGGCGGGGAGCGCTACTACACGGACGCGTACAACTTCGAACCGATCGAAACCGCTCGCGCCAGGGAAAAGGCCGATCAGGACGATTATTGGTTCGCCAACAGGTACACGTTCGAATGGGAGGACTTCTGCAAGGAAGTGCAGTTCTCCTCGCGCTTCTTCGGCATCAAGGAACGCCTCGATGCCCTGTTCGGCAAGCCCGAGGAATATGGCGAAGGTCCCGTGAGGCCACTCTACGAACTCGCCCCAGGCCAAACTCTTTATCGCGCGCGCCTAATGCACTCCGATCTGAGCGAGCAGGCGCTACAAACAGATGGCGCACGGCTCTTGGGCGCTCCACCGGCCTCAAGGACAACGAGTGGGCGCATGAATGTCGAATTCATCCCAGTTTTCTACGCAACGTTCGCTGGCGCGACCGCAATCGCCGAACTCAGGCCAAGCATCGGTGACTCGATCGCAATAGGCAGATTCACCACTCGCGTGCCCCTCAAAGTCTTCGACTTTACGGTTTTTGACCGTCGCGCCGCCGATCGGGCGCACTTCCACATGCACAGCCGTTACGAATTCATCGACCAGATGCAAGCCCAAATCAGCCGGCCTGTGCGACCGCACGAACGGCAACGCGAGTACATCGCCACGCAAATCGTCGCGGAATACCTCAAGTCGTACTTCGGTTGCGACGCGGTTATCTTCAAGTCGTCGATGCAGAGGGACGGCACAGAAGACAACCGCAACATCGTCATTCTGCACCGGGATGTCTTCGTGGCAGACGATCATCCCGGTGTGGTTACGTACGTCGACTGGTCGATGAGGAACGTCGTCGACGTCAGATATACCGTCGTCGACGGAATGGCGTTCTAGGACGCACCGATCCTTAGCGGCCCAGCGACGTGATGATGCCTAGGCGACCGCGATCCACGTGCATTCCCTCTCTGCGGTCGCTATCCGGCGACCACGCCTGCGTTCCGTTCGCCGGAGCGAGCCCAAAGCAGCGCAAGCGGTCCGAGCGAAATCCCGACGGCGAGCACCACAAAGACCAGCAGCCACCCGCCCGCGCTTTGCGGCCCTCCGGCGAGATCGAGGGCCAAGCCCGTCCCCCAGGCGCCGGCGGCCGAAAGTCCGAAGCCGACGGTGGAATGCAGTGCCAGCGTGGCGCCCCGGTGATCGCGGGTAGCCGCCGCCGACATGCCGGCGGTCAGCGCGCCGGAATCTGCAGGCACTGTCAGCCCGTATGCGAGCAGCAGGAGCGCGAGAGTCCACACCGGGGCATCCACGTTCAGTCCCAGCAGCAGAGCCACCGCCGCCGACGCAACCATCACGACCGTGATGGCGCGGTGACGGCCGAACTTCAGCGCTGCTTCGTTGCCCAAGATGCTGGCGGGCATGGACAGGATGGCGAAGACGAAGCTCACCGTGACGGGCGATAGCCACGCAGGGGCGCCCTGATGCGCGATCACAAAGGTCCAGAATCCGACGAGCCAGGTCCGGATGCCGTAGAGCTCGAAGCAGTGAGAGCCATAGCCGAGAATATAGCCGAGCGCCTCGCGGTTCTTGAAAACCGGGTTGAAGTCCAGGAGGCGCCTCTGCTTCGGCTCGGGCCGACGCGCGTCCATCAGGACGCATGCGATCACCATTGCGATGGGGCCTAGGCCTGTAAGAACGAAGGCCCACCGCCAACCCCACCCGTCGGCTATGACCTGGGCAGCCAGGAAGGAGATGCCGACGCCCAGCGAGAAGCTCGACGTGTAGAGCGTGACAGCGCGCGAGGTGTCGCCCCCTGGCAGGCGGTCGGTTAGAGCTTTCAGGCCAGGCATGTAGGCTCCGGCAAAGCCAAGCCCCGCCAAGGCCCAGATGGCCGTGCCCGACCAAAAACCCTGCGCGAACACTCCGAATGCGATCGTTGCCAATCCGCTTACGACCGAGCCACAGAGCAATACCAGACGCGCGTCGATCCGGTCGGTGAGCGTCGTCAGCACCGGAACAGCGAGCATGTAGCCGAACGCGTAGCCGCTCGCCATGAGCCCGCCTTCCGCAGCGCTCAGTCCCCACGCCGGCATGAGATGCTGGGCGAGATTGGCGGAGAGGGCGACATGCGGCAGCAGATTACCGATCTGTCCGACACACATCGCCAAGATCAGTGACTTGCCGCTCAGGGCTGCGCTTCGACCGATCATCTGTCCGTCCGGCCGATTACGAACACCCGCATCCGGCGGCACCAGTCTTTTTCGCGGCTTCATCCGCCGCACAGCAGGCGGTGGGTTCGCTCTTGGCCTGGCCGCCGCAGCATCCGGATGCGGCGAGCAGGCCCTCGACCCCTCCTCGCGTGCAGACGCCGGTCTCTGGCAGCACAAGTTCGACTCGCTCGGCAGCCTTCTTATCTCCGGCGATGTCCGCGGCGATCGAGCGGACCTGCTCATACCCTGTCATCATAAGAAAGGTCGGAGCGCGCCCGTAGGCCTTCATGCCCGCGAGATAGAATCCGCGATCATCCTGCTCGAGTTGGCGCGCGCCATGCGGCCGCACGGTGCCGCAGGAGTGCTCGTTCGGATCGATCAGCGGCGCGAGCGCGACAGGCGCTTCGATCGCCGGATCCAGCCGCAACCTGATTTCGCTCAGGAAGCCGAAATCGGGGCGGAAGCCAGTCGCAACCACCAGCTCGTCGGCCACGACGCGACGCCCACCGCAGCCGGACGAGGTCGCTATCGTAAGGCGGCCGTCCTCTTGCGCGATGGCTCCAACGGGGAAGCCAGCCTCGACCTGGACCTGTCCTGAGGCAACTAGCGAGGCGAAGTGTGTACCGAGCTCGCCGCGTGCGGACAGCTTGTCGTTCGCCCCGCCTCCAAAACTCTTTTCGGGGTTGCCGCTGCGGAGCAGCCAGATCGGGCGCGTGCCCGGCTCCTGCTGCGCGAGGGTGACCAGATCGATCAGGGTGCCGATGGCTGAGTGCCCTGCGCCAAGCACGGCAATGGTCTTGCCGGCATAGCGCGACCGGTCCCTGCCGAGGACGTCGGGCATGCCATAGGCGATCTTCGCCTGCGCCTCCCGTTCGCCGATCGCGGCCAAGCCGCCGGCGCCGGCCGGATTGGGCGAGGCCCACGTTCCGGACGCGTCGATGACGGCGTCGGCCCGCAGCGCCTCCGGCCCCTTGCCGTTCTGAAAGCGGACCTCGAAGGGCACGGTCTCGCGCCCCTTGGTCTTCGCCTTGTCGAAGCCGACCCGCCCGATGGCCGTTACACGGCTGTTCGTCCGGATCACGTCGCGCAACGCGGTCTTGGTTGCGAGCGGCTGGATGTAGCGTTCGAGGAGTTCTGCGCCGGTCGGGTAGACGTGCGGATCCGGCGAATTCCAGCCGGTCGGCGCGAGCAGCCGCGCCGCTGCCCGGTCGACGTTGTATTCCCAAGGCGAAAAGAGCTGCACGTGCTGCCACTGCCGCACGGAGTGTCCGGCTTCCGGCCCGCCCTCGAGCACGATTGGCGTCATGCCTCGCTCCACCACGTGGGCCGCGGCCGCGAGCCCGACGGGACCGGCGCCGATGATGGCGACCTTCTTCGCTTCGCTCATGCATATTCTCCCATGAAACTAGAATGATCGAAATTTGGCGCCCGCGAACACTACGCGGCGCTCTTCGTCTCCTTGCATCCGGCCTGGTCGGCGCAGCACTCGGCGACGAGGAAGTCGACCAGCTCGCGCATCGTGCCGTAGTTGGCGTGGCAGACGAGCGTCGTGGATTCGCGGACCTGCGTGATGAGGCCTACCGACACCAGCGTCTTGATGTGATGCGAAAGGGTGGACGCGGCGATCTTCAGCCGGTCCTGCAACTTGCCGACTGGCATCCCGGGCTCGCCGGCGCGGACAAGCGTCCTGTAGATCTTGAGGCGCGTCGGATTGCCTAGGGCTTCGAGATGGGCCGCGGCGTCGTCGAGCTTCATGACGTCCTCATGACATATTTACTACGTTGCTCCTACAATATTTCTGGAATATTCGAAATACAAGCCCCTTTTCGTTGACCATCGAATGATATTTCGATAAGTCTGGACAGGTCGAATTCCAGGGGAGCCTCTATGAGCGACCGCGTCTACAACGTCCTCTTCCTGTGCACCGGCAACAGCGCCCGCTCGATCCTCGCGGAGTCCATCATGCGTAAGGACGGGCGGGGCCGCTTCAATTCATTCTCCGCCGGCAGCCAGCCGAAGGGCCGCATCAATCCGTTCGCCCTCAAGGTTCTCGAACGGGAGAACTACCCGATCGACGGGATGCGCTCGAAGAGTTGGGAGGAATTCGCCAGGCCAGATGCCCCGGTCTTGGATTTCGTCTTCACGGTCTGCGACAACGCCGCCGGCGAAAGCTGCCCAATCTGGCCGGGACAGCCGATGACGGCACATTGGGGCATCGAGGACCCCGCCGTCATCGAAGGCACGGACATCGAAAAGGAGGCTGCATTTTTTGAGGCCTTCCGCTATCTGAAGAACAGGATCGGGGTTTTCGTCAACTTGCCGCTGCGCGGCATCGACAAGCTGTCCCTTGGGACCAAACTGCGCGAGATCGGCCGGATGGACGGAGCTACGACCCCTCATCCAAAGGCAAGCTGATGGACACGTTCGATCTGTCCCGGCGGCTGGCCGCGGAAGCGCTCGGCACCGGCATTCTCGTCGCACCGTCGTCGGATCCGGCATCATGGCCGAGACGCTCACCAAGGACGTCGCGCTGGCCCTCCTTTGCAACACCCTGCCGACCGGTGCGATCCTCGTCGTGCTGATCACGGTACTCGGACCGATCTCCGGGGCGCACTTCAATCCCGCCGTGACGCTCGTCTTCACGGGCAAGCGCGAGCTCCCGCCCCAGGAAGCGCTGCTCTACGTGGTCGCGCAGGTCGCCGGCGGCATTGCCGGCACGATGGCCGCGCACCTCATGTTCGCTCTGCCTATCATCGACTTCTCGATGAAGGCCCGAACAGGCGGCGCGCAATGGTTCGCTGAGGCCGTCGCCGCCTTCGGCCTGGTGGCCACCATCCTCGCCGGCATCCGCTTCCAGCGCGCGGCCGTACCCTGGCTGGTCGGCCTCTACATCACCGCGGCATACTGGTTCACCGCTTCGACCTCATTCGCGAATCCGGCGGTGGCGATCGCCCGTTCGCTGACGAACACCTTTTCGGGAATTCGCCCGGCGGACCTGCCGGGCTTTATCCTCGCCGAGCTGGTCGGCGCATTCGCCGGCATGCTGCTGATGAACTGGATGCTGGGGCGGCCGAAGGCGCGCGGCCCGGTGCCGATCGCGGAGACACTACGATGACCGTCACGATCTATCACAACCCTGACTGCGGCACGGCGCGCAACACCCTGGCCATGATCCGCCAGAGCGGCGAACAGCCGACAGTCATCGAGTACCTGAAGACGCCGCCGAGCCGCGAGAAGCTGGTGGAGTTGATCGCGGCCATGGGAATTCCCGTTCGCGACCTGCTGAGGAAGAAAGGCACGCCCTATGCGGAACTCGGCCTCGACGATCCGAAGTGGACCGACGACGATCTGCTCGACTTCATGGTAAAGCATCCCATCTTGATCAATCGACCGATCGTCGTGACGCCCAAGGGCGTGAAGTTGTGCCGGCCATCCGAAGCCGTGTTGGACATCCTGCCCAACGGGAGGATCGGCCGGTTCGTGAAGGAAGACGGTGAAGTGATTGATGCGTGAGCTACCCGACCTGCCCAACCTCTCGCCGTCCGTCGTTTCTCTTCCTGATCTCTCCCGTCTCAGACCCGTACCCTCCACCCACAAACCGCGGATCCTCCTGCTGTACGGATCACTGCGTCAGCGCTCGTTCAGTCGTTTCGCGGCGGAAGAAGCCGCGCGGCTGCTGGAGGCGTTCGGCGCCGAATGCCGGATCTTCAATCCGTCCGGCTTGCCGCTGCCGGACGATGCGCCGGCGGACCACCCGAAGGTCGCCGAATTGCGCGAACTGTCGGCCTGGTCCGAAGGACAGGTCTGGAGCAGTCCGGAGCGTCACGGCAGCATCACTGGGATCATGAAGGCGCAGATCGACTGGATCCCGCTGTCGATCGGAGCCGTACGGCCGACGCAGGGCAAGACGCTCGCCGTCATGCAGGTGAGCGGCGGCTCGCAGTCCTTCAACGCGGTCAACCAGCTTCGCGTGCTCGGCCGCTGGATGCGCATGATCACGATCCCGAACCAGTCCTCCGTGGCGAAGGCCTACGAACAGTTCGACGATGCCGGGCGGATGAAACCGTCGCCCTACTACGACCGCCTCGTCGACGTGATGGAAGAACTGATGAAGTTCACGCTGCTGACGCGCGATTGCTCCGCCTACCTCACGGACCGGTACAGCGAACGCAAGGAAGAAGCGGCTAAACTGCAGGAACGGCTCGCCTTGAATGGAGCTTTGTGAAGAGGGCGGCCCCGACACTGGGTCGGGGCCGAAAGGCTCACGCCGTGTAGTCGAGCGACTTGAAGCTGAGATGCTTCACGCCCTCGGGCGCATCCGCGAGCTTACGGATGTTCGCCCACGTCTGCTTGTAGTTCGGGATGATGAATTCGTTCACGCCGGGTGAGACGACGTTCCCTTGCACGCCGTTTGCCTGCGCGAAGACCATGAACGTCTGCTTCGGCTTCGCTGTCGGCGTCGGATAGACCATCGCCTGGGTCGAGCCGTTGTCGTTGTAGATCTCGACGAGATCACCCGGCTTGAGCCGCAGCTCGTCCATATCTTGCGGGTTCATCTGAAGGTACGGATACGGCGTCCGATCCGTGACGAACTCGTTGTCCTGGTCGAGATAGGAGCTCTGCCAAGTGATGTTGGCGCGGCCGTTGTTGATCAAGAACGGGAATTTCTTCATCTCGTCTTCTTTGCCGGGCGCCTGCAAGCCGCGCCACTGCGTCTCCATGAATTTGGCCTTACCGTCCTTGCTGTTGAACTTGCCGTCGGCATAGAGTCGCTTGGTGCCGAGGATCCGCTCGGTGCCGCCCGACGCCGGCGACGCCGCCGTCGTTGCGGCAGCCCCCGTGGTTTGGACCGGCTCCTTTCCACGGGCGCCTTCGATGGCCGGCCCCTTCAAGACCTCTCCCGTCTTTGTGCCGGTCGACGTGCCGGCGGCAACAGGGCCGGTAGTCTCAAGCCCGACCGCGGGCTCCTGGAAGCCGTTCGTACCCATGGCGCGCAGCCGGGCATAGGTGACGAACTCGCCGCCCTTCTCATGCTGGTGATAGCCGTCCATGAAGGCATCTTCTTCGGTCTTCCAGTCGAAGCCCTTGAAGCGATCGGCGATCTCGGCCTTGCCCTGTTCGCGCAATACCCGCTCCATGTGATTGGCGATGCGGGCGGCGATCAGGCAATCGGGCATCGCCTGTCCTGGCGGGTCCATATACTTCTCGGTGAGCCGCATACGACGTTCGCCGTTCATCGAGGTGAGATTGGCCTCTCCCGACGTTGCTGCCGGCAGCCAAACGTGGCTCGCCTCGCCGATCTTGGTCGGCACGATATCGACGTCGACGGCAAACAGCCCACCCTTCTTGACCGCGTCGACGATCGCGTTGATCATCGCGGGCCGGTCGCCATAGGGCGCCGTCATCATGGCGTCCTTCACCATATCGGTGCGCTTCTTGTAGGCCTGCTTGAACTTGAATGCGTTCAGCGTGGTCTTGTAGTGATCGCATCCCCAGATGTGATGGACACCGCCCTTGCCTTCGATCAGGAGCTGGTCGACGTATGCGGCGGGCCGTCCCACATGCGCATCGGACGGCCGGGAGTAGCCTTCCTGGTGTCCGCCCATGCGGACGCAACCGCCGCCAGGCCGACCGATATTTCCGGTAGCGAGTGCGACATTCACCAGGGCGCCGTTGGTGCGGTAGTTGTCGTTGCCCCAGATCAGGCCCTTCTCATACGCAAACATCGTTCGCCGCCGCGCGTTGGCCGCCTTGGGCTGCGCGATCCATTCCGCCGACTTGCGAATTTGGTCTGCTGTGAGACCCGTAATCTTCGCTGCGTCCTCAAGGCTGATCTTGTTGGCGGCCTTCATCTGATCGAAGTTGGTCGTCGAGGCGTCGACGAACGCCTTGTCGACCCAGCCCTTGTCCGCGATGTAGTTCGTCCACGCATTGAAAAGCGCGAGATCCGTGCCGGGATTGATAGCCAGATGCATGACGTTGTCTTTGCCGGCTTCGACCTCGCAGGCGTTGACCGTCACCGTTCGCCGCGGGTCGACAATGATGACCTTGGCGGGCTCCACCGGTTCGGAGCCGAACTCGGCCTTCTTCTTGTCGAGCGACGTCCCGCGCAGGTTCGGGACCCAATGATTCAGGAAGTAGTTGGTCTGGGTTTCGAGCGCGTTTGTGCCCACCGCGACGAGAGTGTCCGCCAGCTCCGCATCTTCGTAGCAATTGTTGAGCTCGCCCACGCCCATGTCACGGGTGGCGTGGACTTCCGAATTGTACGCCGGCCGATTGTGAATCCGGATGTTCTTCACCTTCATGGCGCCGAAGTAGAGCTTGCCGGTGCCCCAGGTATTCTCATAGCCGCCGCCAGCGCCGCCATGGTCGAACGCCGAGACGAACACGCCATCTTCGCCCATGTCATTCATCACTGCGACCGTCACGCGTGCGACGAGGTCGAGTGCATCGTCCCAGCTCGTTGGCTGCATCTGCCCGTAGCCAGACCATGGGGTCCGTGAGGCGCTGGAGTTGCGTATTGCGCTGCTGCGAGTAGCTCATCTCCGCCATGCGGGCACCGCGGACCGAGCCCAAGCCCGAATTCACGACGCAGTCCTTGTCGGGCTTGATGACGATGTGCACATCCTGCCCGTTCTGCCGGACGATGTTGTACATTGAAGGCGAATACCACGCGACGGTCTCCGCGCCCTGCTGCTTGCTCAGATCCACACCGAACTTGTTCTGATTGGGCGCCGTTCCGCCCTGTGTACTGGCGGCCCAGGTGTAGGCCTTGTAGCCGCAGCCGACGATGCAGTAGTGGCAGGTTACGTTGGATTCCTTGGCGTCCGCGGGGATGATCGGGAGCCGGTCGATTTGTCGCTTGTAGGTCATGGTCGTTCCTCCCCTAGAGCACGTTGGAAAGGCGGCCGTAGAGCAATTCGTCCAGGCCTTCGGCGTAGATGTCGCCCTTGTCATCGACGCGCAGCACGTACTGCGGGAGGTTTTGCGTCGCCTGGCCCCAGATTTGCTGGCCGCCCGCCTCGCAGTCGAACCGAGAGTAATGGCCGGGACAGTTCATCGTCCGGTCGCCTGTGCTGTAGTTGAGGGTGAAGCCCTTGTGCGGGCAGATCGTCGTGAAGCCTACGATGTCGCCCTCGGCGCCCACCCCGCCCGGCACTTGCTTGCCGAGCTTCAAGAGCACGCCGGGCGCGTTCGCGTCCGGATAGGACACGTTCAACGGCTCGTTCGGCTTGAGGTCCTTGACGTTGGCCAGGCGGTTGACGGGATAGTCCACCCTTGCGGCTGCTGTCGCAGCTTGGGTGGGGGGTGGCGAGATTGAGCTGACGGCAACGCCAGCAGCGGCAAGACCCGCCCCGCTCATGAAGCGACGGCGGCCGACATCGACCATACGATCGCAGCGCGACATGGTGAAAGCTCCTCGGGTTCGCCAGTACGCCTACCGGCGGGCTGTTTCCTCGAAGATCGGCCCGGTACGCCTACCGGCCGGAGCGCTCGCTTCTGTCGCACGCCCTTCACATCGAAGGGCTACGATATGTCGATACGTCTCGACATATTTAATAGTCGAAACGTACTGGCTTGTCACGTGAGCTGTGGGTTAAAGATGACGCACCTAGATGAGTCGCGCGGAGACTACGGTATGCGGAAATCGATGCTGGCCGTTGCCAGCCACGCCAGCACCCGGCCAGTACAAGGCGAGCTGTCCGAGCCCCATGCGATTTCCGCTCTTGCTGCACTTGCTCAGCCCACGCGCCTGGCGATCTTCCGGCTGCTCATCAAGCACGAGCCCGTCGGCATCACCGCCGGCGTGATCGCCGATACGATCGGCGCGCCGCACAATACCCTCTCTAGCCACCTCGCGATTCTGGTGCGGGCCGGCCTATTGCGCTCGTCTCGGGAGGGCCGGACCATCATCTACCGCTCCGACGTCGAGGGCATGCGGTCCCTGCTCGCGTTTCTGGTCAACGACTGCTGCGACGGACATCCGGAGCTTTGCGACCTGGTCGCCGCCGACGCCGTGGCCTGCTGCGCGCCGGCACCGGCGAAGGCGCGACCCACAAAGAAGCCGGTCAAGCGCAAGAGCTGATCCCATAACACCGTGAGGACTAGCGATCCTGAAGCTTGCGGGGCTGTTCGGCGGTCACGCAACCGCCGGGGCCGCGCTCAAAGATCGCTTCGGACTGGTCGGCCACAGCCTTGCCCGCGGGGCCCTAAGCGGCGCATTCCTGCAGGAGACCGCGGTCACTATCGTCACGGGTGGCGGAAGTCTGAATCCCTCGACAACCCGGAAACTATCGTCATCGTCATCCTGACCGGCGCCGTGGCGTCACCCTGACCATTGGCCTCCTGATCGCGGCGCCCGCCGGCACTGACGTTCGGGAGCCGAACTGCAAGAGCCCTCACCGGACAACTACGGGATCGGACAGCAACATCTTGTTGAAGTTGCGTCGATTCGCCGGCCATCACTCTGGTTGATTTTCGCGGACTCAATTACACGCATATCCATGAAAGCCATTTGGGACTACCTGAAAGGCCTGTTCGGGGGCGAGGAAGGGATGCCGCTGCACGGCAAGATCGCCTTGCCACTGGTGGCCGTCGGCGTCGCGCTCCTATCTCCCGGATGGAAAGATGCGGGGCTCGCCTATCTTAACAAGACCTACGGTCTGGGACTGTCGCTCGACGCGCCCTGGTGGGCGGGCGCGATCTGCATAATCCTCGCGGTCGTGGTCTTCCTGGTCGGACATCTGACGTCGTCCCGAAAGCCCGCCGGGCAATTCGTCGCCATCCGGCATCAATCTTTCCAGCCGCTCACCGGACCGCTCCCGCCGGAAGCGTTGCCGCGCAAGATGCGAGGCCGAAAGATCGTTACGTACGATTGCGACCAGTCCAGCTTTCTTAGCCTCGGCGCATTCGACCCGATCGGAGCGGTCAGGCAGCAGCAACGGATGATCACCGAGATTGCCGGCATTCTGAAGGCCGATTCGTCGGCGGCCCTCGGTTACTACGGGATCGTGCACATTCCTCTACAATTTTTGGCGGGATGCGGCGTGTCGTCATTTCCGCAGGTCACGCTTTTCGATCTTCACCGCGAAACGAGCACTTGGCGCGAACTGCAGGCAGGGGCCGGTCCGGACCTTGCGGTGAAGACGGTAAGAACGATCGATCCTCCGCATCCAATCGCCTGCGTGATCCGCGTGGAGGTCAGCTATGGGGTGCGAGACGAAGATGTGGCCGAGGTCGTAGCCGGCCCGTACCGCGACTACTCAATTTCGATAGGCAAGCCGGGCATCGACAAGGTCACGCACTACGGCCAGGTCGACGAGATCAGCGCCGCTTTCCGCAGCGTTCTCGACGAGATCCACGGCGAACTCCCAAGCAACCTCGTCGTTCACCTCTTCTACTCCGGCCCGGTCGGGCTAGGCTTCACCCTCGGCCGTCGCATCAGCAGGACGATCCACAACCCGGTGGTCGTCTACAACTACACCGCCAACACGAAGCCGGCCTATGCCTGGAGCGTGGAGGTCACGAAGGAAGGCAGGCCCGAAGACATGGTGGTGATCTACAAATGACCATGTTCGACCTCAGCGCCGATCTCCAGATCTTCTACGACAAGCATGTCCGGCTCGGGGTGGACCGCCGGAAGAAGCTCGCCGACAATCGCGATCTCAACATCGTTCGACTGAAAAACGGGCTGGATGATCTAGCCGAAGAATCGAAGCGTCCTCGCCCGCATCCTTACGATTGGCAGAATCAGGGCGGCTACGCGATGCACACCCTGAATCAGGATCCCCGCGACGACAACGACTACGACATCGACGTGGCACTGCTGTTCGAACGTTCGGCCCTTCCGGAAGATCCACGGGCTGCGCGTCAGCGTGTCGCCGACGCGCTCTGCAAGCGCTGCACCAACTTCACGCAGGAGCCGACGGCACGCACCAATGCCGTGACGGTGTGGTACGCCGAGGGTTATCACATCGACTTCGCCGTCTACCGAACCTACACCGACGAATTTGGTCGGCAGAGAATGGAGCACGCCAGCACCGAATGGAAGGAGCGGGATCCTCAGGAAATCAACAAATGGTTTCAGAACGCAGTGGGCACGAAAAGCCCGGCCGGCGGCCTCTTGACGAAGGTGCCGGAAGGACAGCTTCGGCGTATCGTGCGCTTCCTGAAGTGGTTCACCCGGTCGCGGCCGTCGTGGAGCCTTCCCGGCGGCCTGATCGTCTCAACCCTCGTCGTCGAGTGCTATAGGCCCAGTTTCGACCGGGACGACGTGGCGCTGTACGACACGATCGTCGCGCTCCGGAACCGCCTCGCCGCCGACATGAGGGTGTACAACCCGGCCGATCGCTCCGAGTTCACGGCCAACTCCGAGATCGCCAATCAGGTGAAGAGGTTCAAGGACCAGCTCGACATGGCCGTCGGCAAGCTCGCTGTGCTCTTCGAAAAGGAATGCAACCGATCCAGGGGGCGGGGCGCTTGGGACTGGATCTTCGTTCATGGCTTCTGGGGCGACAAGGAAGTGGCCAAGGTCGCCATGGACGAGGCGCTCGCAACCGCCGCGCTGCCGACCCCCTACTTCGTCAAAATCCGATGCGAGCTCGCGAGAACAGAAGGGGCAAAGACTTACAAGCGGTACGAAAGCGGCTCCTCCGTTCTGCCGAAGAATGTCGCGCTGAAATTCACCGTCGAGTCCACCAACGTGCCGGCTCCTTACAAGATCGTATGGCACGTGGACAACCATGGAGACGAAGCGGCCGAACATAAGCAACTGACGTGGGAAACGCCCCCCTCCGATAGCTTCGAGAAGTGGACGAGCACGGCCTTCAAGGGGTCCCACCGTATGATCTGCCGCATCTGGAAGGATGGCCGCGTGCAGGCGGAGACATCGCACATCGTCAAGATTGCGCCAGGACGCTGGTGGAGACGGTAGGGCAACAGAGTGGGCCCCTCTTTTTTGAACGCGATGCTGCAAAACTGGCTGCAGATCGGGTTCACCACTCCCACGCTAGACGATAGACCCAGTTCTGCGACGGCTTGTCGATATTCCAGACGATGGAGTGTCCGTCTGCGCTTTTTTCGGCAGTCGGCTCGTTCACTAGATGGTTCTCGGGGGTCTCGCTGCGCGGATAGGCCGCGCGCTGGAAAGAGCCGAAAGCCCTGCTGGAAGAACGAACCTCGAGTCGGATGCTTTGGGTAGGAAATTGGACCGGAATTCCTATCCACTGGCTTTCTGGCGTGAGAAAGACGTTCCAATAGACTGAGTCGACCTTCACATCGAACCACTCGCCGACCGGTTCGTTCGATACATCGATCAGGACGTCATACAGTCGATTGATCGGGCGCCATTGGATTAGCGGCCGTTCCGACGCGTCCCTAACCGTGAGCCGGTGCGTGCTCGACGAAAACTCCGGCTTCACGTCGCCGGTGACGGCGCGCCTCATGGCGAACGTTCTGATGTCGTCACGCAGCCGCTTTAGTTTGAGGCGATCGTGCCAAATGGTTTTGGAAGTCGGCAAGGACAGCGCCTCGTCGGGCACCGGCTTCCAATCGGATAAATCTACGACACGGTCCTGATTGAATATCTCGAAACCAACCTGCGGAGGGGGAGGCGGAGGGGGCGGCGGCTTAAGCAGCCCAATCACGTACATGGCCAACGCAATCGCGATGGCCGCAAGGAGGATGTACTTGATCTTGAAGATCGAGATGAGCCTCACCCACAACGGGGGGCTCTCCGCCGGAACATCTCCGTCTTCGACGTTCTCCTTGTCCTCGCTCTCGAGAACTTTGACCCACCTGTCCTCGCAGAACTTGGCGTTCAGGAAATAGCCGTGGCCCGCGCCGTTGTAATACCTGTCCCGGACCCCGGGACGTTCGAATCCGTATGTGCCCGCAGACCCGTACCCGGTGGTTACGCTCTCGGCCAATGCAGGCCAAGGATCGGCCGTCCCGACCTCGTTTACGATGGATCCTTCGTAGCGATCGTCGATCTGCTCGAACGGGAACTTGCTCTGCACCACGCTACCGCAGAAGATGACGCGGCATAGCTGCAGGTTGAACTGCCGCTTCAGCAGGGTCGCCACAATATAGGTGCCGAAGCTGTGCGCGATAATCGACACTCGCTTGCCCGGGTGTCGCCTAATCGCGTGCTGTATCTGGATCCAAACGTCGTCGATAGCCTGTCGCCTGAAGTATGAAATAGGCAATAGGAATTCGATCAGGTTCATCCTGCCGTAGTTCGTCGGCTCCACGGCGAAACCGGCCTTTCTCAGAGGAGCCGCGACCTCGGATTTCCATCGTGCGATGTCACGGATTCCGTGGACGAGAATGACCAGGTGTTTTTTTGGTGAGAGATTCTGCGCAGCGTTTTCTACGGTATCTTCGGTCAAGGGAATCACCAATTCGATCAGGCAATGGCCGAGCAGACATGGCCTTCAACCTAAGGCAAACACGGGCGTCTGGCGACCGTCATGGTAGCACGGCCTTCGGCCGCGACGGTAAGCGCTTAGTCGCCGAGGCCAATTGCTCGAACTGGCCACCCCAACCAATCCAGGAGCTATGTTGCGTTCGCTTCAGATGTAGAACTTGAAGGGCAGCGGAGCATGGGGCGTGATCGGGCCTGCTGTCAGGATCTCGCCTACCAGATCGGCGAAGCGCAGGGTGACCGGCAGGCCGTCGCAAAACTCGGCGCCGTTGAAGTTGAGCTTCGTCAGCGACATGACGTCCCGCATCACCCGCTCAATGTCGGCCGTGCCACGCCTGATCTCGACCGTCAGCGGATTTGGCACCTCGCGACCCGGATAGGTCCTCAGCCGCGGAATATACCCCCGCGTCCAGAGGTAACCCGACGTCTCGGACGTCACGACTGCCGTGCCGCGCATCACGGCGTTGGCGCCGTACCGAAAGACCTTGATGTCGGCGTTGTCGCGGATCTGGATTCCGACCAACTTCGTCGACTGCGGGACCGCGCTGGCGAATCCGGCCCATTCTTTGGCTTCGAAGTTCGTCTTGCCATGGATGAAGAGTTCTTTCGGCGCCTCGCCGTGATTGTCCTTGTACGCGCGGACGATCATCTCCATCAACTTGGCCGCTTGGTCCTGATCAAGGTGGAAGGCGTCGTTCGTCTCCGAGTACCAAGGCCCGACGGCTCCCCTGAAGACGAGACCGTCTCCCGACCCGAGGAACATCTGCGCGCCGCAGCAAGCGTTGTCGCGCCCGCTGGGCCGATCGATCCGCTTGAACACAAGACCCACGTAGCAGACGCCATCGCGAAGGTCCGCGATGCGCCAAGGCCGACCGCCGATCTTGTAGAAGCTGGTGGTCGACAGATTCCAGGCGATGGTTGCGGGATCCTGCATCTGCGCCTTAGCCTTCTCGGTTGGCGGGTCGAGCGTGGCTTCCTTGACGACCTGGATGACTTGGCCGGTGTCCATCACCCGAGCCTTGAGCTGGTTGTGGAAGTTCAATTCGTATTCGTAGACGGCTGCCGCCTCCATCTCTTCCGGAAACATCGAACCACCGGTCAGAATTGCGCGGGCCGCCTTCATGCCGAGATGGCGCGTGCCCGGCGTGCGAAGCTTCAAGGGCACGGTCGATTTCGGGCGCCCGTACTTGTAGACATCGTCGGGGACGACCGCGAACCACAACTGAGGCCTCGCGTCTTCCTCGCGGAGGTATTTCCTCAGAGCCGCTTCGTACAACGCGACCGCGGAATAGACCGCCTGGTGCCGGTCGGCTCCGAGAATGCGGCGGCTGAGCTCGGCCGCGTCGATCATGCATGTCGCGAACGGCTTGCCCGGCCAGGCAGCGCCGTAGACCGCCTCGAAGCCTGGCCAGACGAAGGTGTTGGCGTCGTTGCGCTTGCGGTTCGGCGCCGGCGGTGGCACGTCGATGAATTTCTCGATAGAGGCGATCCACTTCGAATACTTCTCGAGACCGGCCGGCGTCGCGATCACGCCGACATCCATGCGCGCAGGATTCTGGCCGGACGCGACCGGACCGAACAGGAAGAGACCGTCCTTCGGATGCTCGGCGCACTGGTCGTGCCCGAACGACAACCGCGGTTCGTCGATGTGGATCGCGCGCCAGCCTGTCGTCATTCCTCGTCCTCGTCGTCGATCCCGTCGTCGGGCTCGTCGCCATCATCATCTACGTCGTCCGGCTCCTCGGGTTCGCTCTCTTCGTCGGTGACATCCAAGTCAAAGGGCATGCGCATTTCCGCCGTGAGCTTCAGACCGTCACCGGCGACGGTCCAACTCCGATGCTCACCCAACGCGATCAGCACGCTCTCCGAGCCTGCGCCGAAGAACTCGAAGAAGGCTTGCCAGAGCGGTCGCCACACGTGGTTGAACCAACTCTTGCAGAAGCGCCGCCGCAGCTTGGTCATCTCGCCGGCGTCCTGCAGCGGCGTCTTGCCGTCCCTGGTGAAGACGACGTAAGGGCGCAGCCGCAGCGTCGGGGCCTCGCCGAGGCGGACGATCGCCCGCATGCCGAGATGCCAGTGCGCGTTAAGCCTTTTGCTCTCGCCGACGACCTGCTTGTAGGTCCGCTTGCCTTTTGCGTTCATGTAGTAGACGCGATCGTCGATGAGCAGCCCTTTCGGAAAGAACATGACCGTTCCGGCGGACGCGGGGTAGGGAAGCAGCCCGCGCGAGGCGAGGTGCGCCTCGAACGATTCCCGAAGCATCCGGACCGCCCAGGAGTTCGCGTCGCGGCGCTGCGGCCCCACGGGATCCGTTAGCTTGCCTTCCAAAAATGTGGAGAAGCTCGCCGTCCCGCGGAGCGATACGGTCATCTCGGGAGGCAGATGCGCCTGGATCTCGTGCGCAGCGGCGAAGCTGACCAGCAGTCTGTTGTGCATCGCGTGCGGATGCGGAACGGTCTCGAGTGCCTGCTCGAACTTCTTGTTCTCGCCCTCGTATTCATAGAACGAGATCTCGTCCGGTAGTCGGGCTATCGGCATGATGCTGGTAAGCAGCGGCTCCTCGCCGCGCTCTACGATCACGTCGGACCGCACGGAGGCTTGCCGCCACCGATCAAACTCGGCGGAAAGGTCGGTGACCGCACGTGGCACATCTGCCTTTGCCAGTGTGTTGACCAAGTCAGCAAGCTTCCCGCCCCATCCCGTCGTGAAGTCGATTGCGTTGAGCCGATGGATCTGGATCGGTAGGTCGCCGAACGCGATGTCATCGATCCGCACCGGAATTACGAAGTCCGGATCCTTGAGGGACTTCTTGACCGCGTCGGCCACCGAAATCTCGTTCTGAACACCCGTGCGGTTCGGGTCGCAACTGGCCTTCGAAACCACAAAGATCACCTTAATGGTTCGCTTCCGCAGCGCGTCCTCGATGCTCGTCCAAAACGGTGTACCACCAGCCAGATCGAAGATGTCGGCCCAAACCTTGAACCCAATGCCTGTCAGTCTGGTGCCGAGCCAGCGTACGAACTCGTTGTCGTCCGGAGTAGCGTGGCTGATGAAGATGACGTCACGCTCGGACAATTCGAGGCTCCCGGCCGACCTTCCCGTCGGCACTAACGTTCCGTGGGCAGTATTTGCGGACCAGCGCCCCGACCCCGCGTCTTTTAGCGTCGACCTCGCCCAGCCTCGCTTCTGCCGACGAGAGCCGCCGACGCATCAAGGTTGTACCGCGGCCGGGCGCTATCTCTCAGCAACATTGTCCTCAACTGACGGGAGATTCGGCAACCGTCGTTTTTTCGCTTTGCCGGCTTTTGTTGCGACGCTCGCAGAAACCTGAGGGAAACTACGGACTCGACTCTTTTGTTCGTGATATGTTCTAATCGGGCATGACCCATCGACCCGCGAGCTGGCGCATGCCCACGCCCCGACAAAGGGAAAAGATGGCCCGTGAGGTCGGCAGAAAGGCACCTGCCACACCCGGACCGGCGCCGAGCGACGACCTGCCGCCTGAATACTGGCAGGCGCTTCTAGACGGCCCTTTCGCCGACCGGACCAATCCCATCGCCCGTGCGTCCGGACGCGCGCTGCGGTTGGACGAAATTCCACCGCATTTACTGAGGGTGGGCTGCCGGCGCTGCGGCCGAACCGTCGAGATTCAGAAGGCCGACGCCATTCGGCTGTACGGTCCGGATGCCGTTTGGAAGGACGTCGGCCAGCGGCTGCTGGACAACACGTGCACGATCCGGACGGGTCGCCATGAGGAAGACGGCTGCTGGCCGTCATACGACTGACGGCGGCCGGCCGTGGCGCCGAAGCACCATCCCACCCCGCTCAGCGGTGGCGACCGCAAGGCCCTGCAGAAGGAGCTCGGCCGGGCCCGCGCCATGACCGGCATCCTCGCCTCCCAAGCCGCCGAGGCCCGCGCCAAAGGCGAGGCCCTGATCCGTCAGGCCGACAAGCTGCTCGCGGAAAGCTGGAACGAGCGCATGTGAGCCGACGGCGAGCCGATCGATCCGTCGCCGACCGTCGACCAGGCAATCAACGGCGGCTATAGCTGGCTTCAGATCGAATGCTCGCGCTGCAAGGCCGCTCGCGACGTCGATCTGGCCTCGCTTGCTCACCCATCGACGACCTTCGTGCACGACCTGGCCAGCCGGCTTCGTTGCAGCAAATGCGCCAAAGCCGGCAGGCGCCCGGCCGCCACCCTGCTGCAGCTGGCCCAGCGCGCCCGGCATCCGGATCCGGAGACCTAAGCGTGTGTAATCTCTATTCGATCACCACCAACCAGGCCGCCATCAGCGCGCTGTTTCGAGTCGTCAATCGGTACGTCGGCAATCTCGCGCCGATGCCCGGCGTCTTCCCCGACTACAAGGCACCGATCGTGCGCAATGGCGCCGATGGTCGCGAGCTCGCGACCGCAAGGTGGGGGATGCCGTCGTCCCAGCAAGCTCTCCTGCAGGCGACCAAAAAACGAGCCGAGAAACTGCAGGCGAAAGGGAAGACGGTCGATTTCAAGGAGCTGCTGCGGCTGGAGCCGGACAGCGGCACCACCAACATCCGAAACGTGAAGTCGAAGCACTGGACGCGCTGGCTGGGTCCGGAGCACCGCTGCGTGGTGCCGTTCAACTCGTTCAGCGAGTTCAATAAGGCCGAGGGGGGCGACATCTGGTTCGCGCTCGACGAGACCCGGCCGCTCGCCTGCTTCGCCGGCATCTGGACCGAGTGGACATCGGTCCGGAAGGTCAAGGAGGGCGAGACCACCAACCACCTCTACGCGTTCCTGACGACGGAGCCGAACACGGAGGTCGCTGCGATCCATCCGAAGGCGATGCCGGTGATCCTGACGACGCCCGAAGAGGTCGAGACCTGGATGACCGCGCCGGCCGACGAAGCGCTGAAGCTGCAGCGGCCGCTTCCCGATGGGGCGCTGCGGATCGTTGCCCGCGGCGTCAAGGAAGATCAGGCTGCCGCGGCCTAGTCTCAATCGCTGTCTTCGCACTGCTTGAGCTTGTCCACGACCGCCGAACTCTCGACGACCTTGCCGTCGCGGCTGAGCGGCACGTACGCCGCCTTGCGGCCCTCGGCGTCAGTTACTTCGATGACCTGCGGCATGGTGTCGGGGTACTCGCCGGCGTGTTCTCTGGTCTCCACGCGATAGCCCTCGAAGCGCATGTCACTGCCGTCCATGCCCGGATCCTGCGGCCGCTTTTCGGGCGGCATCGGCGGCAGGTCGGGATCGGCCGCATTCCGAGGCGGCAAACTCCAAGATGGCGGACTTCGATCGAGAAGGCGCCTAAGCTCGTCGACGGCCTCGCCGCGGCGTTCGAGCTCCTCCACCGCAGCGACGACCTCGTCGCGATCGAGAACGTCGAGAAGGTCGTTGACCGTCCGCTCGCAGTCCCGGTCGCCCGGTTCCACGTAGCGCGCCAGGATGGCCTGGGCCCGGTCGACGGCTTCCAGTACCTGCTTTTCCGCGGTCATCGGCCAACTCCACGCAACTCGCACTCGCCGATTCAATGGGCGCACGGACGCGTTGTTCCTCTGTCGGCGCAGCCCGGAACACGTGGAAAAGCGCAGCCCCGGTGATTTCGAATCCCTGGGCTGTGATAGCAGCGCGGAACGCACGGCGGCCGACAAGGATTCGTCGAAGGCCATGGAGCTATTTCGATGCTGATGTTCAAGGAAAGGCGGCCCGTGACCCGGACGCTGCGGGGCTGGGCGATATCGGTGCTGCAGGAAGCCGGCGCCATCCGCGAGTGCGAGGAGCACGGCTGGGTGCAGGACCGCGCCGATCCGCACGCTCGCGAGCGCGCCTTCGAGATCGCACGTCAGGATTCGCCGAGCGGCTTGTCTGCGGAAGAGGCTGTCGCCGAGGTCCGGGATGTTCTGGATTCGATCGGAGACTCCTGCCCGGAGTGCCCGCCCGAATAGACCGCGGCTTCAGCTACCGGGACGTTTTCGACGCGCGTGCGCGAGTTGCCGACCTTCTTGGCGGCCTTCTTCACCGCCGACGCAGAACGGCCGGTCTGCTTCCTATTCGTACGACACCTGTAGTTCTGTCCGCCGGCCACGCGCTGCCGAAACGGACTGACGCTCACATACTTCGCCTGGATGCGTGGCAAAACAATCGCCACGATCCAAGCGGAGCCATGACTCGCTGCGAGAGCTGAACCCTCGTCCTGCGCCAGCTCTTACGGGCGGACCTGAATGATCGTCTTACCTTGACGTCGCTGGGCCGAGTTGAAGGTGGCGACCGCATCGTCGAGGGAGGAGACCTTTCCGATGTTTGTCCGCAGTCTTCCGTCCCGCACCCTCTGGACGATCTCACTCAATTGACCACGATCGGCCTCCACAACGAAGTCGATGGCCAAACCGTCTTGCGGCCGAGCCTCCGCCGGGCTGACGACAACACCAGCGTCCCTCCGGCCCTGACGACCGCTGCAGACTGCTTCTGGATGTCGCCGCCGATGACATCGAATGCAAGATCGACGCTGCCGACATCTTTGAGGGCGTCATTCTCCAGGTCGACGAATTCATTCGCGCCGAAGTCGAGCGCTTTCTGTCGGTCGGCGGCACGCCCTGTTCCGATGACATAGGCGCCGGCCTCTCGCGCGAGTTGAACGACGAGAGAACCGACCGCGCCGGCCGCACCGTGCGCAAGCACGCTTTGACCTGCCTGAAGACGGCCGTGCTGGAAGAGCCCTTGCCAAGCGGTCAAGCCCGAGATCGGCAAACTTGCGCCCACCTTGAAGTCGACATCGCCAGGCAATGGCGCGAGATTGCGCGCCTCGATGGCAATGTATTCAGCAAGCGAGCCATCGCGGTACCAGTCGGCAAGGCCGAATACGCGCTGTCCCACGGACAGTCCCGTCGTGCCGTAGCCAAGCGCCGTGACGATGCCGGCGAATTCATGCCCAGGGATCGACGGAGTTCTGTCCTGTTCGCGGCGATCGGTCCAGGTCGAGGGCCATTCCAATTCCGTCGGAACGAATCCCGACGCGTGAACCTCTACGACGACGTCGTTGATCGCTGGTTGAGGTTCGGGCCGGTCCACCAGCTTCATCCCGCCAAACCCAGCAGCTTGGTTCGTCACAATAATCGCTTTCATCTTCGACTCCTTTACGTGTGGTGTTTTTTCAGGTTCCGGACTTCCCGACCGTGCTCAGATCGAGCCGGCCGGTGCCACCGCGGGGAAGTCCCTGTCGGGATGGAACACGTTGTTGAAAAAGTTCGTCAGCGAGTACATGGCGACAAGCGCGACGATCTCCATGACGTTCGCATCCGTGTAGCCGGCATCGCGGACGGCTTGCAGATCGGCGTCGGTGATATGACCACGGCTCTCGATGATCTTGCGTGCAAACTGGACGGCGGCATCCCGCTTCGGGTGGGTTGCGTGACCCTTTCGGGCGAGGATGATGTCCTCGGCCGGCAGCTTGGCCATGCGTTCCGCCGTGAAGCTGTGCACCGTCAGGCAGTAGTCGCAGCCGTTCACTTCGGAGACCGCAAGGCCGATGCTGTCGCGCGTCTTGACGTCGAGCGCCTTGCTCAACGAGCCGAGCAGAGCGGCCCATGCGTTGAACGCGATCGGACTTTGCGCGAAGGTCGCCAGCATGTTTGGCGTGAACCCGATGTTCTCAGTGAACGCATCGAGGGTCGGTTTGGAAGCAGCCGGCACGTGTTCCGGCCTCGGAGCAGCAGCTCTGGCCATGATGTTTCTCCTTGGATGATTGATTTCGGGGTTGGTTATGCGAAGTGCAGCACGTCGGCCACGGGCAGACGCGGCTTCTGCGGCCAGTTGCCGGGTCGCTCCGGCCCGACGGTCAGCAGCATGACCGGGATTTCGTCTTCGGCCAGGCTGAACTCTCGTTGCACGGCTTCTGCATCGAAACCGATCATCGGTGTCGAACCGAGGCCCAGCGAGCGGGCTGCATAGACGATGGCCGCGGCGCCGAAGGTCGCGGTGCGTACGGCCTCGTCGCGCTGGCGCTGCGGGTGATTGTCGTAGAGGCCGCGCGCAGGCCCCTCCCATTCCGGCACCAGATGTGCCGGCATGATTCCGGCTTCCACGACCGGTGCCAGGCGCGCAGGGACGGTGCTGGCATCAGCCAATTGGCCGATGATGATGAAAGTCACGGCCGCTTCGATGATTGCGGGCTGATTCCAGGCGATCGGAAGCAGCCGCGACTTCGCTTCGGATGAGCGCACGGCGATGAAGCGCCAATTCTGCAGATGGAAGGATGTTGGCGCTGAAGTGCCTATCCGCACCAGGTCGCGGATCTGATCATCGCTTAGAGTGGCGGTCGAGTCATAGTACTTCGCAGCACTGCGGCTCAGAATGGTTTCGATGACGGCGTTTGTCGGAAGCTTTCCCCCGAGCCAGCGGGAAGTTTCGCGGTGGGCAGCGGTTGTCGCGGTGTCGTGCATTGGGTGACTCCCTCATCAGGTGATAACGGAGCCCAACCTACTGACAGATTTGATCGTTTCGAGCCTCTATCGGCTCAAATTGATGCTCAAAAGGATCGTTCTGGGGACGACCCGGACTCATCGCCGTTGTGCGCCAGTCGGCGCCATTCCCCTGGTGTCATCCCCATCCTCTCCGCAAATACACGCCGGAATGCCGAGACGGATTGATACCCGACCCTCTCAGCCACATCTTCCGTGCTGATCCTTGGCTTCTTGAGCTCGTTGGCGGCCATGCTCATGCGAAGATCGGTCAACAGATCGAGGGCGGAGCGGCCCAACTTGTCCTGAAACTGGCGCATGAATGTCGCGCGTGACATGCCGCATAGATCGGCTAGATCGGGAAGCTTCCAAGGTCGCGCAGGATCCGCAAACATCGCCGCAATCGCCGGTGCCAATCTCGGATTGCCAGCAAGGGCCAACAAGCCTTCGGTGGATTGGCCGGCTTCGCTCGCGGCGCGCAGAACGAGAGTGAACAAAACCGAAGAAAGCGCGTTGAGAATGGCGCGTCCTCCCGCTCTGTCACCAGCCGACTCCAATCGCATCAAGCTCACCAGTCCGGAAAGTTGACTCGATGCCGACGCGATGTCCTCTTGCCCGTGGTTCTTCATAGCCCGCACGACCAGATTTGATGGCAGGTAGTTGCGGATCAATCGATCATGAGGTGGCACGACGAAAAATCGTCCGCAGAGCAGATCGAGCCGCTCCCCGGATTCATCGTTCTCGCTCAACATCCATCCAGCGGAGCCCCTGCTCTGGTGCGTGCTGACGGGCGTTTTGCCGCTGCCGTCGTGCAACGTATGCGATGAACCGTGAGGAAGCAGCACGATATCTCCGCTCTCAAGCTCCTGCACCGTCTTCGAATCAGGATCTTCGAAAATGGCGCGGCCCTTGACTATGACATGGTAGGGGATCTCGTTTGCCGCTGCCCTGGGCCAGATAATCCGCCATGGTGCGCCGTAGGCGCAGCGGACCTCAAGTTGGCCGGTAACGCTGATGATCTGCAGCAGATGACTCAACCAGTCGCTTTGAGACATAAGACCTCAAGACGTGAATCGCGACGGAGCATATCAATTTAGCGGCTCCTCGGCCAAAGGCTTGGCGTTCTGTCCTTCTCCAGCGCGGCGCTCGACAAACGAGCGCAGAGCGCGGAGAACCGCTTGACCAGACGGACGAACCTTTCTTGCGAGGTCCGCGTCAAACTCGAACCAGCGCCCTCTATGCGGCCAAGCCGCCAGATGGAGCACGTCGACGCTTCTGATAGGTAGTTTCCAACGACAGATCGCCATGCGCTGGCTCATTCCCGCCCTCCAAATCGTCATCGCGTTCGCGAGCGCGTTCAACGTCATCCGTTTCAGGTTGGACAACCTGCTGATAGAGGGGGCGGCCGAGCTCGATCGACTTACGCTTGCGGCTCTCGTCGCAATCGCCGTGCTCACGGCTGCCGTCCTCGCTCTCTTCTGGCGAGTTCCTGCCGTATTGCCGCGGCGCGCGCCGCTGGCGTTTCTTATGGTCGCGTTGAGTGCGGTGTGCGGCTTTGTGCCGCAAACACTTCAGAAGCAGCGCCGTGCCGCGGAGTACGTTGCAAGCCAGGCGCGAGAAGAACATCGCGATAAGGTGTTGGCGCGCGAACTGCGCTGGTGGGCCGAGGATATCGATAAGCGCATCGCTGCGTCGCATCCGCTTGAACAAGATCAAGCATGGGCCCTTCTCGATGCCGTCAGCAGCGCCGGCGACAGGGACGATGGCCCTAACCCTCAGAGCGCTCGAGCACTGGAGCTCCTGCGAATGGCCCTTGCGGCGAGGCTCATCGACGTCAACGCCGATGAACCCGGCCATCGGCTCAAGGATCCGATAGCCCGACCGCTGTTTCTGCAGTTCTACATGGAGCGCATCGGGCCTCTCCGGTATTCGCTTGCGAGGCAGGATTGGGAGATCGTGCGCCTGCTCGCGAGCAGTGCCGAGCTTTCGCGGTCTGATGCTGCGCCCCTGCTCGCAGATCTCAAGAAGACAGTGGTGCCGGGTCCGTCGCGTTTCATCAGTCTTAAGTAGGCTCGGGCGGAGCCAAAAAGCAGGCAGGGGGATGCACCATCTCGCGCGATCTTGCCGACGAGCGCAATGAAGTGCCGACACCTTCTGCGCCTGACAAGGTCGCGCGGATCCATGTGTTCGCTAGGGCTTCGTAGGGCGACTATCGACATCCGGATTGCGCATCGAATTCTCGAAACGATTTTGTTTCGTTCATCCAGTCGGAGGCTCGAAATCGTAGGAGATGCGTCCGGCCGGCAGATAGAACAGCGCGATCACCGCGCCGCCCCTGACCTCGGGATAGTGCCTGCTGCCCGGATCGGGCGCCGTCCAGCCCGGGCCCTGCCAGCCCTGCAATCCCTTCAACTCCGCGCCCTTGTTCAAGGGCACCACCAGGTTGAGCTCGCCATAGGGATGGCCATGGTATTGTCCGCGCAACACGTCGTGATCGTCTTCGTCCTTGAAGCGGCGCGGATCGGCGCTGTTCATGTACACGGCGGTGATGCTGAACTGGAACGTTTCGGGAGTGGGCTCCAGGATGCGGCTGCGCCGGTAATTCGGGCCGTCCACCTCCTGGTTTGCCGCCCATCGCTCCTCGACCCCGATTTTGATCAGGCGAGCCAGATCCTGGTAGAGCGCGCTATTTTCGCCATATGTCTCGTTGAGCCAACGTTCCATCTCGGCGCCAGGCGTCATGTCCTTGACTTCCCGGAGAAACGGAATGCTGCGCTGAATCAGTTCTTCCCGGCTTCCCATTGCGATCTCTCCTCTTCGACTATTACCTTTCGAATCCTACGAACGTGGCGAACTCATCAATGTCCGCCCGCGGCATCAATCTATCCGGCCGCTCAACTTTGGCCTTGCCGACCGAGATGCCGCACACCACCATCTGCTCCGCAGGAATTGACAGCAGCGGACGCAAAATACGATGGTATTTTGCGAACGTTTCCTGCGGGCAAGATTGAAGCCCGCGTCCCGCCGTCGCGAGCATGACGCTCTCACGAACATTCCTAGGTCGAGCCAGCTTCCGACTTCCAGGCGACGGTCGATGGTCCCGATCAATCCCACCGGCGCGCCGAAGAATGTGTAGTTCTTCGCGGTTTGTTTGAGTCTCGCCTCGAGATCGATTTGAGCGATTCCGAGCGATTCGTAGAACAACCGGCCAAATTCTTGCCGCCGTTTAAGGTACGGGTCTGGTAAGTCGCTGCCGTAGTATTTGTATTCCGAGACGTGCTCGTCGCGCGAATTTTCGTGCGCGTCCAGCAGCGCCGTCGAGACTCTGTCCTTGGCCGCGCCAGCCAGCACGTAGACGTGCCAAGGCTGGATGTTCGCCCCGCTCGGCGCGAACCGCGCGATACGGAGGATCTGCTCGATCGTCCGTCGCGGACCGGAGTGCTGCAAAACTCGCGGCACGCAAACGGCCCGGCCAAGATCTGATCGATCGGGCTTTGCGCAACGACACCACCCTCACGCCTGCCGACGGTGGCTCGTTCAGGACCCGACATCATCGTACGGTTGGTATCCATCTCGGCCTCCTCGGCTCGGAGCAACGAACGCTCAGTGCGGCCAGGCTGAGCCAAGGATGATCGAGCAGAAGTTCTGACGGACATAGTTCGTGTCCTTGAGCGCCAGGACGTCGGCCTTCACGTTTCCAAACGTCGTCAGCGGCTTCTTGATGATGCCGCTGGCGAAGTGATCGATGATGTTCTCCTTGAAATTTGTCTCGCGCGGATGATGGACGCAGACATGGTCGCGCTGTTCATGCGTGAAGTCGTGATAGGCGATGCCGAGCACGTCCATCTCCACACCGGCGGTCACCAGCGCGATGGTCGGACGCATATGCTCGGGGATCCCCGGCGTGGTGTGGAGCGCGATGGCTGTCCAGACGTCCTCGACGTCACGCTCGGGGACGCCGTAGCTTTTCATGAAGTTCCGAGCGGCATTGGCGCCGTCGACCTCGAAGCGCAGATCGGGGCTCGAATATTTCTCGGTGAGACCCAGATCGTGGAACATAGCGCCGAGGTAAAGCTGCTCCGGGTCGTATTTCAGCCCGCGGCGCTCGCCCGTGAGCGCGCCCCACAGGAAGACACGGCGACTATGGTTGTAGAGCAGGTCGTCTTCGGTATCGCGCACAAGCTGCGTGGCGGCGCGCGCGATGGCGCTGTCAGGCACGCGGATGCCGGCGATGATCTCGGACATGGAGCAATCTCCTCGGTTGAATAACGGGCTGGTTGCTTGTCGGGATTAGGCAACAGAGCTCCGCTCCGGACAACAAGCGGGATGCTACGGATCAGGACAGCCGTACGTCGTTTCCTGACAAAGGGCCGCTCTGAGGCTTCGGGGCAGTAGGAGCCCGCAGTTTTGTGCTCGGTTAGCTCGCGAACTATTCCGTTTCTGCTCGCCGGAAGCTGGCGCGATATTGGACAGGGGTCACGCCGAGACGGGTGCTGAAGACAATCCTCATCCGATCCGCCGATCCGAAGCCGCAATCGAAGGCAATGGCCTTCAGCGGTCGGTCGCTTGCTTCCAGCATCATGCGCGCGGCATCAATACGGGCGCGCTCGATGAATTCGTGTGGTGTGGTCCCGGTCGCCTGCCCGAAATGCCGGGCCAGATTCCGGGGGCTCATTCCAGCGACAGCGGCAAGCGACTCCAGCGTGTGACGATCCCCAATGTTCGCCATGACATGGTCCTGGATGCGTGCGATGGGCGATTCAGGATCGGCAGGTGCCGTGAGATAGGGACTGAACTGCGACTGTCCGCCCTGGCGCTGCGCAACCACGACCAGCCGCTTGGCAACCTTGAGCGCCGTTTCCGCGCCGTGCCGCTGCCCGACGAGCGCCAAGCCGAGATCTATCCCAGCCGTCACACCCGCCGCGGTGATCAGCCGTCCATCCCGCACATAGATCAAGTCCGGTTCGACTTTCGCCTTCGGGAATCTCGCCGCCAGCGCCTGTGCATCCTGCCAATGGGTCGTGACTCGCCGATCGTCGAGGAGTCCGGCATAGCCGAGCACAAAAGCCCCTGTGCAGATCGAGCCATACACGCTCGAGCGCCACGGCAGCTCCTTGACCCACTGAAGCAGGGACGGTTCGGGCTCCGCTTCCGGTGGCGTCGGAGTGCCGGCCACCAGAACGATGTCGAAGCCGCCCGCCGCCTCCTCGAAGGTCAGGTCGGCGACCATGCGTATGCCGTTCGACGCGCGCAGCGGATCGCGGTGAGCAGCAACCAATACGGTTTCGTAGCGATCCGCGCTGCCGAGAAACGTGTTCGCCTCACTGAACACGTCCATCGGACCCGCCACGTCCAGAGCCTGAACCCCCTCACAGACGACGATCGCGACAGCTTGTACCGGCACCTGCTACTGCCTCTCCACTCTGGAGGCATATTATGCAGGTAGTCCGGCCCCCGCAAATGGCCTGCGCGATCCGGGAGGCAACAGAACGAACATTCGCGCATCCGGGATCAACCAGGGGCTATAGACTTCTAGCAGTTGGTTTCGCTGGCGTAGCCGCCAACCAAGTGGTCCTTGCAACTCCCCAAAAGGACCGTCACGGCCATTGGCGAGCTCGTCGCGCCATTATTGCGATCCCGGCGCCTTGTCTGGCGTGGTCAAGGGCTCGTCCTTGGATTCCACGACGAAGACCGCCAGCAAGCTGGCGGACTCGTTGTCACTCGCGTTCTCACTGACCCTGTGATGTGAACCGGGCATTTCGTAAAAGCTTTCGCCTGCGTGATAGATCTTCGCGGGTTCGTCGCCGACTTGACTACGGATGATCCCGGACAGCACATAGGCGTAGATAAAAGCTGACGCTGCGTGGTGATGAGCGAGCGATTTGGCTCCGGGAGGATAAGTCACCGTCACAGCAACCAGCCTCTTTCCCTCGACATTCGGCAGTGCGTGCGCGAAGGCGACTTTCACCTGCTCCCGGTCCTGCGCGATCGCCGGCGAAGCTCCCAGGGTGATCGCTGCTACTATCGGCGGGACGGCGGCCGCTCGCAGTGCTCTTCTCGCTGCTTTTGCCAACACACCTCGACGGTTTGATACAGCACCAGTCCCATAGGCAAATCCACTGATCGACATCATCGCACCATCTCCTCTAACGAGCTCATCGTGACCGGATTGTGCTGCTGGAGCACGGATAGGTCCTAGTCATGATGGTGAGCCTTGTGCTGGGAATCCGGGAAGGGCGAAGCAGCGATCAGGTCGCAGGCGTTTGGGCTCTTGAACCCCGGGATGAAACGTTCGCAGACAGCGGCGTTGACGGTGCCATACGTCGTCGCTGGCTTGTGCGCAAAACCGGCGAAATACTCCCGAATGAAGCCTTCTTTGAAATTTGTGCGCGGGTACTTGGCGACGATTTCCTCGCGCAGCTCAGCTGGGAACTGATCGAACCCCACCCCGATGACATCGAGAAGCACACCGGAGTTCAGGAGCGCGACTTCAGGACCCATGTACTTCGGGATGCCGGGGGTAGTGTGCAGCGCGATTGCTTCCCAGACGGTCTGTACCTGATCTTCAGCGATTTTATGCGTGCTAAGAAACTGCCGGGCGGCATTTGCGCCATCGACCTCGAAGCGCTCGTCTGGGCTCGAGAACTTCTTGATCAGACCGAGATCGTGAAATGCGGCGGCGACATACAGAAGCTCACGGTCGAAGCGCAGATTCCTCTGACGACCCTGCTCAGCAGCGAACAGATAGACTCGGATCGAGTGATTAAACAGCAGATCGGTGGAATGTTCGCGCAGGATGTCTGTAGCCTCTTTGGCAAGCAAGGAATCGGGAATGACGAGAGCCTGGGCGAGATTTGGGGTTGTCATTGTTTCTTCCTTTCAAGTTAGTTTGGACTTGGCTGCGCGCTACGCGCGAGCGCAACGATGAAATGATCCTGATCAACTTGCTCCGACGTCGAGCACGATCTTTCCTTTCGGCTGAGGCCGCACGCGTTCCAGCATCAAATGAGCCTCGCGCGCATCCGCGAGGGGTAAGACTGCCCCGACGTTTGTTCGCAGCTTTCCACCATCGATGATGCGGGCGATCTCCCTCAGATACTGATTCGTGACGTTGACCAGAAAGAAATTGGCGTCGACACCATCGCGCGTAGCTAGATCCTGATCCGGGCGGGACACTGCGGAGACCAGCCTGCCGCCGCGACGAAGGACCTGGAACGAACGGGTTTGCGTTTCGCCCCCAACCAGATCAATGACGGCGTCCGCATCGCGCACTACTTCCTCAAAGCACTGGGTCCGGTAATCAATGACGGTGTTTGCGCCGAGGTCGCGCGCGGCGGAAATGTCCCCCGTCGATACGGTTGCGATGGTTTGCACACCTGCCTGACGAGCCAATTGAACCGCATAGGATCCCACGTTACCGGCCGCGCCGTGAATGACCGCCGTTTGACCCGCTTTGAGTTGGGCGTGATCAAACAGTGCCTGCCATGCGGTGATGGCAACGACAGGAACGGAGGCGGCTTCAACGTGGGTTAGCGAGGTTGGCTTAGTCGAAACCATCCCTGCGGAAGCGACAGCGTATTCGGCGTAGGCCCCGACAAACCGCGGGTTCGTAACACCGTACACTTGATCCCCTACGGCTAATTCGGCGACGTCAGGGCCCACGGCGACGATTTCACCAGAAAGATCCGAACCCAAAGTGAGAGGAAGCGGTTGCGGCAAAGCGCTCTTGCCGGCCCTGATCCAGCCATCCCATGGTCCCACCCCGGCGGCTTTGACTTTGACCAGGACCTCGCCAGCGCGTGGCTCAGGCCGTGGAATGCGCTCGAACTTCATGATCTCTGGTGGCCCGAACTCGCGAACGCGCCAAGCCATCATTGTCGAAAGAGTTCGTTCTTCAGTAGCGTCACGAATGATGCTGCTCGGAATCATCTGAAACTCCTAGTGCTTAGCTGGCTTTTCCGTATGTGGCCACGGAGCGCCGCTTTGAACAACAAATCCGATCCTACGGATCGGGACAGCCGCACGTCGTTTCTTGACAACATAAGCTGGGAACGGGCGCGCCCTATCGGTGCCATCGAATCGCGCCTGACGAAGCGACTTGCAGAACACAACCTTCTCTAGGCGATGTCAGAGACTTTCTGTGCCGCGGAGATCTGCTGGAAGTTGTTGGGGGAGCTGCCACTCTGTCTGCAGCGAGGCGACCGAGATTCCCAGCTTCACGGCGCCCAGGCGAACCCGGCCCTTTTTCGGCGCCCTTGTGCTGGCGGTACGCGAAGACGATGCGTAGCGGTACATCGGCCACGTCGGCTCCGGCTTCAGCCACCAAGTTCTCGAAGAGCTTCACAGCAAACTCATGCAGCTCAAGACTGGCAGGTCTCCCTTTCCTGCCAAAGTAAAGGATGAGAGGTCACGACCTGACCAGTACCGGCGATTATTTGGAGAAGGCCGAGCACTACAGGCGAGCGGCTGACACGCAAGTTGGCTCGGAGCACGTGGGCCGTGATCAGCTGGACAGCTGCGAAGGTCCAAGACCGGCGCCGTGACGAAGCGGAGCTTGGACTCCTAGGCACTCCGGGCCCGCTTCGTGTCATGTAGCGTTGTGCACAGCGCTGCGGAACAGGTGGACAAGCTCCAGCCCCAGCGATTGCGAATCCCTGACCCGTGCTAACCGCCTGGAACGAGCAGGCGGGCGGAAGGATTCGTCACGGCAGGAGCTATCTCGATGCTGATGACGAACCAACGACGGCCGGCGATCCGGACGCTGCGGGGGTGGGCGATCAGCGTCCTGCTCGAAGCCGGCGCGATCCGCGAATGCGAGGAGCACGGCTGGATGCAGGACCGGGCCGACCCTCATTCCCGCGAGCGCGCCTTCGATGTCGCCCGTCGCGATCCGCCGCACGGCGTCTCTCCGGAGGAAGCCGTCGTCGAAATCGCAGAGGTGCTGGATGGGATCGGCGATACTTGTCTGGAGTGTCCCGGGGAAACCTGAGGGCCGCCGTGCTCACTGCGCTGCGAAGGCACAGGAGCTCGCTTTGTTCGGATCTTCTTGTTCGCTTCCGCCGCGCGAAGCTTTCCCGTGGCCCGACGGCGGCCTACGACGGCGTCCTTCATGCAGCCATTAACGCTGGCCGCGCAAGCGGGCGGCGACGACCGGAGGCGGCCAGGCCTCACAGTCATGTGTCCGCCCCTCTATTGACGTACGATCGTAATTTAATATTATGAACGTAATGCAATAAGCCGCCCCGCCCTAGGGCTGCGAGATGGGGCGTCTCAGCTCATTGCGAGGATCCATGGACGATACGACCGCCGCTTCACGCCGACCCGCTCTTCGGGAAACGGCCGATCTGACTTCGCTCGGCGTCGCGGCCGCTGCAGCCGCAATCCGCAACGGCGACATCACCTCGGAGAACTACACAGCGGCGCTTTTGCAGCGCGCCCGGACACTGGCCGATTTGAATGCCTTCATCACCATCGACGAATCCGCCGTGCTCGCGTCCGCGCGGGAAGCAGATAAGGCGCGTGCAGGCGGGTCGGCCGCCCCGCTTCTGGGAGTGCCGCTCGGGGTAAAGGACAGCTATCTGACGAAGGGACTGCCAACGAGCCTGGGCCTCGACGGGCTTGCCCAGTTCGTGCCGCAAGAAGACGCAGACGCAGTTCGCGCCATCAAGGATGCGGGCGCCTTGGTCTTCGGCAAGAACAACCTGGTGGAGATGTCCTACGGCTTGACGGGACACAACGCGCGCTATGGCCAAGTGAAGAACCCGCACGCCCGAAATCACGTGTCGGGCGGCTCTTCGAGTGGCTCCGCCGCATCCGTCGCTGCCAACATCGTGCCCGCGTCTCTGGGGGGCGATACCGTCGGATCGATCCGGGTGCCGGCGTCGTTCTGCGGCGTGGTGGGGTTCAAGCCGACGACCGGGCGATGGCCGCGCAACGGTGTCGCGCCGATCTCCCATACGCTCGACACCACGGGCGTGTTCGCGCGTCGTGTCGAGGACTGCGCTCTCGTCGATCAGGTCGTGACCGGTCAACAAGCCACGGAGTTCTCCGACGGCGGCCGCGGCCTGAAGGGAATCCGGCTGGCCTTCGCACCGCGGCAGTTCCTCGATCTGGTGGACTCGGAGGTCGAGGCTCGCTTCCGCGAGGAGGTGCGGCGGCTGCGGGACGTCGGCGCCGAGGTCGTCGAAGTTGATCTCGGCGACGATTTCAATGCCCTCATCCAAACCGCGACGTGGGGCATCTTCGCTTATGAGACGATGGATGCGATTTCGAAATTCCTCCGCCATCACGACGTTCCGACCACCTTCGAGGCGATCTACACGGATCTAAAGCCCCAGCTTCACCAAGCGTGGGCGCATATCGTATTGCCGGGCGGTGCTGGCGTCACCTCGGCAGAAGGCTATCAGACAGCGCTCAACGTGAGCCGCCCGGAAATCAAGCGCCGCCTCGACAAGGCGTTCGTCACTCAAGGAGCACAGGCGATCCTGCAGCCGACCACGCCGTGCACGGCCCCTTTGATCGAGGAGCAGACGACGGTCCATATCGCGGGCCAAGAAGTCAGCTACCTCGCTTTGGCGAACCACACCGTCTCGGCGAGCAGCGTGGGTCTGCCGGGTATCAGCCTTCCTGTTGGCTTGTCTCGCGGCGGACTGCCGATCGGCCTTGAGCTGGATGCCCCGTTAGGGAGCGACCGTGCGCTGTTGGATCTCGCGCGCAGGGTCGAAGGCGTTTGGAAACCCTAGTACGATCGGCAAATCGAGCCCTGAGCCAAGCGGAGCGATAGACGGGAACAAGCGATGCGTTTCGAGAAAGGTCACAAGGCGGCGACGCGAAGGCATATCGTCGAGGTAGCGTCCAAATGCATTCGTCGAGACGGCGCGGCTGCAGCCGGGATCGGCGGGATCATGGGAGAGGCCGGTCTGACCAAAGGTGCCTTCTCTCCTCATTTCGGGTCCAAGGAATCGCTTGTTCGAGAAGCGCTGGCGAGCGCCCTCGCCAGCCAGCAGAATCATCTCGATCAAGATCGGCAGGACGGCGCGGACCTTGAGGCTGTGATCCGGAGCTATCTCAGGCGCGCCCACCTCAAATATCCGGCGGAAGGGTGCCCCTCGGCCGCGTTGCTTCCGGAGATCGCGCGACAGCCCCTACCCACGCGAATGGCCTATGAAGAGGGAATGCGGAGCTACGTCTCGGCGCTGGCGGCCCTGCTTCCTATAACGGATGCCGAAGCGAGCCGCCGTCGCGCGACGGCCATCTTCGGGCTCATGGTCGGAACCCTCCAGTTCGCACGGGCCGTGCCAGATGTTGCCTATGCGGAGCAGATCCTGGAAGGCGGCATTGAAGCTGCGTTGCACCTCGCGCGAGCTCCATACTCCGGGGATTGAGCGCCCTTGGCAGCCTACTCCCGCGCCCTCCGCAGCGCGGCTTGCAGCCGCTCTCTTTCCTTTTCCCAGCGATCGTCCTCGGACCGAAGCCGCTTCTCGATAGCTTCGGCTTCGGCCTGAAGGTCCGCCGCCCTCTTCGCATGTTCGCGCTCGGCCCTGTCCAGTGCCGCCTGCAGTTTTGCGGTGGCCTTCTCTCGTCGCTCCCGCTCCTTGACCGCGGCAGCCTTTTCGCGCCGACGCTCGGCTTCACGGCTCCTCTGCTCCTTCTCGAAATCGGCGGCGGCTTTCCTTGCCTCGCGTTCGCTGATCTTGGGAGACGCCTGGTGCGCAGGTCGCTTCGCCGGCTTCGCGCGACGCCTTTCCCGGGTAGCCCCGTTGTCACCGCCCAGGTCGGTGGGGAGCTCGGATTCTTCGGCGAATCGCCCGTTCGATCCCGCCGGCCGCTTGAGCACCACGCCAGGCCTCGACATCGTCGCGGCGACCACGTCGGGGTCGTCCGTCTCTTTGGCGATCCCTTGATGGAAGAGGTTGCTGCCGGCGCCCCACGCCTCCAGTGCAGCCTTCATCGAGGGAGCCGCGATCGCGAGATCGTAAAAGCCAAGCGAGGTCTGATACGTCTTGAGCTTTCTAGCCATCAGGCGTGCCGGGGTTCGCGACTTCCTAGCGGCGGCGCGCGACCCAGATGCCGAGCAGGAAGGCGACGAGGAGCGACTGCAAGGGCGCCTTCACCGCGACCTCTCGCAGCCGCTCGGCCCAGCGCAACGCGACGTCCTGCGAAGGCCGCCGGAGCGGTCGCCGGCGCGCTCCATAAATCCTGTCGTTGCCATCCTGCTCGTCGACCAGCCCTGAGGCTTCCGTCATCGCCGAGGCGGCTTCTTTCATGTCCATGCGGTCACTCCTACGAAGATATCGGGCCGACTCCAACCGCCTCCAGGACATCCCGGTTCCCGCGAAAGAGGCAGCAGCAGGCTGAGCTTGCTGCCGAAAGATCAGTCCAGCGCTAGTCGCGTCTTGAGGCGCGGCGTCATCCAATTCAGGAATGCGCGTAGCTTCATCGGTACGGGTTTCCGCGGAGAATAGACGATATGGACGGGAAGCGGCTCAGGTTCGAAGTCGTCGAGCACGATGGCAAGCGTTCCAGCCTGCTTTGCCGCGTCCATCTTGTACGACATCACGCGTGTCAATCCGGCGCCAGCGATCGCGGCCAGCACGGCTGCTTCCGAGGTGTTGACGCACAGCCGCGACTTGATCGGGGCTATCTTGGCCCGACTGCCTCGCACGAAGCGCCAGACAGGCGGCGCACCGCGATCGTCGATGGTGACGCAATCGTGGTCGGCCAGGTCGGCGAGCTGCCGCGGGCGGCCCCGAACCTCGAGGTATGAAGGGCTTCCGCAAACGACGATGCGGATCGAACCGATCCGGGTCGCGATCATGCCGCTGTCGGGCAGCGCCCCGACACGTATCGCGATATCGATATCCTCCTCGGTCGTCTTCACTATGCGATCGGTCAACATCAGCCGCAGCGAGATCTCAGGGTAGGCCTGGAGAAACTCGATGGCCAGCGGCACCAGATGCATATGGCCGAGACCCCATGGCGCCGTCACGGCCAAGCCCCCCTTTGGAATTCGGTACTCCCCCGATACCTCCCGTTCGGCGTCGTCGACCTGCTCGATTATGCGCTTGCAGGCGTCGATATAAGACCTTCCGGCATCGGTCAGAGTCATCCGACGGGAGGTCCGCTGAAACAACTGGGCCTTCAGCCTGGATTCCAGGTCGGCGACTTTGCGGCTGACGGTGGCGACCGGAGATTTCAGGCGACGCGAAGCGGCCGAGATGCTGCCCGTCTCGGTTACGGCGATGATCACCGACATCGCATCAAGGCCGTCCACGGAAGGCTCACCTTTCCGAACTTTGAGAAGTTCCTTCTCGATCTTAGGGGCTGCGCGACCGCGCTGCAACGCGGTACCCCTAAAGAAGTCCGGTCCGATCGGCCGCAGAAAACGGGAGTTCAACGATGAGCACCGTCACGACCAAAGATGGCGTCGAGATCTTCTACAAGGATTGGGGCAAGGGACAGCCGATCGTCTTCAGTCACGGCTGGCCGCTATCGGCCGACGACTGGGACGCGCAATTGCTCTTCTTCCTCGACAAGGGCTACCGCGTCATCGCTCACGACAGGCGCGGCCATGGCCGCTCCTCCCAGGTGGGCGACGGTCACGACATGGACCACTACGCGGACGACCTCGCGGCGGTCACGGGTCATCTCGAACTACAGAACGCGATCCATGTCGGTCATTCGACCGGCGGCGGTGAAGTGGTGCGCTACCTCGCGCGTCACGGTGACAACCGCGTCGCCAAGGCGGCCATCATCAGCGCAGTGCCGCCTCTGATGGTGAGGACCGAGGCCAATCCGGCCGGCCTTCCCAAGGAAGTGTTCGACGACTTCCAGGCGCAGCTCGCCACGAACCGCTCGGAGTTCTATCGCGCCGTGGCGGCGGGACCTTTCTACAACTACAACCGGCCGGGCGCGAAGCCCTCGGAGGCGATCATCCAGAACTGGTGGCGCCAGGGCATGACGGGCGGCGCCAAGGCCCACTACGACGGCATCGTTGCATTCTCGCAGACCGATTTCACCGCCGACTTGCGGAAGATCACCATCCCGGTACTGGTGATGCACAGCGAGGACGATCAAATCGTTCCTTACGCCGATGCCGGACCGCTGTCCGCCAAGCTCCTGAAGAACGGCACGCTCAAGACGTACAAGGGCTTCCCTCACGGCATGCCGACCACGCAGGCCGAGACCATCAACGCCGATCTTCTCGCGTTCATCGAGGGCTGAGGCCGCCATGATCTCGAGAAAGCATTCCATGTCGCGGCGCGGCTTCTGTCTGTGCTGCATCGGAGGCGCGGCCTCCGCGGCCGCAGGAGCCTGGCTGACGCCGCGACAGGCCTTCGCCGAGGCGCGCGGCATCGTCAGCCTGATCAAGGACAGCGCCGCCTCGTCGCCGATCGTCACGCACAAGCTGCGCGGCAACATCTGTGCGCTCGAAGGCTCCGGCGGGACCGTGGCCGTGCTGACGGGTCCCGACGGCAAGGTGCTGATCGACGCCGGCATCGCCGTCTCCCGCCCGCAAATAACGAAGGCCCTTGCCGAACTCGGCGCCGATCCGATCACGCATCTGGTCAACAGCCATTGGCATTTCGACCATACCGACGGCAACGCCTGGCTCAACGCGGCCGGCGCGAAGATCATCGCCCATGACAACACGCGCAAATACCTGTCCCAGGTGCAGCGCGTGGAGGAATGGGACTACAATTTCCTCGCGCTGCCGCCGGCCGGACTTCCGACCGAAACGTTCGCCGACGCGCGCAGCCTCAAGCTCAATGGCTCGACGATCGCCCTCAAATACTACGGTCCTGCGCATACCGACAGCGACATCTCCGTGACGTTTCCCGAAGCGAACGTCGCGCACCTGGCCGATACGTTCTGGAACGGCATCTATCCGTTCATCGATTACTCCACCGGCGGCAGCATCGACGGGATGATCGCAGCCTCCGATGCCAATCTCGCGGCGACCAACGAGGAGACCATCATCATCGCCGGCCACGGCAAGGCCATAGGCACCAGGGCCGAGCTCCGCGAATTCCGCGACATGCTGGCGGGCATCCGCGACAACGTCGCCGCGCTCAAGAAGCAGGGGCGCTCGCGCGACGAGACGGTCGCGGCCAAACCGACAGCCGCCTCCGACGCCAAGTTCGGCAACTTCGTCATCGATCCCGCCTTCTTTACCCGACTGGTCTACGAAGGCGTGTGACCGCAAGCGACATCGGATTCACCAATCACTCCGAAATCGGAAGCCAACATGGATCGATTGTCAGGGAAGATCGCACTGATAGCGGGAGGTAGCAGCGGCATCGGGTTGGAAACTGCCAAGCTGTTCGCGAAGGAAGGTGCGTTTGTCTTCATTACAGGAAGGCGACAGGCAGAACTCGAGAAAGCTGTCGCAGCGATCGGATCGAATGCCAAGGGCATTAGGGGCGATATCGCCAATCTCGGCGATCTTGATCGCCTCTTCGAGGAGATCAAGGAGGTCAAGGGACGCTTGGATATTCTCTTCGCAAATGCTGGCCTCGGCGAATTCGCTCCTTTAGGAACGATCACCGAGGCCCACTTCGACAAGACTTTTGGCGTCAACGTGCGTGGGACCCTGTTCACCGTACAGAAGGCCCTGCCCCTCATGGGCGAGGGATCCGCGGTCGTGCTGAACGCTTCGATCGCGGCCATCAAGGGAACTCCGGCGTTCAGCGTGTACGCGGCGACTAAGGCCGCGATCAGGTCGTTCGCACGCGGCTGGAGCGTCGATCTGAGAGACAGGAAAATTCGGGTAAACGTCGTGAGCCCAGGTACGGTGCCGACGCCGGCTTACGACGGTTTCGGCATGACCGAAGACCAGATGGCTGGCTTCCTGAAAGGTCACAGCGATGTAGCACCGGTTGGAAGGGTCGGGCTGCCAATCGAGATCGCCGAGGCAGTCCTATTCCTGGCATCCGACAAGAGCTCCTTCGTGAATGGCTCCGAACTGTTCGTTGACGGTGGCTTCGCACAGGTCTGATCTCTTCGAGCCATGGATCTTAGTGCGGGGCGAAGTCCGCGAAGCTGACGAAGTAAGGCTGCTCATCTAGTCTTCGTCCGGCTCGCGCACGACCGCCGGCTCGTCGGCGCCTTCGTCCTCGTCGTCCTGGTCGTCTTCCTCTTCGTCCTCGTCGGGATCTCGAGGCGGCATGCCGTCAATGATCGCAACCGGATTCCGGTCGATCAACCTGGCCGAAAATTCTTCGGGAAAGAATGGGCTCATGTGCTGCTCCTCGGGTGTGTGCCCCCAAGGGATACCGCGCGCTGCGCGTGGTTTGCCGCTCACGCCGACTTGCGTTGCCGGCCGGGCGCGGGCTTCTTCGTCGCCGTTTCCTTCTCAGGCTTCTTGCCTGCGATTGGCATCAGCATCTCCTTCTGGCCGGCCGAGGCCTTCTTCGGCTTCTTGGCGGGCTTGGCGGCCTTCGCCGGCGCGGCCTCCTTGCCGACGGATCGACGCAGCGCCTCCATCAGATCGACGACGTTGGTCGATGCTGGGCGCTCCTTCGGCGTGATCGGCTTGCCGGCGCGCTTCTGGTTGATGAGGTCGATCAGCGCGGTTTCGTAGTGGTCCTCGAACTTGTCCGGATCGAACCGCCCCGCCTTCTGATTCACGATGTGCTTGGCGAGGTCGAGCATGTCCTTGGTCAGCTTCACCTGCTGGATGTCTTCGAAATACTCCTGCTCACTACGCACCTCATAAGGGTAGCGCAGCAGCGTGCCGACGAGGCCCTTGTCCAACGGCTCGAGTCCGATGATGTGCTCGCGGTTGGTCAGCACCACGCGCCCGATCGCGACCTTGTTCATCTCGCGGATGGTCTCGCGGATCACCGCGAAGGCGTCGTGCCCGACCTTGCCGTCGGGGCGGATGTAGTAGGGGCGGATCAGGTAGCGCGGATCGATATCCGATTTGTCGACGAACTCGTCGATCTCGATGGTGCGCGTGGACTCCAACGCGATCTCCTCGAGCTCCTCCTTGCTGACCTCGATGAACTGGTCCTTCTCAAGCTGGTAGCCCTTGACGATGTCCTCGTTCGGCACCTCGTCGCCGGTGTCGGCATCAACCTTCAGGTACTTGATGCGATGTCCGGTCTGCCGGTTGAGCTGGTTGAAGCTGATCTTCTCGGCCTCGGAGGTGGCCGGATAGAGCGCCACTGGACAGGTGACGAGGGAGAGTCTCAGAAACCCTTTCCAGTTCGCTCGGGGCGCCATGTACGCAGAACTCCGTTGGGGCAGGCCTGGATTCAAGACGAACGGCAGGCCCCGGTTCCGACATCGTGCCGCCGCGAGCCCGATTTCGTCCATCCCCGGCCTGACGCCAGTGAAGACCTGTTCCCTGGTCGAGGACTCACTGCTTCTGCGACGGCTTTGGCCAAGTCACAGGAGGAGGGCCGAGCTCATCCAAAAGCTTGCGCGACTGCGCCAGTCGCTCCCTCGAATGAGCCAGCATGATGCGTGTGAGTTCGGTGCCGGCACTTGTTTGCTCGCGCGCGTGCTCGACATAGGACGCGAAGATTTCCAACTCATGGGACTTCCCCCGGTTGCTTGTCCGCCGATTAACCTACGTTAAGAAATGGGTCGGGGCACTCACAATGTGCAGCCGCCGAGGACGACGGGCGCCCGCCGGCGGCGGCAAATTTGGGCGGACGCCCCATTGACTCCATCGGAACAAACAAAGAACATAAGTCGTGCCCGCTGCACCCCAGCCTGCCGCGCCCGCCGAGCGCGACCTGGAGCTTGCCGCTGACCAGGCCATCGAAGCCTGCGAGGCGACGCCAGAGAGGCGGTGAAGGCGCTGATCGTGGCTAACGACTTCCTCGAGGCCCAGCTCGACGAGCTCCGGACGAAGGTGTCGACCGGCTATGCCAGGGGACGGCTCTTAGGAGCGCGAGAACGCAGGGGTGAGGCAGATGGCTGACGTGACCTATTACGTCGCTCTACCGTTCGTTTTCTCCGATGACGGCCTGGCCGCCGGCGAGGCGACGGAGTGCCTGAGCGCCAACGCCGCGGTCATGCGGGCCGAAGCGCTGTCCCGGAAGCCCGGTCACGCCGGCGCCATCGCGTTCTCGCGGACCGGAGATCCGTCCAGCGGCGACTTCAGTGACGCCAAGCTGATCCGGAAGTTCGGGGACGTCCCGGATGATCTCAGCACGCTGTGACGGACCTCGCGATGGTTTCCGAAGTCAGTGAATCCTCCCATCGAAAGCTCGACTGGGTGCGCAATGAGATCGAGCGCATGCGCGGTCAGCTCCGCGCCCAGGAGCGCGAGATCCGCATGCTGCAGCGCGCCGGCGTCGCGACGGCCTCGGCCGAACTCCTGCTGACGAGGATGCGGGCGAGGGTCGAAGACCTCTGCGGCCAGCGCGATGCGTTGCGGAAGGGCGCCGCTGCTCGACCACGCGAAGTTGAGATGGGTCAAAGCGAACCGCCCTCGGAGGCGTAGAATTGGTTTCGTACCGAGCGGCATGCGCGCGCGCCGGTGCTGTTACGGTTGCGGAGACCCGGACTCCTAGGCACTCCGGGCTCCGCCCCACAGTTTGCGACCGCAGATACGGCGTCGGCTCCGAGAGCGATCCGCGGGCGTTCGATGGAACGAAGCCCGGACCCGCGGGTTGGACGGCGAAAGCATTCGGACAGTTAGAGAGCACGATCGGCCTCGGCAGCAATAGGGCTGCCGGGGCCGATCTGCATTCGATCCTATTCCTCGCTCGACGCGGCGGCATTGCCGGGCTCGAGCAGGCTGAGCGAGGTCGCGATCTGCGCCAGCAGCCGTTCGATTTCCTCGCGTTCGTTCGGTCCGGGATCGCTCTCCAGCCGCTCCATGAGCGCCCGCTTGCGCGCAAGCAGCTTTGCCACGGTCGACATCGCACCTCCCCGCGTTTGGAACATACAAACGATTTGGTGCGCCGCCGACGAGCTTGCCAGTCCTCGCCGCGATTTGTCGGTACATGGATCAGGCAGAGCGCTGAGCGTGGTCGGGATCGCCGCTGCTTGCTAGGAGCTTGCCGGTCGTGCTGTTGACGAAATGCAGCGCCATGCAGGCCGGACAGCGCACGGGTACGTAGGTGTTTCCCGGCGGCGCCTCGGGCCGATCGTCGTCGAGCCGGTGCTGGACGTTCATGCGGTGCGCGGACACTTGAACAGGATGTGGCGCTCCATATCGCCAGCATGCGCCCGGTCGTGAGCGAGCGAAATTGCGGATGATTACTTAAGGGCTCCGCGGCGCAGGCCTTCGGGGATGGGCAAGGCGATGGAAACCGCGCACGGTTCCTCGTCCGAACGGCGCGACCGCCCGGGATTCACGTAGGAAGGTGCTGCACAGGTCCGGAGCTGAGACCATGTCATAGGCGAAAGTGTCGATCCCGGCGTTCGGCTTTCGCAAGAACGGCCGAGCGACCAGCGGCCTGGGGCTGGTTTAGGCCGGAGGCGCTCGACCGCCTGGCCGCGGGGCAACCCGCGGCCAGGCACTAAGGTATCGATCGCCTCCGCGAGGTTCAGGGTCTCAAGATACGCGCCGGAGATTAAATTTCGGACAAGGCGAACGGGGCGACCAGAAGCAAGGCCGCTCCGGCCCGAAGCCGCCTCCGGATTTGTCCTGGGCCAGCTTCACCGCTTGACGAGGCCCCGCCAGACCTTGCCCGTGTACGGCCCGATGAAGTTTCCGGATTGCATGCAGGCATTGCCGGCGGCGCTACACTTCGCGTCCGCGTCCGGATGCCAGGAGCCGTCCTGTTTGCAGTGCGCGATGGCTTCAGAGCACGTCTCAGCGGACGCGGGCAAGGCGACCAGGCAGACCAACGAGAAAACGACGACCGACAGCAATCATGGCAGCAAACCTCGGGTGCAGTCGAGCGATCATACCAGAACGCTCGCTTGGCAAACGCACCCCTACTTGGCCGGTGCCCGTAGCGGGCTATCAGCCCACCTGCGGGCGGCGGGATCGTGCATCGGATCGGTATCGCAGTGCGTACAGACATAACGCTGCCGCCCCGCGACGACGTCGTCGGGGACAGCCGTCATCGGCTTGCCGCACGTCGGACAAAGCTTCCGGCTTGAAAACAGCACAGCCATCGGATTTCCCCTGCCGGCCGCAGCGTAGGTCCATCCGGGCTCCGGTTGCAACAGTATCGCGGAAAGTTGTCAGCGATCTCCTCGCCTCTTGACCTCTCCGCCGCCCGATATTGAAATCGGGCTTTCAGTGATTGTTGCGGGGGTGGCGTCATGGAAGAGTTCTACAGAGGCTTCGCGCAGCGGGCACGCGATTTGGCGGAGAAGGCCGACCCGTTCACACGCAGAAGACTGCTCGATCTGGCCAAGAGGTACGACGCCAAGAGCAAGCCCGCCGGCAGCGCCAGGCCACTGCCGCCTCCACGCACCAGCCCGCCCTCCACGCTCTTCGGCGGCGCCGGCGAAGCATGAGAAGGGGCGGGGCCGTAGAGATCAAGTGCGACGCCTGCGGTGGCACCGGCCACCAACCGACGGAAAAGAGCGACCCCGGCCGTAGGATCTTCACGGGCCGTTGCACGAAGTGCGGCGGCAAGGGACGGACGCCCAAAACCGAGTGAACTTCACTCTCTGTCGGCTCCCGCCGTTCCCGTGCGCGGCTCAGAGATCTCAGAACCCGAGCGACGTCTGGCTCAGGGCACAAGACCGTTTGAACAGCCCTCCAGTCACGCTCGCCCAGGCGCGCTTCCGTCGGGAACGACCACGCAATTGCATCGTTCGACATGCGTAACTGATGCTATCTCAAGTGAGCCGCCAGTGAGCGTACTTCCAGTGAGCGTACTTCTCGTCGAAGACGACCCCCTGATCCGCGAATTCGTCGTCGAAGCGCTGCGGGATGCGGGCTATCACGTCATCCACGCGAGCACTGGCGAGGAGGCTTTGGAGTGGTGCAAGCGCCACGTCGCGGACGTGCTTGTCACCGACGTCAGGCTGCCCGGACAGGTCGACGGATGGCAGATCGCGGAGCGGTGCCGCGAGCACGATCCGGAACTGCCGGTCATCTATGCCACGGGCTACTCGCCCGCTGCACCACGCCCGGTGCCGGGCAGTCGCATCGTGAAGAAGCCCTTCCATCCGGACGAGGTCGTCCGAATCGTAGGGGAGCTCGGCGGCGACAGGCGCATGCCGCCGAACTAGAAAGATCCGAGCTTCCGCATCACTTGCGGTCGGGCTCCTTCGCGGGCGGACCGCTCTTGTTGCCCGGGAGACCTTTGATGTTGGAGGTGTCCTGCTGCTGGACTGTCGGATTCTGCTGGTTCGAGCTGGCGCCGACGGTCTCACCCGGCTTGACGGCTGGACCATTCTTGTTTCCCGGCTGACCGGCTATTCCGGTGCCCGAGTTCTGCGCGCTAGGAGCGCCGGAAACGTCCGGCTTCGTGGTCTGGGCAAGTGCGGCGGGAGCTGAAAGCGCCAGAGCAAAGGCCAGCGCGCTGGCTATGGACCTCATGTCTCTCCTCCTCTGCAGGAATTCGGAAGCGCGGATTGCAACTACCTTCGACTCGAACGTCGCGTTGCCTCGCGCGTTCCTACCATTGCGGTGCGACCGTTCTTCTTTTCCGCTAGAGCCATCAGCCTTCGGCATCGTTCTGGGATCTGCGTGGGCGGCGCCTGCCTGCCCCTCCTCTCTCCGCTGCGACCGCCTTGGCGCGCTCCTCGCAGCGGGCGCGCAGCTCCTCCAACTCGTCCGCCGAAAGATGCTCGATGCCGACGAAGGAATTCTGGACACTGCCGGTTCGGATGAGCTCATCCAGCTTGACCTGGATCGCAGCGCTGTCCCGGTTCTGCGAGTTCTGTATCAGGAAGACCATCAGAAATGTCACGATGGTCGTCCCTGTATTGATGACGAGCTGCCACGTGTCAGAGAAGTGGAAGAGAGGCCCGGTAATGGCCCAGATGACAATCACCGCGCAGGCCAGGACGAAGGTCGCTGCGCGGCCGGCCGCCTGCGAGGCCCCGTTTGCGATCGACGCGAACAACCGCCGCGGGCGATGGCCGCTTTGTTGACGTCGCATGCAATCCTCCCTTTGATCCACAACCAAACGCGAAGGACATCCCCGCCCGAGTACGAACGGATCGGAACGCCAACAACGCTGCGCTGCTATCACTGATGCTTGGGTTTCGCTTCATCAGAACTGCAGCTATGGCCAGTTCGGAGTGTAATGCCGGGCCCGAACATCGCAAGAAGGCGGCCTAGCGCGGTCTTTCAGCGTTGATATGCAGAACGAACAGAGGATTGCGAAACTCGTCCACTACTTCCATGCGCCATTCCCGGCCGGGTACCAATTTCCCGTCGATATCTTGTAATACGCGGCCAGCCATTACGGTCGCCTCGTTCCAAGCTGCGTGCTTGTCAGGGAGTTCTTCGCGATCTACATGCAGGACGTCGAGCCAACCGTGCAGAGGCTGACCGCCTTCACACGGTTCTCCGGTCGGATCTGAGGCGGTCTAGCGGCCTAGCCGCTTCTCGACGCGCTTGCGGGAATTCCCGACCTTCTTGACGGCCTTCTTCACCGCTGACGCCGACGCGGTCCTGTTTGCGTCCAAGCGCGGTCTTCGCTGCCGCCATCGGCTCCTCCACTTGCGGATGATGACTGCGCAACGTCCGAAGGATTCGCGGGTTCCGGAAACGTATCCTGAGGGCGGGCCTGGCAGATTTCTAGGCCGTGAACGCAGCAGCTCTCGTAAAGTCTCAAAGAGGCTTTGGCCCGCGTTAAAGGCGCAGATCTTGTTGGCAAAATTTTCCGCTCTCGACGCCGTGGCGTTCCCTAGCAGCGACAAGTCCCGAGGGGGAAGCCTAGGAGAAGCCAATGAGCCGGTCGCGTACTTGGGAGCACCCTCCTTCAAGACCGGGAAGCATTAGGATCGGCATTGGCCTTGATCGCGGTATCCAACGTCCTGGCCATCCGCCGGAACCTCTTCGCCAGCCGCGCGAAGCGTTCGCGCTTGGCGGGATCAGCGGCAAGTTTGCTGATCAGCGTGCAATCCTCGGCGTCGGCTAAAAGCTTTTCCAGCTTCTCGGTGGGGTCTATGGGCTGCTTACGTTGGGCTGTTGGCCCGAAGACAGCGATGAGACGATCTAGCGCCCATAGTTCCGCGCCATGCTCATGCGGTAACCACGGCACGCGTTCTTTGGCGGCTTCATCGTCGGCGCATTCTAGGTCGATCCGGCTGGCGACATGGCCGGTCTCTTCCAAAAGGTATGCGCGATAGGTTGCCATGACGGCGTCCCCAGCCAAAGGAACTTACCACTCTTTCCCGGACGGTGGGGAACTTAAATTTGCGACGAAGCACGCAACGAAAGCATCAAAAATTGGCTTGCGTGGCAGGATTTTCGGGTTTTTGACCTTAATTGAAGACCTGGAGCGGCGCCGACCCCTGATTTCAAGCCGGCACAGCAACTTTTTGGACGCTTTTTCCCAGGTCGCAACTGATCGTAAACCCTGCCGCAGCTAATGGTTGTAGGATGGAAGATCACGTAGCCGAACCATCCTTCAGCGCGTGGCGTCATAGCCTCCGGCGACTTGCGGCTTGGATGGTGCGTGGAAACAGAATCGAGGAGCCGTCACGTGCTGCCGTGGCAGCGCGGGCGCCGTCGCCAGCTAGAAACGAAGCGCCCCCACGCCAAATGCTTCCGCCGCGCCCCTAAAGGAACCCGGCACATCGAGCGCTGTTGGATCTCTATGCCTAGAGAGATCGCAATAGCACTCTGGTCACTTGCCGCCGCCTGCGTGCTGGCGTTCGGTGTGGCCGCGATGGTTTCTCCTCATTGATCGAACAAGAGGCAGTCTGGATTGAGGGCGCTTTCACCTCATGCCGCTCGCCGATGTCATCTCGTGGTCCGCCGCAACCCAGAGCGCGGCGTGTCCGCTTCCGACAAGTGGCTGCGGAGCCATCAGCGAGCATGGCAGCTTGAGACCATCGCCACACGGCCTATGAGCTTATCCCGATCGATTGCACGGCTTGGCCGTTAGCCCTAGGCTACTCCCCTAAGCCGGCGGAAAGCCAATGGTTGTCGAGACGCGGTATGTGACCAGCGGCGAGGTCTTCGTCGCGTACCAAATATCCGGGCAGGATGGTCCGGATTTGCTCATGACGCCGGGCTTTGTATCGCATCTGGAACTGTCGTGGGAGAATCCCCACGCCGCGCGTTTCCTTAACGATCTCGGCTCGTTCTCGCGACTGATCCGATTCGACAAACGCGGCACCGGTCTCAGCGATCGTGGCGTCGGTGTCCCGCATCTCGATGAAAGGATCGACGATATCCGCGCCGTGCTCGACGCCGCGGGTTCTCAGAGGGCCTACTTGTTCGGTGTCTCGGAGGGCGGGCCGATGTCGATCCTGTTCGCGGCGACATATCCTGAACGGGTCGCCGGTCTTATCCTATTCGGCACGTATGCGCGTACTGTTGGCGCCTCCGTTCCGTTTGACGATTTTGCGGCCTTGGAGCGCGATATCCGGTCCAACTGGGGTACCGGTAAAAGTCTGCCAAGTTTCTCCCCGTCGGCAGCCGCAATCCCCGGGGCCATGGAGCGCTTCGCCAAGTTCGAGCGCTCGGCGGCCAGCCCGTCTGATGTGATCAACCTGATGCGTATGAACCGCGAGATCGACGTAACGGCCATCCTGCCGTCGATCCGCGTTCCTACGCTTGTCATGCATCGGCGCGACGACGTACGCATTCGTGCACTCGCCGGCCGCAAGCTTGGAGAGAGAATTCCTGGCGCACGCTACATCGAACTACCGGGCAACGATCACCTCGCATGGTCAGGAGATCAGGATCGGCTTGTCGAGGAGATCAGACAATTCATGGGTGTCTCCCCCGCTGCTGTCGATGTTGATCGCGTGCTCTCGACCGTGATGTTCACCGATATCGTCGATTCGACAAGGAAAGCCTCGCTGGTGGGCGACAGGCAGTGGCGTTCAACGCTGGAAGCGCATCATGCGGCGGTGCGTTCGGAACTAGAGCGGCATCGCGGCCGCGAAGTTAAGACGACGGGGGACGGATTTCTGGCACTGTTCGACGGCCCGGCGCGCGCTGTTCGCTGCGCCCAGGGGATCGTCAGCGCGGTGCGGCCGCTCGATCTCGAAGTGCGGGCCGGCGTCCACACGGGTGAGGTCGAGATGATGGGCGAAGATGTGGGCGGCATCGCCGTGCACATCGCAGCACGGGTAGCTCAGCATGCGAAAGCGAACGAAGTTCTGGCCTCGAGCACGGTAAAAGACCTTGTGGCGGGTGCTGGCCTCAAGTTCTTCGATCAGGGACCCGCTGAGCTTAAGGGTCTCGCCGAGCCAATGCGCCTATTCGCAGCCCTCACCTGAATAAGTTCCGGGGTCGCCGGTTCCGCCCTAAAAAGCTGAGTTGCTCTCGCCCGATGTCCACTTGCGGCTTCACAGGCGACTTCAACGGTGACGCGTTCGCGCCGCCGTTTTGCCCGCTCGCGGTCATCTCAATTGGCGCAAGACTAGCCGCCCGGAGGCGGCTAGTCTTTGATCTTCGCTTCTTCTGCTTACTTCTTGAGGGCGTCAGCGGCGTCCCGCGCCGCATCCTTCACGTCCCCCGCGGCGTTGTGGGCGGATCCCTTGGCCTTATCGATCTTGCCTTCGGCTTCCATGTCCTTGTCGCCAGTGAGCTTGCCGGCACCTTCTTTGATGGCGCCTATTGCCTTGTCGGCGGCGCCCTTCACATGTTCGCGGTCCATGTTCGTATCCTTTGCTGTCCGGAAGATCAGCACAACGAAAGTGTTGCGCAGGGGTTCCTCGCAGAACAAAGCACGGTGTTTTCAACGAACACTCTGAACGTGGCCCTTGGCCGAGCAAGCTGGGGCGTTCGCAATGTCGGCTATTGGCGGCAGGACCGGACGCGCGGCCATGCATGTCCCAATCGCCTCAAGCGCTGACGATCAGCCGCCGCTGCAACGACGAATGCAGACCGGATGCCCGCCATCGAATTCACAACGGCCGAAAAGCCCGTGAATCGCTCGTTTTTCAGGTACCTCCTTGCAGGCGCTGCGGATATTCTGCGGTGAGCCAGCCGACCGGTTCTGGCAGCCTTTCCGAGCAGCGATGTTACAGGACACGACCGATCTGGTTGCCATGGCCGAGGCATTGAGCCGGTCGGCCGACTACCGGGTGCTGCGACGCCTCGTCGCCCGACCGACCTACGTCCCGACCGCAGGGCAGGAGGTCAGGAGCGGCATTCTGCTCGACACCGAGACCACCGGTCTCGATCACGCCAAGGATGAGATCATCGAGCTTGGGATGGTCAAATTCGACTACGCGGCGGACGGACGGATCGTCGGTGTCCGCGACACCTTCTCCGCATTCAACGAGCCGGGCGCGCCGATCTCCGCGGAGGTAACGGCACTCACGGGCATCACCGATGAGATGGTGGCCGGCCGCAGATTCGACGACGCGGCCATCACGGCCTTCGCCGGGGACGCGGTCATCGTCATCGCGCACAACAGCGGCTTCGACAGGAGGTTCGCCGAACGCTACTGGCCCGTGTTCGAGCACAAGGCCTGGGGCTGCAGCAGAGTGAGATCGACTGGCGCAAACACGGCTTCGCGGGCTCGCAGCTTGGCTATCTGCTGAACGGAGCCGGTTTCTTCCACCAGGCGCACCGCGCGGTCGACGACTGCCATGCTCTGCTGGAAGTTCTCGCCTTCGAATTGCCGACGACCGGATCGCCGGCGCTGGCGCTCTTGCTGGAGACCGCCCGCAAAGCGACCTTGCGGGTTTGGGCGGAGCAGACCGCATTCGAGCTCAAGGACTCGCTGAAGCGGCGCGGCTATCGTTGGAATGACGGAAGCGACGGGCGACCCAAGTCCTGGTACATCGACGTCGACGAGACCGCCCTCGACGACGAGATCGCGTTTCTGCGGACCCAGATCTACATGCGGGACGTCGAGCCCAGCGTGCAAAGGCTGACCGCCTTCACCCGTTTCTCCGGCCGCATCTAAGGCGGCCCTGCTGACTTACCGGGCGAGACGCTTCTCGACGCGCTTGCGGCTGTTGCCGACCTTCTTGACAGCCTTCTTCACGGCCGATGCCGAGTGGCCGGTCTTCTTGGCTTCGTACCGGACTTCGTAGTCCTGTCCCTTGGCCACGCGTGCCCGGTCCTGCTTGCGTCCTCGCGCGGTCTTCTTCTTCGCTGCCGCCATCGGCTCCTCCTCTTGCGAACTGATGGCGATGCAACGCCGCAAGGATTCGCCGGTTCCGGAAACGAATCCTGCCATCCCGGCTTGAGTCCGTGAGTTGTTGCGTTGGAGTTAGTTGCGTGGCGTTTCAGCGGCGTAAACCGGCGGCGATCGGCGTCAAGGCGCCGTTCCTCGGCTTCGTAGAACCGGCCTTGGCATCATCGATCGAGAAGGTGCCGTCCGGAGCGCGATGGATTCACGAAATCAAGTTCGATGGCTACCGCGTCCAGGTCCATCTGGCGAACGAAGCCGTGAAGGTCTTCACCCGCCGCGGTCACGACTGGACAAACCGCTTCAAGAAGGTCGCCGACGACGCCTGGCACATCAAGGCCGGGTCGGCGATCGTGGACGGCGAAATCGTGGTCCCCGCCGCGGACGGCACCACGGACTTCTCGGTCCTTCAGAACGAACTGAAAGGCAGGTCGACCAGCATCGTACTGCTCGCCTTCGATCTCCTGTACCTGAACGGCCGCGACCTCCGGAAGCTGCCGCTCTTCCAGCGCAAGACCGAACTCAAGAAGATCATCGACGGTACCGAAATTCAGTTCAGCGAAAGCTTCGAGCTTGAGGGCCGCGAGATGTTCGAGCACGCCTGCAAGATCGGCCTGGAGGGCGTTGTCTCGAAGGTACGCGACAGCGAGTACGCCAGCGGCCGCGGCAAAAACTGGGTCAAAAAGACGTGCGCGCAGCGCGAGACCCTGACGATCGCCGGTTTCGCGCTCGACGAAGGCAAGTGGGATGGCATCTATCTCGGTCGGCGCAAGGGGGACGACCTGGTCTACGCCGGCAAGGTCGACCACGGCTTCGATAAGGTCTCCGCAGCCGACCTGCAAAGGCGACTAAAGCCGCTGATCCGGAAGACGCAGCCGTACGCGAAGCGGATCGCCCGCAAGGGCATCTGGGTCGAGCCGAAGCTGCTTGCCGAGGTTGAGTACCGCGCCAAGTCGGCCGAAGGAAAGGTCCGGCATCCGTTCTTCAAGGGACTGCGAGAAGATCTTTGATTTGGTGTCGAAGAGCCGCTGCGCTTCGATCTGCCGCGGCTGCTGCTGCTTGGTCGGTCTAGATAGCCCGGCGGCTTCTACCTGCCGCCAGCCCATAGACGAACAGTACGATGATCGCGCCGACGACGGCGCCGACCAGCCCCGCTCCTTCGCCGGGCCGATACCAGCCGAGCGCCTGACCGAGATAGGTCGCCACGAACGCTCCCACGATTCCAAGGATCGTGGTCAGAATGAAACCGGTCGGCTCGTTGTCGCCGGGCATGATGAATTTCGCGATGACCCCTGCGATGAAACCGATGATGATCGTCCAGATGATGCCCATGTTTTCCTCCAAGTGCGCGTTGCGTTAGCCAGCCGACGGTGAAGGAAGGCGTCCTTCGGGCGTGTATTTGTCCACGGCAGTCGGCAGCTCGCGGGACAAGCGGTCGAGTATCTCCTGCTGCGACAGTCCGGTCTGCTGTTCCAGCTTTTGAAGCACGTCAGGACCGATCGCCTGCTTGAGCTCGGGCGGGGTGACCTCCCGGTTCGGGCCCTGATTGATCCATGATTGGGCCGCGTCACCTTGGCCGTTCTGCTTAAAGTGCTCCAGCAATTCGCCGATCCCGCCGTTGAGCAGCGAACCCACGCCACCACTGCCGACCAAGCCGCCTAAATTGCCGAGCATGCCGCTCAGCGAGTCCTTGTTGCCTTCCGCGGGCTGGCCCGAGGTCGCGTTGCGAAACATCTCCGCCAACTTGTCCCGATTCTGGTAGCCGGCGAGAGCGAGCATGCCCAAGAGGGCGGTCATCGATGGCATTCCGCGGTTCATTTTCCGCTCCTGTATTCGATCGTTGTCGCGTGCAAAAAAGGCGGCCCGCCTTGGAAGCGGGCCGCCGACCGACTTACCGTACGCCCGTGCCGTAGAGTTGGCGCTCGCGGCGGACCTCGTCCGCCCCGTAAGGTTGCGCCGCCGGATCGTAGCTCTTCCAACCCGACTTTTGCCAAGCCGCGCTGCGATCGCGCAGATTGACGGCGGATTGGTCTAGGATCGCTTCGTACCGCGCACGATCGCCCTCAGGAACGCGGGCCGAAACCATCGTGCCCCCGCGCCTTACGCCTTCGGCATAGAGAGGTGCTTCTTCCTCGGAAACGCCGGCTTGCGTCAGCGCACCGACGACTCCGCCTGTGGCGCCGCCCGCGACCGCGCCAAGCGCCGTCGAGGCGAGCCATCCGGCCGCGACCACCGGACCCAAGCCCGGAATGGCCAGCAGTCCAAGGCCCGCGAGCAGACCGGCTGCGCCGCCGAGACCCGCGCCGACGCCGGCTCCCGTGGCAGCGCCTTCGGCGCGATCGTCGACACCGTCGCGGTCGCGATCGACTTTCTTGTCGGCGCTGTACCAGTTGTCGGAATTGTTCGCGACGATGCTCAAGTCCGAATGCGGCAGACCTGCCGCTTCGAGGCTCGTCACCGCGCGTTGCGCGTCGGAATAGTTGTCGTAGAGACGTGAAATTGTAACGGTCATTTTGAATCCTTGTCTGCGTTCGCTACTGCACTCGGTTACTTGGCCGCGTTGACGTTGCCCTGGAAATCCAGGCTGACGTTCGTCGATGTGCCGCCCTTGCTGGCCTTGCCGCGCCACACGCCGTTGTCGTCCTTCTTCAGGCCCGTGACGTCGGTGTAACCGGCCTGCTCGATCTTCGATTTGGCCTGGCCTTCGGTAAAACTGTTGGCGCCGGAGACCGGCTTGTCGGAATTGTTCTGGCCGGAACTGTTGACCGCGTTGTTGTTCGGACGGTCGGTCGCCGGCGGATTTTGCGCGAACGACGGACCCGTCAAAAGCGAAGCGGCCGTCAGCAGCAGAAGAAGTTTCTTGTTCATGTCGTCCTCCAGTATTGGCCGGGCACAACATATGCTGGGCTCAGAGGTTCCAAGTTTTCCCGGTCCGGATTGACGCAGCAGGGAGGCCGGGATGCAGGCGACATCAGCGCCCGCGTCGATGTACGGGTTCGCAGAATCCATCCCTGCCGATCGAACCGTGAGAGGTAATTGGCGTTTACTGACATCATGTCAGACGCATTCGACTATTTCCGCGCCTATGCCGTCCGGGCTCTTTGCAAGGCGCGAGCGATGCCGAAGGGCCGGATGAAGCACCTGCAGCCGGTGGCCGGCCGGATCTACAATCTCCTCAAGAAGGAGGCCGCCTACGGCCCCAATACGCAGCACCTCGAGGATTTTCGCGCAGCTCAGAAGCTCGACAGCTCTCTCGATCGCCGGCCAGGTGACCGCTCCGGCGCTCGCCTTACTCCGGCGGCGCAGCAAAGTGCAGATCGGGAGGCTCGCTGAATGCCTTCGCTGGACGCTCGCGGTGTGGCAAGTCTCCTGCGAGAGTACGCGCAGCGCACCGCCTTGCGAGGCGGCAATCCCTACCGGGCGAAAGCCTACTCTCGGGCCGCCGACAGCCTAGGGGCTCTTGCCGTTCCTCTGCACGTGCTTGTCGCCGAAGATCGCCTTACTGAGATCCCGGGCGTCGGGGAAGCGATCGCCGACATCGTCGCCAAGCTGCACAAGAGGGGCAGTCATCCCAGCCTCGAAAAGCTGCGGAAGGAGACTCCCGCGGGCGTGCTCGAGATGCTCGCTGTACCCGGCCTTCGTCCGGAGAAGGTGCTGCGCCTGTACAAGGATCTCGGCATCGGCTCGCTCTCGGAGTTGGAGGCTGCCGCCAAGGAGGACCGCATCAAGAAGGCGAAAGGACTCGGCGCCGCGCTGCAGGCCAGGATCCTGCAGAACCTCGCGATCGCCAAAAGCGGAGAAGGCCGCCTCCACCTGCACCGCGCTGCCGCGTTGCTCGCGCATGCGAAGGACTCGATCCGCAAGTCACGCCCCGAACTCAAGCGTGTGACGATCGCCGGCGATTTCCGCCGCGGCTGCGAACTCGTCGGCGATCTCGCGATCGTTGCGGAGGCTGCCAAGCCGGACAAGACATCGACGCCATCGGCCGACGGGCTGCAAATCCGAGTATCCGACCGCAAGCACTTCGGCGCCGCCCTTCTCTTCGCCACCGGCTCCGCCGGCCACATCGAGCAGCTTCAAGCCTTGGCCGCCGAGAAGGGTCTGCGATTACGCGCCGACGGCTTGCACAAGGGCCGCATGCTGATCGCCGGCGAGGAGGCAGACATCTACCAGGCTCTCGGGCTGCCCTTCATCGATCCCGAACTGCGGGAGGGCCGCGGCGAGGTGGAGCTGGCTCTGAAGGGTAAGTTGCCGAAGCTCGTCACCGATAAGGACCTGCGCGGAATCCTACACTGCCACACCGATGCCTCGGACGGCACCGAGACGCTGGAGACCATGGCTAAGGCCACGCGCCAGCGGGGCTTCGAGTATTTCGGCGTGGCGGACCATTCCAAGTCTGCCCACTATGCCGGTGGTCTCTCCGTTGAGGAGATCGCGCAGCAGCACCGGGAAGCCGATCGACTGAACAAGCGCTTCGGCGAGGACTTCCGGATCCTCAAGGGTATCGAGTCCGACATCCTGGGCGATGGGTCGCTCGACTATGACGACGACGTTCTCAAGCGCTTCGATTTCGTGGTCGCCAGCATCCATGGGCGCTTCAAGCTGGATCGCAAGGCACAGACGCAGCGCTTGCTTCGGGCTATTTCCGACCCTAACACCACCATCATCGGCCACATGACCGGTCGGCAGCTGCAGCGGCGGCCGGGTTACGAAATCGACGTCGAGAAAGTGCTGCGGGCCTGCGCCAAGCACGACGTCGTGGTCGAGATCAACGCCCACCCATGGCGGCTCGACCTGGACTGGCGTTGGCACCAGGCGGCGATGGAATTTGGCTGCATGCTGAGCATCAATCCGGACGCCCACTCGGTTCCAGAGCTCGACCACATGCACTGGGGCGTCGAGATGGCCCGCAAGGGCGGCGTCCCCGCCGGCCGGGTCCTGAACGCGATGACGCTCTCAGAGATCACCCGCTACTTCCGCCAAAAGCGGCGCTCGCTCGCGCGCGCCGCTTGATGCCGCAGAAACAAGATTTGTCGCTGCTGGGAAGGGTGGTGGCGGTCGCCGCCGATCGCGGGCACCACTTCAGCAAACCAACTCAGGAGCGCATAATCCTGGTTGAAGGCCACGGCGTCGAAGGCGACGCCCACGCCGGCGCGTTCGTCCGGCACCGCTATTTGGCACGCCGCAGGCCCCGCCTGTCCAATCTCCGGCAGGTCCACCTAATCCCATCCGAACTCTTCCCGTCTCTCCTCGAAGCTGGCTTCGAGGTTGGCGCCGGCGACCTCGGCGAGAACGTCACCACCGCCGGATTGGACCTCGAACGGATGCCGCTCGGGACCCTGATCGAGCTCGGGCCGTCCGCGGTCGTCGAGCTGACGGGCCTCCGGACGCCCTGCGTCCTTATCGACCGCTTCCGGGCAGGCCTTAAGCGGCAGGTGCTCTCGTCGGCGGAAACGGGCCCTGCGTTCAAATCCGGGGTGCTGGCCGTGGTCCGGGCCGGGGGACCGGTCGTGGCCGGCGACAGCGCGCGGGTTCGCCTTCCATCCTCCTCATTTCGGCCTTTGCCGGCCCTATAGAGAGCCCCTGCCATGGCCCGAAAATCGACCTTGCCTCTTCGCCTGCAGCCGATGCTGGCCACGCTGACGGATGCGCCGTTCGACGACCCAGATTGGGTCTTCGAGGACAAATTCGATGGTTTTCGTATGGTCGCGGAAATCCGGCGTGGTCGGGTCGCGCTCTACAGCCGCAATGGGAAAATCATCAGCCATTCCTATGTCGAGGTTGCGAAAGCACTTGAGGGCGTGAAGGCGGATGCTGTGATCGATGGCGAACTCGTCGCGATCGGCAAGGACGGCGCATCCCATTTCCAACTGCTCCAGAATGCCCTGCGCCATGAGGCAAAGCTCTTGTACTTCGCGTTCGACCTCATGTTCGCGGACGGCGAGGATCTGCGCGCGCTGCCGCTCCTCGAGCGCAAGCAGCGGCTAAAGGCCATCCTGCCGCGCCACAAGCTGATCGCGTTCAGCAACCACCGCAAAAGCAAAGGAATGAAGTTCTTCACAGAAGCCGAGCAGAGACATCTCGAAGGCATCATGGCCAAGCGCGCGGACAGCCCGTACGCCTCCGGACGCCGGACTGCTGACTGGCTGAAGGTGAAGACCGCACAGCGGCAGGAGGTCGTGGTCGCCGGCTTCACGGCACCTAGGCGAACCAGGCCCTTTTTCGGCGCGCTCGTCCTGGCAGTGCGCGAAAACGATGGGTGGCGGTACATCGGCCACGTCGGCACCGGCTTCAGTCACCAGGTTCTCGAGGAGCTTCACGGCAAGCTCCTGAGGCTCAAGACGGCCAAGTCGCCCTTTCCCACCAAGGTGAAGGATGAGCGGGTCACGACTTGGGTGCGTCCCAGGTGGGTCGCGGAAGTGAAGTTCGCGGAGTGGACCAGCAAGGGCGAACTGCGCCAGCCGGTCTATCTCGGCCTGCGCACCGACAAAAATCCCAAGGACGTCGTTCGCGAAAAGAGCTGGTCGCGGGAATAATGCCGTCGAGACGAAGCGATCGACCTGTTCAGCCGGCGGCTCGCTCGGATGCAGAAGGCCACGGCGGCAGGGGCGGTAACCCGAGAGCCTTGCGCACAGGGCCGAACGACTTCCGGTGAGCTGCGCATGCGCCAAGCCTGGCGAGCGCCTCATAGTGAGCCGGCACCGGGTAGCCCTTGTGATCCGCGAAGCCATAGCCGGGGTGGCGGACGTCGAGCGTCCGCATGACCGTGTCGCGCTCGACTTTCGCGACGATGGAGGCGGCCGCGATGCTGGCGGACTTGGCGTCGCCTTTGATGATGGCCTGCTGAGCGATGTCGATGTCCTTCAACCGCTTCGCATCGATGAGCAAGTGCTGCGGCGTCAATCCCAGCCCCCGAACCGCACGCTGCATGGCCTGGATGCCGGCCCAATAGATGTTGATCGCGTCGATCTCTTCGACCTCCACGAACGCCACACACCAACTCTCCGCCTTCGCCTTGATCTCCTTCGCGAGTTCTTCGCGAGCCGCGGCGTCGAGTTTCTTCGAGTCGTCGATCCCGACTATCCGCGTGCCGGGTTTCAGGATAACTGCGCCCGCGGACACTGGCCCCGCAAGAGGGCTCATTCCGGCCTCGTCCACGCCTGCCACGACATGATGGCCGCTTTCCCAGAGAGCGGTCTCGAAGCGGAGCATCTTGCGGAGGCGCTGCCCTTCGGACCTGTTTTCGAAGCGCCTTTTATCGATGGATGCCAGGATGGCACGTGCTCCCGCGCGGTCGTCAGCCCGTAGGATCTGCTCGACGCTGGCCTCGAGTGGTCGTTTCTCGACGACATAGCGCTGACGCAACACATGGAGCGGGGACATAGCGGCCTTCGCACAGACTAATTGGGACGCGTGTCCGTAAACTTTGTGGCGATTGTCTGAAGTTAGGCTTTGCCATCGTCAGCCTGCGCAGCGCCCCGTCGAGAGGAACCCCCGACTCTAGCTTGGGGGCCGGTATTCTGCGCGGCTACTGATCTGCTTCTACGACCCGACGATCTCCGAACGGAACCAACCGCCGTCTTAATTCCTTTAGAAAGGAGTGGAGCCTCAATCCCAGGGTGCTTCCGAGGGACAGGCCCATGCTCCGGGAGACTCGCAACGAAGAACAGGTTCTGGACCGCACCGCCGAGGTCCCGGCCACTATTGCGGAAGAAGGGCTTCGTTACGTCAGCGACTCCACGCCCGGTTACACCCGCAAGCGGACGGGGACTACCTTCAGCTACTACGATAAGGACGGCAAGCGCATCACCGATGCCGCCGTCATCCGGCGCATCAAGTCCATCGGTATCCCGCCGGCCTATGAATCCGTCTGGATCTGCCCCTCGGCGAACGGCCACATCCAGGCGACCGGGCTCGATGCTCGGGGGCGCAAGCAGTACCGCTACCACGCGAAATGGCGCGAGCTGCGCGACCAGAACAAGTACGAACACATCGTCCAGTTCGCAGCCGCGCTGCCCGCGCTGCGCGACCGTGTCGCGGCCGACATGAAATTGGAAGGCCTACCCCGCGAGAAGGTTCTGGCCACGATCGTCAGTCTTCTGGAGAAGACTTTGATCCGGGTCGGCAACGCCGAGTATGCCGAGAAAAACAAGTCCTACGGACTCACCACGATGCGACGAAAGCACGTTGCGGTGGGCCGCGGCGTCCTTCGGTTCGACTTCACGGGCAAATCGGGCAAACAGTGGAAACTTCGCGTCGAGGACAAGCGGATTGCCGCCATCGTGAAGCGCTGCGCGGAGATCCCAGGACATGAGCTCTTCAAGTACCTGGACGACGACGGGCAGCCGCGTACCGTCGATTCCGGCGACGTCAATGCCTACATCAAGGACATCACAGGCGAGGACTTCAGCGCAAAGGATTTCCGGACTTGGGCGGGGACGGTTCTGGCGGCGTTGGCGCTGACCGAGTTCAAGAAGTACGACAGCCAGGCCGAGGCGAAGCGTAACGTCGTCGCCGCGATCGAGAGCGTCTCGAAGCAGCTCGGCAACACGCCGGCAATCTGCCGCAAGTGCTACGTGCACCCTGAAGTCCTGAACGCCTACATGTCCGGTGACCTCGTGAGGATGATCGAAGCCAAGATCGCTCGGAATTTCAAGCGCCAGTACGCCAAGCTCACGCCGGACGAGATCATGGTTCTGGCGTTTCTGCGCAAGCGTCTCGATTCTCTGAAGGCCCCCGCCTAGTCCCGCGATCGGTTCCTAGACGCCGGCGAAATGGTCCAAACCGCCGTATGCTTGATCTCGGTGTCTTCTAGGTCGCGGGTCACCGGTACGCGATAGTCGGCGAGTCGGACAAGCTTTGCCTTCGGAAGGAAACAGCGCCCGGGGTCGCCGATCAAGATGGTCGCGCCGGCGCGCGCATGGTCGGCCAGAAATGCGAAGGCACGCGCCGCGGTGTCCCGCTCATAAAAAATGTCGCCCGCGAGGATGGTCTGCCATCGGTCATTCGGTTGGGTGTCCAGCACGTCCTTGCCGCACGACGTGAGGTGGACCTGGTTGACCTCCGCATTGAGTTCGGCCGCCGCTATCGCGAAAGCGTCAATGTCGGACACGGTCACCCCGAGCGCGCCAGCTTTCATCGCCGCGATGCCGACGAGTCCGGAGCCGGAAGCGATGTCGAGCACGCGCCGGCCCCGCACGCTATCGGGATGATCGAGCACGTAGCGCGCCAGCGCTTGGCCGCCCGCCCAGGCAAAGGCCCAGAAGGGCGGGGGAAGGCCGGCCTCGTTCAGCTCGTTCTCGGTCTTCTGCCAGAGCGGCAAGGATTCATCGGCGAGGAAGACCGCGATTTCCGGCACCAGCGGTACCGACCGGAGCCGAGTGTTGGCACGGATGAAGGATTGCGGGTCGGCAATGGTCTGGGCTGTCAAGGCGGGCCGTCGTTGTCTCGTCCCCCTGATGACTAGCACGAACCGTCTCGCACCGCGAAGACGGACGCAGAGCGGCTGCAAATTCCACTTGGAAAGATCGCGAATGAGCCGGCTCGGGAGCCAGCGAACCGACGGGCGTCCAAAAATGAGCTGAGCTTGGGGGCGCCTTGGGATCCGCTCCTACAATCCTCGATCGCCCCGAGTTTACCCGAGATTTACGGCCGAATCGGCCCGTCAGGTGGTACACTGCGGTGGTCACAAATCGCGGCCGGGCTTTCCGGGAATCCTTGTTTTTCGGCGAATTTCGCGCATCCGAGCCATAGGGGATGGGAGTCCCACTCTCTCCGCCAGTCAATCCTATAGTTTGTTGACGAGGCTTCGCCGATCAGAACGGCAACTTGCGCCCGTCATCCCAGATCGGCGGGCCGCAGCCTTCCGATTCTTCGCCTTGCCGGTCGCCGGGATCGACGAGCTTGATGCGCAGCCGGCGCAAGGTTCGCCTTGCCTCGTCGATCGAGAAGCCGCGAGCCTTCAGGTCGTCGAGAGCCCTGCGGATCAGGTCGTAGTCGAGGCTGGTCAGCCGGTCGCTCCACGACGAGGTCGCCAGCGCCACAGCGAGCGACATTCCTACCTCGCTGACCGTCGGAGCCTTGCGCCTGTCCATCTCCGAGCGCCACCTAGCTGTCCGGAGGCGCTGGCGCGCCTTGCGGACTTCGAGAGGCTGCCGTCGAGGAGCCTTCACGAACCTGGAGTCCGGCCTGTCCGGGTCTCGCTGGAAATACGCTGCGCGGGCCGAATCCATCTCCCCGATCCGGTCGACATCCTCCTGGGTCAGTCTGCGTCTGATCGTTGCCATCGTTACCTCCTCGTCCCCGAACGGGTCGACCAATCGGCTGCGCCACGCTTATCCCGGCCAGCTCAGCAAGAATCAACAGATCGAAGAATCGTGGGGCCGGAGGCTCCGCATCGGCGCGCCGCAGGCTCTGCGATCCGAGCCCGGAGGTCTTCGACGATCAGGATGAAGATGAAATCATGGAGTCGGAGGCCCCGAGGCTATGCCACAGCTGACCGGAGCACGGGATTCTTGATCGACCGGTGGACGGTCTTGACGCCGGAGGCCATGAAGGCTGCGAGGAGCGATCCCGGCTGACGGGCCTGCGTCCCGGCGCGGACTTCGGAGGGCCGCAGGCGCCTACGCTTCGCGTGCTCGACGCGGCTGAGCGCGTCGACCATGAAGTCGTCGGGGTCGAACTCGTCAGCGGTCGTTCCGAGGATGTCGGCAGGCTCAAGATCGATGGTTTTGTCCGGGATTGCCGGGGCTGATGCCTCCGGCGGGTCGGACTTCACGGCGAAGACAGTCGCTTCGGCCTGGCCGGGGACCAGGATATCAGCAGGAAAGAGAGGGTTACTCCGAAACAGCGCCCTTAATTCCACGGGCTTGCCCGCATTGATCTTCGGCGCGAGCATCCTTGATTTTGCGAGCGAATAGGCCGCATCGAAATGGCGCGCGACGGTCTTGGCGCAGCGGATCCCCTTGGCAGTGATGCCGGCGACGGTCGGCTCGCGGCCGCAGAGCATATCGAGACGCATGGACTCGGCGAGGAGCTCGACGGTCTTCTCGATGCGCACCGGCCCGGAGAACTCGCCGCCGACGGCGTAGCGCTCCTTGAGCGTCATGACCGGCTCGATCAGATGAGCCGCGGCGCCACGGCGCCTGCCCTTCTTATCCATCTTGCTGGGGTCGAAGGTCTCGGCCGTGTGCTTGGCGACGCGCACGATCAAGGCGGCCAGCTTCGCGGCCTGCTCTGCGGTAGGGCGCAGTGCTGCGGTCAGCGGATCGGTTATCGACTTCGCGATCTGGCCGGCGAAGGCCTTACGGTCGGCGAGCTTCGCCCTGCCGGCGTTGTGGATCTCCTTCGCCATGGCGAAGCCGGCCTCGCGGACGCACGGAAACCAGCCACCGCTCTCTTCGCCCAGGGCTGCGGCTTCCATCGCGCCGGCGACGAGGCCCGGAAGCGGCTTGTTCGGAACGAACGTGCCGCCGACGGCCTCGAACCATTCCTGCAGGTCCGGCATCCGCTCGGGCTGGACGATCCGGCTCTCGACGAGCCAGCTCAGCGGGTTCTTGCCCGAGAACGGGTGGCAGTTGCCGCCGCGGTCGCCGCCGAACACCTCTTGCGTCTTGACGATGACGGACCGCAGCTTGTCGTGCTGGCTCTTCTCGGAGTGCGGCCAGACCGCAGAGCCTTCCGGCAGGAGAAAAAACAAATGCGGGCGCAGCACCTGGCCGGGGCGGCGGTCGTCCGGGATCCAGCAGACGATGTGCGGAGCGCACGGGAGATCGTGCTCACGGACGACGTGATCGATCCAGGCGCGGAATTCTTCGTAGTCCTTGAAGCTTCGGTCGATATCGATGCGCCACATGTCGAAGCAGACGGCGCAGAAGAATACGTAGATCCTGTCGAGCGCGAACACCTTCTTAGAATGGCGCCAGCAGCCGTCCTTGCGATTGCCGGCGAGCAGGTTGCGGCGGTAGGCCCGGCCGCAGCTCGCGGCGAACCGCTTGTAGTGGTGATGGAGTGAGCTCTTGAATCCCTTCTTCTGGAACGGCGCGCGGTAGCATCCCGAGGTGCCGACCTCGCCGCCCTTCCATTCAAAGGCGCCTACGGCGTTGCGCGTCGACTCCTCGGCGCTGCGCTTCGCGAAGAAATGCGCCTGCTCGACGTCGTAGGCCAACTTGATCTGCTCCGGCGTGGCGTAGCCCTGACGGATCGCCTTGTCGGCGGCCTCGAACTCGCGCTGCTTGTCGGCCCGCAGCTCGTCAACCGTCATGCCGCGGTCGGAGGCCTCCTTGATCTCGCGGTCGGCGTCCCTCCGGGCGCGGGCCTCGCGGAGCTGGCCGCGGGCCTCGGCGACCTCGTCGGAGCGGGCCTCGAAGTCGGAGGCGCTGCGCTTCTTAGGGTCGCGCTTCTCGGTGCCGGGCCCGCTCCTGCGAGGACCGGGGACGCGCTTCGGCTTCTTGAGGGCCTTGGCGGCGTCGACGATGCCGGCGACCACCTCGTCCGGCGTCGGGCCGGCCTCCGGGCGGTCCGGAAACTCGAAGCTGGCGAATCCTGCGACATGGCGAACGAAATCGGCGCCCGCCGAGGCGTGCGTCATGTCGAAGGACTCGAAATCGGGTGCGATACCAGTGTCCATGCGAGCTAGCCAGGGAACACCATAGACCGAACGCCCGCAAGACGTAAAGACATCTTCGTGCGCCGCTCGCGAATCCTTGCTTAGGGGGTCGAAGTCGACCACGGAGGCCTCGGAGCCACGGTCGGAACGCGCGGACGAGTCCGGACCCGGACTCGTCTCCTGGTCCGGGCCACGTTTCTAGACTCGAATTGTTGGGCAGCGACGTTTCTAGTCTAGGAACGTCGATATGGTGGCATCCGCGAGGGGTGCGCGAAACGTCAACCGACTGTAACGGCCTCGATTTCTCGAACGACAATTCGAGTCTTGTAATATCAAGATCTCGAATTGTGGTGGCGCCTACTTGCGCTTGAGGCGGTGCGAGTTGTCGATGGGCGCGTCGGCCGGATCGGTCGCCTCGCCGTCCTGTTCGAGGTGGCCACCCACCGGCGCCGGCCAGTAGGATTCAGGCTCCTCGAACCAATCGCGCGGCGGCGCCATGCCGAACAGCAGTTCGTGAGCTGTGGAAAACCTCTGCCATCTGTCGGCGGTCCGCAGCGGATCCTTGCTTCTCAGGTCGTACGGCGTCGGCCCGGGCTTGATGCGGCCCATGGCGTCGAGCTGCGGGTTGCGAGGGTCGGCGGTCAGCCACCTGATGAGGAGGCGCTCGATGTAGTGCGACCTGGAGACGCCGGACTCGTCGGCCCGCAGCGACAGCAGCTTGAGCAGGTCGTCGTGGGCCCGTAGCGTGATGCGCTCCGAGCGGTTCTCGCCGTCGTCGCGGGCGGACGGCCCGGGCTTGCGGCGCAGCTTCCTGTTCTTTGGGAATCCGGTAACCATGATATGGTCGAATCCTTGCTTTTAGAGCATCTTTGTGCGTACAAAGATATCCAATGGTGGCAACTCGGCACAGGTGATACATGGCTTCAAAGGATTCGTCGAGGGGCAAGAAGCGCAGCAGCCACGCCGACCTGCTGCGTCTGATCGCCGAGGACCGCGCCGAGGGCGGCCGGCGGCCGCCGCCGACGTCGGGGCATCCTGCGCTGTCTTTGTTGCTCGTCGGACGCTGGGACGACGCATTCGGAATCCTGCATCAGCTCTCCGAGGAGGTCATCGGCGCCGAGCGCGCGCAGCGCTTGCTCGACAAGTGCGGCGACCGCGTCGCCGTGCAGGAGGGGATCCGCGAAACCATCGAGGCGCTCTACGCGCGCGGCACCCGGGAGGCCGGCGAGCTGGCGCTGGCCTGGTCCATGATGACATGCCGGCCGAGCTATCCGCCGCGCTTCAGGTCCGTCTTGCCGCAGCTTCAGTATGCGCTCGACCAGGCCGATCTCGATGCCAACGACGACGGCGACTGCCGCGACCGGCTGCGTATCTGGTGGGCCGCCGGCGCCGGCGAGTACATCCAGGAGAAGCGCTCGCCGTTCGCGCTGGCTGCGGCCGTGCTCGCGGGTGAGATCGTGAAGGAATCCGCCCTGCAGCCGACGTTCGAACCGGTCGACGTGCCGAAGTGGTTTCGGACGGCGTATCCGGGCCCGACGCTGACTGTGATGCCGGCTGAACGCAGCACCAAGCTGAACAACCACAATCGTCCGTTCCAGGATATCATCGACAAGCCGCTCCCTCTCGTCCTCGCCCGCGGCCTGGCGGAGGCGCGCAAGCGCCTGTCGTATGAGTTTCCGCATGCGTCCGCGGCGCTCGGCGTGCTGTTCAAGGATCTGCGCGAGGGCGAGCCCATCAGATTGAAACCGACGATCCTGTTGGGTAGCCCCGGGTGCGGCAAAAGCCGCCTGGTGCGCCGGTTCGCGAAGGCCATCGGCCTGCAGAACGTGCAGCGCTTCGACGGCGCCAGCGCCGCCGACGGTCACTTCGGTGGCACGTCTAAGGCCTGGTCGAATACGGAGGCCTCGGTGCCGGCACGCGCGGTGTTGGCGTCGCGCACCGCGAACCCGCTTGTGTTCGTCGACGAGATCGACAAGGCGACCAGGCCGGGCTCGCAGAATGGATCCTTGATGACGGCGATGGCGCCGTTCCTGGAGCGGGAGACGGCCGCGCGCTATCGCGACCAGAGCCTGGATGCCGAGCTCGACCTGTCCGCCTGCAGCTACATCTGCACGGCGAACGACGTCACGGCATTGCCGGATTATCTGAAGGATCGCTTCCGCATCGTTCGCGTGCCGGCGCCGACGCTCGTCGACCTGCCGCTGCTCGCGGCATCGATCGTCGACTCCATGCTGTTCGAGGAAGGCGACGAGTGGGCCGGCACGGTGGCGCCGTTCGCCCCCGACGAGCTGACCGTCATGGCGAAGGCCTGGGCCCCCTCGGGCTTCTCCATCCGCAAGCTGCAGAAGATCGTCGCCGCGACCCTCGAGGCGCGTGACGCTTGCTCCATGAGGCACTGATGTCGAACACCGGATGGAAAGAAGACCTGGCGCGCGATATCGAGGCCTACGGGCTTGGCGAGGAGCCGTCGGCGTTCGAGCAGCTCCGCGCGCCGACCATCGAGCAGTGGGCGACCGAGGTCCGGCGGGTCGGCAAGGAGTTCAAGCTCGTCATCACGGGCCAGGCGCGGAAGCACCCTGACTACGACGACGGCGAGGACGTCTGCACCGCGGCGATCCACTGGTTCGACCGGAAGGGCCGGTTCGCGCGTTCGACGCACCGGCTCTACATGCTCGGCGAGCAGCGCGGCGACGAGATCGGAATCGACGGGATCACCGAATGAAGCCGGAAATGGAGCGCCTACTGGAGCGTCTGCAGACCGGCTGGCGACCGCTCCCGGACGAGATCGACATGCGCGTCCGCCAGCACCGGATCTTCGATTGGAGCTTCGCGCCCTCGTTTTCGCTGCCGGAGGCGGTTATCGTCGGCCGGCCGGAGAGCCGGCAGGGCGTGATCCGGACGGACGTCATCTTGTGGGTCGACTCCGACCTGTCGTGGGCCCTCTGCGAGGATGGATTCTGGTGGCTCTTGGGAAGCTAACTCGACTTAGCTTCCCATCCCGTTTCTGTCGCTCGTCGCCGTCCGAAAATTTTTCAGCAACCTGCGCAGATTGCGCTTCGTCCTTGTCGAGGCGCGAGCGATGATTCCTGTCATCCCAGGCGAACGAACCAGGGCAGAGCGGCGATAATAGCGGGATGGCCTTCGGGACCCGCACCGCGGTTCAAGTAGGCGAGCTCGACGCGGATCGAGACGACGGGTTGTGGGTGACCCAGTAGGCGGAACCCTCGATGTTTCAGGCGGAGGCGCGTGAGCACGATTGAGTGCATCGAGATCTCGGAATCGATCCCGCGCCCCGCCGCCCGCGCCTGGAGTAGCTATGTCAGAGCACTACGATGTCCACATCGACGACAATCACGGCGTCGTCGTCATCGACCTGGACACCGGTCGCCGCCTGAGCGGGACCGCTAACAACCCGCTGATCGCGGTCCAGATGGTCGGCGTCCTGATCCAAGACCACCGCGAGCGGCGCGAGGCCGATCAAGGAGACACCTGATGCCCGCCTTCACCCGACGCCAACTTCTCTCCGGCGCCGCCGCCACGGCGGCAGTAGCAGCCATGCCTCCCGCTGCGATCGCAGAGGTCGTCTTGTCGGGGTCGCTCGAACTTCGCGACGATCGCCGCGTCTGAGGGCGACTGCTGGATCGACCAGGAGACCTCGATCGTCTGGCAGAAGATCGACGGCGAATGGTGCAGCGTCGGCTACGCAGGCATGGAGAGCGCATGATGAACGCCCTCCTCATCCTCGCCGGCCTCGCCGCCGTATCCTTCATCCAGAACGCGGCTTTCACCGCCGTCAGCCGCTCGCGCAACTCCGGCGACGTGGCGCATCACGCGAAGTGGTCGGTCGCCTCGAACGGCGTCTGGTTCGTGAGGCAGATACTGATCTACTCGAGCGTCTGGAAGGCGATCGAGACCGGCTCTTACGGCCTCATCGCCGCGGCCGGCGTCGTCTACGTCGCGAGCACGACGGCCGGGAGCTGCTGGATGATGGCGAAGATGCTGCGGTCGGAGACCGGGAAGCAGATGGTGGGAGCAAGGTGATGAAGCCGAAATTTTTTTCTCAAAGCGGCGAGCCGATGACGCCCGATCAGCGGCGCGAATGGGGCCGCAAGCGCGTCGATGAAGCGAGAGCCGAGGGCGCAACCTTTCACCGACTCTCCGTGCACCCGGACCTTCCTGACCTGGTCTTGCACGAAGGGTGGATCGCCAAACCAGAAGATCAGGGCGAGCGCGACTTCCATCTCGTTCTCGCCGACCCCGTCACCTGAAATCAGGCCAGCACCCGTCCTCTTCGTGACGCCCGGTCCTTTGAGCGCAGCCGTCGCCGAGCAGGCGGACTGCGACCAGCTTCCATAGCGAGTTGCCGTCGTACCTCCGCAGCGCCTCCTCCCGACTGATCGCGACGACACGGAAGCACTTCAGGCACTCGACGCGCAGCTCCGAGGACCTGATCTCCGCGAGAGTGCGATCGGCGCGCGGTTTGTTCGTCGCGGCCCTGGGATCCGCCAGCACGCTCGCCCACCAGGCGTCCTCGTCGTCGACGCCGGCGCGGCGCCTCTGGTTCTCGGCCAGGCGCCTCGCCGTCTCTTCGATCCGAGCCTGCTTTGCGGTCGGAAACCGCCATTCTGCACAACGTCGTCCGGCCATACGCGAGAACGCAGCCGCAGCTTGGTCACCCAAACGCTGCACGCCTCAGGAATCCTTCGCCATGGCCGACCCCGTCGAGCAGCAACCCGTTGACGAGGCCGCCGAGCTGGAGGTCGGGGCCGCGCAGGCGATCGAGGCGTGCGGCGGCGACTTGATGCAGACGATCAAGGCGCTGATCTCGCCAATTCGCTGCTCGAGCAGGAGCTGGCCGACGTCTACGCCAAGGCCTCGCACGGCTTCTTGCGCGGGCGCCGCGTGCCGAAGCGCAAGGACTAGAACGGAGAGTGAAATCGCGGAAGCGACCTCAATGAAATCAATGGCCCAGATGATACTTTCCTATTACGGCGGCCGGATTCACGGACGCGGACGCGGCGTCCATTCGGGGATCTCGATGATGAGATCCGGAGTGAATCCTGGATTCATAGCCCAGGCGGTCCCGTGTGGATTGCAGACTATGCGAGTCCCGTCGCCGGCGCCGTCGACGACCTGGCCCCCGTCGCCAACAGTATAATCATGGCTGTCGTGGACGTGCCCATGGACCCATAGCGAGGGCTTGTACTCCTCGATGATGGCGGACAGATCGCTGATGAAGCTGGAGTTGATCGCTCCGTCGTCGGCGTAGCGTTCGTGCAGCGAGCCCGGATGAGGCGCATGATGCGTGATCACCACGGTCGGTCCCGGATGCTCCTCTGATAGGCGGGCGGTGAGCCAGCGCCGTTCGGCGACATGGCGCTTGTAGGCTTCCAGAGGAGTGAACGGTGCCGGGAATTCCGCGCCTGGCGTGGTCCTGATGGACTTGTGGTCGTTGATCCACCGGCCGGCACGGATTCCTTCCGCCTGGCTTTCCGCTTCGAACCTGTAGTCGGTCCAGAGCGTGCAGCCGAGGAAGCGGACGCCGTCGATCACCGGCACCGCGTCGGCGTCCAGGAAAGTCACGTTGGTGGGGCGCGTCCTGTTCCTGATTACAGCGGCAGCATCTTGGAGCACGCTTCCGTAATATTCGTGGTTGCCTGCGACGAACAGCACCGGTTTGCCCCACAGGCCGCGCTGGTTGGTCAGCCAGCTCGTCACTCTGTGCGCGTGATGCACGTCGCCGGCGAAGATCGCCACGTCGAAGTCGAGGTTCTCCGGAACGGTGTAGCCGTGGTCCCACGCCTCGATGTGCAGGTCGGATGCAATGAAGAGTTTCATGCACCGACGATCGCCGCTGCGGCTGCAAGAGGCAACGCGATCTTCGCGCACTTTTCCCCCTGCGTGCCCCCGGGGGCGCCAAGCGTCTTCTCGCGAAGGATCGCCAAGCTGTTTAGTTGAAGGATTTGAAGGGGATGCTTGGTGGGCGCACCAGGGCTCGAACCTGGGACCCGCTGATTAAGAGTCAGCTGCTCTACCAACTGAGCTATGCGCCCGAAAGGCGGTTAGTGCCTTGCGAGGTCGGTCGTTTAGCAAAGCGATCCGGGTCTGGCAAGCGATGCAATGAAGGTTTTTCCACAGTCCCCAGGAAGCGAAAAGCCGCTGGATTCCAGCGGCTTCTCCAGGGTTAATCGTCGCAGAATCCCGCCCCGTTCAGAGCCGGCCCTCGCGATCCCGGTCGGGGCCGCCGTCGCGGTCGAAACGGTCACGATGGAAGTGCTCCATGCCGCGCTCCATCATGCGGTCCATGCCGCGTTCCATGAAGTGGCGGTGCGGGCCGTCTTCGCCGCCGCCGAACGGGCCGCGGTGGCGGGTCAGCACGGCGAGGCGCCGCTTCTGGCCCTCGTCCAGGGTCTTGTAGAGGGGGTCTGCGGCATCGGCGATCTTCTTCAGGGCCGCCGAGGTCGCGCCCATGTCCTCGGCGCGCTGGCGCAGGCGGGCGACCGGATCCTCCGGCCTGTCGGCGTCCTTGCCGGCATCGCCGGGGCCGGCATTCATCCGCGCATTGGCGCGGTCGATGCGCAGCTTGGCGAATTCGCGCACGGCAGCCTCGACCGGCGGCCACAGCTTCTCCTGGTCGGCGTTGAGCCTCAAGCCGGCATGGACGGCGGCGATCCGCGCGTCGACAAAAGCGGCGCGGTCTTCCGGGTTCATGCGGATGTGGCGGATGTGCTCCATCCACGGGCGGTGATATTGCGCATAGACCGCGCCCGAGCCGGCGATGCTGAGCACGGCGATGGCGGCGATGGTGAACTTTTTCATCCGGACCTCCTCTGGAAGGATGTCCATGAAGATGGGCGCGACGCCGCTGACACGCAACTTACAACTTGGACAGGAAGCGGGCCCTTGCCAGGATTGTAACGCCCGATTTTACCTCCAGCCGCAATCGGAAATCATTCGCAACAAAAAGGCTTCCGTGCAGGCTGCACGGAAGCCTTCGTTCATCGTTCGAAACGATCAGTTCGTCGTGCTCAGTTCGTGGTGCTCTTGGCCTCTTTAAGGAATTCGTCGATCAGCGGCTGGCCGACGCGGCCGGCGGCGTCCTTGTAGACCGGCTCCATCGCCTTGCGCATCGCCTCGTCCTGCTCGGCCGTGAGCTTGATGATCTCGCTCTTGCCGCTCTTCTTGATCTCGGCGAGCGCGTCGTCGTTTTCCTTCTGCGACTGCGCGTTGCTGAAGTCGGTCGCTTCCTTCATCGCCTTGGTGAGCGGGTCGCGGATGTCGGCCGGCAGATCGTCCCAGAACTTCTTGTTCACGATCACGACGTAGCCGATGTAGCCGTGATTGGTCTCGGTGATGTACTTCTGCACCTCGTGCATCTTCTGGGTATAGATGTTCGACCAGGTGTTCTCCTGGCCGTCGACCACGCCGGTCTGGAGCGCCTGGTAGACTTCCGAGAACGCCATCACCTGCGGCAGCGAGCTGAGCGCCTTGAACTGGGCCTGCAGCACGCGCGAGGACTGGATGCGGAACTTGACGCCCTGATAGTCGGCGGGCGCGATCAGCTTCTTGTTGGCGCTCATCTGCTTGAAGCCGTTGTCCCAATAGGCAAGGCCGGTGATGCCCTTGGCGTCCAGCAGCTTGAGCAGCCGCGTGCCGAGCGGGCCTTCCGTCACCTTCCGCAGCGTCTTCAGGTCGGGCAGGATGTAGGGCAGATCGAACACTTCGAACTCGCGAATGCCGAGCGGTCCGAACTTGGAGTTGGACGGCGCCAGCATCTGCACGCTGCCGAGCTGCAGCGCCTCGAGCTCTTCCTTGTCCTTGTACAGCGTCGAGTTCGGATAGACCTCGACCTTGACCTTGCCGCCGGTGTACTTCTCGGCGAGCTCCTTGAACTTCTCCGCCCCCTTGCCCTTCGGCGTGTCGGTGGCGACGACGTGGCTGAACTTGATGATGATCGGCGATTGCGCCGATGCCGGCCCGGCAAGTCCGAGTGCCAGTGCCGCGATGGACGCGGCGATCGCGAAGGTGCGCATAATCTCTCCCTGTTATTATCTAGGCAGCCCGGCGCGCGGGCGGCCAATCCTTGTGCCGACAGCATCAATAGCGGCTGGGAGACGCAGCCGCTATTGGCCCTTAGCAGGGCAGGTATTCATGGTGAATGCTGCACACGCCGCTGCGCCCCCTCGCCCGCTTGCGGGAGAGGGTTGGGAGAGGGTGCCTTCGCAACGGGACAGCCTGTGCCGAGAGAACCCTCACCCGCCACGCACGGGACGATGCTTCGCATCGCCCGGAGCGTGTCGGCCTCTCCCGCAAGCGGGAGAGGCGAAGGCAAGCGGCGTCAGCTCGCTGCAGCCGTCGTCACATTGTCGCGCTGGCGCTTCATGACGATCTTGTTGAGCGCGCCGAGATAGGCCTTGGCCGAGGCCACCAGCGTGTCCGGATCCGCCGCGCGCGCGGTCATCGCGCGTCCCTCCTGCGACAGCCGCACCGACACCTCCGCCTGCGCGTCGGTGCCTTCGGTGACGGCGTGGACCTGATAGAGCTCGAGCTTGGCCTCGTGCGGCACCAGGCGCTTGATGCAGTTGAACACGGCGTCGACCGGACCGTTGCCCTCGGCCTCCTCGATCTTGATCTGGCCGTCGACGTCGAGCTTCATGGTCGCGCGCTGCGGGCCATGGGTGCCGGCGATCACGGTGAGCGAGGTCAACTTGATGCGGTCGTGCGAGGCCGCCATCTCCTCGTCGACCAGCGCCTCGATGTCCTCGTCGTAGATGTCCTTCTTGCGGTCGGCCAGCGCCTTCATCCGCGTGAACGCATCTTCCAGCTGGTTCGGGCCGAGCTTGTAGCCCATCTCCTCCAGCTTGTGCACGAAGGCGTGGCGGCCGGAATGCTTGCCGAGCACCAGCGAGGACTGCTTCAGGCCGACCATTTCGGGCCGCATGATCTCGTAAGTCGAGGCGTCCTTCAGCACGCCGTCCTGGTGGATGCCGCTCTCATGCGCGAACGCATTCCGGCCGACGATCGCCTTATTATACTGCACCGGGAACGAGGTCGCTGCCGACACCACCTTGGAGGCGCGGGTGAGCTGGGTGGTGTCGATCTTGTTCCAGTACGGGAATTTGTCGTTGCGGACATTGATCGCCATCACGATCTCTTCGAGCGCCGCGTTGCCGGCGCGCTCGCCGATGCCGTTGACGGTGCACTCGACCTGGCGCGCGCCGCCGACGATGCCGGCCAGCGAATTCGCCACGGCCATGCCGAGGTCGTTATGGCAGTGCACGGAGAACACGGCCTTGTCCGAGTTCGGCACGCGCTCGATCAGCGTCTTCATGAAGTGGGTGTATTCCTCCGGCACCGTGTAGCCGACGGTATCGGGAATGTTCACCGTGGTGGCGCCGGCCTTGATCACGGCCTCGACGATCCGGCACAGGAAATCCATCTCGCTGCGGGTGCCGTCCTCGGCCGACCATTCGACGTCGTCGATCTGGTTGCGGGCGCGGGCGACCATCGCGACCGAGGTCTCGAGCACTTCTTCCGGCGTCTTGTTCAACTTCACCCGCATGTGCAACGGCGAGGTCGCGATCACGGTGTGGACGCGGCCGCGCTTGGCGAACTTGACCGCCTCGGCGCAGCGGTCGATGTCGGCCGGGTGGGCGCGCGACAGGCCGGCGATGACGGCATTCTTCGAGCGACGGGCGATCTCGCTCACAGCTTCGAAGTCACCTTGCGAGGTAATCGGGAAGCCGGCTTCGATGACGTCGACGCCCATATCGTCCAGCAGCTCGGCGACCTCGAGCTTCTCCTCGAAGGTCATGGTGGCGCCGGGGCACTGCTCGCCGTCGCGCAAGGTGGTGTCGAAAATGATGACGCGGTCCTTGTCGGACTTGTTCGCGGTGGCCATTGCAAATTTCCTTTTGAGCTTTTGCGCCGTCAGTCTGCTGGGCGCTTGAGGTGTCCGGTGATCTCGACCAACCCCTGAGCGCCCAGGCGCGTCGCGCCCAGCCGGCCCTCAGGGGCAAGTAAGAAGGAGGCCGCCAATAAGGAGGGTGGGCAGCAGCGCGGCCGGGATCGTGGCGGCGGCCAGAGCCACCTCCTCCGAAATCCCATCGATTTGGCCGCGAATCAGCATTGCCAGACCCTTTTGAGCCCCAAATCCTCGGTCAAAACCATTGACGGTTGGTTGCCGGGAGGCTCAGTGACCCGTTTCTAGACGAGAAATAGCAGCAACTGCAACGCCAAAAGATGGTCAGGTAGCCTGCCCTGGTTGCGCCGATCTCGTGTCCCGGACGCGTTGTAACGCACTTGCGTTGCTGCGCAGAGCGGGGACCCAGGGCCGACAGGGCATGATCCGGTCCGGCTCTGCAGCGCACCATCGAACGGGAGGATGCTTCGCATCGCCGGGGACGCTGCGCGGCGTCCGGGGCACGAGAGCGCAGCGTGGCGCATGCTTTCCTCACACCGTCATTGCGATGCTCCAATGCAGATCCCAGCAGCAGTGCCGTAGGGTGGGCAAAGGCGCATAGCGCCGTGCCCACGATCTCCGTCCATATTCAACAAGGCGTGGGCACGCTGCGCTTTGCCCACCCTACGAGATCTGGTTTGTGGCACGTAGCTCAAGTTGCAGACGCGGCATCGCGGCCTCGCGGCGCATTTCGCCCGAGCTTTGCTTGATCACTCCACCCTCTCATCCAAGAGGGCGCAGGGAAGGCCGGGTGCCGGCTCGCACCCGCGGTCCGCTGCGCGAAAAGCACACGCAGAAAGAACCGCACAGCAGCATACAGGTGGTGCCGATCACTCGGCCTTCCCTGCGCGATGGCTGGACGGCTTATGCCGTGATCTCCCGGGAGCCGACCATTCCTTTGGCCTCCCTCGCCCCGCGAATTGGATGATGCAGTCTGCCCGGTTGGGCTCGCTCGCATCCCCGCGAAAGGCTTGACCGTGGCAACGACGGCCAGGACCACACGGTTTTGCCGTACGCACGGCCCGCCATTTCGCCGCAGTTTTTCCAGCCCTGTCGACGAAGCCGGAAACTTACAGACGAGACGAAGCCTAGCAGCGCCGTCGTCCGCACGAAGCCTCGGGCTCACAGGGACTACCCGCCCTGCCCGCGCCTCTCGTGCCGACGCTGCCGCGTCCACCGCAAGCCCGGCTCGCGATGCGTGACGACACATGATCGCCCCTCTTGGGTGAGCCGGGATGGACAACGCATACGCCGAAACCGAATTTCGGTAAAGTGGAATATTTTTGTCCGCATGGATTGACAGAGGGCGACACAGGCTCTCGGCGCCGTAGCCCGGATGGAGCGCCAGCGTAATCCGGGACGGTGCGAGATGCCGGGCGAGCGGCCCCGGATTGCGCTTCCGCCGTCGCTCTTCGAGCTATGGCGGACAAGTCGCTTCATCCGGGCTACGAACTTCGCCCTATCCCGCGCGGCGGGCGCGGGCTCTGCTTTCCCAGCGGTCGAGCATCTGGCCGAGTTCGCCGTTGACCACGGGGACCGCCGTGATGGCGCTCGCGATCTCGTTGGTGTTGGCGGGCGCGTTGGCGGGAAGCCAATCCGGCTCGGTGTATTCGCGCCAGCGGCGTGCTTCGGCGCGTCGCTTGCTGGAGATGTAGTCACGCGTGAAATAGCCGGCCGCGAACGCGATTCCCAGCAACACGATCAATACGATGACGCCAGCCACAATCAACTCCGTCCATGCCCCCGGACGGGTTCTGCGTGGCAATCAGCGCGAAATCAAGGCTTGAACTGCGCCGAACGGGCGGCCTGCCGCGCTTTGCCGCAAGCAAATTTTTGCTTCGATCCGCGGAACATTTTCGCGCCTTGCAAACGGCACAAGGCGGACGCGAAGTGCATTCGAATATGACGGGATTGCGGCCTGCGCGAATCCGATTCCACCCTGGCAACCGGCGCTGGACCGCATTAACCTCCGGTTGCTTGGCCGGATCAACCGGTCAGCGAATATCATTGGGAGGACGCGATGACACGCCAAGAGGCTCGTGACCACACGGCCCGTGACCACGAGCAGCGTGACCAGGATGCTGCGCTTTCACGACGAACGCTTGTCCGGGGGCTTGCGCTTGGCGCCGCGGCCACCGTCGCCGGCCCCGCTCTGGCCCAGACCGGACCCGCCGCACCGCCGACCACCATCACCACCCCGCCGCGCGATTTCGGCCCCCACGGCGCGCCGACCACTTATTTCTGGGACCCCGACATCATCGCGGTCGATCCCTCCTTCAACGATCTCGCCCAGCCCAACACCGCGATCAAGCGCCTGTACACCGGCCTGCTGTGGGCCGAGGGCCCGGCGTGGAGCGCGCAAGGAAGGTATCTGTTGTGGAGCGACATTCCCAACAACCGGCAGATGCGCTGGAGCGAGGATGACGGCCGCGTCAGCGTGTTTCGCACGCCGTCCAACAATTCCAACGGCAACTCCTTCGACTTCCAGGGCCGCCAGCTCTCCTGCGAGCATTTGACCCGCCGGGTGACGCGCTACGAGCATGACGGCACCGCCACCGTGCTCGCGGACTCCTATCAAGGCAAGAAGCTGAACTCGCCGAACGACATCGCCGCGCATCCCGACGGCAGCTACTGGTTTACCGATCCGCCCTATGGCGGCCAGCTCTACGAAGGCGAGCCGGATGCCGCGGGCGGCCCGAGCAATGCGGGCGGCAAGCTCAATCCGCGGATCGGACAGCCGGCCGGTTTCCAGCCGGGCAAGCGCGAGCTGCCGACCAATTGCTATCGCATCGACCCTTCCGGCCGCATCGACCTCGTCGTTACCGAGGAGCAGGTCCCCGATCCGAACGGACTGTGCTTCTCGCCGGATTACAAGAAGCTCTACGTCGCCTCGACCGGCAAAGGGCCGGGCGACACCGGCCCGGGCGGCAAGGGCGAGATCTTCGTGTTCGACGTCGGCGGCGACAACAAGCTCTCCAACCCCAAGAAGTTCAGCGATTGCGTGATCGACGGCGTGAAGTGCGGGCCGGACGGCGTGCGCTGCGACGTCAACGGCAATGTCTGGGCTTCGAGCAATGCCGGCCGCGCCGTCGGCTACAGCGGCGTGACGGTGTGGTCGCCGGAGGGCAAGCTGCTCGGCCGCATCCGCCTGCCGGAGGTCTGCGGCAACATCACCTTCGGCGGCCCCAAGCGCAACCGCCTGTTCATGGCCGCGAGCCAGTCGCTCTACGCGGTGTTCACGGCAACGCAGGGCGCCGGGCCGGGCTGAGCCGAGAGCGCTGCATCCTGCAGGCTTGCAGCGCTCTCGTAGGGTGGGCAAAGCGAAGCGTGCCCACGATCCCCTTGATACGGAACGAGATGGTGGGCACGGCGCTTTGCGCCTTTGCCCACCCTACGGCACTGCTTTCTGCGGCACGATCTGCGGATCGATCGCCGTAAATACCCCTTCGCTTGTGCGTTTCATGACAGCTTAACGACGCGCCCGCTCCGGCGGTTCCGCGGCCGCAATCAAGCTCCATCGCGGGCCAATCTCCGCCATCAAACCAAAGATGATGTGTGACGCGGCAGGGCCGCAGCGCGGTGCGCAGGCATGTCGCTTCGCCTCCGTCCGCGCCGGACAAGAAATTGGGAGTTGCACGATGCGCCGTATGCCAAACGACACGATCATCGTCAGCGTTGGAAGCCAGGAGCTCGTGATCGCGTTCGGAGACCCCGGTCTACCGGTCGACGGCCATGGCGGTAACGACATCATGATCGCAACAGTCGATGACGGGCCCAGTAGCCTGCTGTTTGTCGGCGACGAGTCGATCCTGGAAGGCCAATCGCATGGCGGCAATGACCTTCTCGTCGCGACGATCCAGGGCCGCTTGCCCTATACGACCTTTGACGGCGACGCGCAGATCATGTCCGGCCAAGCCCGCGGCGGCAACGATTTGCTGCATGTCGAGGCCTCGAATGCGATCTATGCGAGCGTCTATCTCTCAGGCGACGCCGAAATCGCCATGACCGGGGATGCCAAGGGCGGCAATGACCTCATCAAGGCAGAGATGGGCGACAGATCGTATGGTGCGTTCAGCGGCGATTCCGGATCGCTCATGAGCGGCAACTCCCAAGGCGGCAACGACATCGTCAGCGTGGTCCAGGCCGGCGCCTCTGGCAACATATCGATGTCAGGTGATGCCTTGGTGTCCATGATCGGCGATGCACGCGGCGGCAATGACATCCTCATCTATACGGCCGGCGACGATGCGCGGTCCGGCGGCGCATCACTGCTCGGCGATAGCGGCTACATGAGCGACAATGCCCGTGGCGGGGACGACATCCTGATCGCAGCCGTCGACGGCAATCCCAATTCGACCTCCATCGCGCTCGTCGGCGATGGCTCGCAGATGTCCGGCAACGCACAGGGTGGCAATGATATTCTCTACGGGAGCGATCGCGGCGATTGGCTCTATGGCGATGCACGAGCCTACAACCCGTTCGTAGGCGGCTCGACCACCGGCGGCAGGGATCTGCTGAACGGCGGAGGCGGCAACGATCAGCTCTGGGGCGGACCGAGCAACGATCTGTTCGTGTTCGGGGCAGGCTCGGGCCAGGACGTGATCAACGATTTCGATCAGGGCAACAAGGCGGCGGGCAGCACGATACTCGAGCAGGAAGTGATCGATGTGCGGGCCTATGGCTTTGCGGACTGGGGCGCGCTGAAGAGCCTGATCAGCGATGACAGCGCCGGCAATGCGGTGATCCAGCTGACGGCCAACGACACCATCACGCTGGATGGCATCCATGCCGCCGATCTCAACGCCAGGGATTTCATGGTCTGAGGCGCGGCTTGCCGCCGCGACCCAAATCCCTCGCAAGGCCCTTCACTGTCATCGCGGCGGGCCTTGGCTTTGTGCAGAACGCAGAGGCCCACTGGCCTCGAAGGACCCATCCTGCGATCTTGCCGTTAATTCCGACGCGGCCTGGAGAAGCAAGATGGACGATCGACCAAGACGACCCGACAGCCTGATGCAGGACGACGGCTTCGTCCGGGTGCGCGGCGCGCGCGAGCACAATCTAAGGAACGTCGACGTTCGCATTCCCCGCAACGCGCTCGTCGTATTCACGGGCGTGTCGGGCTCCGGGAAATCCTCGCTTGCCTTTGGAACGATCTACGCCGAGGCGCAGCGGCGCTATCTGGAGTCGGTGTCGCCCTACGCGCGGCGGCTGTTCCACCAGATGCAAGTCCCCGAGGTCGACGACATCGAGGGCCTGCCGCCCGCCGTCGCGCTCCAGCAGCAACGCGGGGCGCCGACGACAAGGTCATCCGTCGGCAGCGTCACCACCATCTCGAACCTGCTGAGGATGCTCTATTCCCGCGCCGGCGATTATCCGCGGGGACAGCCGATGCTCTATGCGGAGGCGTTCTCGCCGAACACGCCCGAGGGGGCGTGCCCGACCTGCCACGGCATCGGCAGGATGCTCGACGTTACCGAGAAGTCCATGGTGCCCGACGACACCAAGACGATCCGCGAGCGCGCCGTCGCGGCCTGGCCGAGTGCCTGGCAAGGGCAGAACCTCCGGGACATCCTGACGACGCTCGGCTACGACGTCGACAAGCCCTGGCGCGAGCTGCCGAAAAAGGACCGCGACTGGATCCTGTTCACCGAGGAGCAGCCGACCGTTCCTGTTTATGCCGGCTACGACGCCGCTGAGGTCAAACGCGCGCTGCGCCGCAAGGAGGAGCCGAGCTACCAGGGCACGTTCACCGGCGCGAAGCGCTACGTGATGCAGACCTACGCCAAGTCCGAGAGCGCGATGATGAAGCGCCGTGTCGCGCAATTCATGATCACGCGGGATTGCCCGACCTGCCACGGCACCCGGCTCAAGCCCGAGGCGCTCAAGGTCAGGTTCGCCGGGCTCAATATCGCCGAGATGTCGCATTTGCCGCTCAAGCAGCTGCAGGAGCTGGTCAAGCCGTTCGCAAAGACTTCGACGGACAGATCGGAAAAGACCGTCGTCGCCAGGCGCATCTGCGAGGATCTGTCGGCGCGCCTCGCCGTTCTGCTCGACCTCGGCCTTGGCTATCTCGCCTGCGAGCGCAGCACGCCGACGCTGTCGCCGGGCGAATTGCAACGGCTGCGCCTTGCGACGCAGGTTCGTTCGAACCTGTTCGGCGTCGTCTACGTGCTCGACGAGCCGTCCGCGGGCCTGCATCCCGCCGACACCGAGGCGCTGCTGCGGGCGCTGGACCGGCTGAAGCACGCCGGCAATTCGATCTTCGTGGTCGAGCACGAGATCGAAGTGATCAGGCATGCCGACTGGCTGGTGGATGTCGGGCCTGACGCGGGCGACGGCGGCGGGCTCATCCTCTACAGCGGGCCGCCGGCAGAGCTCGGTCAGATCGAGCAATCGCGCACCGCCCACTATCTCGCGCATCCCCGCAAGAAGCTGCCGACGACCCGTCGCGAGCCGAAGGGCCACCTGAAGGTCAGGGGCGTCGCCCGCAATAATCTTCGCGGTCTCGACGTCGATATCCCGCTGGGTGTCCTCGCCAGCATCACCGGCGTGTCGGGCTCCGGCAAATCGAGCCTGATCAGCCAATTCCTCGTCGAGGCCGTCGCCGGGCATCTCGGCCATACGCTCGCGGACGAAGCGGACGACGACAGCCTCGCCGCAAGGGTCGAGACCTTGGGCGGCAAGATTGTTGCCGGCCTCGACCGGATCGGCCGCCTCGTCGTGGTGGACCAGAAGCCGATCGGCCGCACGCCGCGGTCCAACCTTGCGACCTATACCGGCCTGTTCGACCATGTGCGGCGGATGTTCGCGGCAACGCCGCAGGCAAAGTCCCGCCGCTACGACGCGGGACGCTTCTCGTTCAATGTCGCGAAAGGCCGATGTGCGACTTGCGAGGGCGAGGGCTTCGTCTGTGTCGAGCTCTTGTTCCTGCCCAGCGTCTACGCGCCCTGCCCGACCTGCAAAGGCGCCCGCTACAACGACAAGACGCTCGAGGTGACAATCCGCGGCAAATCCATCGCCGACGTGCTGGCGATGCGCGTCGACGAGGCCTTCGAGTTCTTCGAGGGCGATGCCGCGCTGAACCGGTCGCTCTCGGTGGTGCGCGAGGTCGGTCTCGGCTATATCCGCCTCGGCCAGTCCGCCACCGAATTGTCCGGTGGCGAAGCCCAGCGGATCAAGCTGGCGACCGAGCTGATGCGTCCGCAACGCGGCCATACGCTCTATGTGCTGGACGAACCGACCACAGGGCTGCATCCGCGGGATGTCGAGCGGCTGATCGCCCAACTCGACCGGATCGTGGACGCCGGCAACAGCGTGGTCGTGGTCGAGCATGACATGGACGTCGTCTCTCACAGCGACTGGATCATCGATCTCGGCCCCGGCGCCGGCGACGAGGGCGGACGCATCGTCGCATCGGGGACACCGGATCAGGTTGCCAAGGCCAGCGGAAAGACCGCGCATTATCTGGCGCGGCGCTTGAAGCAGTAGCGCTCGGTCTCGCCGGACCTCACCGTCATTTCGCAATTGCGTTCTATGGCGCAGCTGACAGACCCGACTTTCGCCATGTTGACTTTCCGCTGTCCCGCTCCCCATACTTCGCAAAAAAGTAACAACCAGTCATAAGAACGGTTTTGAGGGAGGATAGGATGCCGACTTCACGCAGGCAGCTGCTGAAGGGTACGGCGGCTGCCGCCGCCACACTCAGCCTCGATTGGACCAGGGCCCAGGCGCAGGCCGAGAATTTACGCATCGGCCTGATCTACGACCTCACCGGCCCGTTCGCCGCCGGCGGCTCGGTCGCCTCCTCGGTCGGCGCGCAGATCGCCATCGACCTCGTCAACGAGAAGGGCGGCATCGGCGGCAAGACCAAGATCGTGCCGGTTGCGGCGGACTCGCAGAGCAAGGCGGATGTTGCCATCAACGAGGCCGAGCGGCTGATCAGCCAGGAAAAGATCGACATCATCAACGGCGTCTATTCCAGCGCGCATGCGGTGCCGATGGCGGCGAAGGTCGAGCAGCAGAAGAAGATCCTCTGGATCACGACTGCGGTCTCGACCGCCGTGTTCAAGGACAAGAATTTGCAATACGTGTTTCGCGCGCAGATCCATTCCGACCAGTACGGCCAGGCCTTTGCCGGCTTCATCGCCGAGCATGCGAAAGCCAAGCTCGGCATGGAGGCGAAGGACGTCAAGGTCGCGCTGATCCACGAGGACGGCCCCTATGGCGTCGGCGTCGCCGCGGCCGACGAGGCCTATGCCAAGCAGGCCGGCATTCAGGTCGTGCTGCGCGAAGGCTATTCGGCGTCCGCTCCCGACCTCTCGGTGCTCGTGACCAAGATCAAGCGCGCCAAGGCCGACGTGATCTCGCATGCCGGCTACAACCCCGATATCACTTTGTTCCTGCGCCAGGCCCGCGAGAGCGGATTGCGCTTCAAGATGCTGTTCGGTGCCGGCGCCGGCTACAGCCAGCTCGACAAGCTGCGCGCCACCTTCGGTCCCGACATCGACAATTTCTGCAACATCGACCCGGTGCCGGCGCAGCTGCTCGATGCGGCAAAACTCGCGCCGGGCATGGGCGAGCTGATCAAGACCATGGTCTCGCGCTACCAGGCCAAGACCGGCGCCACCGACGTGCCGCCGCACTGCTCGATGGGATTCAACCAGACCTGGGTGCTGCTCAACAACGTGCTGCCTGTCGCCAAGGAGAAGTACGGCAGCTTCGAGCCGGAGGCGATCCGCAAGGCCGCGCTCGACGTCGACATTCCCGCCGGCGGCACCATCCAGGGCTATGGCGTGAAGTTCTTCCCGCCGGGCACGCCGCTGTCCGGCCAGAACGAGCGCTCGACGCCGGTGGTGATGCAGAACGCCGGCGAGCACATCTCGGTGGTGTGGCCGACCAATATCAGGACGCAAGACCCGGTATTCCCGCTGCCGAAGGGATCGACCTACGGGACGTAGGGGCGGCTTGCTCCCACCCTCCCCCTCCAGGGGAGGGTCGCTACGCATGCAGCGAAGCGAAATGCGTGGCGGGATGGGGTGATCTCTCCACACGGGCACTGCCCGATTGGTGAGATCACCCCACCCCGCTCGCGCTGCGCGCGATCGACCCTCCCCCTCCAGGGGAGGGTAAGAGAAGCGTGCCCTACAACACCACCCTCCGCCCCTCCTCCGCGGCCCAGTACCCTGCGTAGTTCACCTTGATCGTCTCATAGGCCAGCGCGAGGTCAGACAGCGGCTGCCGCCCGGTCGCGACGCATTCCATGAAGTCCTGAATCTCCTGCAGATAGCCGCGCGTCCATTCCTCCTCGAGGCAGACATATTGCCAGCCGGTTTTGCGGTCGACCTTCTCGGTGATGTAGACGCTGGCGAGCTTCTCCTCGGAGGTCTGGTAGCTCATCAGATGATTGTTCGGGGTGATGTTGGCGAATAGCGAGCCGCCTGACGTATACGTCTCGACCAGATTGCGCACGCCGCCCATGATCATGTCGCCGGAGAACACGGTGGCCTTGGTGCCGTCCGAGAACGTCGCCGTCAGCGTGCCCCAATCCTCGACATCGACCGGATTGGCCTTGATGTAGGTGCGCTCCTCCGGCTTGAGGCCCGCTGTGACGTTGCCGACATCGCCGGTGACGCTGGCGACACGGATGCTCTCACCGCGCGCCTTGGCTTCGACCTGCTTGAGGTAGAGCACGGCCGAGAGCGGATGGCAGCCCATGCGGATCAACGAGCCGCCGCCGGTCATCGCCCATTGCGCGGCGTGGGCCGCGTGCGAGCCGGAATGGCTCTCCTCGCCCTTCATGAAGAGGATCTTGTCCTTGGTCGCCTTGATGATCTCCGCAGTCTTGGTCACCGCGGGCGCGTAGATCCAGTCTTCGGCATACATGAAGAGCTTTCCGGTGCGCTCGATCGCGGCGCGCGTCTTGTCCATCTCCTCGAGCACGCGCTCATACATCAGCGCCTTCGGCACGTGCTTGCCGATCGGCTGCTTGTCGCCGTCGCGGCCGAAATAGCCGGCGAACGGCTTTTCGCAAATGACATGCTTGCCGGCCTGCATCGCCCCGACAATCATTTCGGCATGAAGATTGGGCGGGGTGCAGATGTCGACGACGTCGATCTCGCGGTCGGCGATCAGATCGGCAAAGCTGCGATAGACGCGCGGGATGTTGTGACGGCCGGCGAATTCGACGACGTGGTCGCCGCGCGCGGCCACCGCCGCGACCTCGACATCCACGCCATAGACGCGCCGGAACGCATACATATGCAGCTCCGACACGAAGCCGCAGCCGACGAGTCCGATCCTGATGCCTGCCATAGCGCCCCCTTGCTTTGGGCGGCACTATAGCGCGCTGGCCGGCCTATTCCACGGAGACTCGCACCACGCCGGCGCTCATCATCCCGAGCGCGCGGGCGGCCGGCACCGAGAGGTCGACGATACGGCCGCGGATGAACGGGCCGCGATCGTTGACGCGACATTGGATCGTGCGGCTGCCATAGGAGACCCTCAGCACGCTGCCGAACCGGCGCGTCCGGTGCGCGCAGGTGAGCTCGCCGCCTTTGCCGGCTTTTGCGTAGCCGTAATAGGAGGCGAGCCCGCTTTCGGCATATGCAACAGAAAATGGTGAAAACGAAAAAATGGCCAGACAGAGGAATAGCGTGGTTTGCGCTTGCACGGCACCGCTCCAGATTGGCCACACCCGGCGCTGCAAACGTCGCTTTGTTCCCTAAGGTTCCCAACTCACGGCGCGCAAGGAGCGACCGCGCCATCACACATTGTTACTTTCCGGAAAGAGCGGCGCGTACGGTGATCTCGCGCAGCATCGTCGCCGGCTTAGCGACATCACGCCGCAATCGTGCGCGCAAACCTGTGACGCGTTTGCGCGCAGACCATGCTCAAAGCCAAAGCGCGACGGCTCACCAATATCGGCGATAATAGTGCCGGTGATAGACCCGGTACGGCCGGTAGCCGTAGCCATAGCCGTAATACGGACGATAGGGCCGATAATAGCGCGGATACACCGGCGCGTAGCCGTAGCCGCCGTAATAGGCGGGGGCATAACCGTAGCCGTAACCCGGATAGCCATAGCCGCCATAATACGGTCCGCCGCCGTAATAGCCGTAGCCGTAAGGCGCGCCGGCCGCGATCGCGCCGCCGATGATCGCGCCGGCCGCGAGACCGCCAAGGCCCCAACCCCACCCGCCGCCGCGCCAATGCACTTGCGCGACATCGTCACCGACCGCGGCCTTCATGGTCGCGACGTTGGTCGGCAGCGGGGCCGCTGCCGCCGGTTGAATTTGACCGGCGATGACCACGCCGGCGACCGAACAGGCAATTGCCGTTTTCCAGATCCTCATCGACTTGCTCCCTGTCTAACGTCTTGCTTGGAAAAGGATCGCAGCGACATGATCGGGCATCTTTGCGCCAAGTCAAAGCCCGGATTTTCCAAGCCCGTATTTGCGTGCGGCGCACAAGCCTCGTCCAAGCCTCGCTGCGAGCCGGCTGCCGGCATGCGAGGCGAGCCGACGCGCCCGCTCTGCCCGACGTGACACCGGTGCGATGCCGGAGCCCCGCGGCCAAGGCAGAGCATTAAGCTTCTCGCCCGCGCAACCAACAACCTACTTCACGATTGACTATTCGTACCGCTACTATCGGTTCCAATGGCGCGAGGCTTCTCGCGACAAATAGCCTCGGCCTGCGCCGGGTGTGAGTGGGAGGAATGACATGAGTGCCGCGAGACCCGAGCCGCTTGCCCGTCAGGCGCTGGCGTTCGTCCTGGCTGGCGGACGTGGCAGCCGGCTCCTGGAGCTGACCGACCGCCGCGCCAAGCCAGCCGTCTATTTCGGCGGCAAGTCCCGCATCATCGATTTCGCGCTGTCGAATGCCGTCAATTCGGGCATCCGCCGCATCGCGGTCGCAACCCAGTACAAGGCGCACAGCCTGATCCGGCATCTTCAGATGGGTTGGAACTTCTTCCGCCCGGAGCGAAACGAGAGCTTCGACATCCTCCCCGCGAGCCAGCGCGTCTCCGAGAACATGTGGTATGTCGGCACGGCGGATGCGGTCTACCAGAACATCGACATCATCGAATCCCACGCCTGCCGCTTCATCGTGGTGCTGGCCGGCGACCACATCTATAAAATGGATTACGAGGTGATGCTGCGCCAGCACGTCGACAGCGGCGCCGACGTCACCGTCGGTTGCCTGGAGATGCCGCGGACGGAATCCTCGGGCTTCGGCATCATGCATATCGACGAGAACGGCTGGATTCAGGAGTTCCTGGAGAAGCCGAAGGATCCGCCGCCGATGCCGGGCAAGCCGGACGTCTCGCTCGCCAGCATGGGCATCTACGTGTTCGACGCCAAGTTCCTGTTCGAGGAGCTCAAGCGCGACGCCGATGATCCGAACTCGAACCACGATTTCGGCAAGGACATCATTCCCTACCTCGTCAAGAACGGCCGCGCGATGGCGCACCAATATTCCACCTCCTGCGTGCGTTCCGGCAGCGACCCCCGCGCCTATTGGCGCGACGTCGGCACGGTCGATGCCTATTGGGCCGCCAATATCGACCTCACCGACGTCGTGCCCGAGCTCGACCTGTTCGACAGCTCCTGGCCGATCTGGTCCTATGCCGAGATCACGCCGCCGGCGAAATTCGTCCATGACGAGGAGAGCCGGCGCGGCCAGGCCGTGAGCTCGCTGGTCTCGGGCGGCTGCATCATCTCCGGCGCCTCGCTGCGCCGGTCGCTGCTGTTCACCGGCGTGCGCATCAACTCCTATGCCAATGTCGAGAACGCCGTGATCATGCCCTATGTCAATGTCGGCCGCGGCGCGCGGCTGAAGAACGTCGTGATCGACCGCGGCGTCGAGATTCCGGAAGGACTCGTGATCGGCGAGGATCCCGCATTCGATGCCAAGCGCTTCCGCACCACCGAGCAGGGGATTTCGCTCGTCACCCAGCCGATGATCGACAGGCTCAATACATGAGGCCTGTTCGCGTCCTCGCGGTCGCTTCTGAAGTCTATCCCATCGTCAAGACCGGCGGCCTCGCGGATGTCGCCGGCGCGCTGCCGATCGCGCTGAAGGCGCATGGCGTCGAGATGCGCACCTTGATGCCGGGCTATCCCGACGTGATGCGGCTCGTATCGAACGCAGAGGAGATCCGGAGCTGGCCGGATTATTTCGGCGGGCCGGGCCGGCTGCTCGCGGGCTCCCATGACGGGCTCGACCTGTTCGTGCTCGACGTGCCGCATCTCTATGCGCGGCCGGGCAATCCCTATGTCACCACCGAAGGCGTCGACTGGCCGGACAATGGCGTGCGCTTCGCGGCGCTGTCGCGCATCGCCGCCGATATCGGCCACGGACTCGTCCCCGCCTTCGTTCCCGATGTCGTGCACGCCCATGACTGGCAGGCCGGGCTCGCGCCGGCCTATCTGCATTATGACAATCGCCCGCGGCCCGGCACCGTGATGACCATCCACAACATGGCCTATCAGGGCAAGTTCGCTCCTGAGCTAATCGGTGCGATCGGCCTGCCCTGGCACGCGTTCAACGTCAACGAGATCGAATATTTCGGCGGCATCAGCTTCTTGAAGGCGGGCCTGCAATTCGCCGATCGCATCACGACGGTGTCGCCGACCTACGCACAGGAGATCCAGAGCGACGAAGGCGGCATGGGGTTCGGTGGCCTGCTGCGCGCACGCGCGAACGTGCTGAGCGGCATCCTCAACGGCATCGACATCTCGGTGTGGAATCCGCAGGACGATGCGCACATCGCCTACCGCTACGGCGCCGAGGACCTGACCTTCCGGGCCGCGAACAAGGCGGTGCTGCAGCAGCAGTTCAATCTCGATTCCTCCGACGAGGCGCCGCTGCTCGGCGTCATCAGCCGGCTGTCGTGGCAGAAGGGGCTCGATCTGCTGCTCGAGGCCATTCCGACCATTCTGGCCGAAGGCATGCAGCTCGCGCTGCTCGGCAGCGGCGACCGCGATCTCCAGGATCGCTATCAGTCCGCTGCCCGCGCCAATCCCGGCCGGATCGGCGTCGTGATCGGCTATGACGAGATTTTGGCGCACCTGCTCCAGGCCGGATCGGACGCGCTGATCGTGCCGTCACGCTTCGAGCCGTGCGGCCTGACCCAGCTCTGCGCGCTGCGCTATGGCGCCGTTCCGATCGTCTCACGCGTCGGCGGGCTCGAGGACACCATCGTCGACATCAGCGAAGCCGACGCCGCCGACCGCGATGCCACCGGTTTCAAGTTCGCACCCGTGACGGCGGCCGCCCTCGCCGGCACGCTGCGCAAGGCCAACACCGCCTTCCACGACAAGCAGACCTGGCGCCGGCTGCAACGAAACGGCCTTGCGACCGACGTCTCCTGGCGCAACCGCACCGGCGACTATGCCGCGCTGTATCGCGGGCTCATGACGGAGCGTGCCTGAGGCGATGACCATCGTCGAATCCATGCTATAGAGCCGGCATGGACCCGTTCGTGATCAAGCTGATCGGCTTTGCCGCCGCCACCTGCACCACCGTGGCCTATGCGCCGCAAGCCATCAAGGTGTGGAAGACGCGCTCCACCGGAGACATCTCGCTCGGCATGTTTCTTGTGATGGTGCTCGGCCTCGCGCTCTGGCTGATCTATGGCTTGCTCTCGGGCGATGCGCCGCTGGTCGCCGCCAACGCCATCACCATGCTGCTCGCCGGCGGCATTTTGTTCATGAAACTGAAATACGGGTGAGGTCGCGGGATGCGTAGGGCGGATTAGCCCCCGGCTGCGCGAAGCGCAGTCCGCGGGCGTAATCCGCCACCTTGCCGCACGACGGCGGATTACGCTTCGCTAATCCGCCCTACGGAATCAACCGAATACATACGACGCCATCGCCACACTCGCGACCTCGTCGACGAAGACGCGCTTGCCGATATCGCTGCCGGCGGCGCCGGCAGCCACCATCAGCGGCAGCAGATGATCCTCGCGCGGATGCGCGAGGCGCGCGCTCGGTGCGTTCTCCCAGTCGACCAGCATCGCGTTGCGGCGAGCCGGATCCGGGTTGCTGATCGCCTCGTTCAGATAGGCCTCGAAGTCATACGAGACCGGCTTGGACTCCGGCCGGTTGAAGCCACGCATATTGTGATAGGTCAGCCCGCTGCCGACGATCAGGATGCCTTCATCGCGGAGCGGGGCAATCGCCTCGCCGACCTTGACGTGCTCGGCCGCATCGTAAGCAGACTTCAGCGACAGCAGCACGATCGGCATGTCGGCGTTCGGATACATCAGGCCGAGCGGCACGAAGGTGCCGTGATCAAAACCCTGGTTGGGATCTTCCCGGCATTCGAGGCCCGCGCGCGTGAGCAGCGCCTTCACCTCGGTCGCAAGTTCGGGCCGGCCCGGCGCCGGATATTTGAGATGATAGGTATGCTCGGGGAAACCGTAATAGTCGTACACCATCGGCGGATGCGCCGAGGTCGAGACGGTGAAGGCATCGGCCTCCCAATGGCCGGTGATGACGAGCACGGCCTTCGGCCTCTCCGGCAGAAGCTGCGGCAACCGGCCGAACTCTTCGGCGGTTCTGGCATATTGCACCCGCCTGTCCTCCATGAACGGCCAGGGGCCGCCGCCGTGCGACAGGAACAGGGTCGGAAATCGCGTCATGGGGCTCGTCTCATCGGCACTCTGCGCGTGCCCGCGCGTCCGGCAACGAGCATAGGCAAACCGGCATGGTTAGCAAGTCGTTAACGATTTGCCGCCCAAAATCCCCGGCGTGGCCGAAGCAGTCGGCCTGAAGACAAGTGAGACGTGAGATGAAGAAGTTTGCGCTGGGGGATGTCGTCAACAGTGACAAGGGCCGCCGCGGCATCGTTCGCGCCGCCTTCAAGTCGCGGGACGGCCAGCAGTTCTACGCCGTCGAGAAGGACGGCGCGATGGACTATCTGGAGGAAGGCCGGCTGACGCCGGCGCCCCGCGTCGAGCTCGCGGCTTAAGTCCAACCATTTTTATCGGCGCTAGCGCGCGAGCCGGTCGAGACGCTCCGCCAAGGGATCGTCGCCGCTCGCGATGCGATCGTTCGTGATCAGCAGCAGGCGATCGCTCCCTGCGGCTGCGTCCCAATGCGGCAGACCGGGACCGTTGGGATCGCCGCTTCTGGCGAAGTTGATCCAATAGGACCGCATGCGGCTTGCGACCTCGCGATCGGCTCGCGAGAAGATGCCCGCTCCCGGCACGCCTTCTGCACCGAAGATGAACTGCAACTCGCGCCCGTGCCCAGCCCCAGGATTGGCGCGCCGCGCCTCGGGCACGTAAGCGAAGCGATAGCGAAAGGTCGCCGCGCCGCTTGCGGCATGCAGGCGCGCCAGCAGCCTTGCGGGCTCGGAAAAAACTTTGTCGGTGTAAAATCTTGCCGCAAGATCCGAAGGCTTGGCGAGAGAAGGCCTGTCGAGAGAAGGCTTGGCGAGATCGGGATAGAGCTTGCGCAGTTCATCGCTTGTGAGGCCTGACGCTGCAAGCTCCTCCCTGGTATCGAACTCGCCGTCGAAACCCGTCTCGTCGTCGTTCGAGCCGATCATCAGAGGAATGCGGCTTTGATGTCCGGCCGCAAAGCCGGCAGCGATATCCTCGGTCACCAGACTTCCATCCATCATTGGCGCGAAGGCATACCGCGATTGCTCCAGCAGACGGCTTTCGGCGGCAAGCAGGCGGCGCGGTTCGGCGGCGCGCAAATCCGCCTGCGGTCCGAGCGCCGCCACGAACTGCCGGCCGGTCGCATGCGCGTCCTGCACCGAGCGCAGAGGCGCGCGACCGGGCACCGATTGCAGAATGGCCTTCTGGAACAAATCGCGCGACTGCGCGGACAGCATCAGAAGCGCGATCGATGTCGCGCCCGCGTCGCTGCCAAACAAGGTGACGTTGTGCGGATCACCGCCGAAGGCCGCGATGTTGTCATGAACCCAACGCAGCGCGGCGATCTGGTCCATCAGGCCGTAATTGCCGGAGCCGCCGTCCGCCAACGCGGGATCAGCGAGCCAGCCGAGCGCGCCGAGGCGATAATTTGCGGTGACCACGATGAGGCCGGCCTGCGCCAGCCTGGCTCCGTCGAACAGCCGCTCATTCGCGGTGCCGCCGATGAAGCCGCCGCCATGGATGAACATCATCACCGGCAGCGGGCCGTCGACCCCGAAGGGACGAAACACGTTCAGCGTCAGGCAATCCTCGCTCGCATCAGGCAAGGACGGCTGAAGGCACGGCGCGCCGTAATCGTAGGCGGTGTGCATCTCCGAACTTTCGGGCGTCGGCTGCGGCGGGCGCCAGCGCAGCGCGCCGACCGGCGGCGTGGCGTAGGCCAGTCCCTTGAACGAGGCCACCTCGCCTTCGACGGCGCCGAGCATCTGTCCTTCACGCGTCAGCGCGAATGGAAATTGTCCGACCGGCTGCGCCACGGCCGGGCCGGCGCAACACAGGACAATGGAGGCCGCAAGAAGCGCGAGCAGGGATCGCATCTTCGGTGCATCTCGATGCGCGGAACGGTTTCCTGCAGGTTACGTCCGCCGCCGTCGGCGGGGCAAGCCTGGCGGCTCGTACTAACCGCGCTTTGCGAGAATCTCCGCCAGCGCGTGCCGCGCGACGATGCCGAGTTCGCCGAGCGTGGCGTGCCCGGCCCGCGCGGCTTCGATCAGGCGCTCGGCGATGAACCTGCGGCTGTCGTGATCGCCGCCATGCGGCAATTGCCGGCACGTCTGCTCCAGGACGACGTCCATGTTCGCTTTGGTCCGCTCACTCAACTCTGTCATGACGCCCGGCCGGTACGCGTGGCTTGTAACCGCAAGCATACAGAGGCGGATCGGGCATGATTAGCCCGGGTAATCACGGCCATTGTGCATCGCGGTGCGTGTAGTGCCGCAACATTCACGCGGCCACGATGACGCCGCAAACGCCTACCCAAGATTGCACATGCCGTGATGACAAGCCGTGCATGTGGCGATAGCCTTGCCGGCAAAACAAAACATACGGGAGGATGCCATGCCTGACGCGATGGTTGCCACACGTGCCTCCGATGAGCGCGGAACCGCTCAGCAGGTCGATGTCGCCGTGGTCGGCGCCGGCTTTGCCGGCCTCTATCTGCTTCATCGCCTGCGCAAGGCCGGCTTTAGGGCGGTCGGGCTCGAAGAGGCCGGCGACGTCGGCGGCACCTGGTACTGGAACCGCTATCCGGGCGCGCGCTGCGACATCCAGACCATCGACTACAGCTACACCTTCGATCCCGAGCTCGAGACGGCCTGGACCTGGTCGGAGAAATACGCGACCCAGCCCGAAATCCTGCGCTATCTCGGCTTCGTCGCCGACCGCTACGACCTCAGGGGCGACATCCGCTTCAGCACCAAGGTCACCGAAGCCAAATGGGACGAGAAGGCCGAGCGCTGGCAGCTGACCACCGACAATGGCCCACCGGTCTCCTGCCGCCATTACATCATGGCCACCGGCTGCCTCTCGGCGCCGAAGCCGCCGGAGATCGACGGCGTCAAGGATTTCAAGGGCGAGGTCTATTTCACCGGACGCTGGCCGCATGGCGGCGTCAATCTCGCAGGAAAACGCGTCGCCGTGATCGGCACCGGCTCGTCGGCGATCCAGTCGATCCCGCTGATCGCCGAGCAGGCCGCGCATCTGACCGTGTTCCAACGCACGCCGAACTTCGCACTGCCTGCGCATAATGGCCCGGCCCCATCGGACCGCATGAGCCTTTTGCAGGGCGATCGCGCCGCCTATCGTGAGCAGGCGCGCCAGTCGATGGCGGGCGTGCCCTATCCGCAGCAGATGGCAGTGAGCTGGCAGCTCAGCGATGCCGAGCGCCGCGCGCGCTTCGAGGAAGCCTGGGGCAAGGGCGATCTGGTCTATATTCTGACCCAGCTCTGGGCGGACCAGGCCGTCGATGTCGACGGCAACAAGCTGATCTGCGATCTCATCCGCGAGAAGATCTCGGCGGCCGTGAAGGATCCCGAAACCGCCGCGGCGCTGATGCCGCACGACCATCCGTTCGGCGCCAAGCGTCCCTGCCTCGATACCAACTACTACGCCACCTACAACCGGCCGAACGTCACGCTGGTCAATCTGCGGCAGGAGCCGATCAAGGCGATCACGGCAAGTTGCATCTCCACGAACGGCCGCAGCTTCGACGTCGACGTCATCGTGTTCGCGACCGGCTTCGACGCCATGACCGGCGCGATCCGCGCCGTGCATCCGATCACCGGGCGCGGCGGCAAGTCGCTGACCGATGTCTGGGCGCAGGGGCCGCAGACCTATCTCGGGCTCACGGTCGAAGGCTTTCCCAACTTCTTCATGATCACCGGGCCGGGCAGCCCGTCGGTGCTGTCGAACATGGCGGTGTCGATCGAGCAGCATGTCGACTGGGTGGTCGACCGACTGGCCGCATTGCGTGATGCCGGCTTCACCACGATCGAGCCGACCGAGACGGCGCAGGCCGGCTGGAACAGGCACATGGCCGACTGTTCGATGCTGACGCTGCATCGGCTCGCCAACACCTGGTACACGGGCGCCAACGTCCCCGGCAAGGTGCAGGGCCTGATGCCCTATACCGGCGGCGTTGGCCCCTATCGCAGCATCTGCGATGAGGTGGTCAGCCGCGGCATGCTCGGCTTCAGGCTCACCGGCCCTGGCGGCACGGAGCAATGCAATGACGGCGAGGTGGTGCGGCTGCAGCCCGACGTGCGGCTGGTGATGAACCTGCTCGCGTCGCTGAATCTGCCGCCGATCGAGTCGATGGGCGCGATCGGCGCACGCGAGTTCGTGAACGAGTTCAACAAGGGCCGGCCCGCCGGACGGCCGGTCGGCGAGATCGTCGACGGCACCCTGCCCGTCACGGGCGGTGCGCTGCCCTACCGCGTCTACAAGCCGGCGACGCCGGGACCGCATCCGGTCGTGGTCTATTTCCACGGCGGCGGCTGGGTGCTCGGCGACGAGCAGTCGGACGAGCCGTTCTGCCGCGACATGGTGCGGCGGACCGGCATGACGTTCGTCAGCGTCGGCTATCGCCACGCCCCCGAGCATCGCTTCCCGACCGCTGCCGAAGATGGCTATGCGGCCACGCGCTGGATCGCCGAACACGCCACTGAACTCGGCGGCAAGCCGGGCCCGGTAATGGTGGCGGGCTGGAGCGCCGGCGGCAACATCGCCGCCGTCACCTGCCAGCTCGCGCGCGACCGCGGCGGGCCGGAGATCGCTGGCCAGCTCCTGATCTGCCCGGCCACTGACTGCACCTTCGATCGCCCGTCCTATAACGACAATGCGACCGGCTACTTCCTGACGCGATCGCTGATGTACTGGTTCTGGGACCTCTACTGCTCGCCGGCGGACCGCACCGATCCGCGCGCCTCGCCGCTCCGCGGCAAGGTCGAAAGGTTGCCGCCTGCTTTCGTGGCGACCTGCGAGTTCGATCCCTTGCGCGACGAAGGCATCGCTTATGCCGAAGCGATGGCGGCCGCAGGCGTCCCGGTCGAGCAGCTCAGGGCGAACGGCCATTTCCACTCGTCCTTCACCATGGTCGATGTGGTGATCACGGGCGTGCCGGGCCGCGTGCAAATGGCGGAAGCCTTGCGACGCTTCGCCGGGCTGCCGCCGGAGATCAGCCGCGGTGACGAGGACAATCACGGCAACGCCAGCCCAGGGCACAAAATCGCGGCGGCCGCGAGTTGAGCGGAAACGGAGCGGCCGGGAACCTTTTCCCCGCTGCCCCGTTAAGTGCGTGTGGCATTGAGATGCAGCGACAGCTATGGGCCCCGGCACGCAAATCTGCGTGCTGGGGTGTTTTTTGCGTGAGGTGGGACGATGGGGGACGTGGTTGCGGCTTCAAAGGTCGATTTCGATGCGCTGGCGGCCCTGCATAAATGGCCATCGCTGGCAAACCAGCGCCGGCCGGACCGGGAATCATACCCGATAAGGGAAGGCACGCTCGACGAGTGCATCTCGGCGTTCATGGGGAAGCCGGCGGCGACCCGGCATCTCTATGAGATCCGGACAGCGGCGCAGCCGCCGCTCGTGACCGGCATCCTCTCGCCCGAACACGTTATCGAACTCTCGCGCTGGAGAGAATTTCTCTGACGGCGCTTCACATGCAGGCGCGTTAGGAACCTTCTGCCGGTTTTTCCCGTTGGTGGAAATCGGAAGTCAAGCCGCGAGTGCCTCACATGCTTGAAGCTGGCGTACCACCCCCGGTCGTGCCCTATGGCGCAGACCAGACCCTGTTCGTGGTGATCGATCGCCTCGACCAGGCGACGGAGATTCGCATCGAACGAAGCGATCTCGAAGCCACGATCGGCGAGCTCGTCGCCGGCTGCTTCAACGACCCCATCAAGGTGATTTCGTTCAACACGCTCGAACATTGGATGAAGGACATCTCGACCGATGTCGCCGGCGCGATAAAGGCACGCTGCGACATCTATGGCATAGAGCTACCCGACTATCTCAGCGACTTCATCGATAGCCATAGCATGAATGCGGGAGTTATGCGCGCCGATATTTGCCGGCGATGACTTCGATTTCGCGACGGCGCTCGTCGGCGAAGGCCTGGAGCTTTTCGATCGTCAGCGTATCCGTGATCCGTTTGGCGAGTCGCTCGGCGCGCGCGGCTTGATCTTCGAGATATCGGATCGTGTTCAAGCGCCCGCCTCCCCAACAGCCCCAAATTGTTCGGACAGACATGGTGCTTGAGAAGCCGCTAACACCCGGTTAAGCGCGGCGGGCCGAACGCGATGTCTCGAACTCATTGCACGACGTCGAGCCGGACATTGGTGATGCCCCTGTCGACCATGCCGAGCGCCTCGGCTGCGGAAGGCGAGACGTCGACGACGCGTCCGCGGATATAGGGCCCGCGATCGTTGACCCTGACGGTCACGAAGCGGCCGGAGGAAACGTCGGTGACGCGCAGCTTGGTGCCGAATGGCAGGGTCGGATGGGCCGCGGTCAATTCGTTCTTGTCGAACTTCTCGCCGCTCGCAGTCTCCGTATCCGAATAGAAGCTGGCAACGCCGTGCGAAGCCGCTTGCTTTGCATCGCCATTGGGAATGCGCACCCGGCTGATCGGCCTTGGATGCAGCGCCGCCACCCGGTGCGGCCGCTCGATCGCGGCCTGCCGGCCGGTGCCCCCGAGATCGGCCTTCTGGCGGCCGACAGGCGATTGCGCGCAGGCGGCGAGCGAGGCGGCCCCGACGATGGCCAGCAGCAGCCGGCTCGCGGTTGCCAGTGAAATCGGGGCAGTTTCGGCACGTGCAATGCAAGACATGATGCGCCCTCCGAACTGCCCGGAGTTTCGGTGGGCAATGAGGGCAGAACCTTGTCGGAACAAAAGCGGGCGTGGGGCCGCCGCCGTTTCGCGTCAGCTGTGACGATTCCACCACACCTGCATGTCCTGAATCGGGACGGCGACCGCCCCAGAAGGGCCCTTCCCGTTCAGGCCGGAGGCGGGATCGCGCGCAACACGTCCCGGAAGACGCCGAACTGCAATCGAAACGCTTGCGAGCTGTAGTCCTGATAGTAACCCGCAGTCACTGCGACGACGAGATCGAGTTCCGGGACGATGCGGATCGACTGCCCGCCGCGGCCAAGCGCGCCGATCCAGTTGATCTTGCGGTCATTGAGGCGCGTTTGGCCGCGCCACCACAGATATCCGTAGGTTTGAGAGTCCGTCGCCTTGATCTTCTCTGCCGTCGAAGCCTCGATCCACGCCTTGGAGACGATCTGGCGGCCGTTCCAGCGACCGCCCGCAAGCACGAGCTGGCCGATCTTGGCCATGTCGCGCGGTCGCAAGCGCAATCCTCCTCCGGCATCGGTATCCCCCCTGTACCGGCCCCACGCCGTGCCGGTGATACCCAGAGGCTCGAACAAATTCTCGCGCGCGAATTCATCGAGAGGACGTCCCGTCGCCTTGCGGATGATGGCCGACACAAGCGTGAGCGCGCCGGTGTTGTAGAAGAACTCCTGCCCCGCCGCGGCGGTCACGGGAAGACCGAGAACGTAACGACACGGATCCCACGCCATATGCATGCGCGTCTCGTCATTGTCATCGTCTCCCGTCGCGGGCGTCGCCTCGACCCACTTCAGGCCCATCGACATGGTGAGCACGTGCACCAGCCGGATGCGGTCCTTTTCGGGAGAACGCAAGTCGGACAGCTCGGGGAAGAAGCTGAAGATCGGCTCGTCGACGCCGCGTATCAGCCCGCGATCGATCGCAATCCCGACGACGAGCGATGCAACGCTCTTCGAAACAGACTTCATGTTGTGCAACGTATCGGCATCGAAGGCGATGGTTTCCACACGGCGGCCGTAGATGTAGCCGGGTATCTCGTCGGCGCCCTTGAAGTAACGCTCGAACGCCAGCTTGCCGTCGCGGGCGACCAGCACCGCATGGATATTGGCATCGCTCGTGGCGAGCCGGTCGGCCATCCCGCACAGCGCCTCGCGATTGACGAGACTGTCGCCAGCGACGGAGCCGCCCGGCCAGCCGTCGCCCCGTTCGGGCGGAACATCGCAGCCGTCGGCTGCGTTCGCGCAGACCGCGGAGAGCGGCGCCAGTGCGGCGCCGCCGAGAAGCGAAATGAACTGGCGCCGCCTCATGCGAGCCTCATCCCTGTTGCGGCGCGGAGCCAGCTTCGGCGCCGGCGTATCGGGGCTGCGCGTTCTCTCTGAGGATGCGCGCGAACTCACGCCAATAGAGCCTTCGCCAGTTCGTCTTCAAGCTGGCGAGAAAATCGAGCTCTCTTTGCGTCAGCGTGCACATTGCGCCTTCAGGCCACAAGGCCCCCCATCGGCTTGACGTCGGCGCTGCCGGGGAAAACCGCATCCGCCAGCACCTTCTCCTCGACGCGCAAATGATCCCTGAGCAGGCCCTTGAGCACGGCGCGCAGATCGGTGGTCGGCTTGAGGTCGCGATCCTCGAACAGTTGCGCCGGCTTCAGCCCCGGCCAGTCCGCGATCACCCGGCCGCCGGCGAGCCCGCCGCCGATCAGGAATGCGACCGTGCCGGTGCCGTGATCGGTGCCTTGCGTGCCGTTGATGCGCGCGGTGCGCCCGAACTCGGTGACCACGGCGACGACGGTCTCGCCCCAGGCCTCGCCCATGTTGCTCTCGATCGCGGCGAAGGCACCGTCGAGCGCGCCCAGCAGATTGTAGAGCTGGCCCGAGGCCGCGCCTTCGGCGATGTGCGTATCCCATCCGACGAAGCCCATGGCGCCGACGCGCGGACCGTCGGGCTTGGCGAGATACCGCGCGGCGGTGCCGGCGGCGTCGGCGAAGTAGGCGCGCACGCGCGCGATGCCCGGCGGCGCCAGGGTCGGATCGTCCGACATGACGTCGCCCGCGCTGGGTGCCCCGCTGAGCGAAGCGAGCTTCATGCGCGCCTGCAGCACGGTCGCGAGCTTCGGGTCGGTGTGCTGGTAGAGATCGAGCAGGCGGCTCTGCGTGTCCTCGCTCGCCGGGAGCAATTTCTGCGGCACCCATGTCATGACCGGCGCCGAGCCGCGCACCACCAGCGGCGTCACCGAGCCGATGCCGAGCGCGCGGCTGCCGCGTGGATCGACGCGGCCGCCCGATTCCAGCGCGAGCAGCGCGCGGTTGAGCCATCCCGAACTGGTCATCCCCGGCTTGACGAGCCCGCTCTCCAGCACGTCCTGGCCATCGAAATGCGAGCGCTCGCGATAGGGCGTCGCAACTGCATGGACGATCGCGGCCTTGCCGCTCTTGTAGAGCCGGTGCAAATTCGGCATCGCCGGATTGAGCGCGAAGAAGGCATCGAGCGGCAGCGCCGGCGGCTTGCCGTCCAGCACCAGCGCGCGATCGCCGCGCAACGAGATCCAGTCGGGATCGCCGACCGGCGCGACGGCGCCGAGGCCGTCGAGCGCACCGCGCAGCACGATGACGAGCAGGCGCGGATCGCGCCCCTCCGCGCGCGCGATCCTGGGCATCTGGCTCCATGCGAACAGCGCCCCGGAGCCGACCAGAAGCTCCCGCCGCGTGGGCAGGTGATCGACGAAGCCCATGCTCACCTCCTCTGAAAATCCGCCGACATGAACAGCAGCGCCAGTGCCTGCTGCCGGCTCTCGGCGCGGCCGACCGCCTGCTTCACCTCGGGGGCGATTTGCGATGCAAGGACGTCCTCGATGATGGCTTGCGGATCGGCCATGCCGGTGATGCGTTCGGCGAAATTGTTGGCGACGTCGAGCCGCCGGCCGACGCCGTCGATCCAGCTCGCTTCATCGTCCGGATAACCCTTGGGCGCGGGCGGACGCCACAGCGGCTCGCCGAGCAGCTGCTGGCCACCGGTGTAGAGGACGGGATCGACCTGCGTGATGCCGGTCGCACGCACCATGCCGACGACCCATTCGCCGGGACGCTTGAGCTTTGACGGCGGCGCACGCCACGCCTCGTCCGACGACACCATCAGGGTCGCGACCTGCTTGAGATCGCCCTCGGTGTCGCGAAAAACCTTCGCCATCTGTTCGACCAGCGCCGGCGGCGGCTCGTCGGCGACGAAGTGCCGCGCGAGCTTGGTCGCGACATGGGTCGCGGTGGCCGAATGCGCGGCGAGATCGCGCAGCACGGCGCGGCCCTGCTCGACATCTTCCTGCTCATAGCGCTTGCCGAGCACGGTCTGTCCGCCGGGCTCGTGCAGCCGGGGATTGAAGGTGAACTCGCCGCCATGCTGGGGATCTGCGCCCGGCGGCACCAGCGTCCAGCCGGTCATCACGTTGGCGAAGCTGATGACGTCGTCCTGGGTGTAGCCGGAGCGCACGCCGAGCGTATGCAGCTCCATGATCTCGCGGGCAAAGTTCTCGTTGAGGCCGCTGCTGCGGTTGATGCCCGCGGTCGAATTCGCCCCCATCGAACCGAGATTGTCGAGATAGAACAGCATCGCCGGATGGCCTTCGACGGCCAGCAGGAGATCGACGAACCGGCCAAGCGCATTGGCGCGAACCGCCTCGCGTTCATAGGCACCGGACATGCTCTGGATCCGGTTGGCCGAGATGCAGAAATGATTTGACCAGAACCAGACCAGCCGCTCGGCAAAGCCGATATCGGCTGCAAGCGCTGCCTCCGTGCGCAGCTTGGCTTCCTGCAAATACATCGGACGTCCGGGATCAGGAATAGCGTCGGCGGCTTGCTTCGCCGCCATCTCGGCGGCGTCCTTTTCCTGGCCCGCTTGCCCCTGCGTCTGCAATTGCGGCTGAGCCTGGTCGTCAGCTGCGGTGGGTGCCGACGCCATCTGCTGCTTCTTGGCCTGCTGCTGCGCTTGCTTGGCGCGGGCCGTGCGCCGCGCATTGGCATCGGCCACGGTGCGATAGGCTTTCGCACTGGAGGGCAGGCTGGCCGCCGCGGCGAGCACGAGCGGCCGGTCGAGCTCGGCAATCAGCGCGGCGCGCGGGTCGCTTCCCAGCGCGGCAATCGAGCCCGGCCGCGGCCCCATCCCGAAGCGATGGAGCGCCAGCACGGCTTCGGCCTTTGCGGAATTGCTCATGGCGAATGCCCAATTCTACGAGCCCGCCCGACGGCATCGCTCGAGGCTACGAATTGTAGTGCTACATATCGTAGCATTCGCGGGACTGACAGACAAGCGGAGATTGAAACACCTCCATCAAGACATCGGGAGCGGCCGGCGGCCCTAGAAATTCGGCCCGAGCGCGATCTTCGTGATGGTGTCGTTCCTGACGCCGATGCGCCATTCCGCCGAGCCGTTGGCGAACTGGGCGATGTAGATGTCGCTGTCGAGCGCGGTGACGCCGCGGAAGGAGACCGCACGCAACGCACCGAGCCGCGCCAGGATCGCCTGGTCGAACGGCAACTGCTGACGTGTGATGTCGGCCACTTCCGAGGTCATGTGCTCGTAGTCCGGCTGTCCTCTGCCGACGCCCTCGATATAGCGGCGCAGCATCGCCTCGCCATTGGCGATCGGAACGGCGCGGCGCGCGGCGCGACCGGGATGCGCGCCGATATTCGAGGCTTCGACATTGTGGAAGCGGGTCTGCCGGCCCGGCATCAGGATCTCCAGACACCGTCCCGATTTGTCGGCGATCATCCAGGGATTATTTACGGTGGTGGTGGTGAACCAGGTCATGTTGGGCCTGACGATCTGCGCCTTGCGATTGCCGTCCGCGTCCAGCTTGAACACCTGGATGTCGTCGGCCATCTCGTTGTAGAGCATGATCCTGATCGGCGAGGTGCCGGCGCGGCCGCGAACGCTCGCCTCCTCCGCGCAAGGCACGATGCCGCCGAGCTCCTCATTGCCGTCGGCCCGGAATAGCACGTCGCCGGCCTTACCGTCCGGCTCGATCATCAGGCGAAATTCCGCCGTGCCGTTCTCGAACTTCGCGCCATAGATGTCGTAGCCGCCGGGGCCGACGCCGCGGAAGAAGATCGATTGCACCGCGCCGAGCGACACGAACGTCGTTTGCGACTCGCTGAGCTGCCGGTGAACCTTGGCCGCCAGCGGCGCACTCATCCGATCGTAGTTGGGCGTACCGCGGCGAAGATCCTCGATGCCGCGCAAGATCATCTCCTTGCCGCCGGGCGCCGGGACCTGCTCCCTGAATCGGTCAGGCACTTCCGCAAGGCGGCGCGCGAAATCCGCCTCGATCGCCTGAGCCACCGCCGCATCGATCCGGGGCGCCAGGCGGGCGCCAAAGACCGAATTGTGCACCAGCACGCGCGAGACCTTTGATTGCTCGTCACGCAGGAAGATCAGGAGATTCTCGCCACGGATTGAGAAGATGTCGGCACCTTCGGCGAGGAGCGTCGCCGGGCCCAGCACGGTTTCCTGCACCCGGAGCCGATCACCGTCACGCCGCACCGTCAGCACGCGGTTTGGCGCAATCCTGTACCAACCGACATACGGGTCGAGCGATACGGGCTCGGCTACCGCCGCCGGCATCTCGGCGACACGAACCGCACGAATGTCGCGGCCGTTCATGCGCAGCGTCAGCTCGGACGAGCGGCGCTCCGCATCAGCTGAGAACGTAATCTCGCCGGACGAAGCCGCATAGGACGCCGTGCCGTCATTGCCGACCGTGAGGCGCAGCTTGCGCTGGCCCGTGAGCTGGCCGTAAAGCTCGTCGCCCTCGCGGAAGACGGCAAACACCGAGGTCGGACCCATGGCGTAGAAATTGACGAACGGGCGGTAATGCTGGACGGGCACCTCGCCGATATCCGCGGCCACGGGCGCCGCGTCCGGCGTGCGATAGGCGATCATGCCGGCGGACACGATCACCACGGGGACGATCGCAGCCGCGATCCACAGCCGCTTGCGCCAGCTGACGGCGACGGGCATCGCGGCAGCCGCGATGATGCGCTCGACACGGGCGCGAACGGTCGAGGCCCGCGCCATCGCGAGCTCGACCGGGCGCGGCTTCACGGTGCTGGCGAAATCGAGCAGGATTTCCGCATAGGACAGCCGGTCGTCGATCACCTCGATCGCCTCGGCGTCGCTGATGATCTCGGCGAGCTCGGCAAGCCGCGCCAGCTGCCACCACGAGAACGGGCTGAACCAGAACACCGCGCGGTTGAACGACGCCAGCAGGAGGACGTAGAAATCGCGGTTGACGACATGCGCGCCTTCATGCGCGAGCACCGCAAGGCGCTTCTTCGCGTCCCAGCTGAAAAATTGCGGCGGCACCAGAATGGTCGAGCCGAAGGTGACGGGGCCGCCGACATCGAGGCTGACGCGCACGTCGGCGTCGATCATCTGCAGGCCCTTCATCGGCTTTGCCGCGCGCGCCAGACGCCAGGTCAGGCAGAGCCCGATCGCGAGCCGCAGCAGCAACAGGCCAGCGACGCCGGCATAGATCACGGTGGCAACGAGCCACCAATTGATCGAGAGCCCGCTTCTGGCCTGCGGCGCGATGGCAATGCCGGGCGCGACTGGCAGCGCGGGCTGCGGCGTCTCCAGCATCGAGATGTCGGCCGGCAGAAAATCATCCGGCACGGCGACCGGCAAAGGCAGCCGGGTGATCGTGAGCGTCGGCCAATGCATCACGAACGGCATCGCCAGCGATGCCAGCAGCACGACGACCCAGGCCGTCATGTGAACGTGCGGGTTGCGCACGCGAAACAGGTTGAGACCGAACCAGACGACGCCTCCCAGCACAAGGGAGCGCAGTGCCGCCTCCGCCAGAGTTGCGATCATTCTTTCTTCACTCCCCTCGCCTTCTTCGCCTTGGCCACCTGGTCGGCCAGCGTACGCAGTTGCTGCTGGTCGAGCATCTTGTTGTCCACCATGCCGACGAGGACCTCCTCGATCGAGCCGTTGCAGAACCAGTCGACGATGCGCTGCACTGCCTTGGCCGCAACCTTCGCGCGCGGCTCGGCGGCCTGGTAGACGTAGGTGCGGCCGTCCACGGTGTGATTAGCATAGCCCTTTTCTTCGAGCCGGCGCAGCACCGTGCGCACGGTTGATTCCTTCAGACGCCGCGACAAGCGCTCGCGCACGATTTCGGCCGTGACAGGACCATGGGCCCAAACCAATTGCATGACCTCGTGCTCGAGGTCGCCCAGTTCGGGCAAACGATCGTCCATGGCGACTTACCTTGCGGATTGAATTTTCTTGTAGCGCTACAGACTGTCGCATATGCGGCCGCGCGGCACAATGGCGATTCCACCTGGGATGGTGCCGGTGTGCTGACCTAGTTGCCGGTTCGTGATTTGAGGGAAGTCGAAATATGCGAGGTCGTCACGCCCGGGCTTGTCCCGGGCATCCACGTTCGTACCGCGCGTCAAGACGAGGATGGCCGGGACAAGCCCGGCCATGACGAGGCGGACACGTGACGCGCCTTAACCGCGCCGCTTGGCCGGGGATGGCGGCTTAGTAATGCGGCTCGTACATCTGCGACTGCACGAGCGCCTTGACGTCGTTGGGTGCGGGTCCGTCGGCGAGGCCGCGCTGATAGGCAACATCCGCCACCGCCGCGGCGATGCGGACCGAGACTTCGCGGATGCGCGGCAGGGCCGGATAGAGGCTGCCCTGCGCGAGATCCTCCTTGCCGACGCAATCGGCGAGCGTATGGGCCGCCGCCATGAACATCTCGTCGGTCACCAGCTTCGAGCCGCTGGCGATGACGCCGAGGCCGACGCCGGGGAAGATGTAGGAGTTGTTGCCCTGGCGCGGCACGAAGCTGCGGCCGTTGAGCGTCACGGGGTCATACGGGCTGCCGCAGGCGAACAGCGCGCGCCCTTCGGTGTAGCGATAGGCGTCTTCCGCCGAGCATTCGGCCTTCGAGGTCGGGTTGGAGAGCGCGAACACGATCGGCTGCTCGTTGAGTTCAGCCATCGCCTTGAGCACCTCGGGCGTGAAGGCGCCGCCAACCGCGGCAACCCCGATGATCGCGGTCGGCTTCAGCGTCTTGATCGCGGTGAGGAAGTCGGCGATCGGCGCTTGACCCGTATGCGCATAGCGCAGCTTGTGGCCGGAAAGGCCCTCACGGCCGCCGACGACGAGCCCGCGGGAATCCACCAGCCAGTTGCGCCGGAGTGCTTCGGCTTCCGAAGCCCCCTCCGCCATCATCGCGGAGACCACGAGATCGGCAATGCCGGTTGCCGCCTCGCCTGCGCCGAGGAACAGGATGCGCTGATCCTTCAGCTTGCCGCCGTTCACGCGTAGCGCCGAGAACAGGCCGGCGAGCGCGACCGCCGCAGTGCCCTGAATGTCGTCGTTGAAGACGCAGGCCTCGTCGCGATATTTGTGCAGCAGCTTGAACGCCGAATGATTGGCGAAATCCTCGAACTGGATCAGCACGCCCGGAAAGGTCTTTCGCGCGGCTTGCATGAATTCGTCGACGAAGCTGTCATAGGCCTCGCCCGTCAGCCGTCGCTCTCGCAGGCCGAGATAATAGGGATCGTTCAAGAGCTCTTCGTTGTTGGTGCCGACGTCGAGCACAATCGGCAGGCACGCTTCCGGATGCACGCCCGCGCAGGCCGAATAGAGCGAGAGCTTGCCGACCGGAATACCCATGCCGTTGGCACCGAGATCGCCCAGTCCCAAAATGCGCTCGCCGTCGGTGACGACGATCAGCTTGGCCGCATAGGGCCAGTTCTTCAGAATGTCCGCGATCTGACCGCGGTCGCGCGAGGAGATGAACATGCCGCGCGGCCGCTGGAAGATCAGGCCGAATTTCTGGCAGGCGAGCCCGACCGTCGGGGTGTAGATGATCGGCTGGATCTCGTCGATATTGTCGACGACGACGCGGAAGAACAGCGCCTCGTTGCGGTCATGCAGCGCGTTCAGCGCGACGTATTTTTCCAGATCGGTCGGCAGCGTTCGCAGATTGGTGAGGACGCGCTGAGCCTGCGTCTCCATCGTCAGCACGCAAGGCGGCAACAGGCCGCGCAGGCCCAGCGCCTCGCGCTCGGCTTCCGTGAAGGCGGTCCCCTTGTTGAGCAAGGGATCGCGCAGCAGTGTCATGCCTTGCGGCGGACTGGACGATGTCGGTTGGGCAACGACCCGGGCAGGTCTATTCACGAATTCCCCCAAGAAGCTTCATATTGAACCGCGGACATTGTCGGCCAGCGCTCCATTGAGATCAAGGACGTAGCGACGGAGGCATCAATTGTGATCTCGCACCGCAGCGAGACTCTCGCGAACGACAGGCAGTCGCACGCGAAAAGGTTAACGTCGCAAGGCTATTCCGGCTTGATATCGGCAGCCTTCACGATCGGCCACCATTTCTCGGTCTCGGCCTTCTGGAACGCCGCAAGCGCTGCGGGCGTCTGCTGCGCCGGGTGCGGAATCTCCTGCCCCAGTTCGGCAAAGCGCTGCTTAACGGCGGGCTCGGCGAGCACGGCGATGATGGCCGCGTTGAGCTTGGTGACGATGTCCTTCGGCGTGTTCTTCGGTGCCCAGATGCCGTGCCAGTAGGAGATGTAGAGACCCGGCAGGCCCGCTTCGTCGACGGTCGGCACATCGGGCGCAGACGCGAGCCGCGTCGGCGAAGTCACCGCGAAGGCCTTGATCGCGCCGCTCTTGACGTGCGGCAGCGAGTTCGAGGCCTGGTCGAACATGATGTCGATCTGCCCGGCGACGAGATCGATCATGGCGGGTCCTGCGCCGCGATAAGGCACGAACTGGAAGTCGGTGCCGGTCTTGTCCTTGAAGAAGACGCCGGCGACATGCGCGCCCGTGCCGGCCCCGGCCGTCCCGGCGGTGGCCTTGCCGGGGTTGGCCTTCAGCCAGGCGATCATCTCTTTCAGGCTGTTCGCCTCGAGCGACTTCCTGCCGACGATGAGCTGCGTTCCCATCGCGATCATTGCGACCGGCTCGAAATCGGCGACCACGTCATAGGGCAGCTTGAAGATCGCGCCGTTCAGCACATGGGTGCCCCAATGGCCGATGGTGATCGTGGTGCCGTCGGGTGTCGCGCGTGCAACGCGCGCGCCGGCGATGCTGCCGGATGCGCCCGCCACGTTCTCGACCACGATCGTAGTGTGCAGTTCGGCGGCGATTCGCTCGGACAGGATTCGCGCCAGCGTGTCGGTCGGGCCTCCCGCCGCGAACGGTACGATGAGGGTTATGGGGCGCGATGGCTGGGCGCTTGCCGGTGCGCACCACATCGCGCATCCAATCAACGCGCCAACGACGATCACGTGACCGCGCAACACGGCCCACAGCCCCCGCATCAGCCTCTCCCACCCCTTTTCGCCGCCCGCATGTCGGCAGCGGGCTGGAGGGCGAGTGAACGCTGCCGGGCGGGCCGAGGCAAGCGGTAAGTTGACCGCTATCCGGCGGCCCGCCGCGGCGTCAGATTGGCCGCACCATCTGCCGGCGGCACGACGTGCATCAGGATGGTCTGGGTGGCGGAAGCGACGTCGATACCGTTCTGCTGGAAGCGCAGCTTCATGCGGCGGTTGAATTCGCGCTGGACCGGCCAGCGCCCGGCCTCGGTGCAGCGGATCTGGCCGACGATCGACACCATCGCACCGTCGACCTTGTCGATGCCCCACAGATCGAGGTCGCCGCGGATCAGCGGGCGGAATTCCGGTTCGCGGCGCATCTCGTCGACGATGTCCTTGAGGATCTGGCCGGCGCGGTCGGTGTCTTCCTTGTAGGCGACGTTGACGCTGACCGAGGCGTTGCCGGCGCCGCGGCTGGCATTGGTGATGGTCGTGACCGCGCTGAACGGCACGATGTGCACGGCGCCGTCGCCGGCGCGCAGACGGATGGTGCGGATCGAGACGTTCTCGACCACGCCCGACAGCCCTGACACGCTGACATTGTCGCCGACCTGCACCGTGTTCTCCAGCAGCAAAAAGAGCCCGGTGATGAGATCCTGCACCAGCTTCTGCGAGCCGAAGCCGATCGCGATGCCGACGATGCCGGCGCCCGCGAGCAGCGGCGCGACATTGACGCCGATCTCGCTCAGCGCGGTGAGGCCGACGACGGTGGCGATCAGGCACAGCAGCGCCGTGCGCAGCATCGGCTGGAAGGTGCGCAACCGCGCGGCACGGGCGTAGTGCCCGTCCCGCGACAACGTGTTGATCTGGCGGTCCAGCAGCGCGTTGCTGGCTTCCCAGATCGCCGCCGCGATCAGGACGGCAAGGCCGATCGTCACCACGGCCGAGATCAGCCGGCTGCCGATCTTTCCGCCATAGAACCAGACGATGGCGTCCACGCCCCAGACCTCGAGCACGGCGACGAAGCCGATGAAGCCGATCACGCCGGAAACGATCTTGCGCAGCAGCGGCAGATAGCGGTTGGCGCGGATCTCGAGACCGGGAAAGCGGTGGAGGATCTCAGGCTTGATGCGGAAGCCGCGGTCGATCAGGCTGAGCGTCAGCATGATGGCGACGCGCGTGACCAGCGCCACAACGACCGTACCGACGAAATACTGCAAAAGCAGGGAATAGCCGTTGCGGATGTTGAGCGCCCACACCGCCCACAGCGCAAGATCGAGGGCGATGGCGAGATAATGCCAGCCGCCGGCGACGCGGTTGCGCAGGCGGGCCGCGATGCCCTGCCGCTCGGCCGGCGCACGGATGGCCTCGGCGACCTGCCGGCGGCATTGCAGGATGATGACGACGATGAAGAGGTGCACGACCAGCATCACCATGCGCAGCAGCGCCGCATAACCGGTACGATGCAGGCCGAGCAGCAGGGCCACATTGGCAAAGGCGATGCCGGAGACGCCGACGCCGACGATGCGGCGCGCCCAGATCTCGATATAGGCCGCGGTCTCGGCCCGGACCGGAAACAGCCCGAACGGTCCCGCCAGCGCCCGGATCACGCAGATGAGTCCGCGCGAGAAGGCATAGGCATTGACCACCGCGAGGATCACGAGGCGAACGGTCGTGGGCTCGCCGATCTCGGTGCCGAGCAGCGCGGTGGCGACGCCGACGAAGATGACCACCGGCAGCAGTTCGAGCACGAGACGTCCCAGCACGAAGGGCAGCCGCAACAGGACCTGCCACACGCGCGCGAGGCTGTGGCGTCGCTTGTTCAAGTCGGGCGCGGGCGTGACATCGGCCGTTGAGGACGGCGGGTCGGCAATGGGGATCACCTGTGCCGGCAGGTGCGCGGTTTGCGGCACGCGTCCTTCCAGGAACGCAACCGGGCGGCGGATCAAGCGAAAGATCACCCACTCGGCTGCAAGGGCGCAGCCGAGCACCAGCGCCAGCTTCCAGGCGATCTCGATCAGGAGATTGTAGGCGGCAGGATCGTTCGCAGTCCGCAGGAACCAGTAGTAGAAGGCCGGGAAGTGCGTGAGCGTCCGCGCCATGCTGGCGATCTCGCTCGAGATCGCGCCAATCTCCTCCGACACCGTGAGCAGGAGTTGCGCGCCAAGGCCGTCGGCGGAGAGCGGGATCGGCGACTTCTGCTCAGGCGCGGGCGGCGCAGGCTGCTGCTGACCGGACGCACTCGCGATCGCGCGCAGCGTATCGATCATCTGCGCGCGCTTCTTGTCGTCCTGGAGCGTCTCCAGCGCGCGCCTGGCTTCGTCGGGCGACAGTGCGGCAGCATTGTTGGTCGCCGGCCGAGGCGTTTCGGCGCGGACGCCGGAGAAAGAGGAGATCGCGAGGAAGAGAGCGGCGAGGACCGCCGGGGCAAGCTTATGCGACACGAGGATTCCCTGGAAAAAATGAATGAGCCGGCGGCGTCGGCACCGTCGCCGCCGAAGCACACGCGTCATGTCGGATCGCAGCTATTCGCCTCCGGCCTGTGTCGGAAGTTGGCCTTTGAGGCGACATTCTCTTGGCATTTGCCGCAATGCGAAGATCGGGGGAACCGCAACATCAGCGCGGGTCAATTGCCTGGCAATTGCGCTGCGGCCATGGTTCGAGACGCGCTCGGGCCAGCCGACGTGCCATGCAACACCCTCCGTCATTCCGGGAGTCGGCCCGGAATGACGGCAAGGAGGAAGGTGGAGGAGAAAAGCAGGATGTCAAAACCACCTGTCGCGGTCAGCCTCGTCTTGGCCATCCGGACACGGTCGATGTGATGCAAAATACAGCGCCGGGAAGGTAGGGGCTCTGCCTCACTGATGCAGCCCGCTAAACCTTGACCCGGCGTGCCGTTCGCGGTTTCCGCCGCTATGCGATAGTCCGAACGAGCTCCATCGCACTTAACGCGGCTGGATTTGCGGAGGTGGAGTCATAGACCTCCCCTTGCTCATGAGGTGGACGTTGCGCGTCGCTTATTGCGACCAGCGGAATGCTCCTCCTGTGCCACAAAACTGTCAAGCGAGATCAATGATGTGAAAGATCACATTTGAATGTGCCGGTTCCCCGGATGGGCATGGCGACATCATGTCCCTGTTTTGCCCGACGCGCCAACTCGATTTCGTAAAGTCAGCATTCATACGACACCCGCCGGCAAGCCATTGATTCCGCTGCGCCCGGCTACTGTGCATGGGGTCGTTTTCGTAGTTTTTGTCTGTGGCCTAGAGAAACATGTCGGCCAGGTCCACCGTCGAGGCCATCCCGACCTGGTCGAAGTTGCGCGCCAGCCAGCTTCGCGCCGCCGAACGGCCCTCGTCGCGCAGGCGGCACAACAGGCTCCATTCGGGATGGAATTGCGTGGCCGTGCCGAGCTGCGACATCAGCTGGTCGTTGCCGATCCAGTGCATGTACATGCGGCTGTGCTTGCCGCTGTCGAGCTCGCCATCGTCGATCAGCCGTGTGGCGAAGGCGATCGCGCGCATCTCACGCATCAGGGACGAATTGAAGCTGATCTCGTTGATGCGATGGAGGACGTCGGCCGCGCTCGTCGGCAGCTCGTCGCGCCGGATCGCCGTGACCTGCACGACGATGACGTCGTGGCTGCCCTTGCGGTAGATCAGCGGGAAGATCGCGGGGTTGCCGAGGTAGCCGCCGTCCCAATAATGCTCGCCGTCGATCTCGACGGCCTGGAAATAGGGCGGCAGGCAGGCCGAGGCCAGCACGGTATCTGCGGTGAGATGCGGGCTCTGAAATACCTTGATCTTGCCGGTGCGGACGTTGGTCGCGTTGAGGAACAGTTGCGGTGCCTCGGGCGAGGAATTGAGCCGATCGAAATCGACGACCCGCTGCAAGAGCGACCGGAGCGGATTGAAATGAAAGGGATTGAGCAGACCCGGCGGCAGCGTGTGCGTCAACGTGTGGATGACGGCGTGAACCGGATGATATTCCGGCGGCAGCTTCAGGGCCTGGATCCACTGGTTCAGCGGCGACATCAAATCGTATGCCATGTCCATGCGAGACACTTCGTACCAGAATGCGTGCAGGCTCTCCCGCGCGGCCTCCGCGCCCCCGTGCGCCATGCCGGAAGCCATCGCCACCGCGTTCATGGCGCCGGCACTGGTCGCGCTGACCGCCTCGATCGCGAGCCTGCCGTCTTCGAGCACCTGGTCGAGCACGCCCCAGACGAAGGCGCCGTGCGCGCCGCCGCCCTGGAGCGCGAAATTGATGGTCTTGCGGTCGGCGGTCCGGTTGGCTGTCACTTTGCTTTCTTCTTGCCTCCCGTCCCCTCTTTCTCCAAGGCCTTGCGCACCTCGTCGAACTCCGCCACCGAGGCCTTGTCGGCGCGGGGGAAACGCAGGTCGAGCTTTTCGAGCGCGGCATTGATCACCGAGCCGATCACGACGCGCGCGAACCATTTGTGGTCCGCGGGCACGACGTACCACGGCGCATACGGCGTAGAGGTGTGCCGGACGATATCCTGGTAGACCGCCTGGTAGCGCGGCCACAGCGCGCGCTCCTTGATGTCGTCCATCGAGAACTTCCATTGCTTGGCCGGCTCCTCCAGCCGGTCGAGGAAGCGCTTGCGCTGCTCCTCTCTGGAGACGTTGAGGAAGAACTTCAGCACCACGGTGCCGTTGCGGCAGAGATACCGCTCCCAGGCGGCAATGTCCTCGAACCGCTCGTTCCAGATGTTCTTGGTGAGGAGCTTTGACGGCAGCTTCTCGTTGGCCAGAAGTTGCGGATGAACGCGCGTGACGAGGCATTCCTCGTAGTGCGAGCGATTGAAGATGCCGATATGGCCGCGTTCGGGCAGCGCGACCGCGTGCCGCCAAAGGAAATCGTGGTCGAGTTCGTTCTTGCTCGGCGCCTTGAAGGCGGTCACCTCGCAGCCCTGCGGGTTGATGCCCTCGAAGATCGCCTTGATGGCGCTGTCCTTGCCGCCGGCGTCCATGGCCTGAAATACGATCAGGAGCGACCAGCGGTCCTGGGCATAGAGCTTCTCCTGAAACCCGATCAGCCGCTTCTTGTTGGCGTCGAGAATCGCCAGCGCCTTCTCCTTGTCGAGATCGCCCTTCTCGTCGGTCTTGTGCGCCTTGAGATGAAACTTGCCCGATCCATCGTAGCGGAACGGCGTGATGTAGCGGTCAAGTTCCTGGGCGAGCGATTTGGACGGCTTCTTGCTCATGAGCGCGGGGCACCTTGGGTTGCGGCTTCAATCGGTCGAGCAAGCTACCAAGGATGCCCTTGGGAAGGAATATGATGAAAAGGACCAGCAGCACGCCGTAGACGAGATTGTCCCAGCCGACCGCCTTGGTGCCGAAGCCGATGCGAAGGGTTTCCGCCAGCAGGATGGTGATCACGGCGCCAAAGGTCGGACCGAGCGAGACGAACAGGCCACCCACGATGGCCGCGAACACCATCTGCAGCGACACCGCGATGCCGCTGACGGTGTCGGGCGTGATGAACATCTGGTACTGGCAGTAGATCGCGCCCGCGAGCGCCGTCATCAGGGCACTGAGCAGCGTGATCTTCAGCTTCTCCGCGGTGACGTCGACGCCGGCGGCGGCGGCTGCGTCCTCGTCCTCCGAGATCGCCTCCAGCGCATAGCGGCTCATGCTGCGGTCGACCCAGTGCCAGACCACGATGCCGAACAGCCAGACCCCGAGCGCAATCAGATACCAGGTCGTCTTGTCGTCGAACTGCAGTGCCAGCAGCTTGTTGCCCGAGGTTCGATTCGGCGTGTAGCCCAGCGAGCCGCCGGTGTAGTCGCGCGTCGCCGTGATGACCTGGAGCACGATGCCCGACAGCGCCAGCGTCACCAGCACGAAATAGTGTCCGGTGATGCGGAAGCGGAAGCAGGGATAACCGACGATCAGCGCCAGTGCGCCGGCAGCGACCATGCTGACGGGAATGCCGATCCAGGGCGACACGCCGAGGTGATTCCAGAGCAGCGCGGTGACATAGGCGCCGATCCCCATGAAGCCGCCATGGCCGAGCGAGACGAGGCCGAACCGCCCCATCATCGACCACGACGTGTAGGCGAACGACCAGATCAGGATCAGCACCAGGATGTGCAGATGATAGGGATCGCGATAGACGAAGGGCAGCGCGACCAGCGCCGCCAGCCCAATCCCCCATGCCGCAAGCCGCCCCTGCCCCATCATCGGCGCCTCGCGAGCAGGCCCGCGGGCCGGATGAACATCATGACGATGAAAAAGGCGAAGGCGAGCACATAACCCCATTCGAGGTCGGAGAACAGGCCGCCGAGCGAGATGATCTCGGCGAACACGAAGGCGGCGATGAAGCCGCCGATGAAATTGCCGAGCCCGCCGAGCACGCAGATCAGGAAGGTGATCGGCCCGAAGGACAGGCCGACGAATGGATGCACGTCATATTGCAGCACCAGGAGGCAGGCGGCGAGCCCCGCGAGCGCGCCGCCGAGCGCGGAGGTGATGAGATAGATCCGCTTGGTGTCGACGCCCATCAACGCCATGATCTGCCGGTCCTGCGAGATGGCACGGATCGCGGTGCCGGTGAAGGTGCGGGTCATGAACAGATAGACGGCGACCATGCCGACCAGCGCGGCCAGGAACGACAGTAGCCGCGCGTAGCTGAAATTCATGTCGCCGAGCGCGAGCACCGGCAGGCGGATGCCGAGATTGCGGAAATCGATGCCGAAGGCGACGGTGGCAAAGCTCTGCAGCACGAACAGCACGCCGCCGGTCGCAAGCAGCTGGTTGATCGGCGGCGCAGTCAACAGCGGCGCGATCACGAGGTAATGCAGCGCCGCGCCGAGGATCGCGACCAGCAGGATGGTGAAGGGCGCGGCGACGAAATAGCTGACGCCGTAATACTGCACCATGAAATACATGGCGTACATGCCGATCATCACCAGCTCGGCATAGCAGATCCAGGTCACGTCGATCACGCCGAAGATCAGGTTCAGCCCGAGCGCGAGCAGCGCCAGCACGCCGCCGAGCAGGATGCCGTTGATCACGGCCTCCAGCAGATAGATGTCGAAGACGTCCAAGAATGCCTGCATGCCCCTCACACCCCGAGATACGCTTCCTTGACCGTGTCGCTCGCCAGCATCTCGGCGGACGTGCCGGATGCCCGGATGGTGCCCGCCTCGATCAGATAGGCGCGATCGACCACTTTCAGCACCTGCTGCACGTTCTGCTCCACGATCAGCACGGTCAGCCCGCTGGCGCGGATCCGCTTCACCAGCTCGAACACCTGCTGCACCACGACCGGCGCGAGGCCGGCCGAGGGCTCGTCGAGCAGCAGCAGCTTTGGATTGGACATCAGCGCACGGCCGATCGCGCACATCTGCTGCTCGCCGCCGGACATGGTGCCGGCCATCTGGTGGCGCCGTTCCTTCAGGCGTGGAAACAGGTCGAACACCACTTCGAGTCGCTCGGCATACTGACTGCGCGCCTCCTTCATGAAGGCGCCCATCTTGAGATTGTCGTCGACCGAGAGCTGCGGAAACAGCCGCCGGTTTTCCGGCACATGCGCAATGCCGAGGCTGACGATCTTGTGCGGCGGAGTCGCCACGACGTCGGTCCGCTCCATCCGAATCGAGCCGCGCGAGGGCCGGATCAGGCCGGAGACGACACGCATCAGGGTGGTCTTGCCGGCGCCATTGGGGCCGATGACGCCGACGGCTTCGCCGGCCTTCACGTCGAGATTGACATCGAACAGCGCCTGGAACGTGCCATAGCCGGCATTGACGGCGCGGAGCTCCAGCATGCCTAGCCTCCCGCGCGGCGGCGCGCTTCGGCGGCCGCGGCCTGCGTGGTCTCGGCATCGGTGCCGAGATAGACCTCGATCACGCGCGGGTCGCCCGCGACCGCGCTCGGCAGGCCTTCCGAGATCTTCTCGCCGTGATCGAGCACCATGACGCGATCGACGACGCGCATCAGCACGCCCATGATGTGCTCGACCCAGATGATGGTGATGCCGAGCTCGTCGCGGATATTGCGCAACATGTCGGCGGCCTGATCCATCTCGGTTTCGTCGAGACCGCCGAGGCTCTCGTCGGCCAGCAGCAGCTTTGGCGCCGTGGCGAGCGCTTTCGCAAGCTCGAGCTTCTTCAACCCCGCTGCGCCGAGACCGTCGACGCTGGCATGGCGATCGGTCGGCAGACCGACCATCGCGAGTGACCGTTCGGCCGCTTCCTCGGCCTTGATGCGGCTGTGGCGGCCCTGGCCGTAAAAGCCGGCGAGCGCGACGTTCTCGAAGATGGTCAGGCGGCGGAACGGTCGCGGAATCTGGAAGGTGCGGCCGATTCCGCTGTTGATGATCCGGTGCGGTGCGAGGCCCGCAATCTCGGAGCCGCCGAACACGATCGAGCCCGATGTCGGCGCGAGCGTGCCGGAGAGCATGTTGAAGATCGTGCTCTTGCCCGAACCGTTCGGCCCGATCAGGCCGAGGATCTCGCCCTGATCAACCCGAAACGACACGTTGTTGACGGCGGTGAAGCCGCCGAACCGCTTCACCAGCCCACTGACCTCCAGCACCAGACACTCCGCCGCTATTGGTTGCTGTAGGTGGTGCCTTTCGGCAGCGGCAGCACGGCTTCGCGCTGCGCCTGGCTCTTCGGCCACACCACGGAGGATTTGTCGTCGATGTACTGGATCACGACGGGGAACGAGCGCTCGTTCTGCCCGGCCATGGGGCTGCCCTCGCCGTAGAACTTCACGCCGAAGCCGAGCATGGTGCCGCCTTCGGGGATGTCGGTGTCGAGCGCCGCCTTGCGCAGCGCCTCGGGATCGACACCGCCATATTTCTTGATCGCGCGCGGCAGCACGTCGGCCATGAACACGTAAGTGTTGGACGCGCCGATGCCGACATGGGCGGAGCGGATGGCAACCCCGGGCCGGATCTTGTCGAACTCCTCGCCGACCATCTTGATCACGGGCGGGAGCTTCGGATCCATGGTCTTCTGGTTGGCGAGCCAGATCGAGATCGGGTCGGCGTTGAAGATGTAGGTGGCGTCGGCCCCCATGCCTTCCTTCAGCTTCTCATAGACGCCGTAGCCCGCACCATGGCCCATCAGCGCGCCGAACTTCAGGCCCTGCTCGCGGGCCTGGCGGAGCAGCAGCGTGATGTCGGGGTTGTAGCCGGTGTGGAAGATCACGTCGGGCTTGGCCCGCTTGAGCTTGGTCACCAGCGCCGACAGATCGGGCGCGGTCGCCGAATAGCCCTCCTTCATCACGACGTTGAAGCCGGCTTTCTTCGCGCCTGCCTCGTTGCCCTTGGAGACGTCGACGCCATAGGCGCCGTCCTCGTGGATGATGGCGACGCGCAGGTCCTTCGGCTCCTTGTCGAACTTCGCCTTGGCGTTCTGCGCGATGAAGTCCATCGTCATCATGCCGAACTGGTCGCCGCTCGCCTGCGGGCGGAAGACGTATTTGTAGCCCTTCTCGTTGAACACGGCGGACGAGATGCAGGTCGTCATCCACATGAACTTCTTGAGCTGCTCGACGCGGGCGGCCACCGGCACGCACTGCGCCGAGGAGAAGAAGCCGAGCACCATGTCGACCTTCTCCTGCTCGAGCAGGCGGACGGATTCGTTGATGGCGATGTCGGGCTTGCTCTGCGCATCGGCATAGACCGCCTCGATCTTGTAGCCTTCGACGCCGGTCTTGGCGAAATGGTCGAGGATGATCTTCGCGCCGATATAGCCGAGTTCGGAACCGCCGCCGGCCAGAGGTCCGGTCAAATCAAAAACGACGCCGATCTTGATCTTCTTGTCCTGAGCCTGGGCGGCCACCGCCAGGCTCGTCGCGGATATCGCGATCACCAGCCCACGTACCAATCGGGCAGCCATGCGCAGGCGCATCAAAACCTCCCTGGACGATTGTGCATTGCATTCGTCTTGCTTTTGGTTGCCCCCATCACATGGGCAGAGCGCAGGGATGTCAAGCCTCGCGCATCAGCGCGAGGCGAACTGCTGCTCGATAAAGGCCGTGACAAATCGCGGCATGGTCGGCGTGAGATCACCCGTCCCGCGCACGAGATGAATCGCCGACAATTCCGGCTCGTGCTCACGGGCGAGATTGGTTTCGATCCGGGCGCGGGCCTCGTCGCCGGGCATATCGAGGTTGAGCACCTGCATCATCGCAATCGTGGGGCCGCTGACGACGCAATACCAGTCCGGCTCGGCCCGATAGTCCGCCGCCGTCAAGCCGGTCTCTTCCTGGATTTCGCGGACGACGCTGCCGGGAATGTCCAGCATCCCATCCCTGACATCGTCGAGATCGGGCGTGCCCGACGGGAAATAGATGCGGCCTGCGTTCGCGGTGTGCTGCGCCATCTCGCCCATCAGGAAGGCGCCGTCGGACGTGCGCAGCGCGCCCATGCCAAACCCGTTGAACACGGGCGCGCCGGGAAAGCCCCAGTCGCGCCAGGCAAGGAAGCTTGCGAAATCGGTCTCGAAATAGGTCGAGGCGAAATGGCCGTCCGTGAATACGGGATGGCACCCGAGCAGGACGCGGCCGTTCCAGATCTTCGGCCGCTCGCGCTGCTTCTCGGCGAAGTGCGCCGCGATCTCGGCCCGACGCTCCTCGGCGAACGGCCAGACGATCGGCCGCACGGCAAGAGCAAGCGTCGTGACGCGATGAATGATCGGTGACGTCATGAGGGGGCGACTATCACGCCTTCGCGTCAGCTATTTGGCGTTCCCCGTGGTCTTCTTGGCCTGCTCAACGAACTTGTTGGTGAAGGTCTTGCTGACGTCGATCTTGGCGTTCGCCACCTCGGGCGAGCCGACGCTGAACACCGCGAGCACGGCATCCGCGCCCTTCGGGTCCATCTTGCCGGTCTCCGAGTACATCGGGATCGTGTTCTTCAGCGCGGCGAGATAGAGATCCTTGTTCTTGCCGACCGTCTCCTCCGGCATCTTCGCCATGATCTCCTCAGGGCTGTGCGAATGGATCCAGGCGAGCGTGGCGAGGATCGCGTTGGTGAGCGCCTGCGTCTCCTTCTCGTGCTTGGCAACCCAGGCCGCGGTCGAGTACAGCGCGCCGCCGGGATATTCGCCGCCGAAGGTCTCGAGCGTGTCCTTCTGCGTCCGCGTGTCGGAGAGGATACGCAAATCCTTGTGGCTGCCCTGCAGCACGGTGACGGAGGGATCGAGCATCACGGCCGCGTCGATCTGGCCCTGCTCCATCGCGGCGACCGCGGTGGCGCCGAGGCCGACGCCAATCACGGCGGCGCTGGTCGGATCGATGCCGTTCTTCTTGAGCATGTACTTCAGGAAGAAGTCGGTCGAGGAACCGGGCGCGCTGACGCCGACCTTCTTGCCGGCGAGATCCTTGACCGACTTGATGTCGTTGGTGCGCGAGGGCGCGACCACGAGCACGAGGCGGGGATAGCGGTCATAGACCACGAAAGCCTGGAGCTCCTGCTTCTTGGCCGCCAGATTGACGCAATGGTCGAAATAGCCGGACACGACGTCGGCGCTGCCGCCGAGCACGGCCTTGAGCGCGTCCGAGCCGCCCTTGAGGTCGACCAGCTCGACATCGAGGCCGGCCTTCTCGTATTCGCCGAGCTGCTTGGCCAGCACCGTCGGCAAATAGCACAGGCAGGAGCCGCCGCCGACCGCGATGGTGACCTTGCTTTGCGCCGCGGCAAATCCGGTGGTGAGCGTAAGCGCGAGCAGCGCCGCGGCGAGCCTGGCAATCGTGTTCTTCATTGGTTTCCTCCGTTCGGCCGGCGGCACCATAGAGCAGCGCGACGGGCTTGAGAAGCGTAGCCTAAGGCACTGGCCATCGGCCTTTTGGCGCAATAGCATGCGGGTACAACAACAAACTCGTGATGGGGAGGATCATCCATGAATCGTCTTGCAATCGGGCTGTCGATCGCCGCCGCCTTTGCCGCCGGATGCGGCGCGAACCAGCTGCTCCGGCCGGCGCTGGCCGCCGAGAACATCACCGCGCAGATCATCCACACCGGCGAGATGGAAGGCGATGCGCTCGGCGCCGCCAACAATGTCGGCTACCGCTCAAAAATGTTCGCGAGCGCCGACGGCGCCACGATCTCGATCCAGGTCGGCAATGTGCCCAAGCACATGCATCCCAACACCAACGAGATCCAGTACATCCTGGACGGGACCGGCACGATCTGGCTTGGCGACAAGGAAGTCACGGTCAAGCCGGGCGACCTCGTCATCATCCCGAAGGGCACGCCGCATGGCGGCACCAAGCCGATCAGCGGACAGGTCAAGGCGATCGCGATCAAGACGCCGCCGCAGGCACCCGACGACACCAAGCTGCTGGATTGAGGCTTCGCGATTGGGGCCCGCGCCGATACGCGGGTCCCGCCTCGCGCCTAGCCGCGCCCATCCGATGCGGTCGGCCGCCACACCAACAGGCGCCGCTCCACCAGCGTGACCCCATAGTCGATCAGGATCACGAACGCCGACAGCACGAACATGCCGGCGAACACGCCGGCGACGTCGAACACGCCCTCCGCCTGCTGGATGAGATAGCCGAGGCCCGCTGCCGATCCCAGATATTCGCCGACGACCGCGCCGACCACGGCAAAGCCGACCGAGGTGTGCAGCGAGGAGAACATCCAGGACAGCGCCGAGGGCCAATAGACGTGCCGCATCAGCTGCCGCTCGCTCATGCCGAGCATGCGGCCATTGTCGAGCACGGTGCGGCTGACCTCCTTGACGCCCTGATAGACGTTGAAGAACACGATGAAGAACACCAGGGTCACGCCGAGCGCGACCTTGGACCAGATGCCGAGGCCCAGCCCCAGCGCGAAGATCGGCGCCAGCACCACGCGCGGCAGCGCGTTGACCATCTTGACGTAGGGGTCGAACACTGCCGCTACAATCGGCTGGCGCGCGAACCAGAAGCCGACCAGCACGCCGCCGAGCGAACCGATCACGAAGGCGAGGATCGATTCCGCCAACGTGATGCCGAGGTGCTTCCAGATCACGCCGGAAGAGAACCACTTCACGATCTGGCTGAACACGTCGAACGGGTTGGAGAAGAAGAACGGCGGCAGCAGGATCTTGCCGAACACGGGAACGGTCGACAGCACCTGCCACAGCACGATGCAAACGACCGCGACCAGGACTTGCAGCGCGAACAGCGTCGGGCGCGACATCAGACCGCCTCCGCCGCTTGGGTGGATTGCGCGTAGCCCTTCATCACCTCGTCCTTGAGCACGCTCCAGATCTCGCGGTGGAGCGCATGGAACTCCTTGTCCAGTCGCACCTCGAAGATGTCGCGCGGGCGCGGCAGGCTCACCTGCCAGTCGCCGATGATGCGCGAGGACGGCCCGGCCGACATGATCACGACGCGGTCGGCGAGCGCGATCGCCTCTTCGAGATCATGGGTGACGAACAGCACGGCCTTGCGGTCGGCGTTCCAGAGGTCCAGCAGCAGGTTGCCCATCACCTGGCGGGTCTGCGCATCGAGCGGCCCGAACGGCTCGTCCATCAAAAGGATTTTTGGATCGCGGATCAGCACCTGCGCCAGCGCCACACGCTTGCGCTGGCCGCCCGAGAGCATATGCGGATAGCGACCCGCGAACGCGCCAAGGCCGACCGAGGTCAGCCATTTCCGTGCGCGCGGCAGTGCCTCGGCGCGCGGCGTGCCCTTGATCTCCAGCCCGATCGCGACATTGTCGAGCGCGGTCTTCCACGGGAACAGCGCGTCGGCCTGGAACAGGTAGCCGGCATCCCGGTTCAGCCCCGCGAGCGGCCGGTCGAAAATCCTGACGCTGCCGGCGGCCGGCTTCAGCAGCCCGGCCGCGACGTTGAGCAGCGTCGATTTCCCGCAGCCCGTGGGCCCGACGATGGCGACGAACTCGCCTTGCGCCACTGTGAGGTGGGCCTTTTCCACCGCCGTGTAGACCCGCCCGTCCCCGAGCCGGAACGCAACCTTGGCATCTTCCAGCGCCACTGCCGTTGGCGTTGACATATATTCCCTCCGAACTTGGCCCGATGCCTTAGCCGCTCGCGCGGCCAAGTTCAATCAAGCCGCCAAGCGTGCTACGCATGGGCGTCGCCGCGCTCTTACCCTCCCCTGGAGGGGGAGGGTCGGCTCACATGAGCGCCAGCGAAATGTGAGACGGGGTGGGGTGACGGTCTCTCCACGTCCAACACTGCCCGTGTCGAGAGACCACCCCACCCCGCTCGCGCAGCGCGCGATCGACCCTCCCCCTCCAGGGGAGGGTAAGAGAAAAGCGAGCTTACCTGCGATGCCTTCCAAGCCAGCCATCAGCTATGCCCACGTCACCAAGAGCTTCGGCCTGCTGAAGGCCGTGGACGGTTTGTCGCTCGACATCGCCGAGGGCGAATTTGTGGCGATCGTCGGCGGATCGGGCTCCGGCAAGACCACGCTGCTGCGGCTCGCCAACCGGCTGATCGAGGCCGAGGGCGGCACCATCACGGTCGAGGGCGAGGACGTGCAAAGCGTCGATCCGGTCGCGCTGCGGCGGCGGATCGGCTACGTGTTCCAGAGCGGCGGGCTGTTTCCGCATCTGAGCGTTGCCGACAATATCGGGATCACGCCGAAACTGCTGGGCCAGCCGGCGGCCGATATTGCAGCGCGCGTCGACGAGCTGCTGGAGCTTGTGCAGCTCGATCGTGACGCGCATCGCAGCCGTCTGCCGGAGGCGCTCTCCGGCGGCCAGCGCCAGCGCGTCGGCGTGGCGCGGGCGCTGGCGGCAAGGCCCCGCATCGTGCTGATGGACGAGCCGTTCGGCGCGCTCGATCCCATTACCCGCGATGCGCTCGGCGACGACTATCGTTCGCTGCATCGCAAGCTCGGCCTGACCACCGTGATGATCACGCATGACATGACGGAGGCGATCCTGCTCGCCGACCGCATCGCGGTGATGCGCAGCGGACAGCTGCTCGCGCAGGGCACCCCCACCGAGCTCTCGAACAGCAGCGACGCTTACGTGCTGGAGCTGCTGCGTACGCCGCGGCGCCAGGTCGAGCGGCTGAACGCGCTGCTGCCGCAAAGCGGTGCGGCATGAGCCTGTTTTCCGATCCACGCTGGGGCGAGGCGCTGGCGCATCTGCCCGATTATCTCGGCAATCATGTGCGGGTCAGTCTCGCCGCGCTCGAGCTTGGCCTTGCCGTCAGCCTGCCGCTGGCGATCCTGACGCGCAGCCGTCCGGCGCCGCGAGCTATCCTGCTCGCAATCGCCAGCATCGTGCAGACAGTGCCGGGCCTGGCGCTGCTCGCGCTGTTCTATCCGCTGCTGCTGCTGGCCGCCTCGGTGACGCTGGCCTGGTTCGGCGTATCCTTCTCGGCGTTCGGCTTCCTGCCGGCGATGCTGGCGCTGGCGCTCTATTCGATGCTGCCAGTGCTGCGCAACGGCATCACCGGGCTCAACGGCATCGATCCCGCGCTGATCGAGGCCGCCAAGGGCGTCGGCATGACCGCGCGGCAGTCGCTCGTCATGGTCGAGCTGCCGCTGGCGCTGCCGGTGATGATGGCGGGCATCCGCACCGCCGCGGTGTGGGTGATCGGCACCGCGACGTTGTCGACGCCGATCGGGCAGACCAGCCTCGGCAATTACATCTTTGCCGGGCTTCAAACCCAGAACTGGGTGTTCGTGCTGTTCGGCTGCTTTGCCTCGGCGCTGCTGGCGCTCGCCGTCGATCAGCTGCTCGGCCTGATCGAGGGCGGCCTGCGCCAGCGCAGCCGCGCCCGCACCGCGCTCGGCGCAGCCGGTATCGCGGCGCTGGTCGCTGCAACGCTGGTGCCGACGATGGGACGCTCGTCGCAGGGCTATGTCGTCGGCGCCAAGACCTTCGCCGAGCAATATGTGCTGTCGGCGCTACTGAGGGACCGCCTCCAGGCCGCCGGTCTGCCCGCGACGACGCGCTCGGGCCTCGGCTCCAGCGTGATCTTCGGGGCGTTGAAGGCCGGCGACATCGATCTCTATGTCGATTATTCCGGCACGCTCTGGGCCAATCAGCTGCATCGCTCCGACATCAAGCCGCGCGCAGAGCTGTTGACGGATTTGAAGGCAAGCCTGGCAAAGGACAACATCACCCTGCTCGGCGAGCTCGGCTTCGAGAACGCCTATGCGTTGGTGCTTCCGAAGAAGCGCGCCGAAGCGCTTGGCATCCGGACCATTGCCGATCTCGCGGCGCACGCATCGACGCTATCGATTGCCGGCGACTACGAGTTCTTCTCGCGGCCGGAATGGGCGGCGCTGCAAAAGGCCTACGGCCTTTCGTTCCGCGCCCAGCGCCAGATGCAGCCGGATTTCATGTATGCAGCGGTTGCGAGCGGCGAAGTCGACGTGATCGCCGGCTACACCAGCGACGGGTTGATCGCGAAATACGATCTTGTCGCGCTCGACGATCCCAAGCACGCGATTCCGCCCTACGACGCGATCCTCCTGCTCGCACCGAAGCGCGCCGGGGATGAGCGGCTCAAGGCAGCGCTGCAACCGCTGCTCGGCAAGATCGACATCGCCACTATGCGCGAGGCGAATCTGCGCGCCAGCGGCAATGACGCGAATTCCTCGCCGGATGCGGTGGCGAAGTGGCTGTGGGAGAAGGTGGGCGGGCGGTAGGTTGAGATTTCGTAGGGTGGGCAAAGGCGCGCAATGCGTGTGAGAGGTGGTGGGCACGCTTCCGCCTTCGCTCTTCGAGCTACGGCGGACACGTCGCTTTGCCCACCTACGGATGCTCAGGATGGCGGCAGAGCCTACAGCCCCCTGATGATCCCCGCGTTGATCAGCAGGCGGTTCAGCCGCCGCGCTTCGACGCCGTCCTTGCAGCTGTAGAACACGCCCTTGCAGCGGAGCATGATCTCCTTCTGCTCGGCGAAGGACGGATCGAGCGGGATGCCGGCGGCCTCCTGGATCACCAGCGGCAGATAAGGGCCGTCGATCGTGTCCATCACGGCAGCACTCTTCACCGGCTCGAAATTGACGGCGTCGATCGCGTAATAGGTCGCGTAGAGGCGCGGATCGTAGGCGTCCAGCTTCTTGCCGAGAGCGCCCTCGTCGAGCCCGGGCTCGAGGATAGCAGGCGCGAACTCGGGTTGATGATCGCCATAGCGCACGATCAGGAAGGGCTCGCCCGGGAACGTCTTCTTCAGGCCCGCGACGAACGCCTTGTATTGCTCGGCGCTGATCGCCTGCCGACGCAGATATTCGTCGATGGACGGCACATTGCCCGGCGCGCGCCAGTTCGGCAGCAGGTCGGGACGGAAGCGCGTCTCCCACGGGAAATGATTGGCACCGAGATAGATGAAGGTGAACAGCGGCTTGTTGGGCGGCTGCTGGCCCATCAGCTGGAGCGCCTTGTCGTAGAAGAAGCCGTCGGGCTCGACGTCCTTGGCACCGAGGTCCTTGGCGTCGAGGAAGCGTTCGATGCCCGTCGTCAGCTGGAAGCTGCGCGCGGCCATGAAGCCGCCATGGGCGGGATAGAGCGACATCGTGTCGTAGCCGCAACGGCGCAGCGCCAGCGGCAGCCCGCGCTCGACGCGGTTCGAGGCGATGCGCGTCACGAAGTAGGCAAAGCGGCCGAACGAGCGCGAGGAGAGGCCTGCAAGCACGTTGTATTCGGTGAACCAGCTCGGCCCGCCATTGCTCTCGGCCAGGAACGTGCGTTGCTTGCCGTCCCAGGATTTGAAGTGGCTGCCATAGCCCTGCGGCACCTTGATGCCCTGGGCGGCGCGGATGTCGAAGCTCGATTCATCATGGACCATGATGATGTTCGGCCGGCGTCCGGCAGGATGGCAGGAATCGACCAGCGGCATGTTGAGGCGCTCGTTGGTCGCGGCGGCCGATTCCATGAAACCGTACTGCACGAAATCGGAGACCGAGCTGACGCCGGAGCGGAAGAATTTCGACAGATAGCCGTCGTCGTAATAGCCGCGCCAGGCTTCGTCCGGATGATAGAGCGAATAGCCGACCAGCGCGGCAAGGCAGGCCAGCTTGCAGGCGAACGCCGGCAGACGGCGGATGCGGAACGGATCGAGCCACCACAGCGCATACATCAGCGGCAGCGTGACGAAGCCGGCCAGGATCACCGACCAGCGCAAATTCGGGAAGATCGTGAACAAGAACGCGACGGTGTCGCGGTCGATCATCATCAGGTCGATGAAGTTGACCGTCATCTGGACGACGTCGTGCTTGAGCCGCGACAGCAGCACCAGCACGACGACCATGGTCAGCGACAGCGCGCCTGATAGCGCCGGCCGGCGCAGCAGCGTGATCCAGAAAAAATTGAGAATGCCCCAGGCCAGCGCGAAGGAGAGCCGCGAGCCGAAATCGGTCTCGGTCTGGTACATCAGCGCGAGCGCGGCCAGATGCGGCGCGGCAACCGCGAGCAGCCGCCAGATGCCGAGCGCGGCGACGCTCGCCAGCACGGCGGTCGTGGCAGAAGGACCTGGATTGGGCGCGGACGCCATCGACGACACGCTATACTTCAAGTCCGGCGCGGTGATGCCAGGCCGTCTGGTCCTCGAGACGGTGACGGGGCGTCCGGAGCAGCCGGAAGCCTGCACCGTGTCATAAAACTGTAACGGAACGGTCAAGGACAGGCAACGCATGCGGTGACCCGACCTTCGCTTATTGTTAGTGACCGGCGAAGCCCGCACGGCGGCGGGCCGAGCCGCTCGCTCGGTTAAGGCTTTGCGATGCCGGCGATGAAGAGGTCGAGCACGCCTTCCGCCATCCGCTCGATCGCCCCCTCCTCGACGCCCCAGCGCGGAAAGTGGCCATCGAGATTCATCCGGGCGAAGCCGTAGACCAGGGCGCGGCCGGCGATCTGGATGCGCTTGAGGTCCGCCGACCGCAGCAGGCCCTGCTCCGCCGCCTCGGCCAGGATTCCCTCGGTCAGCGCGATCAACTCGGCATTGTCGCGCGTCAATTCCGCGGAGCTGCCATGGGCGAAATAGCGCCCGGTGGAGATGATCTCGAAATGGGCGGGATTGCGCATCGCCCAGCGCAGGTAAGCAAGGCCAAAGGCACGGAAACGGGCAAGCGGGCCGGCCGGCGGAGCCTCGCTCAGCGCGGCCTCGATCTCGACACGGAAACGCCGCTGCGCCTCCTCGGCGGCCGCCGCCATCAGTGCATCGCGGTTCGGAAAGTGCCGGAACGGCGCGCCCGGCGACACCGCGGCCCGGCGCGCGGCCTCACGGACGGAGACCTCCGCTCCCTCCGCCGCCAATTGCAGCGCAGCATCGATCAGGACACGGCGGAGGTCGCCGTGGTGATACGGCCTGGCCTGGGCTGCAGGGCGGCGGGCGCGCGGCTTGGACGGCTGGCGGGCGGACATGGCGCTTCCTAGCATCACCCGAACGTGAATGTAAGCGATGATTACACCATTGACCGCCGCGCGGCGCCGAAATGTAATCGATGATTACATAACGGAGGAAGATCACCATGCCGCAACGTCAAAGCTGGTTCGAAGGCTGGCGGCTGCTCGCCGCCCTCACCCTCAGCCTGGTCCTTCTCAGCCTGTGGATCGCCTCGATGCGGCAGTTCGAGGTCGAGGGCGTGCGGATGGTGATCCGTTTCACCGCACGCAGCTCGCTGCTGCTGTTCTGCCTCGCCTTCAGCGCCGCGGCGATGGCGCGGCTTTGGCCCAACGCATGGACCCGCTGGCAGCGCCGCAACCGCCGCTATCTCGGCCTCAGTTTTGCGGCTTCCCACGCCACCCACGCGGTTGCGATCGTTGTTTTCGCCTGGATGGATCCTGCCGGCTTTGCCGAGACGACCTCGGCCGTCTCCTACATCTTCGGCGGCATCGGCTATGGCTTCATCGTCGCGATGAGCGCCACCTCGTTCGACCGCACCGCCGCGCTGATCGGCCCCCGCGCTTGGCGCACGCTGCACCTGGTCGGCGGCTATTATCTCTGGTTCCAGTTCATGGTGTCATTCGGCAAGCGCGTGCCGGCGATGCCGCTCTATGCCGCGTTCCTCATTCCGCTGCTGATCGTGATGACGCTGCGTATGATCGCGATGGCCCGCCACCCGCGCGGGCAGACCGTTGCAGCGGGCTGAAGCGCCCGCCTTTACTGCGGCAGCAGTCCGAGCCGCTTGGCGATGATCCGGTCGACCGTCCGTTTCGGCAGTACGGCACCGATCAGATGGCGGAGCGGGTCGGGCGTGATCTGGTAACGTACCTTGGGGCTTACCGCCGTCAGCGCCTCGAACACGATCTCGGCGATCCGCTCGGCCGGCAGGCCCTTCGCGCCGAGGTCCATCATGAAGGCCATGACCTTGTTGAGCGCCGGGAGATAGGGCGAGTTCTGGTAGACGGAGAGATCGATCTGCTCGGCCTTGCTCCAGATCGGTGTCTTCACCGCGCCGGGGGCGACGATGATGACGTCGATGCCGAACAGCATCAATTCGCGGCGCAGGCTTTCCGACAATCCCTCGACGGCGTGCTTGGAGGTGCAGTAGGGCGCCGACAACGGATTGCCGTTCTTTCCTGCGACCGAGCTGATCATCACGATCCGCCCCTTCGGCCCCTTCAGCGACGGGTCGGCCCCGAGCAGCGGCCCGAACGCCTGCGTCGCGATGACAGGGCCGATGACGTTGATGTCCATCTGGCGGCGGAAATCATCCGCCGACAATTCGAGCACGGGACCGGCGACGGCGATGCCCGCATTGTTGACGAGGCCGGCCAGCGTCTCACCGTTCAGCGCTTCGCGAACTTTTCGCGCAGCAGCGAGGACCGCGGCCTCGTCGGTGACGTCGAACAGCAGCGGCCTGAAATTGGCGCCAAACTCGCCCTGAAGCCGGTCGGCATCGGCCTGCTTGCGGACGCTGCCGAACACGCGATAGCCGCGCCCGATCAGGAATTTGGCAGTAGCCCAGCCGATGCCTGTGGACGCACCGGTGACGACGACAGATCGCATGGTCTTCCTCCCCTGGAGTTCCTGCGATCATGCCTTGGATTTTTGCCCATGTCCCGGACAAGCGCAGCGAAACGGAGCGCAGAAGCCGAGACCCGGGAGCCGCAATGGCCCCCGGATCAGCAGCGCACCACTTGCGTGATGCGCTGCGTCCGGGAGACGACTTAGTTCTTCGACTTGTCGACCAGCGCGCCCTTCTTGATCCAGGGCATCATGTCGCGCAGCTTGGCGCCGACTTCCTCGATCGGGTGCTGAGCGAGCTTGGCGCGGGTCGCCTTGAACGAGGTCTGGTTGACCTTGTTCTCGAGCATCCAGTCGCGGGCGAACTTGCCGCCCTGGATGTCGGCGAGAACGCGCTTCATCTCGGCCTTGGTCTCGGCGGTGACGATGCGCGGGCCGGTGACGTACTCGCCGTACTCCGCGGTGTTGGAGATCGAGTAGTTCATGTTGGCGATGCCGCCTTCATAAATCAGGTCGACGATCAGCTTCACTTCGTGCAGGCACTCGAAATAGGCCATCTCCGGAGCGTAGCCAGCTTCGACCAGGGTCTCGTAGCCGCCCTTGATCAGCTCGACCAGGCCGCCGCAGAGCACCACCTGCTCGCCGAAAAGATCGGTCTCGCACTCTTCCTTGAAGGTGGTCTCGATGATGCCGGCGCGGCCGCCGCCGACAGCCGAGGCGTAGGACAGGCCGAGGTCATGGGCGTTGCCCGAGACGTCCTTGGCGATTGCGATCAGGCAGGGCACGCCGCCGCCGCGCTGATATTCCGAGCGCACGGTGTGGCCGGGGCCCTTCGGCGCGATCATGAGCACGTCGAGATCGGCGCGCGGGTCGAGCAGGTTGAAGTGGACGTTGAGGCCGTGCGCGAACACGAGGGCGGCGCCCTTCTTCATGTTGTCGTGCAGGTGATCGCGATAGATGTCGCCCTGGAGCTCGTCCGGGGTCAGCATCATGACGAGGTCGGCCCATTTGGCGGCTTCGGCGACTTCCATCACCTTGAAGCCGGCGGCTTCCGCCTTCTTGACCGAGCCCGAGTCCTTGCGCAGCGCAATGGCAACGTCCTTGACGCCGGAATCCTTCAGGTTGAGCGCATGGGCGTGGCCCTGGCTGCCATAGCCCACGATGGCGACCTTCTTGCCCTTGATCAGGTTCAGGTCGGCGTCGCGATCGTAATAAACACGCATGGGTCGTTTCCTCGTTAGGGGCCAGAATCGGCCGTTGGTCAGGTCCGACTGCTCAAGTCTTGGACGGTGAAATTTGCGGATTTCGGGGGCTGTCTAGAGCATTTTCAGCCGGCTGGGAAACCCGTTTCTGCATGGAAATCCGCGACATCATGCATCCATGAAAACGGGGTAGAGGGAGGCCAGCAGCAGGATCGCCATCAGGATATTGAAGGCGCGGACCAGCCGCTCCGAGGTCAGGACCGGCCGCAATGCCGAGCCGAACAGGGCCCAGACCACGGTCGAGACGGTGCCGACGATCAGGCTGATCACGGTTTGGATCGCGATGTTGAGCGGAAATTGGGCGATCGCCGCATAGGCGGTGATGGTGCCGATCACGATCACCCAGCCCTTGGCATTGATCCATTGGAACATCGCCGCGCCCCAGAAGGTCATCGGGCCGCGGCCATCCCCCTCGCCCGGCTTGGCCGGGCCGGACATGGCGATCGCGACGGCAAGATAGATCAGGTAGGCAGCACCGGCATATTTCAGGATGGTCTGGAGGATCGGATAGGCCAGGAACACGGAGCCAAGCCCGAGGCCGACGGCGGCGACCATGAAGGCGAAACCGAGGACGATGCCGGCGATGTGGGGGATGGTGCGCCGGAAGCCGTAGGTCAGGCCCGAGGACAGCAGCATGATGTTGTTCGGTCCGGGCGTGAAATACATCACGACCATGAAGATCAGGAAGGCATAGAGCAGCGACTGGGACATGCTCACCTCACGCCGTTTTCGGCAACGGTTCTTCGGGTAACGCCTTGGGCCGCTTCGCCAGCACCATCACCGCGATACCGCCGATCACGGTCAGCATGCCGGCGAGCCGCAAGGGTCCGAACCGCTCGCCAAACACGATGCTGGAGGCGGCCGAGCCGACGAACGGCACCAGCAGCGCAAACGGCACCACTTGCGCGGCGGGATAGTCACGCAGCAGCCGGCCCCAGAGCCAATAGGCGATACTCGTTGAGATGCCGCCAAGCGCCAGCATGCAGAGAGCCGATGTCAGCGATATGTGGCTCAGCGACGTCCATGTCGGCGCGGGACCATTGGCGATCAGCGCCAGCACGAACAGCGGCACGGCCGCGGCAAGGCACAACCACGCGAACAGGTCGAACATCGGCACGCCGCGGGCGCCGCGCAGCAGCAGATTGCCGACGGCAAAGCTGATCGGCGAGATCATCAGCACCGCAAACGCGGCGACGCTGAAATCATAGCCGACCGTACCGCAGATCATCAGAAGGCCGATCGCAGCGATACCAACGCCGAGCGCCTGCATCGGCGTCGGCCGCTCGCCAAAAGCGATCGCGGCAAAGCCGATCGTGAACAGCGCCTGGCTCTGCACGACGACGCTGGTCAGCCCCACCGGCACACCATGGGCGATGCCATAGGCCTGGCTCAGGAACTGACCGAGGAACAGCGTAAAGCTGATTGCGATCAGCAGCGACCAGGCGATTTTGGGCTTGCGGATGAACAGGCACGGCAACGCGGCGATGGAAAAACGCAGCGCCGTCATCAGCTCCGGCGAAAGCTCGTCGAGCGCGATCCGGCTCGCCACGAAGGCAAGTCCCCAGATGATCGCCACCAGGATGGCGATGAGGATATCGGCCGGCTTCATTGTTGTTCTCGGTTCTGCCCTGTCGTGCAGCCCTGTTGTTGTCGTTTAGCCTTGCTCGCCGGCTCTTGGTTTGCGCAGCAGATAGGTGCCGTGCATCGGTGCGTGGTAATCGGCCGAGACCAGCGTGAAGCCGACGTCGGTCAGCATCCGCTCCATCACCCAGCCGAAGGTGGAGTATTCGTCGCGCATATGCGTGACGACGCCTTCGCGCGAAAAATCGTGGTTCTTGATCTGGTAGTCAGCCCATTGCTCGACGTCGCGCTCGATCGCGTCGGGCATGGAGGCATAGACGATGTCGCGCAGATAGAAGCTCGCGCCCGGCTTCAGCGCACGATAGATTCGCGACATCGCCACCGCCTTCCAGAAATCCGGCAGGTGGTGCAGCGTGAATTCGCTGACGATCAGGTCGTAGGATTCCGGCCGATAGGCGAAGCTGAGCAGGCCGGCGGACTGTGTGCGCACGGGCGCCTTGCGATCACGCGCGTAGATCTCGGCAAGCGCCAGCATTGCCGGCGAGATGTCGATGGCGTCCACTTCCGCGCCCAGCAGTGCGGCTTCGGTCGCCAGCACGCCGTTGCCGCAGCCGATGTCGGCGATGCGCCAGCCGCGCTGGACTCCCAGCATTTTCAGCGCGGCGCGCGCCCGCAGATCGGCATCGTCGTGGGCGTCGTAGATCGAGGCCACCGCGGGCTCGATCCCCATCCGGTTCCGCTCGTTATAGTACCAGTCGCGCGCCAGCATGGTTCACATCCCTTCAGGCCCGCGGCCGATCGCGGCAACGCCGGTGCGCGACACCTCGACGAGGCCGAGCGGGCGCATCAGGTCGATATATTGATTGATCTTGTCCGTATTGCCTGTGATCTCGAACACAAAGCTCTCGGTCGTGGCGTCGATCACCCGGGCGCGGAACGCATCCGCGAGCCTGAGCGCCTCGACCCGATGCTCGCCCTGCCCGCGCACCTTCACCATCGCCAGCTCGCGCTCGATCGAGCGCTTGGTCTGGGTCATGTCGACGACCCGGTAGACCGGGATCATGCGGTCGAGCTGGTGCTTGATCTGCTCGATCACCATCGGCGTACCCGTCGTGACGATGGTGATGCGCGACAGGTGCTTCTGGGCCTCGGTCTCCGAGACCGTGAGGCTCTCGATGTTGTAGCCGCGGCCCGAGAACAGGCCGATGACGCGCGCGAGCACGCCCGGCTCGTTCTGCACGAGCACCGAGAGCGTATGCGTCTCGTTGGGATCGTGGCGATCCTCGATGAAGTAGGCGGATGCGGGCTGGTTCATTGTCGTCCCCTCTTGTCTCTTCCTCACGCCATCGCTGACGCGTCCGTCCCGACCCAACGGCGGAACAGATCGAAATCGATATTGCCGCCGGACAGCACGAGACCGACGCGCTTGCCCTTCAACTTGCTCTTTTCCTGAAGCGCCGCGGCGAGCGCGGCTGCTCCCGCGCCTTCGGCGAGATTGTGCGTGTCGGTCCAGAGCGCACGGATCGCGGCCGCGACCTCAGCGTCGGTGACCTCTACGATGCGTGAGGCACCCTTGCGGATCAGCGTGAATGCCTCGGCGTCCGGAATGCGCGTCGCCATGCCGTCGGCGAGCGTGTTGCTGGTTTCGGTCGTCACGATCTTGCCGGCCGCAAACGACAGCGCGTAGGACGGAGCTTCGGTCGACTGCACGCCAACGATCTCGGTCTTCAGGCCGAGCAGGTCGCGCGCCATGATGCAGCCGCAGATGCCGGAGCCCTGCCCGATCGGCACATAGAGCATGTCGAGGTCCGCCGCCGCCTTGAACAGCTCAAGCGCATAAGTGGCGACGCCGAGCACAAGGTCGGGGTGGAACGACGGCACCATATGGAGCCCGGCAAACTGCGCGCGGCGCTCGGCTTCCTCACGCGCGGCCTGGAAATCCTCGCCATGCTCGACGAGCTCGGCGCCAAAGGCCTTCATCGCGCGATTCTTCTCGGCCGAATTGCCGCGCGGCACGTAGATCACTGCGGGCACGCCGTGGCGGCTCGCCGCGAACGCCAGGCTCTGGCCGTGATTGCCGCGCGTCGCCGAGATGATGCCGGATGTCTTCGGCCGCTCGCGCTTCAGCCGCTCGAGATAGACCAGCCCGCCGCGCACCTTGAAAGCCCCGATCGGCGTGTGGTTCTCGTGCTTGACCACGACCTGCGCGCCGAGCCGCTCGGCGAGCAAAGGCCAGGCGTGCGCCGGCGTTGCCGGCACCGCCTGCCCCACGATCGCATGTGCGCGCTCGAGCTCGGTCAGGTCGAACATGGCCTCACACCAGCGCCTTGCCGCCGGCGAAAGCCTTGGCGGTGGCCTCGTCGTTGGCCTGCTCCGGCAACAGCATCTCGTTGTGCGCCTTGCCCGAGGGGATCATCGGGAAGCAGTTTTCGAGCGCGGCAACGCGGCAGTCGAACAGCACCGGGCGCTTGACCGAGATCATCTCCTGGATGGCGCCGTCGAGATCGCCGGGCTTGTGCACCTGGATGCCGACGCCGCCATAGGCCTCCGCGAGCTTGACGAAGTCCGGCATCGCCTCCGAGTAGGAATGCGACAGGCGGTTGCCGTGCAGCAGCTGCTGCCACTGCCGCACCATGCCCATGTACTGGTTGTTCAGGATGAATATCTTGATCGGCAGCTCGTACTGAACCGCCGTCGACATCTCCTGCATCGTCATCTGCACCGAGGCATCGCCCGCGATGTCGATGACGAGGCTGTCGGGATGGGCAACCTGCACGCCGACCGCCGCCGGCAGGCCGTAGCCCATGGTGCCGAGACCGCCCGAGGTCATCCAGCGATGCGGCTCCTCGAAACCGAAGAACTGCGCCGCCCACATCTGGTGCTGGCCGACTTCCGTCGTGATGTAGGTATCCCTGCCGCGCGTCGCCTCGAACAGGCTCTGGATCGCGTGCTGCGGCAGGATCACCTCGTTGCTCTTCCGGTAGTAGAGCGAGTTGCGGGCGCGCCACTGCGCGATCTGCTGCCACCACGCCTTGATGTCGGGCTTCTTCGCCTCGGCCTTGAACACCTGGAGGATGTCGCCGAGGATGTTGCCGCAATCGCCGATGATCGGCACGTCGACGCGGATGTTCTTGTTGATCGAGGACGGGTCGATGTCGATGTGGATCTTCTTCGAGCCCGGCGAGAACGCATCGACGCGGCCGGTGATGCGGTCGTCGAAGCGCGCGCCGACGCACAGCATGACGTCGCAATCATGCATCGTCATGTTGGCTTCATAGGTGCCGTGCATGCCGAGCATGCCGAGCCAGTTCTTGCCCGACGCCGGATAGGCGCCGAGGCCCATCAGTGTCGAGGTGATCGGGAATCCGGTGACCTCGACCAGCTCGCGCAGCATCTTGGTCGCTTCGGGACCGGAATTGATGACGCCGCCGCCGCTGTAGATCACGGGGCGCTTGGCATGGGCCAGCAGTGCGACGGCTTTGCGGATCTGCGTCGCATCTCCCTTCACGCGTGGCGCGTAGGAGCGGTGCACGTCGGATTTGCGCGGCGGATGATAGGTGCCGGTCGCGAATTGCACGTCCTTGGGGACGTCGACCAGCACCGGGCCGGGACGGCCGGAGGTCGCGACATAGAAGGCTTCGTGCAGCACTTTGGCGAGATCGTTGACGTCGCGCACCAGCCAATTGTGCTTGGTGCAGGGACGCGTGATGCCGACGGTGTCGCATTCCTGGAACGCGTCGTTGCCGATCAGATGCGTTGGCACCTGGCCGGAGATGCAGACCAGCGGGATCGAATCCATCAGCGCGTCGGTGAGCGGCGTCACCATATTGGTGGCACCGGGGCCGGAGGTCACCAGCGCAACGCCCGGCTTGCCGGTCGAGCGCGCATAACCTTCTGCGGCGTGGCCGGCGCCCTGCTCGTGGCGGACCAGGATGTGCTGGACCTCGCTCTGCTGAAAGATCTCGTCATAGATCGGAAGCACCGCGCCGCCGGGATAGCCGAAAATGTCGGTCACGCCATGATCGATGAGCGCGCGAACGATCATCGCAGCGCCGGTCATCTGGTTCGGATCGTGGCTCTTGTCGCTCATTGGCTTGCTCCGGATGCGCTGTTGTCAGCGGCTTCGTTCGTGTCTGGTTCGGGAAATAAAAAAGGCCCCGAAGAGGGCCCATGCACACCGCCTGTCATGTGGATGGCAGCTAGCCACCCCCGGCGGTGTGCCTGGGTACGACGGCGACAAGGAGTTTGGTAATAATGTTACGCATGGCAGGTGCCCGGCTTCCCAAAGGTTGCGCGAAACATAACGGCCAAAGCCCGGATGTCAAGGCGATGCGGCCGTTCCCGCGCGATTTTGGCAGTGTAGCGGTGTTCCCCGGGTTCGGCGAGAGGTAAATTCGGGAACCCGGACAGAAAAGCGCCTCAGGCGGGGCCGCGGGTCGCGTTTACAATGGCGGCGAGCCATCCCCTCGCCTCCCCGGGCTTCACCCATTCGAACTCCGGCAATTGGTGCCGGAACCAGGTGAATTGCCGCTTGGCGTAGTGGCGGGTATCGGCGCGGCCGGTGGTGGCGGCCTGCTCCAGGCTGAGCTCACCGCGCAAATGCCGGATCAGGCCCGGCACGCCATGAGCCTTCATCGCCGGCAGCAGCGGATCGAGGTTTCTGGCGGCAAGTCGCTCAACCTCACTCAACGCGCCGGCGCCCAGCATGGCGTCGAAGCGGGCATCGATACGGGCATAGAGCTCGTCCCGTTCGGGTGCGAGAAATACCGCGCGAAAACTGTCCTTCGGCAGCAGCGGCGGCTGGCCCTCCCGGTGCCAGTCGAGCAGCGAGCGGCCGGTCGCCTCGACCACTTCGAGCGCGCGCGCGATCCGGGTGCGGTCACGCAGGTTCAATCGCTCGGCCGCACTGGGGTCGCGAAGCGCCAGTTCCGCATGCAGCGCCTCGACGCCGTTGCGTTCCAGCCGCGCGCGCACATCCTCGCGCACCTCGGCAGGGATTGGCGGCACCACGGAGAGCCCCGCCGTCAGTGCCTTGAAATAGAGCCCGGTGCCGCCGATGAAGATCGGCAGACGGCCTTCCGCTTCTGCCTCGTCGAGCGCCTTGGCTGCATCACTCACCCAGGCACCGGCCGAAAAATTCACGGCTGCATCGACATGACCGTACAGGCGATGCGGCGCGCGCGCTTCCTCGCTTTGTGTGGGGCGCGCCGTGATGATCCGCAGGTCACGATAGACCTGCATGGAATCGGCATTGATGACGACCCCGCCCGTGCTGAGGGCAAGCTCCAGCGCCAGCGCCGACTTGCCGCTGGCGGTCGGGCCTGCGATAAGCACGGCCTTGCCAACATGGCTTCTGCTGACTTGCCCCTCGCTCACGAAAACCTCAAATGTCCCTCGTCGCCACGCTGATCTGCAACCCCGACAATCCCGCGCTCGACTCCACCATCGTCGATGGCGCCCGCGCCGTGCTGCCCCAGGCAGCTCCCGCTCACTGGCTGTTCGACGGGGTTGCGGTCGACATTCCCTTCGGCGCCGACAGTAACCTCGAAGCCGACCGTCACGCCATCGAGCAGCGGCTCCGCGAGCTTCGCGGCGACCTGCCCGTCGACATCGTCGTGCAGCCAGTCGGCGCCCGGCGCAAGAAGCTTTTTCTCGCCGACATGGATTCCACCATGATCGGCCAGGAATGCATCGACGAGCTCGCCGATCTCGTCGGGATGAAGGCCCACGTCGCCGCCATCACCGAACGCGCCATGCGCGGCGAGATCGAGTTCGAGCCGGCACTGCGCGAGCGCGTCGCGCTGCTGAAGGACCTGCCCGCCGGCGTGGTCGATGAGGTGCTGGCCAAGCGCATCACGCTGACCCCGGGCGGCCGCGAACTGGTCGCGACCATGCGCAAGCACGGCGCCTATACCTGCCTCGTCTCCGGCGGCTTCACGCTGTTCACGACCGCGGTCGCCGCCAAGATCGGCTTCCAGGAGAACCGCGCCAACGAGCTGGTCGTGCGCGACGGCAAGTTCACCGGCGAGGTGAAGGAGCCGATTTTGGGCCGCGCGGCGAAGCTCGCGACGCTGGTGGATCTGATGGAGTCGTTCGATCTCGACGACATCGACTCGGTCGTGGTCGGCGACGGCGCCAATGATCTCGCGATGATCCAGGCCGCGGGGCTGGGCGTCGCCTATCACGCCAAGCCGGCCGTGGCGGCTGCGGCCGCGGCGCGGATCGATCACGGCGACCTCACCGCGCTGCTGTATGCGCAGGGGTATCGGCGGGACGAGTTCGTGGAGGGGTAGCCTCTTGCCGCATGCTCAGCGGCCGTAGGGTGGGCAAAGGCGCAAAGCGCCGTGCCCACGATCTTTCTCCGACGGCGACAGGGGGTGGGCACGCTTCCGCCTTCGCTCTTCGAGCTACGGCGGACAAGTCGCTTTGCCCACCCTACGGCACCGGCCAGCGACTACTGCACGCTCAGCGCCACAAACCGCAGCTCGCCGTCGGCGTTCGACACCAGCAGCAGCACCGACTTCTTGCCGTCCTTCTTGAGCTGGTCGACCCGCTTCTGGATGTCGGCGCCGCTGGAGACGGCCTCCTGCGCGACCTCGACGATGACGTCGCCGGCGGAGAGGCGCTTCTCGGCGGCGTCGGAATTCGCGTCGACATTGGTGACGACCACGCCCTTGACGCTCTCCTTGATCTTGTAGCGGGTGCGCAGATCCTTGTTCAGCGCCGCAAGATCAAGGCCGAGCGCCTTCTGCGTCACCGGCTTCTCGGGCGCGGGCTCGTCGGTCTTCACCGCGGCCTGCACCTTCTCGGGATCCTGGAGACGGCCGAGGGTGACCTTCTTGGTTTCTTCCTTGCCCTTGCGGATGATGATGACGTCGACTTCCTTGCCGACCGCCGTGTCGGCGACGACGCGGGACAGGTCCTTCGGATCCTTGACGTCCTTGCCGTCGAACTTGACGACGACGTCGCCCGGCTCGATGCCGGCCGGCTTGGCCGGGCCCTTGTCGTCGACGCCCGCAACCAGCGCGCCGCGCGCCGGCTTGATGCTGAGGCTCTCGGCGATCTCGTCGGTGACGCTCTGGATCCGCACGCCGAGCCAGCCGCGCCGCAGCTCGCCGAACTGGCGGAGCTGGTCGACGACGCCTGCGACCGTCTTCGAGGGCACGGCGAAGCCGATGCCGATCGAGCCGCCCGAGGGCGAGATGATCAGCGTGTTGACGCCGATGACGTCGCCATCGAGGTTGAACAGCGGACCGCCGGAATTGCCGCGGTTGATGGAGGCATCGGTCTGGATGTAGCTGTCATAAGGACCCGAGGAAATGTCGCGGTTCTTGGCCGAGACGATGCCGGCCGTCACCGTGCCGCCCAGGCTGAACGGGTTGCCGATCGCGACCACCCAGTCGCCGAGACGCAGCTTGTCGCTATCGCCGAACTTCACCGCGACCAGCGGCTTGGTCGGCTTGAACTTCAAGACTGCAAGGTCGGTCTTCTTGTCGACGCCGACCAGCTCGGCCTTGATCTTGGTACCGTCGTTGAGGATGACGTTGATCTCGTCGGCATCCGCGATGACGTGGTTGTTGGTGACGACGACGCCTGATGTGTCGATGATGAAGCCGCTTCCGAGCGAGTTGGTCTTGCGCGGCGGCGGGCCGCCGTCGCCGCGCTCGCCACCCTTGCTGCTGCCGCCCGGACCTTTGCGGTTCTTGAAGAAATCGTCGAAGAACTCCTCGAAGGGCGAGCCGGGCGGCAATTGCGGCATGGCGTTGCTGCCGCCGCCCTTGGCCTCGACGGTCTGCGAGGTCGAGATGTTGACGACCGCGTCGATCACCTTCTCGGCGACGTCGGCGATGCCCTCCGGTCCGCGCGCATAAGCCGGCGAGCCGAACGCGCTGACAGCAGCGACGGCGAGCGCGGCCAGCCCAATTCGCACACCAAGTCGCGAGCGGGACGGGGCAATGGTGGCAGCGGTCATTGTGATCTCCAGAGAGAGGGATTCGGCGCCAGACTGCGCTTGACGGGGGGACGGCGCAAGCGCGCAGGTTAATGGGCCTCAACACCCCGATAATACGGCGAAAACCGGTCTCTCGCCTTCACTTTGGCGTTGGCGCGCCGCCTAAATGGGGCGCCGCATGACCCAGATCAGGACCAGGCCGACGATGGCCGAACCGATCCCGACCGCCCGCAGGATGTTGTCCGGCGTGGCGATAGCGCTCTTCATGGCCTTGCGCATCCAGTTGGGACTTGCCGCGAACATCAAGCCTTCCAGCACGAACAGGATGCCCAAGCCGATGAGGAAGTCGGCGAACGCAATGGACCTCATCGGATTGGAACCTCCCGTTATGCTGTTCTTGTCTGGACGAAGGGCGGCGAGATCGCCGCCCTTTGTCTAGCTTACGGCTTCGCCGGCGTCTCGGTCGCCGTCTTGCCGGACGGGTTACTGAAGTACCGGAAGAAATCCGAGTCCGGCCGCAGCAGGAAGCGGGTGTCGTTCGAACGCAGCCCGTTCTCGTAAGCCGTCATCGACCGGTAGAAGGCGAAGAAGTCGGCATCCTTGCTGTAGGCTTCGGCGAACAGGCGGTTGCGCTCGGCATCGCCGGCGCCCCGGGTCTGCTCGGCCTGCGAATTCGCCTCGGCGACGATGACGGTCGCCTCACGATCGGCCTTGGACCTGATCTCCTGGGCCTTCTGGCCGCCCTGCGCGCGGAACTCGGCCGCCTCGCGCTCGCGCTCGGTCTTCATGCGCAGATAGACCGCCTGGCTGTTCTGCTCCGGCAGATCGGCGCGGCGGATCCGGACGTCGACGACCTGGATGCCGTAGCCATCGGCCTCGCGATCGAGCTGGTCGCGGATGCGCTGCATCAGCTTCTCGCGGTCGTCGCGCACCACGTTGATGAAGGAGACCTCGCCCAGCACGCGGCGCAGCGCCGCGTTCAGCAGCGTGGTGAGCTGGATGTTGGCAGCCTGGATCGAGCCGACGCTCTGATAGAAGCGCAGCGCATCCTTGATGCGGTAGCGCGCGAAGGCGTCGACCACGAGCCGCTTCTGATCGGAGGCGATCGCTTCCTGCGACGGGTTCTCCAGATCGAGGATCCGCTTGTCGATGTTGATCACCGAATTCCACGGCGCCTTGAAGTGCAGGCCGGGTGCGGTGACGACGTCGACGGGCCGGCCGAACTGGAGCACGATGGTCTGCTCGGTCTGCTGCACCGTGAACAGCGACATGTAGCCGACGATCACGACCAGCAGGAGCCCGACCAGCGTGACGAAACCTGTGACCGGGGACCTCATCGGTTGCCTCCGCTCGACTGCGGACCGGTGGTAGGCGGCCGCTTGGTCGTCAGTTCGCCGAGCGGCAGATAGGGCACGATGCCCTGGCCCGAGGGCCCGCCGTCAAAGACCAGCTTGTCGGCGCCGCCGAGCACGCGCTCCATCGTCTCCAGATAGATCCGTTCACGCGTCACGTCGGGCGCCTTCTTGTATTCCTCGTACACCTTCAGGAAGCGCGCGCTCTGGCCCTTGGCCTCGGCGACCGCCTGCTCCTTGTAGCCTTCGGCGTCTTGCAGGATCTTGGCCGAGCGGCCCCGCGCCTGCGGCACCACCTGGTTGGCGTAGGTCTGCGCCTCGTTCTGCAACTGCTCGAGATTGGCGCGCGCCGCCTGGACGTCGCGGAACGCGTCGATCACCTGCGCCGGCGGATCGACCTTCTGCATCTGCACCTGGGTGACCTGAATGCCGGCGCCATAGCTGTCCAGCGTCCTCTGGATCAACTCCTGCACGCCCTGCTCGGTGACGTTGCGTGCGCCGGTCAGGATCGGCTGGATCTGCGAGCGGCCGATCACCTCGCGCATCGCGCTCTCGGAGACCGCCTTCACGGTGCCTTCGGGATTCTGGATGTTGAAGAGGAAGTCGCCGACGCCGTCCGGCTTGATGCGCCAGAGCACGGTGAAGTCGACGTCGACGATGTTCTCGTCGCCGGTCAACATCAGGCTCTCTTCCGGCACGTCACGAATGGAGCGGCCGCGCCGCGCCGGATCGTCGATCAGCGTCATGCCGATCGAAATGGTGTTGACGCGCAGCGCTTTGGGCAGCAGCACTGTCTCGATCGGATAGGGCAGATGATAGTTCAGGCCCGGCTGCACGGTGCGAACATGCTTGCCGAAACGCAGCACGACGCCGAGCTCTTCGGACTGCACGCGGAAGAAGCCCGACAGCAGCCAGAACGCGACGATCAGCAGCACGATCAGCGTGATGCCGATGCCGGAGAAATAGCCGCCCGGCATGATCTGCTGGAGGCGGTCCTGGCCGCGCCGCAGAAGGTCTTCCAGATCCGGCGGCCTCGGCCCGACCGGTTGCGGGCCTGAGCCCCATGGTCCCTTCGGACCCGAGCCCCATGGGCCACCGCCCTGATTCTTCCACGGCATTCGACGCTCTCCTCGGCAGGGTGGAATTGCCCCCGCCCGCTTTGTCCGGTCCGCTTTATAGGGGACAGGCAAGTCCCTTACAACGCAGCGGTGACCGTCTTCCGAGCTATGCTCGGGCACGAAAAAGTCAATGTAAACATTGAAGAAAGCGGTTAATGGCCGCGCCGCCGACGATATGTCACATAGGAGTATTCGGCGCTGTCCTCGCCTGCGGCAGGATGGCGGACACGCGCCACCTCGTCCCATTCCGCCTTGTCGATGTCGAAATACGTATCGCCTTCGGGTCGCGCGTGGACTTCGGTGATTTCGAGCCGATCGGCGCGGTCGAGCCATTGCCGAAAGATTTCGGCGCCGCCGATCACCGCGATCTCAGTGACCGAACGCCGCAGGGCATCGCCGCGCGCGACCGCGTCGGCGTCCGCGGCCGACGTCGTGACGATGGCACCATTGGCGCGATAACCCGCATCGCGCGTGATGAGGATGTTCGTGCGGCCCGGCAGCGGGCGGCGGGGCAATGATTCAAAGGTCTTGCGGCCCATGATCACGGGCTTGCCGATCGTGAGCGCCTTGAAGCGCGCCATGTCGGATTTCAATCGCCACGGGATCGCGTTGCCCGCGCCGATGACGCCGTTCTCCGCGATCGCGACGACGAAGACGATCTCCATCAGGGCGCACTCCCGGCAAGCCGCGTCAGCGCCGGCCCGGTGACGCGGCACAGCGTCCAGTCGTCCATCATCACCGCGCCGAGCGACTTGTAGAACGCGATCGACGGCGCGTTCCAGTCGAGCACCGCCCATTGCAGGCGGGACCAGCCGTTATCGGCGCATTCCTTGGCCAGATAAACCAGCAGCGCCTTGCCGAGCCCCCTGCCGCGATGCGACGGCCGCACGTAGAGCTCCTCGAGATAGATGCCGTGACGGCCACTAAAGGTGGAGAAATTTGTAAACCAGACCGCGAAGCCGGCCGGCTCGCCGTCCCACTCGGCGATCGCGCAATAGAGTTGCGGTCGCTCGCCGAACAGCGCATCGGCGATGTCGGCCTCGGTCGCTTCGACCTCGTGCGAGAGTTTTTCGTATTCGGCGAGCTCTCGGATGAAAGCGAGAACGAGCCCGGCTTCGCCCGGGCGCACACGGCGAATGTTGAGCGACATCGGCGCTAAACCGCGACTTCCGCCTTGATGTGCGGATGCGGGTCGTAGCCGACGAGCTCGAAATCCTCAAAGCGGAAGGAGAAGATGTCCTTCACATCGGGATTGATCCGCATCACCGGCAGCGCGCGCGGCGCGCGCGTGAGCTGAAGCCGGGCCTGCTCCAGATGGTTGGAATAGAGATGGGTATCGCCGAACGAATGTACGAAGTCGCCGGGCTTCAGGCCGGTGACCTGCGCCACCATCATGGTCAGCAACGCATAGGAGGCGATGTTGAAGGGCACGCCGAGGAAGACGTCGGCCGAGCGCTGATAGAGCTGGCAGGACAGCTTGCCGCCTGCGACGTAGAACTGAAACAGACAATGGCACGGCGGCAGCGCCATCTTGTCGACTTCGGCTGGATTCCACGCCGAGACGATCAGGCGGCGCGAGTCCGGATTGCGCTTGATCATGTCGACCACGTTCGCAATCTGGTCGATGCTGCGGCCGTCAGGCGCCGGCCAGGAGCGCCATTGATGGCCATAGACCGGGCCGAGATCGCCATTGGCATCCGCCCATTCGTCCCAGATGGTGACACCGTTGTCGCGCAGATATTTGATGTTGGTGTCGCCCTTCAGGAACCACAGCAGCTCGTGGATGATCGCCTTCAGCGGCAGCCGCTTGGTGGTCAGCATCGGGAAGCCGGCCGACAGATTGAAGCGCATCTGATGACCGAACACCGAGAGCGTGCCGGTACCGGTCCGGTCGGTCTTCTCGGCGCCGTCTGAAAGAATCCGCTCGAGCAGGTCCTGATACTGGTGCATGTGCGACTGAGCCTTTGGGGAGGCGGCGAACTTAGCGGCCGTCCCCGCGCTGCAACAGCGGCGATTCGCTGTCCGCTCCGATTATACCCGGAAAAGTGAGTGGTCCCGGCGCAAACGACAAGGGGCGGAACCCAAGTCCCGCCCCTTGCCCTATCGGCTTGATCGCACTGCCTAAGTTGCCGGCTTGAGCACCGGGGTCCATTTCGCGATCTCGTTCTTGACGAGGGTGGCCAGCGCCTCCGGCGTCCGCTCCGCAGGGCCCGGGATGACGCTGCCGAGCTCGAGCAGGCGCTTCTTCACGGTCTCGTCGTCGAGCGCCTTGCTGGCCGCAGCGTTCAGGCTGGCCAGAATCGCCGGCGAAGTTCCCTTGGGCGCGAACATCGCATTCCAGGCCTGGGCCTGGAATTTCGGCAGGCCCGCTTCTGCCGTGGTCGGCACGTTCGGCAGCGACGGATTGCGCTCCGGCGTTGCGATCGCATAGGCCTTGATGGTCCCGGCATTGATCTGCGGCACGGCGTTGACGATCTGGTCGCACATGTAGTCGACCTGCCCCGCCACCAGCGCGTTCATCGCAGGTCCCGTGCCGTTGAAGGGCACGCCGACCGGCTTGATGTCGAGGATCGAGTGCAGGAGCTCGCAGGAAACGTGCGAGACCGAGCCGACGCCGGCATGGGCAGCATTCACCTTCTCGGCGTTGGCCTTCACATAGGCCACGAACTCCTTCAAATCCTTCGGCGGAAAGTCCTTGCGCGCGAGGATCAGGATCGGGGTGCCCGCGAGCAGCGCGATCGGCTCGAAATCCTTCTCGGGATGATACGCGAGCTTGGGATAGAGCGGCACCGAGGCGGCATGCGTGCCCATATGCCCGGTGATGAGCGCATAGCCGTCATTGGCCGCGCGCGCGGCGCGGGTGGTTGCGGTGGTGCCGCCGGCGCCGACCACGTTCTCGATGATGATGCTCTGTCCCAGCGTCTGCGCCATATGCCCGGTGACGATGCGCGCGACGACGTCGGTCGGGCCGCCGGCCGCAAACGGCACGATCATGGTGATGCTGCGCGTCGGATAAGTCTGCGCCTCAGCCGGCGCAACAAAAGCGCACAGCGAGGCGAGCGCTGCGGCACATGCGCTCGTGAGCGCGCGAATGAAGGTCATGTCGATCCCCGTCGTTCCCTTGGACACAGCAAAATGCCGGCCCAAAGGCCGGCATTTTCATTTCACGAAGCCGTAACACAAGTCGATTCGACTTCCGAATGCGGCGCGCCGACGCAGGCGGCTTTTCACTTGAGCATGATCTTTCCGGAAAACCGCCTGACACTTTTCCGGATCATGCCCTAGTTCTCAGACTCGGTGAACACCTGGTCCCGCTTCGATCGCAACACAGGCAGCACCGTGAGCAGCAGCAGGCTCGCCGCGATCGCGAGCAGCACCGCCGACAGCGGACGCGTCAGGAACACGCTCCAGTCGCCGCGCGAGATCAGCAGCGCACGGCGCAGGTTCTCTTCCATCAGCGGGCCGAGCACCATTCCGAGCAGCAGCGGTGCCGGCTCGAAATCGTGCTTGATCAGCCAGTAGCCGACGAGACCGAACACGCCGGCAAGGATGACGTCGACCGGCGCGTTGTTCACCGAGTAGATGCCGATCGCGCAGAAGATCACGATCGAGGGGAACATCAGCCGGTACGGCACACGAAGCAACCGGACCCAGATTCCGACCAGCGGCAGGTTGATGATGATCAGCATCAGATTGCCGATCCACATCGAGGCGATCATGCCCCAGACGAGGTCGGGCTGCTTCTGCATCACCTGCGGACCCGGCACGATGCCGTGGATGGTCATCGCGCCCACCATCAGCGCCATCACCGCGTTCGGCGGGATGCCGAGCGTCAGCAGCGGGATGAAGGAGGTCTGCGCCGCAGCGTTGTTGGCGCTTTCCGGCGCCGCCACGCCCTCGATCGCGCCGCGGCCGAACCGCGACGGGTTCTTGGCGAGCTTCTTCTCGAGCGTATAGGCCGCGAACGAGGCGATGACCGCGCCGCCGCCGGGCAGGATGCCGAGGATCGAGCCGAGCACGGTGCCGCGCAGGATCGGCGGCGTCGAGTCGAGCAGGTCCTTCTTGGTCGGCATCAGGCCGGTGATCTTCTGCTGCACGAGATCGCGGTTCATCTCGGCGCCATGGTCGAGATTGCGGATGATCTCGGCGAAGCCGAACACGCCCATCGCCACCGTCGCAAAGCCGAGGCCGTCGGCGAGCTCTGGAATGTTGAAGGCCATGCGCGAGGCGCCGGTCTCGATGTCCGAGCCGACCATCGACAGCAGCAGGCCGAACACGATCATCGCGATCGCCTTCAGCACCGAACCCTTGGCCAGCACGACCGCGAAGATCAGGCCGAGCACCATCAGCGAGAAATACTCGGCCGGACCGAACGCCAGCGCCAGCTTGGTCAGCGGCGCGCCGAGCAGGGCAATCAGCACGGTCGCAACGCAGCCGGCGAAGAACGAGCCGATCGCCGCGATCGCCAGCGCCGGGCCGGCACGGCCCTGCTTGGCCATCTGGTGACCGTCGATAGCGGTGACGACCGATGTCGCCTCACCTGGAATATTGACCAGGATCGACGTGGTCGAGCCGCCATACTGGGCGCCGTAATAGATGCCGGCGAGCATGATCAGCGCGCCAACCGGCGGCAATCCGAAGGTGATCGGTAGCAGCATCGCGACGGTGGCGATGGTGCCGATGCCCGGGAGCACGCCGACCAGGGTGCCGACCAGCGCGCCAATCAGGCACATCAGCAGGTTGATCGGGGTCAGCGCGACGGCAAAACCGTGAGCGAGGTTGGCAAAGATATCCATCACACCCTCACTGGATCATGAAACGCGGGTACATCGGCATCGGCAACCCGAGCACGTAGGGAAAGAGGATCGCGCAGCCGATGGTCAGGCAGGCGCCGACGATGGCGGCCTCCAGCCAGCGCGTCTCATGCGACCCCGTCGCGGCGATCATGAAGCTCGCAAAGGCCGTGACCACGAGGCCGAGCGGCCGGATCGCCAGCGCGAAGAACAGGATCGCGGCCATCACGAACAGCGGCCCGCGCCACGAGTAATGGGCCATCGTCGGCCCATCGGTCAGAAGTCCGGTCAGGGCGATGCCGGCGGACAAGGCGACCAGCAGTCCGCCGAACATCCGCGGCGCGGTGCCGGCGCCGAAGGAGAAGCCGCGCATCCCCTGCAGATCGCTCGAGGCCCACAGCGCAAACAGGGCCAGCGCCATCAGGATGACCCCGCCGACATAGTCCTGCGCCGACCTGATGGTCATGAACAGCGTGACGATCGCGACCACGAAGATCGGATAGGAATAGATCAGCGCCAGCAGCACCTCGGACGACGCCTTCTTGGTGTCACCGGTGGCCGCTCCCATCAACGTACTGGGCGCGCCGGCGAGCAACGCGGTGGCGTGGCTGATCACGACCGTGGCCGGGCCGCGTCCCGCGCCCCAACCGAAAATCGTCCCTATCGACCAGATGAATTCGAAAATCTGCGGCGCAATCGCCAGCAGACAGAAGCCGAGCGCCACCTGGGTATTTCGGGTGGCTGTCGCCGTGTGGCCCATCGTATCGGCCATGCATGTCTCCTCCGCGACCGGTAAGTCACGAGCACTGTTGTTCTAAATCGGCTGGAACTGGGTCCCCCGCCCGGATCACGCCTAGCGATTTTCATTACACAATGCCAGCAAAACCCAACAGTCCCCCGGCGAGCAGGAGCCAGAGTGGATTGATGCGCGGGACCGCGGCGATCACCGCAACCATTGCGGTCAGAAGCACTGCAGCAATTGTGCGATCGGTCGACTGGGCCAGGATCAAGGCACTTGCCGCCATCAATCCGATCGAAAGCGGAACCAGTGCAGCTTGAATCAAGCCGGGCCAGCGCGATTTGCTGGGCCGATTGAGGAGGCGGCTGACATAATTGGCAAGCAGCGCCGTCGGCAGGCACATCGCCAGCCGTCGCCGCCAGTGCGCCGGGGATGCCGGCGACGGCATAGCCGATTAAGGTCACGATAAGCACGTTCGGACCTGGCGAGAGCTGCGCGATCGCGTAGGCGTCGGTGAACTGCTTGTCGGTCATCCAGTGATGCACCTCGACCGCGATGCGGTGCATCTCGGCCACCGCCGCCGCGGCGCCGCCGACCGCGAACAGCGACATCAGTCCAAAGGTGGAGATCAGCGCCCAGATCGGATTCTCGGGCTTCATGCTGCTACTTTCCGCCGCAGGAAAAAAGTGGCGCCGACACTGACGGGGATCGCGACCAGCAGCACCGCCGGAAGCGGCAGGCGAAGCACGCCGATGGCGAGAAACACGCCGGCCATCAGGATCAATGCGAGGGGATCCGTCCGCTTCAGCAGCGGCGTCATCATGCGGACCACTACTGCGATCCTACCGCCGCGCAGGAGATGCCGGCGAGGCTGCGGCGCAGCACGTCGAGGTCGCCGTAACGGGCGTAGATGATCGCAAGCACCGTCATGATCAGCGTCGGCGGCAGCAACAGGCCTGGCGCTCGGCCGGCCGGTGCTGAATCCTCGGACATCTCAGAAGCTTAGAACGCCGGCCGCGGCGTCGCTAAGGCCAGGTGCCCCTCCGTCCGGAACCTATCCCAAGGGAACTGCGCGGGAACGTTCAAAACCCCCTGTTTTTCAAACCCTTTGCGCCCTATATTGGGGCTGCCGGTTCGCCGGCTATGGAAATAAACGGTCGTCGCAATAAACCATTCGGACCCGGGGGCGGTACCCGGCGCCTCCACCAAAGCCCACCAACGGGTCATCCCGAAGCGGGCTTTGGCGGGGGCGAAATAGGATCGACGAGGGCGTAAAGGGCGTACTTTTTCCCGGTATTGTTCCGCCGTTATCGGGCTACTGCAATAGTTGCCAACGACAACTTTGCTCCGGTTGCTCAGGCTGCGTAACGCAGTTTGAAAGACCATCTTAAAGTCCTAACGGGTTAAGCTCCGTTAGGCGGGGTTCGGAGGCACCTGGCAACAGAAGCCTCCACTTTACTCTTGATTTCTTCCCCGGCGGGGACTCCTGCTGACCCGTCAGGCGCGGTACTATTGCGGCTTGGCGAGTCGGGTCGGCACGGTCCGGCTTCGGGGATGCAACAGGACCACCATGGCGACCGATCATATCCGATACGATGTGCTGGCCCGCGACGCGCTGCGCGGCGTGCTGCGGAAGGTGCTGACCGATGCCGCGGCCCAGGGCCTGCCGGGCGAGCACCATTTCTTCATCACCTTCGTGTCGAAGGCCGAGGGCGTGAAGCTGTCGCCGCGGCTGCTGGCGCAATATCCGGAAGAGATGACGATCATCCTGCAGCATCAGTTCTGGGACCTGACCGTGCTCGAGGATCGCTTCGAGGTCGGCCTGTCCTTCGGCGGCATTCCGGAGCGGCTGATCGTGCCGTTCAGCGCCATCAAGAGCTTCCTCGATCCGTCCGTGAAATTCGGCCTGCAGTTCGACACGTCCGACGTCGCCGAGGTCGCGCCCGAAACGCTGCCGACAGCTCCCGCGCCGTCGGCCGTCGCCGTGCAGACGCCTGCCCCTGAAACGGCGGAGGGCACGGAGGAGCCGGCGGCTCCGAACCAGGGCGGCGCCGAAGTCGTGCGGCTCGATCGTTTCCGCAAGAAATGATCTAGGTTGGGGCCGAAGCCATCGCGCCCGGCCAAACTGTCTATATAGAAGAGCACATGAAACGGCCGCGCGGCATTTCGGGCGGCAGGATGGATGTGCTCATGGCCAAAACTGCCCGCTCGAAGACTGACCGATCGAAGACTGCCCGCCCCGCCACCCGCATCGAGACCGACAGTTTCGGCCCCATCGAGGTCCCCTCCGATCGTTATTGGGGGGCGCAGACCGAGCGCTCGCGCCAGAACTTTCGCATCGGCACCGACCGCATGCCGATCGCGCTCCTGCATGCGCTCGGCATCGTCAAGCTCGCGGCCGCGCAGTCCAACCTCGAGCTCGGCCTGCTCGACCGGCGCCGCGCGGGCGCCATCATCCGCGCCGCGCGCGAAGTGATCGAGGGCAAGCTCGATGACCATTTCCCGCTTGTCGTGTGGCAGACCGGCTCGGGCACACAAAGCAACATGAACCTCAACGAGGTGATCGCCAACCGCGCCAACGAGCTGCTCGGCGGCGAGCTCGGCGCCAAGAAGCCGGTGCATCCCAACGATCACGTCAACATGAGCCAGTCGTCGAACGATTCGTTCCCGACCGCGATGCATGTCGCGGCCGCGAGTCGCATCAATGCCGACCTCATTCCTGCGCTCGATGAGCTGCTCCGCGCGCTGCGCAAGAAGGAGAAAGCGTTCGCAAAAATCGTCAAGATCGGCCGGACTCATACGCAGGATGCCACGCCCCTGACGCTCGGCCAGGAGTTTTCCGGCTATGCCGCGCAGGTCGAAAGCGGCATCGCCCGGCTCAAGGTCGCGGTGAAGGACCTCTATCCGCTGGCGCAGGGCGGCACCGCCGTCGGCACCGGCCTCAACTCGAAGCCGCGCTTCGCGAAGCTTTTCGCCAAGCACGTGGTCGGGATCACGAAGCTGCCCTTCACCAGCGCCGCCAACAAATTCGAGGCACTGGCCTCCAACGACGCCTACGTGCTGGCGCATGGCGCCATCAACTCGGTCGCGACAGGGCTGTTCAAGATCGCCAACGACATCCGCCTCTTGGGATCGGGCCCGCGCTCAGGGCTAGGCGAGCTGATCCTGCCGGAGAACGAGCCGGGCTCCTCGATCATGCCGGGCAAGGTCAATCCGACCCAGTGCGAGGCGATGACCATGGTGTGCTGCCAGGTGTTCGGCAATCACACCGCGATCACGGTGGCCGGCAGCCAGGGCCATTTCGAGCTCAACGTCTACAAGCCCGTGCTCGCCTACAACATGCTGCACTCGATCCGCCTGATGGCGGATGCGGCGCGATCCTTCACCGAGCATTGCGTGAGCGGCATCCGTGCCGACGAAAAGCGCATAAGTGAGCTGATGCAGCGTTCGCTGATGCTGGTGACGGCGCTCGCCCCGAAGATCGGCTACGACAACGCCGCCAAGGTGGCCAAGACGGCCCACGCCAACGGCACCACGCTGAAGGAGGAAGCGCTGCGGCTCGGCTTCGTCTCGGCTGATGAGTTCGATCGCCTGGTACGCCCCGAGAAGATGACCAGCCCGGGATAGAACTCCGAATTCCGATAGCCATCCGTAATGATACGGACGCTCGTCGCCCTAGAAATGTGCGGCTTTGGGGGCGGGATTTGATTACCGTCAATGTTCCGGCAGGACGGCGTGCTACGCAGCCCTTCCGCCCCTCGACGGGGGCGAAATTCATCGTTTGATGGCCCGAGAGGCCGATTGACGAGGACAAGCGAATGGCGATCAAGTCTTGTGGGGCGCAGTGCGGCACCCTGTTTCTGAGTGTTTCATCCTGCCTGGAAAGGATCGGATGATGGAGACGCGGCATGGGGAACGTCATCAACCTGAATCGTTTCAGGAAGCGCGCCGAACGGGAAGCCTCGGCGAAGCAGGCGGACGCCAACCGGACGAAGTTCGGCCGCACGAAGGCGGAACGGTCGGCGCAGGAGACGCGCGCGGACAAGGCGAAGGCGCATCTGGACCAGCATCAGTTGGACCAGCACCAGATCGATCGCGAGGAGCAGCCATGAAGTCGCCCGTCGTGAAACGGTCGATCGTCGTCGCCGGGCACAAGACCAGCGTCAGCCTGGAAGAGGCGTTCTGGAACGGCATGAAGGAGATCTCCGGCTTGCGCAACATGACGTTGTCCGAGCTGGTCGGCGAGATCGACAACAACCGCCAGCAGGGCAATTTGTCGTCGGCGATCCGCCTGTTCGTGCTGGACTACTTCAAGAGCCGGGCCATGGCCCCCCAGCCGGACAAGGTCGCGGCCCAGTAACCGCCGGGGCGCCTTGGACGGCGCTCCGCGACCTGCACTTTAAAATCACTCTAAGATGCGGTTTCAGCGAGCGCGCGCGCTTGACCTCAATGCCTTGCGTTGAAAATACAGGGCATGACCGACACCAATGACACGCGCCCGCACATGCCGCTGGGTCTGGCCCAGCGCGGCTATACCGGCGTCATCCAGCATCTTTCCGCTCGCGAGGCGGGCTCGGCGCTCTCCGACATCGAGCTCGAGAGCCGCCTGATCGAGCTCGGCTTCGTCGAGGGCGCCCGGGTCGAGGTCCTGCACGAGGGGCTGGTCGGGCGCGACCCGATCGCCGTGCGGGTCGACAGCATCACGATTGCGGTCCGACGCCGCGAGGCCATGGCCATCATCGTCGCCTAGACAGCGACCGGACCTCTGATCCCGGACCAGTGATTCCATGGAATTACCCCTGCTGCATCTCGCCCTGGTGGGCACGCCGAACAGCGGCAAGACCTCGCTGTTCAATGCCCTGACCGGCAGCCGGCAGAAGGTCGCGAACTATCCGGGCGTCACCGTCGAGCGCAAGGAAGGCTTCTTCGTCACTCCCCTGGGACGCCAGGTCTCGGTGGTCGACCTGCCCGGCACCTATTCGCTGCGCGGCCGCAGCCCGGACGAGGAGATCACCCGCGACTTCGTGCTCGGCAAGGCCTCCGGCGAGACCGTGCCCGACCTCGTGCTGTGCGTGGCCGATTCGACCAATTTGCGGCTGACCATCCGCCTGCTGCTCGAGCTCAAGCGCACCGGACGGCCGATGCTGCTCGTGCTCAACATGTTCGACATCGCGGCCCGCCGCGGCATCACCGTCGACACGGAGCGGCTCGCCAAGGAGCTCGGCCTGCCCGTGGTCACCTCGATCGCGGTGCGCAAGGGCGGCACCGCCGACCTCTTGAAGCTGACCGACGAGGTCTCGGCAAAGCTCGCCGCCGAGGCGGAGGCGAACAACTGGCGCGCGCTCAGCGTCTCCGAATTGCGCGCGACCCAGCGCGAGGCCGACCGCATCATCGCCGACTGCGTCAGCCTGCCTGCCAGGCCCGACACATGGACCGCGCGGATCGACGCGATCGTGCTGCATCCGGTCGGCGGCCTCATCGTGCTCGCGCTGATCCTGTTCGTGATGTTCCAGGCGGTGTTCGCCTGGGCGCAACCGGCAATGGACGTGCTCAAGTCCGGCTTCGACGGGCTCGGGGAGCTCGTGCAGGCCACCCTGCCCGACGGCCTGTTGCAGAGCTTCCTGCAGAATGGCGTGATCTCCGGCGTCGGCAGCGTCATCGTGTTCCTGCCGCAGATCATCCTCATCTTCCTGTTCATCCTGCTGCTGGAAGATTTCGGCTACATGGCGCGCGCCGCGTTCCTGATGGACCGCATCATGGGCGGCGCCGGCCTGCACGGCCGCGCTTTCATTCCGCTGCTGTCGAGCTTTGCCTGCGCCATTCCCGGCATCATGGCGACGCGCGTGATCGACAACAAGCGCGACCGGCTGACCACGATCCTGATCGCGCCGCTGATGACCTGCTCGGCGCGTATTCCGGTCTACACGCTGATCATCTCGGCTTTCATCCCTGCGAAGGACGTCTGGGGCTTCATCAACCTGCAGGGCCTCGTGATGTTCGGCCTCTATGCCTGCGGCATCATCAGCGCGCTTCTCGTCTCATTCCTGATCAAGTTCTTCATGCTGCGCGACTATGCGCCGGCGCCGTTCATGCTCGAGCTGCCGGACTACAAGATGCCCAGGCTGAAATCGATCGTGATCGGCATCTTCACCCGCGCCAAGATGTTTCTGTACCGCGCCGGCACCACGATCTTCTCGATGATGGTGCTGATCTGGTTCCTGGCCTCGTTCCCGCAGCCTCCGGCGGGCGCGACCGAACCCGCGATCGACTTCAGCCTCGCCGCGATGATCGGCAAGGCACTCGAACCGCTGCTCGCCCCGGTCGGCTTCAACTGGCAGATCGCGGTCGCGCTGATCCCGGGCATGGCGGCGCGCGAGGTCGCGGTCGCGGCACTCGGCACCGTCTATGCGATCGAAGGCGGCAAGGAAGCGGCCGAGCAGATCGGCCAGGTGCTGGCGACGAAATGGTCGCTCGCCACCGCGCTGTCGATGCTGGCCTGGTACATCTTCGCCCCGCAATGCGCCTCGACGCTGGCCGTGATCCGGCGCGAGACCGGAAGCTGGACCTGGATGGCCGTGACCTTCACCTACATGCTGGTGCTGGCCTATGCCGCGAGCCTCCTGACCTACAACGTCGCGGTGGCGCTGGGCGCCGGCTAGCCCCTCCAAAACAAAAATCGCGAAAACAACCCCATGCACAGTAGACGGGGGCTGTGAAATCAATGGCTTACGCGCGGGCGAGAGTCGTCTCGGCTGCCTGGTCGGGCGAAAAACTGGCACGATGCCATTCTCCCGAGAATCATCGATGCCGCACAGGTCTGGCTCGCAAGTCACGAGCTTTGCCGACGCGCGACCAGACTGCTGCGAAGCTGCGGCAGCGGTCGAGCTGCATGCTGCTTCCGAGGCGCGGCATCGTCGGGCAAAGCATGGATGCAATGACATCATCAAAGAGTCGCCAGGACCAGGTTGGAGATATTTCGCGCACTTGATCTGGATCAAGCTGCCTCGCGCAACGAGTCGGAAACTGGCGGAACGTCGTCGCAAGCTGGGCCATTGTGGGGGCACGGAGCGACCGGGATGCCGTTATTGGCCTATTTCTGGAAGGTCGGAGCGGCGTTGCTCGCGCTCCTGTTCGTTGCGGACTTTTGTCTGCCCGGCGCGCAAATCGCCGAGAGGACGATCGCGGATCGGGCGACCATACGCATTCACTCGGACCGCAAATGGCCCGAGCGTGTGGTCCTCGATATGACCGCGCCAGTGATCGTGGCGGTCGCATCTGCACCTTCGACTACAGAGCCTCCTTCCCTCGCCCGCACAGAGCCGCCGGTCATTCGGGCGGAGACATCCGCGGTTGCCAATGCACTCGCGATGGCGCGCGCGGACTCGCCGCCGCGCGAATCCGTCGAGCACAAGCGGCCGCGAAGGCCGCAACACATTGCGACGCGATCGAAACGACACCCGACGCCGCAGATGGTTCTGGCGGCGCGGCAACCACAGTTCGGGTGGTTTGGCTACCGGGACTGGTGATCGCAATGGCGCTCGTGCGGCACTCGAACACGCCGGACATTCTCGCGTCTGTTCATCTCCCACGAAAAAGGCCCCGGTCGATGCCGGGGCCTGAGTTCACCGGGAAGACCTGAGATCAGTAGCGAGCCGTGACCGGCGCGCCGTAACCGCCGAAGCGATAGTTCAGCCGAAGTGTGACCATGTCGATATCCTGGGTGACGCCGCTGCCCGTGAGCGCGAGCCCGCCGGGCGTGACCACGCCGGCTGCGAAGGCGGTGTTGTCGCGCCCCATCCAGAGATGGTCGTACTCGACACCGACCGACCAGTTCGGCGTGAAGCCGTATTCCCAGCCAACACCGAGAGCACCGCCCCAGCGCGTGTGACCTGCGGAGGCGAGGCCAACGCCCGTGACGTTGTTGAAAATGTCGAAGCGATTACGGGTCACCGCCGCACCGCCCTTCAGGTAGAACAGCGAGGCGTTCCATGCCCAACCTACCTGGGCCGTAAAGAGCCCGATGCCATCTGTCTTGCCCGTGGTCGAGACCAGCGGATCAATCAGGCTGACACGCGTGTTCTTGATCTCGGCCCAATCGCCCTGCGCTTCCAGGCCGAGCACAAACTGATTGGTCTGCCAGCGATACCCGAGCTGTCCGCCGATCAAGCCGCCGGAGCGATCGGCGCAACCACTTGCGAGCGTCCCTGCGGCCGTCACGAAGTCCACGCAGCCATGGCTTTGCCCCCAGCCGCCGTTGGCGCCGATGTAGAATCCCGTCCAGTTATAGACTGCCATCACAGGTACTGGCGGCGGCGCTGCCTTGAGAGCCATATCGGCAGCCATGGCCGGAGCCACCATGCTCAGCGCCGCGAAGCCGATCGCAGCTATCGAGAGCTTCTTCATCGTCGTATCCCCTTTTCCTAGATCTCTTCCGTTCAAAAATTGAGCCTTATGCAGCTGGCGTGCATATTGCGAACGTCTCGAAGGTTACGCGCGAGGGAAGCTTTGGCCCGTACCAAAATGGCAACACCCAAGCGCCACGTCTGTGCACGATAACGTGCTTACTCGCCATCCATCTCGGAGAGCGAAGTGCTGTCTTGTTCGTCGGCAAGCCAAGCGTGGATGCCGGAGGATGGGATGAGCCGCCTGGGAAGATGGGGGTTGATCGTGCCTGCAAAGACCGCAAGCCCCTCGTCGAGCCTGGCACGCGCGAACAGCTTGGCTTCATGCTCGGTCGCGAAAGTCTTCGTCTCACGCGGACTCCGCTGTCTCAAAAGTAGCCCCCGTTTTCGAACTTCAAAGGTGACGTACCAAGTCGGAATCATCGCTCGCACCAACGCCTCGCCAACCAGCCCGGTTGCTGTTGTGGTTTGGCCGTGATCGCATCGCTTGATGCAGATCAACTCGAATGGCTTGTCGAATTCGCCAGCGAGGAAGGCCAGATGCAGCGCAGCAGCGGCGGGAGCTGCCGCCTATGGCGCCTATGGCTATCGCCGGGCGTGCGGATATCAGCCGCCCTGCTATTGAGGCGCCGGTTCGAGGGCGCGCAAGCCGTTGAGCTAGATCAACACCGGGCCCCTCTCCGGCGGCAGCGTCGAGGTCTGACCGCGAAGGACGGACCATGAATGCGCTCCTCAGGGAAATCCGGCACAGCCCGCTGCTGTGGCTGCTGATTGTCGTGCCTGTCGTGATCGTGCTCGAGCACGTCATGCCGGACGCGCATACGCTGCTGTTCGTGCTGGCCGTGATCGCCATCGTGCCGCTCGCGAGCCTGCTCAGCCACGCGACGGAGGCCGTGGCCGAGAAGACAGGCGATGCGGTCGGCGGGCTGTTGAACGCCACGCTTGGCAATCTCACGGAGCTCATCATCGCGGTCACAGCGTTGCAGGCCGGTCAATACATGCTGGTCAAAGCCTCGATCGCGGGTGCGATCGTGACCAACTCGCTGTTCATGCTGGGCGCATCGCTGTTCCTGGGCGGATTGAGGCATCGCGTGCAGGAATACAACCGGGCAGGTGGCAGGCTCCATTCCGCGCTGCTGCTGATGGCCACGATTGCCCTATTGTCACCCTCGGCCGTGGCCGATCTCGACTTTCCCGGACACGAGGCGACGGTGCAGCGCTTGAGCACCGCCTTGGCGGTCCTGCTGATCGCGGCCTATGGTCTCAGCCTGCTGTTCTCGCTGAAGACGCACAAGGAGCTGTTTGCAAGCAGCGACCATGGCGAGGCTGGCGGCCCGATACTGCCGCTTGCAATCGCCGTTCCGACACTGGGGATCGTCACCGTGCTGGTTGCGCTCGTGAGCGAAATCTTCGTCGCGTCGGTGCAGAAGGCCGCCGAAACGCTCGGCATGACGCCGGCATTCGTCGGGTTCATCGTCGTTGCCCTGGTCGGGGCCGCGGCCGAGATGGCCGTGGCGTTTTCCGCGGCACGCCGCAACCGGCTCGACATGAGCGTGAGCATCGCGCTCGGAAGCGCCAGCCAGATCGCCTTGTTCGTCGCACCCGTTCTCGTGCTGCTGAGCTACGTTGTCGGGCCGCAGCCCATGGATCTTCAATTCTGGCCGGGCGCGGTGACCATGGTCATGATCGCCGCCGTGGTGACGAGCTTCGTCACCAATGGCGGACGCTCCGCCTGGTTCGTCGGCGCGCTCCTGCTCTGCATCTACGCGATCTTCGCGATGACGCTCTACATGGTCCCGCCCGGGTCGCACGGCCCGGTCTAAAGCATGATCCGGAAAAGTGCGCAGCGGTTTTCCGAAAAGATCATGCTTGAACAACGACCTAAAGCGCCGCGCGCCGGTTGACCTGTCGGGCGAAACAGCGGCACGATGGCATCATCGGCCTCGATAACATCCAGATCGCGACCAGCTCCGGGCGACACTCTGCTTCCATGAATCGCTTCAGTACCGACAACCTGAACGCCGAGCGGCTGAACGAAAGTCACCTCGCCGACCTCGTCGCGCTCCATCTGGATCCCGAAGCGTCGCGTTATCTCGGCGGCGTGCGCTCGGCGGAGGCAACGGAGAAATATCTCGTCGCCAACATGGCGCATTGGGATCAATACGGCTTCGGCCTGTGGACCCTGCGCACGAAAGACGGCGCCTTTGCCGGACGGGCGGGCATCCGGCACATCCTGGTGGATGACGTCGACGAGATCGAGATCGCCTACGCGTTCGTGCGCGGCATCTGGGGCCGCGGATTTGCCAGCGAGATCGCGACTGCGCTCACTCGGATCGGGCTGTCACAACTCGAGCTGCCGTCTCTCATCGGCATCGTCTATGTCGCAAACGGCGCATCGCGCCGTGTGCTGGAGAAATCGAATTACCTGGTCGAGCGGAGCACGATCCGTCACGGCGAGGACATGGTGATCTACCGAATCCGTCGATGAAAGCCGCGGGTCCTCCTGCGCGGTGACGACGTAACCACCGCGCAAGAGGTTGAGCCGCCCAGCCCCTTAAGGCGCGATGCGATCAGGATGGAGCGTCATCGCGCTTTAGCTTGTTGTTTATGCATGATGACGTCGCCGCGCGGCCTCGCGGATCCTACCTGAAATACCCCAGCACGAGATCGATGTCGGAGCTTCCGGCCACCGTGCCGGTCAGCTCGGCGTCGATGACGCGGCGGCAGGCGTCGATCGCGGCGTGGTCGCCGAGGTCGTTGGCGGCTTCCAGCACGAGCCAGGCCGCGTCCACCGACGCCTTGTCGGGTGCTCCGCCGCCGAGATCGGCGGTGACGGCGCTGTTGAGGTTCTTCTTGCGAACCGCGGTGCCGAATTGAGGCAACATTGCAAATACTCCCCTTCGAATTCCGGGACGATGCTCAGTGGACCTGAAGCTCGGGCTGACGGCCGCCGGCGGCGGAATCCGCGGTCTTGCGCGACTGGTAGAACTTCAAGACGCTGCGCGAGGTCTCGATCTTGAGCCGGCCGAAATCGCGCTCGTTTTCGTGCAGCTCGCGCGCCGTGATCAGATGATCCTTGGCGCCGAGGAACAGCAGCGACATGGTCGTATCCCAGGAGAAGTCGAGCGCCTTGCACAGCACCAGAATCATCTCGCGGTTGCGGTCCATCATCGCGCGCTCGATCACGTCGACCGGCAGCGCCGACAGCAGCGACAGGCCGATCTGCACCTCGTCGAAGCGATGCTGGCGCGCATAGTTCGAGATCGAATCCTGGTTGAGGTTGCCCTGGCGATGCTGCGTCGTCACCACGCGCTTGGCGACGAAATAGCTGCGCGAGGACGGGCCGAACTTGGACTGGAGATCGCCGGTGACCTCGGTCACCGAGCTCTGGATCTGCGCCATCATTTCGGGCCGCTCGGTCTCGAGGCGGCGGCGGACGTCTTCCGACGCCTTCGAGATCAGCTGCTGGAAGATGTGGCGCGGCACGTCCTTGCGCAGGCCAAGCTGCTCGGCGAGGATCGAATCGCCTTCGGCGCGCCGGACCATGTGCAACAGGCCCGAACCGGAGAAGCGCGCGCCCTCGTTCCTGGCCACCGACGTCACGACCTCCTGATCGCCGCGCTTGACCAGCACGTCGGTGACGGCCTCGCCGATCGATTTGCGCTGGGCGATTGCGAGCAGATGCGACTGGCCCTTGGTCATGGCGCTCTCGACCAGCATCTTCTCGTCGAGACGAGTGGAGTCGCGCAGCACGGGACCGGCGACCTCGATCTCGTCGTCGAGCGCCAGCTTTTCGATGACGTTGAGCGGAGCGTGATCGCACGCCGACATCAGCTCCGAGAGCTGCGCCCGCGCAGCGACCTCGATCTCGTCGGCGAGCCGCCCGATGACCTCGCCGAACATGCTGATCTCGTCGTCGCTGTAGCGGCCGGTGATCAGAATGTCGGTCGCATGCCACAACGCCTTTGCTCGACTCTCGTCAGTGCCGCGCGCGATCGCGTCGTCCAGATCCTGTAGAAGCGTTTTCGCCCCGTTCATCTCGATAACCCCAATTCTTGGCAGTTCTTTTGGCGCGCCGCCCCGCCGCTCGTGGCGGGACACCGGATTCCCTGGGAACTGACGCTAGAGATCAAACGCGAGAATTCGGTAAAATCGGCAAATCAGTTTTGCCGGGCAAAATTCATTCAAATGCGAGGGAATGGGTTTACGGGCGCGGAAGGTGCACTCCCTCTCCCGCTTGCGGGAGAGGGTTGGGGAGAGGTTGTCTCAACGGAGAGACTCCCAATGTGGAGAGAGCCCCCACCCGGCGCTTCGTGCCGACCTCCCCCGCAAGCGGGAGAGGTCGCACCGAGCCCGCGGATTCATCTCTCTAAACAAGGGCACCCTTACGGATTCTGCGGCGTCAGCACCAGCGGCGGCTTTGGCTTGGGCTTGGCGGGCGGCGGACCCGGGGCGGGCTTCACGTCGATGGCCGGCGGCAGCGGCGCAAGCTGTTGGGCGAGTGGCGGGCTTGGCGCGGCGGGAGCTGCCTGCGGGGCCTTTGGCAACGGCGCGGCTTTCGGCTTTGACGGCGCGCGGCGCGGATCCTGGCCCGGCAGCGGCACGTTAACCGGCGCCTGCTCGGGCGCTGCATCCGGAGACACCAGCGTCGGCAGCGCCGCGGTCGCCGGCGGCGGCTCGCCGCGCTCGATGGCGTCGAGCCGGCGCGTCTCGCGGTCGATCGTGCGCACCGCAAGCCAGGACGACAGCGGCGCAAGGTCGATGGTGCGATTGAGCTTGTCGGGAGGGCCGGCCGCGAACAGCTGGATCTCCGGCGGGGCGCCGGAGAGGCCGGTCATGATCGGCGTCAGGCTGGCGCGGATGTCGGCCTGGTCGGCGGGAATGTCGTAGCCGCCGGAGACGATGGCGCGGGCGTTCTTCGCTTCCAGCGGCGTGGCGCCGACGCGCAAGCGTCCGTCGCGGATCGTGAACGGGATCTGCGCCGAGGCCACCGCGATCGGTGCGGCGGCAAGCGCGGGCTCGACCAGCTGGCGCAGGCGGTTGTCGTCGGCGACCTGGCCGCCATCGCTGGCGCGAATCGCGATCTCGAAGGCGCGCGGATTGAGGCCGCCGATTTCCGCGGAGTCCAGCGTCACCGTGCCGTTGCCGGCGAGCGCACCGGTGAGTGCCGCGACGCTGCGGCCCTGGCTGGTCAGCGCCATCTGCACCGAGGCGCGCCCCTTCGGCAGCGCGAGATCGCGGTAGCGCAGCGTCGCCGCATCGACATTGCTGAGATCGATGCGCGCGTTCAGCGCAAGACCATTCGCGCCGTTGCGTGCGTCGAAGCTCGCCGACATCTCGCCGCCACTGAGGCCGCCCTTTAATGCATCGAGTGCGAGCGACTGGCCGTCGCTTCGCAGCGTGCCGCCGAACGGGCGCAGCTCGATGCCGCCGGGCAACATCCCGCGCAACGCCTGGAAAGCGATGCGGCCGCGCCAGCCGCCCAACAACCCCGCGCTCAGCGGCTCGCCGGACTCATGCCCGGCGGCGCCGATGGCCATCGCCAGCGCGGGCGCCAGATCGAGCGTATCGAGGCCGACTTCGCCGTCGACGCTCCTTTCCTGATCGAGCGTCACCGCCAGATGACCGCGCAAATGCGAGCCCGCTGCATTGCCGTCGAGATCGTCGAAGGTCAGGCGGTTGCCGGAGAGCGTGAGGCGGGAGGACAGGCTGACGGCCTGCATCGATTTGCCGGCCGGGCTGGTCCCGAACAGCGGCGCCAGATTGGCGTTGCGCACGCGCAGGTTCACGCTGGCTTTCGGCTCCGACAATTCGACGCTGCCCTGCGCATCGGCGTCGAGCCCGCCGCCGCTGAGCTTTGCGTTCAATTGCAAAGGCCGCCGCCATGCACCGGTCAGCTTGCCTTCGAATTGCGACGCGCCCTCGCCTGCGGCCACCACGCGATCGAGCCCGAGCAGCGCCAGCAGCGCGCCGGCCTGCGGCGTCGATATCTTCGAGTCCAGCGTGAAGTCGCTGTTGCGCAATTTGTCGATATCGATGCCGTTGACCGCCGCCACCGGCTTCTGCGCGGACAGCGTCGCGGTGGCCTTGAGCTGCGGCGCGTCGAGGTCGAGCACGGCGCGGGCATTGCTGCGATCGGCATGCTCGGCATTCCTGTCGAGGCTGAGATCGAGCTTGAGACGGGTCGCGCCTGGTAATGAGGGGATGGCATCGAAACGGGCGCGGACCGCAGGCGCAAACGGCTCGATCAACGCGGTGAGCTCGCGCAGCGAATTGGCCGAGGATTTCAGCGCGAGCTTGCCGGTGGCCTTGGTGCGGTCGAAGCTGCCGCTCGCCTCCGTGGTCACGCCGCCGGCCTGGCCGAAGCGCAGCTGCTCCAGCGACAGCGATGCCGGGCCGTAACCGAGCTTTGCCCCGAATGGCCGCAACTCCTGGCCAGCGGAGATCGCGCTGCCGATATCGAGCGAGAGCTTTGCCTCTTCCGGCCATTCGCCCTGCGGCCCCGCAAGCGCGCGCACAAAGCTCGCGGCGGCGTCGAGATCGAGCCGATCGGCCTTGAGCTCGGCGTCGATCCGCGAGCCCTTGCTCGCGCCTGTTTGCACGAAGGCGATGCGGCCCGTGACGGCGCCGCCTTCGATGTCGGCCTTCAGCCTGTCGATGGCGAGATGGTTGGCGGCGATGGTTACGTCGCCGGCAAGGCGCAGCGGCCGCGTGCTGCGGCGGTTGATCTCGCTGCGGCCCTGCAACCAGGCCACCAGCGCGTCAGGATCGGAGGATTCGACACTGAGACGACCGCTGAAACTGTCGGCGCCGGGAGCTGCGCCGTTGAGCGAGAGCTGCGTCATGCCGGGCGCGCGCAGCTCGAGCCGCTGGAAGGTCCAGGACCTTCCATCGGTCTGAAGCTCGGCCGCGATGTTCTGCAGCGGGCGGCCACCGAGCATGATCTGGTCGGAATTGAACTCGATCTGCGCCGGGATCGGCGCCTGCGGAATGGCAGCCAGCCCCGCGCGCAGCGCCGGCAGGATGCGAAGCGGCTCGGCATCATCCTTGCCCGCGAGCCTGTCGGCATCGACCTGGCGCGCCGACAGCACCGCGCGCAGCAGCGGCGAGGCGCCGAATTTGAGGTCGCCGACGCCGCCGAGCTTCAGCGCATTGTCTTCAGCGCCGAAGCTCGCGTCGATCTGCTCGAACTTCGCGCCGGCTGGATCCGCCCTAAGCTTGGTCGTGAGCTTCCACGGCGTTGGACCCGCCTCACCCGCCTTCTTGACCGCCGGCACGGCCAGCGTCAGCGCACCGTCGAATTTCGGCAGGCGGTTGTCGAAGGCGAGCACGCCCTCGAGATCGGCGAGGATGGCACGCTCGCCAGGATCGATGTTGAGATGGAGACGGGTGGCGCTGCCGTCGGCGCTCGGGCCGGAGGAGACGCGGAACGGATAGCGCACCCCGGCGGCGGTGAACCTGCCGTCGCCGCGCACCGAGCCCGCGAGTGAGCGGACGTCGCCGGAGAAGCCGATGTCGTTCAGCTCCAGCGTCGAACGGCTGGCGGCATCGTGGAGCGCAATGCGGCCGGTGAGATTCACCCGCTCGATGGCGAGCGAGGCCAGATTGAAGGTGCCGCTCGCGGTGGAGGGCAAATCGACCCGCCCCCGGGCATCGAGGCCGAGATCGACCGCCATGCCGCCTACCGAAAGCTCGGTGGCGCGCCATTCGCCGCGCATCAATGAGCCCAGGCTGAACTCGACATCGAGCTTGTCGGCGCGCAGGCGGCCGAGATCGTTGTTGCCGCCGAAGGTGACCTGGCGCAGCCGCAGCGTCGGCGCCGGCAACAGCCGCGCGTCGAGCTCGCCCGCGACCCGCACCGGTACGCCGATGATCTTGCCAGCCTCCGCCTCGAACTGGGGCCTGAACTGGTTCCAGTCGACGTAGTAAGGCCCGATCAGCGCGGCCAGCAGCGCAATAATGAAGGCAATCGCCAATCCGAGCAGCGTCGTCTGCACGGGTCTCCCCTCGGCCAAACCGGCATCCGGACCAAACCCTGGCCTTAGTGGACTTCAGGCGTGCCGGAACAGCCCCTTATATAGGGGGAAGTGTGGCGAAGTCACAGCGACTGTTGCGCGCGGAGGTTAATGCCGGCGCGCCTCACCAGCTCGCCGGCAGCCGCTTCAGGCCGCGCAGCACGAAGGTCGGCCGCCATTCCGGGTTTTCGACGTTGTCGATGCGCAAATCGGGCAGCCGCCGCAGCAGCGTGGCAATGGCGATCTCGGCCTCGATGCGCGCCAGCTGGGCACCGAGGCAGAAATGGATACCGCCACCGAACGACAGCGGTTTCACATTCTGGCGGGTGACATCGAGTTGGTCGGGCCGATCGGGATAGACCGCGGGATCGCGGTTGGCCGAGCCGAGCAGGCACAGCACGGTCTCGCCCTTGGGGATCCTCTTGCCGCCGAGATCCTCGATCTCCTCCAGCGCGACGCGTCCGGTCATCTGCACCGAGGAATCGTAGCGCAAGAATTCCTCGATCGCGCCTGCCATCAGCTCGGGGCGCGCCTTGAGCAGCGCAAGCTGGTCCGGATTGCGGTGGAGCGCGAGCAGGCCGTTGCCGATGAGATTGACGGTGGTCTCGTGGCCGGCGCCGAACAAGAGGATGATGTTGGCGGTCAGCTCCTCATTGGTGAGCTTGTTGCCGTCCTCCTCGGCCTGCACCAGCTGGGTGGTGAGATCGTCCCCGGGGTTCTTGCGGCGCAGCTCGAACAGCTGCTGGAAATACATCTGCGCCATCAGGTTGCCCTCGTTGCCCTTCCTGATCTCCTCGGCAGTGAGCGGAACGGGGTCGAGCAGCCGCCCGCCGTCACGCGAGCTCTTGTAGAAGACCTCGCGATGGTCCTCGGGGATGCCGAGCATCTCGCAGATGATGGTCACGGGCAGGCGGAAGGCGAAATCCTCGATCAGGTCCATGTGGCCGCGGTCGATCACGGCATCGATGGCCTGGTCGACGATCTCCTGGATGCGCGGCCGCATGTCCTCGACGCGGCGGGCGGTGAAAGCCTTCACGACGAGGCCGCGCAGACGGGTGTGGTCGGGCGGATCGGCCTGCAGCATCCAGTGGCTCATGCTGCGGAACACCGGCTCGTCCATGATGGCGGCGCTATATCGGCGCTTGGAGCGCTCGACGAAATCCTTGCCGAAGCGCTTGTCGCGCATCACGAGGCTGACGTCGGCGTGGCGACTGGTGACGAACTGGCCGAACGGCGTCACGTGGATCGGATCGTTCGTGCGCAGCCGTTCATAGTGCGGATAGGGATCGCGGATGAAGTCCGGCGACAGCGGGTTGAACAGCGGTCCGCCTGCGCCTTGCACGTGCTCGTTCATGGTGACCTCAATCGGTTGCCGATGACACGAATACGCCGATCGCAGCCCCACTGCCCGGCGTAACCATCCCTGAATTATCAACTCGATACATTGTTGTATCGAGTTGCATTCTGCCCTAACCTCGTCCGATGTCAAGGGTGAGAACCAGGCCGACCAGGGACGATACGCGCGACAAATTGTTCGAAGCGGCCGCGCGCGTGTTCGAGCAGGACGGCATCGGCGGCGCCAGCATCGAGGCGATCGCGGCGGCGGCAGGCTTCACCCGCGGCGCGTTCTATTCCAACTTCAAGAGCAAGGACGAGCTGATCATCGCCATGCTCGAGGACCATGTCGAGCAGTCGATCCGGCGCAACCTCGACATCCTCGCCCAGCACGACAATCTCGACGACTTCATCGCTGCGCTGAAGGCGATGGACCGCTCGCGGCAGGATCCCCTCGCCCGCTCGCCGCTGCTGCACATGGAGATGATCCTGTTCGTCGCCCGCGCCGAGAAGCGCCGTCCCGAGCTTGCCAAGCGCCTGCGCGCGCGGCGCAAGCTGGTGGCCGACATCGTCGAGGCGACGTTGAAGAGCAACGGACGCAACGACAATCTGAATCCGCCCTGGATGGCCTCCGTCGTGCTGGCGCTCGAAGACGGCTTTCGCCTGCACCGGCTGATCGATCCCGAGACGACGCCTGCGGACAGCTTTCTGCGGGCGATCACGGATTTGCGGCGGAGGACGGGGCTGGCGTCGGACTAGGGGGCGTCTTCATAGCGCGCGGTGGCCCCGAGCAAGCGAGCCGCGAGATTTGTCGCAGGATCGGACAAGGCGCGCCCGCTTTGGGAAAGAAGCTCGATCCGCCCTGCGTCACAAACGAGCGCCATCGTTCGAACCCAGGGTTTCGTCCTGCCTAAGTTCCCCAGCGGCGCTGCCCCGCCGACGTCTGTTGTCGATGCCCTGAAGGCGGTTGCCGGGCTTCCGCCAAAGGCACGGGCGAGCTTTGCCTGGAGCCAATGCGTTCGCGGCACCTACACCCCGTCGCATCAGGCCGAGGAGATCACCAGATCCCGCAGCTTCACCAAGCCGTCCCGGGTGCTGGCGCGGTTCTCGGCGGACGGCTGCCCCCCGAACGCGATGAACACTGACAGGTGCTCGCTGCGTGGCTTCAGCTTCCGGCTGGGCAGCGAGGGGCAGCGCTCCGAGATCTTCACCCAGAGCGCCCCGGTTCATTTCGCCAGAACGCTCGACCAGATGCTGGCGTTCCTCCAGGCGCGCATGCCGGGACCGGACGGCAAGCAGGACATGGCGCAGGTCGAGGCATTCTCCGCCGCCAATCCCGAAACGCTGCATCAGGCAAGCTACCTTGCCGTGCATCCGCCGCCCGCAAGCCTTGCGTGCACGACCTATTGGGGCGTGCACGCCTTTCCCGCGACGAATGCAAATGGCGAGACACGGTTCATCAAATTCAAGGTCGCGCCGGTCGGCGAGGAAGGCAGGCCGCCCGAGGACGCCGCCGCAGCCGAGTCCACCGGCCTTCTGCGCGGCGAGCTCGAAGCCCGGATCGGGGCACGCGATGTCAGGTTCAGCGTGATGGCGCTGCTGGACCGGCCCGGCGACCCCGTCATGGACGTGACCGATCGTTGGCCCGATGAGGATGCGCGCGAAGCGGTACGCCTCGGAACGATCGTGATCACGGGCACAGAATCAAACGAGGCGTGCGACGGGTCCGCGTTCAATCCGGCCAATCTTGCCGACGGCATCGGCCATCCGCCGGACGAGATGTTTGCAGCGCGCAGCGCCGCCTATGCCATCTCTCAGGCAAGGCGCCGTTGAGCGGATGGCGTCTTGAGCCCGGATCACGTTTCGCTTTCCGGCACGCCCTGCGCCTCGCGGCGCCATATTCCCGGGCTCATCCCGACCACCGAGGAAAATACCCGGGTGAAGTGGCTTTGATTGGCGAACCCGGCCGATATCGCAATCTCCGCCAGCGACAGGTCGCGCACCGTCATCAATTGCTTGGCCGTGTCCACGCGCTGGCGCAGCAGCCATTGGTGCGGCGGCAGGCCGGTGGAGACGCGAAATGCACGCGAAAAATGACTGACGGAGAGATCGAACTCGGCTGCGATCTTGTCCAGTGAGAGCTTTCCGCGGAGATCGGATTCCAGTCTTTCGCAGGCCCGCTTGACCTGCCAAGGAGCAAGGCCGCCGCGCGCCGGCTCGGCGGCGCACCGCAATCCGCCGTAGGTCGTCGCAACATGTGCGGCGAGCGCGAGCATCATGTGGTCGATGAAGAGCTGGTTGGCCTCATCAGGCTGGCGCAATGCCGCCAGGAACGATGCGCCGAGATGGCGGATCGTCATATCGTCATGGCCGACGCCGGGCTGATAGGCGAGTTCGCCAATCCTTGGCGCGCCGCCTTGCCTCGCCATGTCGTCCAGCACTGAACGGGGCAGATAGAACAACAGGGAATGGAAAGGCTTGTCGATCACGTAGCGCGGATCGCGTTTCAGGTCGTACAGGTATGTCGCGCCGGCTTGGATATCGCTCTTGATTACGCAGCGGCCGCGCTCCCAGCACTCGCAATCGGCGAAATCGCGAAATTTCAGGCCAACGAGATAAGCGTCCTCCGAGGGCATCGAATCGGAAAGACGCGGCATTGGATGGTCATCCCGGGTCTCGGTGACGGCGAGCTCGGCGCTGCGCAGCGAACGCGTGACCAGCGTTGGCGGCGCATCTTTCAGATGCAGAAACCGTTCGACCTTCTGCGCGAAGGCAGCTGCCTGTGTCATGGCGGGAATCTCGGGCGTGGATCTCGTGTGAGAGGAGACTTGAGAGCGCGGCGCCATCGCCAAATCACGCCCGATTATCCGACATCGCCAAGCGACGGTCCAGACCAGCGCGTCGGAGCGGCAGCCGTATGACGGCCCGCCGCATTTATTGCCCGGACCGTTTTTCACGAGCGATTTCAACGTGTTTTGGTACCTCTCCGCGCAATACCGATTCAGTGCCTCGGTAAGCGCATCGCCGGCCCATCGTGCGTTTGTGAAAGCGCGCGCCGGCTTGGAGCAGGATCGGACAAAGCATCACCGCTTCAGGAAATACACGGAACCTTCGCAGCGCATAGAACACGCGCCGACCCGTACAAGTACGGACACTGATCGAAAGCTTGAGCTGATCAGGAGGAGCCACGCAATGACCGGGAGCACTGCACTCATGCGCAATCCCTCGCACCAGGGCTTGCCACCCCCGCCGGGCTCACAGCCGCACGATCGCTCGAGCTCCGAGCGACGCGCCGATGCGGAAATGGCGCGCGTGCTCGGGACCGAGCCACTTCGCATGGCACTGGACTCCTCCGGCGCCGGGATTGCCCATTGGAAACATGATCGATTGCACGACGTCGTCAAGCCCATGAGCCACCACGTGATCATGGCCCATAACGGCATGGTGCAGCGCATGGAGCGGCGGACAGGAAAATCGGTTGCGATCGGCACGTTTCGTCGCGGGGTCGTGGTCATCATTCCGGAAGGATCAAGCTCCCGCTGGGACATTCCGAAGCCCGTGGATGTAGTTCAACTGTATCTTCCCGATGCAACGTTAAAGCGCGTTGCTCGCGAAGCCGAGATCACGGGAACGAACGAGCTGCTGGAGCGGACGGCGCATCCTGACCCCATTACGTCTCGGCTGCTCCTGAGCGCGGCTGATACGCTGGGAGGCAACGAAGCCCTGGATACGCTGTTTCGGCATCAGCTGACGGATCTTCTGGCCACGCGCCTGCTGGTTGCGCACACAGGTTCGCCAGCCACGCTCCAGCCGACCATGGGCGGGCTGTCGCCGAAGATCCTGCTCCGTGCGATCGAACGATTGCGCTCGGACAGCGATGCGGACGTCTCGCTCGATGCGCTGGCTTCCGATGCCGGACTATCGCGCTTTCACTTCTGCCGCGCCTTCAAGGAGAGCACCGGCCTTTCCCCGCACTCGTGGCTGCGCCAACACCGGCTCGAGCAGGCCATGAAGATGCTGCGCGACAGCGACGAAGCGGTCGTCTCGATCGCTGCGGCGCTGGGCTATTCGTCGCAGACGGCGTTCGCAGCAGCCTTCAGGAAGCTGACCGGCGAGACGCCGAGCGACTGGCGCAGGCGGCACGCACGCTAAGAGCCCCGCCGATCCGGTCCGTCATCGGCGGACTGTCAGCGACGACACTGAACCCGCGCGATCCAGCGCCCGCGGTCCGAAGTCGAGACGGACCTATCACTCGCCGCGCTGGCGTCGGATGCCGGGCTGTCGCGCTTCCGTTTCCGCCGCGCGTTCAAGGAAAGCACTGGACTTTCACCGCATGCCTGGCTGCGCCAGCACCGGCTCGAGCAGGCCATGAATATGCTGCGCGACTCCGACGATTCGATCGTCTCGATCGCAGCTGCGCTTGGCTATTCCTCGCAAACGGCGTTCGCAGTCGCCTTCAAAAAACCGGCGAGAGCCCGAGCGACTGGCGCAGGCACAAGCGTTAGCAGCAATCGCGATGCAACCGCGGCAATCGCTCTGGCGCAGCGGCAGATTCGATCCGCTAGACCATCACCGTGCCAGACCAATCGACGGAGACCGAAGATGACCTGGAAAAACTTCATCAGCCGGCGGGTGATCGCTTCGCGACGCCGAGGCCTTGCAACCGCAACATTGTACGGACTCTCGCTGGCCGTTCGCTTCACGTCGGCGACGGGCGAGCAGGTCGAGATTCCGGCGCAAGCCATGCATCCGACCTACCCGCTGGTGTCCATCATGACCCGGGATGGCTCCGGTCTTCCCTACCAGGACTGGGGCCCGAGGACGACTCAGCCGGTCGTCTCTCGTCAAGGTTGGCTACGCCAAAGTTCGTTGCACCAAGGCTGGCCATCGAGTTCGCCGCTGTCGCGCTGCGCCGCGCCTTAAGGCCGGCGATTCACTTCACCTCTTCGTGGAGTCACCGGACGCTGCCTCAAGCGGAGCAGCGACGGCGTGCGCACGGACTTTCGAAACGCAGAGATCGAAACGCAGAGATCAAGGAGTAAACTCATGCGACTAGTCATCGTCGGCGCCGGCTTTGCCGGCATGTACGCCGCCCTTTCCGCCGCCCGCCTGCGCGAGATCCAGGGCGTCTCGCCAGAGCAGCTCGAGATCGCGCTGGTTGCCCCCGAGCCGACGCTCGTGGTTCGCCCGCGGCTCTATGAACGAAAGCCCGAGACCCTGACGGCACCCCTGCTCGACGTGCTCGAGGCCATCGACGTCAGCTATGTGCAAGGCATTGCCGAGACGGTCGACACCAAATCGAGCATGGTCAAGATCGCGACAGTGAAGGGCACGAAAAAGACGCTCTCTTACGACCGCCTCGTCGTGACCACCGGCAGCCGGCTGTTTCGCCCGAATATCCCGGGTCTCGCCAAGCACGGCTTCAGCGTCGATTCGCTCGAGGATGCGATCACGCTGGACAAGCATCTGCATGGCCTCGCCAAGCGGCCCGCCAGGAACGGGCGCGACACGGTCGTCGTCGCCGGCGGCGGCTTCACCGGCATCGAGGCGGCCACCGAAATGCCGGCGCGGCTTCGCGAAATCCTCGGCACGAGCGCCAGGCCCCGCGTCATCATCGTCGAACGCAACACGTCGATCGCGCCCGACATGGGCGCGGGTCCCCGTCCCATCATCGAGGAAGCCCTTGGCAAGCTTGGCGTGGAAGCCCGCCTCGGTGCAGGGGTCGCCTCGCTCGACAAATCCGGCGTCACCCTGTCCAGCGGCGAGCACATCGAAACCGAGACCGTGATCTGGGCGGCGGGCATTCGCGCCGCGCCGTTGACGACGCAGATTCCCGCCGAGCGCGACAGTTTCGGCCGGTTGCTTGTCGACCGCTGCCTGCAGGTGACAGGCGTTCAGGGCGTCTTCGCGGCCGGCGATGCGGCGCGTGCGGCCTGCGACGACGAGGGCAATTACGCGCTGATGTCGTGCCAGCACGCCACGCGGATGGGCGCCTTCGCCGGCAACAATGCCGCAGCCGAGCTGCTCGGCCTCGCGACCAGGCCCTATCACCAGAAAACCTACGTCACCTGTCTCGACCTCGGCGAGGCCGGCGCGCTGTTCACGCGCGGCTGGGAGCGCAACGTCGAGATGGTCGGCGACGTCGCCAAGAAGACGAAGCGGGAGATCAACACGGTCTGGATCTATCCGCCACGCGCCGAGCGCGCCGCCGCGCTCGCGTCAGCCGATCCGGAACGCGTGACTGATCTCTAGACGCCCACCTGATGACGGCCGCGCTCCTGCGGGCGCGGCCCGCTGCAGCCCCTCAACAATCCACATGCGAACAGAGGAGTCTCAAAGATGAATCAGATGATCTCTCACGCTCAAAAGGAGACGAACATGAACCTGCACGACACCACACATTTCGACAAAGCGCGGTCCGACGAGCTGGTTCCGTCGCGTTATGCGCTCCGTGTCGGCGAGATCGACGTGATGGTGATCAGCGATGGCGTGTTGACACCGCCCGCGGAGTCGATGGCCACCAACGCCGACCCGGCTGCACGAGGCGCGTGGCTGGACGACATGTTCCTGTCGCGCGACGCGTTCGATTGGGCGCTGAACGAGGTCGTGGTGCGCAGCGGCGACCAGACCATCCTCATCGACAGCGGGCTCGGTGTGGAGTACCCGGAATTTCCGCGAGCCGGGCAGCTCGGCTCGCGGCTCGATGCTGCCGGCATCGATCTTGGATCGGTGACCGACGTGGTGCTGACCCACATGCACTTCGACCATGTTGGCGGACTGCTCGTCGACGGGGTGAAAGAGCGGATGCGTCCGGACCTGCGGATTCACGTGGCTGCGGCCGAGGTCAAGTTCTGGGCAGCGCCGGATTTCTCCCGCACCGCCATGCCGCCGGCGCTCGCCGACCTGGCTCGGCGAGCATCCAGGCAATTCATGGACGAATACCGCGACCAGCTGCGCACTTTCCAAGAGCAGCACGAAGTGGCGCCGGGCGTGGTCGTCAGTCGCACCGGCGGTCACACCCCCGGGCACAGCGTGGTCCGCCTGGCATCCGGCGGCGACCGGCTGATGTTCGCCGGCGATGCCATATTCCCGGTCTCGTTTGATCACCCCGAATGGCACAACGGCTTCGAGCACGATCCCGAGGAGGCGACCCGCGTCCGGATCCGGCTCATGCGCGAGCTGGCGGAGACGGGCGCGTGGCTGGTCGCCACGCACATGCCGTTCCCGTCGATCGGCCGGGTAGCGGCCGCAGGCGACCTGTTTCGTTGGGTACCGACCTGGTGGGACTACTGACCGCGTGTTGGACCAGGTCGCCCCAGCACGCCTCAATCTCCGAACACCTCAAGGCATTGACCGCACTGCCCACGGCAGACGCGCGGTCACTTACTGAACTGCGTCAAGACAGAGCAAAGGAGCTTTCAAGATGAACCAGACGATCCGTAACACTGAGGAGACGAACATGAACCTGCACCACACCACACGCCCCGGCGAGCCGGGGTCCCAAGAGCTGGTTCCTTCGCGCTACGCGCTGAAGATCGGCGAGATCGACGTGATGGTGATCAGCGACGGCGTACTGACGCTGCCAGGCGCGATGCTGGCCCACAACGCCGACCCGGCCGTCCGCGCGGCGTGGCTGAAGGATATGTTCCTGCCGCCGGACGCGTTCGATTGGGCGCTGAACGTGGTCGTGGTGCGTAGCGGCGACCGGACCATCCTCGTCGACGCCGGACTAGGATCCGACCCGGACTTGCACTTGCCGCGGGCCGGCCAGTTGAGCAAGCGACTGGAAGCCGCCGGTATCGATCTTGAGTCCGTGACCGACGTGGTGCTGACGCACATGCACATGGACCACATTGGCGGGCTGCTCGTCGACGAGGTGAAGGAGCGGCTGCGCCCGGACCTGCGCATCCACGTGGCAGCCGCCGAGGTCGCATTCTGGGAGGCGCCCGATTTCTCCCACGTCTCGATGCCGCCGGGATTCCCGGACGCGCTTCGGGCGACCGCCAAGCGGTTCGCGAAAGAATACCACAACCAGCTGCGTACCTTCGAGGACGAGCACGAGGTGGCACCGGGCGTGGTGGTCACGCGCACCGGTGGCCACACCCCCGGGCACAGCGTGGTCCGCCTGGCATCAGGCGGCGATCGGCTGACATTCGCCGGCGACGCCGTGTTCACTGTCGGGTTCGACCACCCCGACTGGCACAACGGCTTCGAGCACGATCCCGAAGAGGCGGCCCGCGTCCGGGTCCGTCTTCTGCGCGAGCTGGCGGCGAACGAAGAACTCCTCGTCGCCACGCACATGCCGTTCCCGTCCATCGGACGGGTCGCGGTCGACGGCGACCACTTTCGCTGGGTGCCAGCCTTCTGGGACTACTGACCGCTCGTCGGGTTAGAGCCGGGGGTGCGTACTCACCGCATGAGTGAGTTCGCACCCTGTGTTCGGCGCGGCCCCTAAGCCGACCGCCTTACGGCGTCGCTGCCTGCCGGCGCAACATCCAGCCGCCCCAGCATCGCCCTCGCCTGCTCGGCGCAGTGCTCGATCAGCCAGCGCTCGAACGCGACGGGGGGAAGTGCGGGGGCGTAGAAGAAGCCTTGCACGACGTCGCAGCCGAGCTCGGCCAGGGTCTTGCGCTGGCCTTCGGTCTCGACGCCCTCGGCGACGACGGTCATGCCGAGGCCCTGGCCGACGCGCACCACGGCGGTGGCGATCGCGAGCGCGCCGGCGTCACGCTCGATATCGCGCATGAAACTGCGGTCGATCTTCAATTCGCGGATCGGCAAATGCGCGAGACGGCTGAGGCTGGAATAGCCGGTACCGAAATCGTCCAACGAGAGCCCGACGCCGAGCTCGCGAATCGCGTTCATCGTCTCGAGCGCGGCGACGCCGTCCTGCATGAAAGCGCCTTCGGTGATCTCCAGCATCAAGGCGTCCGCCGACAGATCGTATTCGGAGAGAATGTCCTTGAGCCGCGCGGCCAGCGTGACGTTGCGGAAATTGATCGGCGACAGGTTGACCGACACGCTAGGGATGTTGAGCCCGGCGCGGCGCCAGCTCGCCATCTGCCGGCAGGCCTCGCGCACCGACCACAGTCCGATCTGCTCGATCAGGCCGCACTCCTCGGCGAGCGGGATGAACTTTGCCGGCGAGACGTCGCCGAGCACGGCATCACGCCAGCGCGACAGCGCCTCGACGCCGTGGATGGCGCCGTCGCAGCTGCGGATCTGCGGCTGGTAGCTGAGAGTCAGCGCGCCTTCGACGATGGCACGGCGGAGCGCCGCGATCAGCGCCAGCCGCTGCTCGGTGAGCCCGTTCATCTCGGCGCTGAAGATACGATAGGTCGAGCGGCCCGCCTGCTTGGCCATGTACATGGCGGCATCGGCCTGCTGCATCAGTGTATCGATGTCGGTGGCATGGTCGGGATAGAGGCTGATGCCGATGCTGGCCGACATCGGCATCAGCTTCGATCCGAGCTTCAAGGGTGCAGCCAGCGCCTCCGTGATGTCGGCCGCGACGCGCGCGGCGCTCTCGGCGTTGCGTTGCGGCAGCAGGATGACGAACTCGTCGCCGCCGAGCCGTCCCAGCATGTCCTCGGGGCCGATCTGCTCGCGCAGGCGCTGGGCGAGCTGGATCAGGAGCTCGTCGCCGGCGGCGTGACCGAGCGTGTCATTGACGTCCTTGAAATGATCGACGTCGAGAAAAGCGAGTGCGACATGGCTGCCGGTCGGGCAGGCATCGATCGCCGTGGTGATCAGGTGGCGCAGCTGCGCGCGGTTCGGCAGCCCGGTGAGAATGTCGTGATAGGCGAGCCGCGCGATCTCGGCGCGCGCTTCCTTGCGCTCGATCGCGAAGGCGCCGAGATTGACGCAGGCCTCGACGATGCGCCGATGCCAATTGCTCGGCGCGCGGGGCTCCCGATAGTAGAAGGCGAAGGTCGCGATGACCCGGCCGTCCTTGGCCTTGACCGGCGTCGACCAGCAGGCGCGCAGGCCGATCGCGAGCGGCATGGCCTTGTAGGGCTGCCAGCGCGGATCGGTCTCCAGATCGGTCGCCAGCACCGGTTCGCCGTAGAAAGCGGCGGTGCCACAGGAGCCGACATCGGGGCCGATGGCCACGCCGTCCAGCGCGCGGGAATAATCATCGGGCAGGCTGGGACCGCCGAGCGGATGGATCAGGCCCGCGGCATCGACGTGAAGCAACGAGCAGACCACGTGGGGCGCGATCTCCTCGACGCGACGGCACAGCCTGTCGGCGATCTCGCCGATCGGCACCTCGTCGGCGAGCGCGCCCATGATGAGTTGCTGGAGCGAGCGCAGCTGCTTGGTCTCGGTGATGTCCTCGAGCAGCGCGAAGATGTGCTTGACCCGGCCCTTCGTGTCGCGGAAGGCATCGATCCGGGCGCAGACCCAGATCTCCTCGCCGTCCTTGTCGTAGACCAGCACCTCGGCTTCGCCGCGGCGACCGCCATGCATCAGGCGCTTGATGAGCTTCGCGATGGCCTTGCGATCGGTATGCCGGCCGGCGATCAGCTCGCCAGCGCGGCGGCCCTCGGCCTCCGCGTTGGTATAGCCGAACAGCGTCGTGAAGGCGGAATTGACATAGACGATGTTCTGCTCGGTGTCGCTGATGATCACCGCCCGGTTGGTCTGGTCGGAGACGGCGTGGAGAAGCCCGATCCTGACGCGGCGCTCGGCTTCGATGGTGACGTCACGCGCAAACAGGATGTAATGATTGGCGCCGCCGATTTTCACGGAAGACAGCGCGATAGCCGCCCTGATGCGGCTGCCGTCACGGCGCACGAGACTGATCTCGTCCCGGAGATCGGCCACCGGATCGGCCTGAAGGCCCTTGAGGGCGAGAATTTCGGCATCGCGACCCAGCACGTCGGTGCGTGCCAACTTCCAGATGCGCTCCGCGGCGGCGTTGAAATGAGTGATGCGATGCGCGTCATCGACGATGACGACGCCATCGTCGGCGCGTTCGAGCGCGGCTCGCAGCACGTCCGGAATTTCAGTGAGACAATCGAAGGCGGACATCGTTTGACCCGGCGATATCGGGAAAATACGGCAAGCGGTCCGACGCTAACGCTCCGATGGTGTCCAAGTCGTTTTTTGCCGCGTCATCGCTCCTCGCCAAGAGGCGGCATGCTTAACGATCCGCGAAAACGGCGACGGTATCTTGATGCGTGCGGAACTAATCCGCGCCGGTTCCCGCGTGAAGCTTGTGCAGCCGGCCGGCGACGGCCCGCACCTTGCGCGGTGCGGCCTGCCAAATCGAGAGCGCCGACAAGGCGCTCACGATCATCGCGATGGCGAAGGCGAGCGTGTAGTCACCAGTGCGATCGTAGAGGAAGCCGGTCACCCACGGTCCGGCGGCACCGCCTGCCAACGCCGCCAGCATGATCGTGCCGAAGATGCTGCCCTGGTGCTTGCCCTGGAAAATCTCGAACACCACCGCGCCCATGATCGAGGTGAGGCCGTAACCGAACGCGCCTTGCGTGAACACCATCACGTAGACCAGCCACAGCGACGGCTGGAACTTCAGCGCCATCAGCGCCGCAAAGCAGATCACAAAGCCGGCGCAACTGATCGCCCACACCCATTCCCGCCCGATCCGGTCGGAGACATGGCCGAGCAGGATCTGGCCGGGAATGCCGAGCAGGCTGACGATGCCGAGCGCCCACACCGCGACACCTGGACTGAAGCCGATGTCGAGCAGGAACTTGGTCTGGTGCACCTGCACCGCGTACCAGATGTACAGGCCGCAGAAATAGCCGAGTGCGATCCACCAGAACCGCGCGGTCGCGACGGCACGTTTCAGCGTCCAGTCGGTCCCGACCCAGACGGGATCGACGACATTGGAGATCGGCTCGGCCGCACCTGCGGCCGGGACGACATCGCCGTCCGGCTCGAGGCCGATGTCCTGCGGGCGCTTGTGCAGCAGCAGATTGACCGGCGCCAGCACGACCAGGATGAGCAGGCCCATCGCGGTGCAGGCGGTGCGCCAGCCGGTCTGCTCGATCATGTGCTGCACCCATGGCAGCAGCGTCACCGAGCCGATACCGACGCCGGCGAAAGCGATGCCGATGGCGAAGCCGCGCTTGCGGATGAACCAGTTCGGCAGGAACAGCGACTGGCCGGAATAGCCGAGACACACCGATCCGGCACCAACCATGACGCCGATGGTGACATAGAGGTGCCAGGGCGCGCTGGTGAGCGGCGCAAGCAGCAATCCGCCGCCCATCAGCACGACGCCGAGCTCCATCACCGCGCGCGGGCCGGCGCGGTCCATCAGGCGGCCGATCAGCGGGCTGACCACGCCAGACACCACGAAGCCGAAGGAGAAGGCGCCCGCGGTGACGCCGCGCTCCCAGCCGAATTCGGAGATGATGGGAGGAAAGAACAGTGAAAAGGCGGTACGCGCGTTGACGCCGATGGCCATGGTGACGAAGGTCACGGCGACCACGACCCAGCCGTAGAAGAACGGAAGCCGCATGTTGTGCTTATTTCATCCCTAGACGATCCTTCCGACCATCTGGAGATGTCCGGGTCAAGCGCTTTTCGCGCATGCCCCTTGAGCGAGATGCGTCAGGGAGATCTCAGGCGGCGTCGCGCCGCGAGGGTTTGGCCGGCGCGTCGAACAGGATTCGCTCGATCGGCTGCGGGCGGCCGAACAGATAGCCTTGCGCGAAATTGACGCCGAGCGCCTTCAGTCGCTCGTACTCCTCGCGGGTCTCGACGCCCTCGGCGGTGACCGACATGTCGAGCCCGCGCGCCAGCGTCACGATCGAGGAGATGATGGCGGAGCTACGCGGCTGCTGGGTGAGGTTGCGGATGAACGACTTGTCGATCTTGATCTTGTCGAACGGGAACGCCGTCAGATAGCTGAGCGAGGAATAACCGGTGCCGAAATCGTCGAGCGCGAGCTCGACGCCGAGCTGCTTCAGCCGCTGCATGAAGGCGTGGTTCTCGACCCCGCGCTCCAGCAGCACGGATTCCGTGATCTCGATCTCCAGCCGCTGGGGCGGCAGGCCGGAATCGGCGAGCGCCGCGCAGATCACCTCGAACAGCCGGGCCTCCTTGAACTGGATCGGCGACAGGTTGACGGCGACCGCGAGATCCGATGGCCAGCCGGCCGCATCCGCGCAGGCGCGCCGCAGCACGAACTCGCCGAGCGGCACGATCAGCCCGGTCTCCTCCGCAAGCGAAATGAACTGGTCCGGCGGAATCAATCCGCGTGTCGGATGCCGCCAGCGCACCAGCGCCTCGAAGCCGCGCCGCGCGCCGCTCAGCGCGTCGACGAACGGCTGGTAGTGCACCTCCAGCTGGCACCGCGCGATGGCGTCGCGCAGATCCCCCTCCAGGGTGTTGCGCGCCTCGAGCTCGGCCGACATCGCCTCGTCGTAGATGGTGAAGCAGTTGCGGCCTGCCGATTTCGAACGATAGAGCGCAAGGTCCGCCTTCTTCAGCAATTGCTCCTGATCGCTGCCGTGATCCGGCGCGATGGCGATGCCAATGCTGGTGCCGATCTCGACGCGGTGACCAGGCAGCAGGAACGGTTCGGTCAAGAGCTTGGCAATCCGCGCCGCCAGCTCGGTCGAGCAGGCGCGCTGATCCTCGCCGGTTTCCTGGATGATGGCGAACTCGTCGCCGCCGAGCCGCGCCAGCACGTCGTTGGCGCGCACGGCGGATTTCAGCCGCTGCGCTACCTGGCGCAGCAATGCATCGCCGGCGCCGTGGCCGAGCGAATCGTTGACGTTCTTGAAGCGGTCGAGGTCGAGCATCAGGATCGAGAACGGCAGACCCCGCACGCTCAGCTGGCTGTTCATCTCGTCGAGCCGGGTGAGGAAGAAGGCGCGGTTCGGCAGCCCGGTCAGGATGTCGGTCTGGGCGAGCTCGAGCACCCGCCGGTTCGCCAGCGACAGCCGCCGCGAATTGCGGCTCGCAAGCATGAGATAGGTCGACAGCGACAGCGTCAGCAGCATGCCGACGATCAGCACGGCGCCGGCGCGATCGTAAGTCGTCTCCAGCGGACCGCCGGCGGTTGGAACCGCCCGCACCTGCCAATCGGTGTCGCCGATCTTGAGGCTGCCCGCCCAGTGCAGCGCCCGCGCAACGTCCCGCATCGATTGCGGCGCCGTGGCCGCCGACGAATAATCCGGCAGCATCTGCTCCAGGCTGACGATCTGCGCCGTGAAAGGCGGATAGACGTTCATGCTGACCGCGGGGCTTGCTCCGGTCGTGACGCGAATGGCCTGGATCAGCAACGGCATGTCGAAGATGCCGACCACGAAGCCGGCCAGATTGCGGCGCCGGTCCGCGACCGTATCGCGCGAGGTCCCCTTGGCGTAGACGGGAACGGCAACGAGGACGTCGGGCAGCCGGCCGCCCTCCTTCGGTTCGAACAAGCGCGTGCGAATGGCTGCGACCTTGTCGTTGTCGCGGGCGCGCTCCAGCACCGCGAGGCGCTCCGGGACGGTGGCGTAATCCATGCCGTACACCGCCGAGGTCTTCGGCTGGGTCGAGTAGAACACCGGAAAATATTCATCGGTCTGCGGCGCCGTCGCAAAGCCCGCGCCCTGGAGCGACTTGATGCGATAGCCGGACACGCCGTCCGCGATCGCCGCGGTCTCGTATTCGGCGCGTTCCTTGCGGTTGACGCGCGGCAACCAGGCGATGCGCAGCATGCCGGGATGGCGCTCGAACAGACGGGCGCTGAAGGTTTCGAACTCGCTGCGGGTGACCTCGTCGTTGGTCGATTCGAACAGCGTGCGCAACGCGACGAGCCGGGAGATGTATTCGCCCATGCCGTTCTGCATGACGATCGCTTCGGTTTCGGCCGCGTTCTCGAACTCGATCCTGTTGACGCGATCCTCCCACCGCGCCACGGCGGCCGCGCCCACGACCGAAAACAGAAGACCGACGCCGACCGCGACGAGCGCAGGGCGATACAGCCCGAGCAGCGGCGCGGCACGCCACCATCCGGTCATACGCCTCCGATCCTGATCGTTCTGATCGCGATCGCCCATCTTGAAGCCGCCGTCCCCCTGTCCGCGACGAACCGAACCTCTGGTTGAGGTGCCGGCGCCGCTATCGGAACAAGACCGCGGTTAAGAACTGCACAATTTCGGAACCCCTCCATTCCGCAACGCGTGAATTAGTTAATGAAGTGCCCGAATGATCCGGCATTCTGGAAACAACTTGCCGGTTTTGCCCGGAGTACTACGGGCTGCCGACACGTCGCCGGTTAGCGAGCTATTCAGGCTCGCAGGAATATGTTGCGCAAGGCTCCTCCCCATCATTCGGCAAAACTCCCTGATGTATCGATTTCGATCAGCGACATCCCTCGTCCTGGCCATCGCGCTCCTCGCCGCGACCGTGCTGGCGGCGAGAGCCGACGAGGCCGGCGTCAGCGAGGATGCGATCCTGTTCGGCCAGGCCGCCGCGCTGGAAGGGCCCTCCTCCGCGCTCGGACAGCGCATGCGGCAAGGCATCGTCGCGGCATTCACCGAGATCAACGCCAAGGGCGGGGTCCACGGCCGCAAGCTCCAGCTCATCAGCCGCGACGACGGCTACGACCCCGACCGTTCGGTGGCGCAGACGCTGCACCTGATCGACGACGACAAGGTGTTTGCGCTGATCGGCGCGGTGGGCACGCCGACCGCGATGGCGACAATTCCGATCACCAGCGCCAGGAACGTTCCCTTCATCGGTCCGTTCAGCGGCGCCGAATTCCTGCGCGACCTCGAGCTTGCCAACGTCGTCAACATCCGCGCGAGCTATGGTGCGGAGGCCGAGGCGTGGATCAAGCACCTCACCGAGGATCGCCACTTCACCCGCATCGGCATCTTCTACCAGGACGATTCCTTCGGCCGGGACGGTCTGGTCGGCGTCAAGCGCGCGCTCGCCAAGCGCGGCCTCGAGCTTGCCGCCGAGGGCACGTTCGAGCGCAACACCCGCGCGGTCACCGCAGCCTGGCGGGTGATCAGGCGCGCCGAACCCGAGGCGATCGTGATGGTCGGGACCTATGGGCCCTGCGCGGAGTTCATCAAGCTCGCGCACCGCAGCGGCTTCCATCCGACCTTCGTCAACGTCTCCTTCGTCGGCGCCAATGCGCTGGCCAAGGAACTCGGCCCCGAGGGTGAAGGCGTCATCGTCTCGCAGGTCGTGCCGTTTCCATGGGACCGCTCGCTCAAGCTCGTCGCCGAATACCAGGCGGCGCAGAAGGCGTTCGATCCGACGCTGACACCGGACTTCGTGTCGCTGGAAGGCTATCTCTCCGGCCGGCTTGCGGCCGCGGCGCTGGAAAGGGCCGGGCCGAACCCGACGCGCGCGAGCCTGCTCCGCGCCATCAACGATGTCGGCCGCTTCGACATCAGCGGCAGCGCCGTCAATGTCGGCATCCGCATGATCGATGCGCCGCCGAAGGTGTTTTTGACGGTGATCCAGAAGGACGGAACGTTCAGGGCGGTGGACCGGCTATGAAGCCGCTCACGGCCGCCGCGTCCAGCGCTCGGCATTGACGGCACCCGGCGGAATCTCGCCCTTGACGATTGCCTCGACCTGCCGAACCGTTTCCAGCGACTGATATTCGATCGCCTGCGGCGTCAGCCCGCCGACATGCGGCGTCGCGATGACGTTGGGAAGCTTCGCCAGCTCCGGCGTCGGCATCTGGTCGGGCGCGCGGCCGACATCCATCGCCGCGCCGGCGATGCGATGCTCCAGCAGCGCGCGCGCCAGCGCCGGCTCATCGACGAGATTGCCACGCGAGAGGTTGATGAAGACGGCATGCCTCTGCATGCGGGCCAGCGCCGCTTCGCCGATCAAATTCTCGGTCTGCTCGTTGGCGATGGCAAGGCAGACGACATAGTCGGAGGCAGCGAGGAGCTCATCGAGACCGACCTGCCGGATCGCGGCATCGCCGACGGTTGCGAAGGGATCGGTGACCAGCACCTCCATGCGCAGCACCTGTGCGACCTCGGCGAGATAACGGCCGATGCTGCCGTAACCGATAATGCCGATTTTGCTGCCCGCGAGCTGGCGGCCCATCCGCGCCTCGACCTTGCGGCCGGCCTGGTAGTCCGCCGTCGCCCGGGATATGCCGCGGGAGAGATCGACCATGAAGCCGAGTGCGAGCTCGGCAACGGCCTGCACGAAACCGGGCCCGGCGCGGGTCACGAGCACGCCGACCTCTGAGGCCGCTTCCACATTGACGTTGCGGATATCGACGGCACAGCGGACGAAGGCGCGCAGACGCGGCAGCTGCGCAAAGATCTCGCCGCGCCCTTCCGTCATGCGATCGGCGACGATGATGTCGACGTCTTTCGCCGCGCGCACGAGGCCGGCGGCGTCCAGGGTTTCGTCGCTCTCGTGCAGGATCACCTCGGCGGCCGCGCGTAGGCCGCTCAGGCTGCGATCGCCATAGTAATTGCGCCGCATCTCCGGTGTGTGCGCGAGCAGAACCTTCACGTCAAAACTCCTTCAGTAGCCGAATGCCCGCGGCAGCGCGGTGCTCAGCCACGGCACGAAGGCGATGACGAGCAGGCAAAGGAACAGCAGGCCGAGATAACCCATGATCGGCTTCACCGTCTGCTCGATCGGCACGTTGCCGATCAGGCAGGCACCGTAAAGCCCGAGCCCGAGCGGCGGCGCGAACAGGCCGATGCCCATGGCGATGACCAGCACGACGCCGAAATGCAGGGGATCGACGCCGAGCTGCACCGCGACCGGCAGCAGCAGCGGCCCGAAGATGATCAGCGCGGCCGCGCCCTCCAACACCGAGCCCATCACGATCAGCACGGCGATGGCAAGCAGGATGAACAGCCAGACGCCTGAGGTCTTCGACAATCCGAGCATGAAATCGCCGACCGCATGCGGCACCTGCTGCAAGGTCAGCGTGAACGCGAGCGACTGCGCGGCAGCGACGATGAACAGCACGAGACCGGCGCGCGTCGCCGCCTGCACGAAACTATGCGCGGCCGATTTGAAGCTGAGCTCGCGGAACACCACGCTGCCGACCACGAGCGCATAGGCCACGGCGAAGGCCGAGATCTCGGTCGCGGTGGCAAAGCCGCTCTTGAAGCCGAAGAAGATCATGAAGATCAGGCCGAACGAGGCGATCGCGCCGCTCCAGAGCCCCGACACCGGCATCTGCGGCTCGACGTCCTCGACCTTGTCCGGCCGCTTGCCGAAGATGATGGACACCGCGATCAGAACCAGCGCCATCAGCGCCGACGGCAAGAGACCGGCGACGAACAGGCCGCCGATCGACAAATTGGCCACAAAGCCCAGAATGATCAGGTTGATGCAGGGCGGGATGGTCTCCGCCATCACCGCGGACGCCGCCAGCAGCGCCACCGCGCCGCCGGGGTTCTGCTTCGATCGACGCGCCGCCGGGATCAGCACCGAGCCGACCGCGGCGACATCGGCCATCTTCGAGCCCGAGATGCCGGAGAACAGCACCATGGACGCGATCATCACGACGTTCAGTCCGCCGCGCATGCGCCCGACTGCGCGCTGCAGCAGCTCGATCAGCCGCACCGACATGCCGTTGGCTTCCATGAGGTAGCCGACGAGGATGAAGAACGGGATCGCAAGCAACACGAAATTGTCGATCCCGCGCGCCATCTGCTGGGCGAAGATGACGCCGGGCAGCGCGCCCTCGACCCAGATGAAGATGAGCGCAGCGAGCGCCAACGCAAAGCCGATCGGCAAGCCGCCGAACAGCGTTACGAAGAAGCCGATCAGCATCAAGGTGCCCGCCGACGGCACCGAGGACGGCGACAGGTAATCCCAAGCCAGATAGAGGCCCGTGACGATGATGATCGCAACGAGCCCCCTGATGATGTCGGGGAACGGGCGCGCGCAGAGATGGTCGATCGCGAACACCGTCATGAACAGCGCGCCGACGCCCATCGGATAGAAGGTCAGCTCCAGCGGCAGGCCGGAGCCGGTGGTCTGGCCTGCGGTCAACGAGCCCAGCTTGATGGCGTTGTAGGCGACGTAGCCGGAGATCAGCACGACCAGCAGCGCGCCGGCGGCATCGACCAGCGTGCGCAGGCGCAGCGGCAGGAGATCGCGGAAGAAGGAGACACCGACATTCTCGCCGCGCGCGAGCGCGCTCGCGGCGCCGAAGAAGGCCGAGCCCACCATCAATCCGCGTGCGACGTCGTCGGACCATTCGACCGGCGCGTTGAAGAAGAAACGCAGCAGCACCGAGACGCAGACCACCACGAGATCGGCGGCGAGCAGGATAGCCGCGATCGCATCGCTGAGCCGAAGCAGCAGGGCGATGCTGCCGTGGCGGCCGGCCGAAACGGGCACGGCGGCCGCCACCACCATCTCAGACCTGGCCATCAGGCTTGCGTCGCGCGGATGATGTCGATGACGGCCTTGGACTCCGGACGGGCCTTGATGAAGTTCTCGATCTGCGGCGCGACGCGCTTCTTGAAGGCCTCGCGGTCGCATTCGGCCGCGGTCACGCCCTTCTCGGTCAAGGCGGCCAGCGCCTCCTTCTCGACTGCAAGCCCATGCGCACGCGTGTCGGCCGCGGCCTTCTTCGCGGCGTCGAGAAAGCCCTCGCGCAGCTTCGGGTCCATGCGGTTGTAGGTCATGTCGCTGAAGTAGATCGCAAGCGGCGAGAAATTATGCTGCGTCAGGGCGTAGAATTTGGCCGTCTCGAAGAACTTGCTGGCCAGGATCGTCGGCGGATCGTGCTCCAGGCCGTCAAGCACGCCGGCCTGCAAGGCCGTGTAGATCTCGCCGAAGGCCAGCGGCGTCGCGGCGGCGCCCATCAGCCGCAGGCATTCCGTGATGACGGGGTTCGGCAGCGTCCTGATCTTGAGGCCGGCGAGATCTTCCGGCGTTTTCACCGGCTTCTTCGCCAATACGCTGCGCGAGCCGAAATTATAGGCCCAGGCGATGATGCGGATGTTGCCGCCCTTGAGCAGGGCGTCCTCGATCGGCTTGGCGGCGCCGGCATCGAACGCCTTGGTCTGCTGCGGGAAGCTGGAGAACAGAAAGCCGAGATCGTAGGTGCCGACCAGCGGCACCAGATTGGCCGAGATCGAGGAGCCTGACACCATGAGATCGATGACGCCGAGCTTCACCGAGTTGATGACGTCGATCTCCTGGCCGAGCTGGTTGTCGGGGAAGAAGGCGACCTCGATTTGCTCGCCGAGCCCGTTGCCCTTCAAATTTTTGACGAGGTTGTCGTAGTAGACGCGACCGTTGGCGAATTTGGGATCGTTCGGCAGAGAGGAGGAGCATTTCAGCTTGAGCGTCGCGGCTTCGGCGCGGCCGATGATGGCGGGGGAGAGCACGAGGCCGGCGGTGACCGCCGCGGATGACTTGATGAACGCGCGACGATTCACGGGCACGATGGTCATGGTGCGGTCTCTCCCACATTATTTTTGTTCGCCGCGGTCGTTGCCGTGGCCTGTTGCGCGGACTTTATGGCCAAAGCGACGGCGCAGGCAAGCGGGCGGCCGGCCACCGCAGAGCGTGCGCGAAGTGCGTTGGGAAGTCCGTGAGCGCTCCGAAACGGCTACGATTCCCGGGGATTTTGCGATAGTGATCGGCCTACGGCCATATCCGCGCAATGGGCCCCGTCGCGTCGAGCCTGCATCAATCCAATTGGAGCATGGATCAATGCGTGATTCACATGGATGGGGCTAGACCGATGCATCGCGCATGGGCCGGCGCCTGCCCCATTTTGCCGCAGCGCGCAGCGTGATCCAGCGCACAGACGGCGTCATGGCGCAGACGTAGAAAAGGTGCCATCATCGCAAATATTGCCGATGGAGGTGACACCATGCGCCGTCCAGTCCTTTCCAATTTGCTTCTTGCTTCCGGTTTTCTCGCCCTCGCCCAGTTGATGACGCCGACGGACGCTGCAGCCGAAGCGCGGCTCGCGCTGGTGATCGGACAATCCGCCTATCGCACCGTGCCCGAGCTGCCCAACGCCGCCAACGACGCCAAGGGCATGACGGAGTTGCTCGGCAATGCCGGCTTCACCGTCACCACGGCGGCCAACCTGGCGCAGAACGAGATGCGCGCGGCAATCTCGGATTTCGCCGGCAAGGTCAGCGCCAGCGGCGCCGACACGGTGGCACTGGTGTTCTATGCCGGCCATGGCCTGCAGATCGACGGCGAGAACTACCTGGTGCCTGTCGATCTCGATCCCAAGCGCGAGGCCGACATTCCGCTCCAGGGCGTGCGGCTGAACGACATGCTCAACACGCTCGGTGCGCTGCCGACGCGGGCGCGCATCTTCATGCTCGATGCCTGCCGCAACAATCCGTTCCCGGCGCTCAGCGGCGCCGGCCACGGCCTTGCGATCGTCGACACCAAGGCCGGCGCGCCGGGCTCCTTCATCTCCTATTCGACCTCCCCCGGCGCCGAAGCCGAGGACGGCAGCGGCATCGACAGCCCTTACACCACGGCCGCGCTGACCATCGCCAAGCAGCCCAATCTGCCGATCGAGGAAGTGTTCAAGCGCATCCGCGTCGCCGTCGCGCAATCGACCGACGGCCGACAGATCCCCTGGGAAAGCTCCTCGCTGACGACCGACTTCAAGTTCTTCGGCGAGAGCAGCGGCAGCACACCCGCTCTTCCGGGCGCGAACGCGATGGCGCTCGCCGGGGGCACGCGCAGCCTCGAGGACTGGCGCAAGGAATTGCGGGGCAAGCCTGCGATGGTCGCGTATGAGCTCGTGATCACCGAGGACACGGTGGAGGCCTATCAGGCCTATATCGAGCTGTACGCGCAGGACACCCGCACGCCGCGCGTGCGCACGGTGCTGGAACGGCGGCGCCAGATGCTGGCCTGGGAGCGCGCAACCGCGATCAACACCCGCGCTTCGTTCGAGGCTTACCTGGCCAATTGGGACAATAGCGACCTCGCCGCGACTGCGCGCCGGCTGCTGCTCCGCGTCCAGAACCGCAATTATGGCGTCCCCGTCGCCGCCGCAGCGATCCCGGTCGCCGTCGCGATGGGCCCGACCTGCCCGTGCTCGACGCCAACGACACCGGCAACGCCGGTCACTCCGAGCGTCGCGCCCGTGATCAAGAAGCGCGTCGACGACACCCCGCCCAAGCGCAAGGTGGTCGAGACGCCGCCGAAGCGCCGCCCGCCGCCCGAGGAAGTGGTCTACGAACGCGCGCCGCCCCCCGGCCCACCGCCCGGCGCCGTGATGCAGGGTATCGGCATCGGAATCGGGATCGGCATGGGAATGGGCGGCCGCGGCGGCGGCGACCATTATCGCGGCGACTACCGCAGATACTGAGACTGTCCAGCATTGACATAGATCCGGCTCGCGCCCGACGCGCGAGCCGGATCTACTGCGCCAGCGCCGGATAGTCGTGCTGGACGGCCTCCCGGATCCAGCCGGCCTGGATCGCGCGAAACAGGATCTGCGCCGTCTTCATATCATTTGCCTTCACGCAGAGGTCGACGATGCGGCGGACCGCATCGTCACGCATCAGATCGTCCGCGATCTTCATCGCAATCTCCATCGCGACGCGGGCTGCACGTTCAAAGCGCTCACGTTCGCGCTTATCAGCCGGTGCGGAGCCTCCGACAGCCTCCGCGCCCGCTCTCGCAGCCTCGCAGATGTTACGAATGCGCTCCGCCGCGTCGATATCGCCGATCGGTCCCTGGATCGGCTCATCCCAGATGTCGGCCGGCTGCCGCCTTGCGAACCACTTCATTGCCCCCACCCGTGGCCTTTATTGGCTTGCACCGTTCAGGACGTGCGGCGCGGCCCGATCGCCTCGAACTGCGCCTTCTGCTCGTCGTTGAGCGTGGCATAGAAATCATCGAGCGCCGCGCGCACCGACTTGATCCCGTCCAGCATCGCATCGAGCCGTTTGCGGATTGTGGCCATGCGGGCCGGCGGAGTCATCACGTCATTGGGCTCGCAGCCCGCCTTGAGCGATGCGCTGACCTTTGCGCTGGTATCCTGGAGCACCTGCAGCGCCGCGCGCTGGGTGTCGCTCGGACGAAGCCTCTCATCGATCGCAGCAGCAGGCCAATCGAACGCGGCGGCCACATTGCAAGCCTGCACCGACGATTCCCTCGCATTGTTCGATGCCGTCGCACGACGCTGATCCTCGGCGAGCGCATTGAAGCGCGCCTTCTGCTCGTCGTTCAGCGAGCCATAGAACTGGTCGAGCGCGGGCTGGACCAGCTCGACAGCCTTCTGCATCGCCTCGATGCGCTGCTGCATCGCTGCGAGCCGGCCTGGCGCCGTCGCTGCGGCCTGCGTCGGACAGGATGTGCGGATCAGCGCTGCGGCGTCGATCGAGGCATTGCCGAGCGCATCGAGAGCTGTGCCCTGCGCATCCGTCGGCTGCACCGCGGATGCGATCTGATCGATCGGTAGTCCGGCGATGGCACGGCGGTCACTGCCGCAGAGCTGATCGAGCGGTGCGCTACGCGCCCGTCGTCGTCCCTGCGATTGCTGCGGCAGATAGGCCGACAGGCGATCATAGCCATAGGGGCCGAAAATGCCGGCATAGATGTCCGGGTATCCGTAACCCCAGAAGCCGAGCCCGTCGCCCCAGATCGTGTAGTCGTAGAGATCGTTATAGGCGAACGGCCAGAACAGCGGCCCGACCCAGCCATAGCCGCCGCCCGCATGCTGCCACCATCCGCTGCTTGCGCCGCTCCAGCCGGCCAATGCGGCCGCTGCCGCGAGCTGTGCACGCGCTGCCGGATTGCTGATCAGCCGGCCATTCCGGAATGCGCTGGTGTTCAGGGCATTGCGGAAGCTCGCGGGGCGGATCGCCGCGTTGCGGATCTGACCGAAGTTGGGCCCGCCGCGTCGGACACCGGACGTGAACCGCATGCCGCGATGATGCCCGCCGGCATGCCCATGTCCACCGCCGTGGCCACGGAAATGTCCGCCGCCGTGATGGCCACCGCCGTGCCCGCCTCCATGGCCACCGCCATGTCCGCCCCCATGGCCGCCCTTGGCCAGAGCCGCGCCCGCCAGCATGCAGGCAAGCGCCATCGCGGCAATTCCAATGACCGGTCGCACCATCGCACCCTCCCGCAGAGCCGCGCCATTGAGGCATCGGAACTTGGCGGGAATTGGAACCGACAGGATTGCCGAAAGTTCCCGCCCCCGACCGGTGGACGGCATCGGCCTTGCGGCGGCTTTGTTGTGCCGAAGGCCTACGCCTCCGGCACAATCTTGCCGGGATTGAAGATGTTGAGCGGATCGAGCGCCTTCTTCAGCGCCCGCATCGCATCGAGCGCCTCGGGGCCGAGCTCGGCCTGGAGGTATTTCTGCTTGCCCTGGCCGATGCCGTGCTCGCCGGTGCAGGTGCCGTCCATCGCCTGCGCGCGCTCGACCAGGCGATGCATGAACTCTTCGCCGCGCGCCATCTCGGCCGCGTCCTTGGTGTCGCAGACCAGCGAGCAATGGAAATTGCCGTCGCCGACATGGCCGACGATCGGCGACAGCAGGTTGAGCCGCTTGAGATCTTCCTCGGTCTCGCTGACGCAATCGGCGAGCCGCGAGATCGGCACGCAGACGTCGGTCGCGACCACGCCGATGCTGTCGCCGGGCCGCAGCGCCTTCACGGACCAATAGGCATCGTGCCGCGCCTGCCACAGTTTCGTGCGGTCCTCCGGCTTGGTGGTCCAGGAGAATTCGCCGCCGCCGCAATCCCTGGCGATCTCGCCGAACGCCTTGGACTGCTCGGCAACCTCGATCTCGCTGCCGTGGAATTCCATCAGCAGCAGCGGCGTCTCCGGCAGCGTCAGCTTCGAATAGGCGTTGCAGGCCTGCACCTGCGCGGCGTTGAGCAGCTCGATGCGCGCCACGGGGATGCCGGTCTGGATCGCCAGGATGACGGCCTGACAGGCCCCGTGCACGGTCTCGAACGACACCGCACCGGCTGCGATCGTCTCGGGGATGCCGCGCAGGCGGATGGTCAATTCCGAGATGATGCCGAGCGTGCCTTCGGCGCCGACGAACAGATGGGTGAGGTCGTAGCCGGCGGACGATTTCTTGGCGCGCGTGCCCGTGGTGATGATCTCGCCATCGCCGCGCACCACCTTCAGGGCCAGTACGCTCTCGCGGATGGTGCCGTAGCGCACCGCATTGGTGCCGGAGGCGCGGGTCGAAGCCATGCCGCCGAGCGAGGCGTCCGCGCCGGGATCGATCGGGAAGAACAGGCCCTGGTCGCGCAGATGCTCGTTGAGCGCCTTGCGGGTGACGCCGGGCTGGATCACGCAGTCGAGGTCCTCGGCATGGACCGCCAGCACCTTGTTCATGTCGCGCAGGTCGATCGAGATACCGCCGGCCGGCGCGTTGACCTGGCCCTCGAGCGAGGTACCGGTGCCGAAAGGAATGACCGGGACGCGGTTCTTGGCGCAGATCCGCACCACGTCCTGGATGTCGGCGGTCTCCTGCGCCATCACCACGCCATCCGGCGGCTGGTTGGGAATCCAGGTGGTGGTATGGCCATGTTGCTCGCGCACGGCCTGCGAGGTGATGAGACGGTTGCCGAAGCGTGCGGCAAGCTGCTCCAGCGCGCTCGCGAGGGCTTTCGGCTCCGGCCGCGGCGGATTATTGGTGATGGTGGTACCCACGGACATTCCTCCCGACAGAAGAACCGTGGCAAAGGATATAAAACCGGTCAAGTCAAGCGACCGGACGCATAGCTGGAAGGAAACATGCCGGAGACTGCCGCCTCAGCGCCCAGAGCCGAGCCGTTCCGCGCCTCGATCATGCAGATCGAGCCGCAATGGATCGACTATAACGGCCATCTCAACATGGCCTATTACAACGTGATGTTCGACCGCGCGATCGACCAGCTCTGGGCCGAGCTCGGCATCGGGCCGACCTACATGAAGGAGCGAGGCGGTTCGACTTTCACTGCCGAATGCCATGTGCGTTACTTGCGCGAAATCCACCTCGGCGATCCCGTGCAGATCCTGGTCTGGCTGCTGGAGGCCGACGACAAGCGGCTGCACACGTTCGAGGAGATGCGGCACGCAACCGAGGGCTGGCTGTCGGCGACGTCCGAGAACATGTCGCTTCACATGGACATGAATGCGCGGCGCGTCGCGCCATTTCCGCCGGATATAAGCGAGCGCATCGCGGCGGTCACAAAGGCCCACAGCGCGGTCTCGCGCCCCGAGGGCATCGGCCGGAACGTGGCGATGCCCTCGAAGCGGTAGCGCGTGATCCGGCGGCCTATACCCTGTTGCGGCCGCGGGCCAGGCCGACCACGGCCGAGACCAGGAACAGAACGACCGCGATGAAGAAGATGATCTTGGCGATCTCAATCGAAGCGCCGGCGATGCCGCCGAAGCCCAGGATGCCGGCGATCAGTGCGATAACCAGAAACGTCACAACCCAGCCAAGCATGGTCAAACCCTCGTCTTGATGTCTGTCTGCGTCTAGCGCGGCTGGCCGCGCCACCTGTCCAGACAATCTCGAGGCGGGAACGATGGTTCCGGCCCGGACAGGGTGGAAATTCGCGAGGACCGCTGGAACAAAATGACGTGCCCCGCACGTGGAAAACCTCGTTCCGCCGCCCCATATAGGCACCAATCCCTGTTAGAAGGCTCCCTTCCGCCACCCCGCGGTGCCATCGTGGGGCCAATGATTCGCATGACCGAGCCGAGCAAGATCACGTCCCAGAACGTCTCCGACCACCAGCCCGCAGCCGGCGGCATCGCCGCGCGTGCGCGCGCCTCGGTGGGCCCGAAATATCTGTCCGGGCTCAATCCGGAGCAGCGCGAGGCCGTGGAGACGCTGGACGGCCCGGTCCTGGTGCTGGCCGGCGCAGGCACCGGCAAGACGCGCGTGCTGACGACGCGTATCGCCCACATCCTGAGCCAGGGCCGCGCCCGCCCCGCCGAGATTCTGTCGGTGACCTTCACCAACAAGGCGGCGCGCGAGATGAAGCACCGGCTCGGCCAGATGCTCGGCCACGCCGTCGAGGGCATGCCGTGGCTCGGCACCTTCCACTCCATCGGCGGCCGCATCCTGCGTGTCCATGCCGAGCTGGCGCAGCTCAAGTCGAACTTCACCGTGCTCGATGTCGACGACCAGGTGCGGCTGCTGAAGCAGTTGCTGCAGGCCGAGAACATCGACGACAAGCGCTGGCCGGCACGCATGCTCGCCGGCCTGATCGACGGCTGGAAGAACCGCGGCCTGATGCCCTCGCAGGTGCCCTCGGGCGAAGCCGCCATGTTCGCCAACGGCAAGGGCGGCAAGCTCTATGCGAGCTATCAGGAGCGGCTGAAGATTCTGAACGCGGCCGATTTCGGCGATCTGTTGCTGGAGAACATCCGCATCTTCCGCGAGCACCCGGATATCCTCAGGCAGTACCAGCAGCGCTTCAAATATATCCTGGTCGACGAATATCAGGACACCAACGTCGCGCAGTATCTGTGGCTGCGGCTGCTGTCGCAGGCGCCTTCCTTCACCTCTCCCCGCCCGCGGGGAGAGGTCGCATCGCGCAGCGATGCGGGTGAGGGGGACTCTCCGAGCACTGAGCTCGTGGAGACTCCCCCTCATCCCGACCTTCTCAGTGCGAGCGAAGCTCGTCACGACCCCGCATCCGCCTTCGCCAAGGCTTCGGCGGACATGAGCGGGGAGAAGGAGAAGACCAAAAACATCTGCTGCGTCGGCGACGACGACCAGTCGATCTATGGCTGGCGCGGTGCCGAGGTCGACAACATCCTGCGCTTCGACCACGATTTTCCCGGCGCCAAGGTCATTCGCCTGGAGCGCAACTATCGCTCGACCGGCCACATCCTCGCCGCCGCATCGCATCTGATCGCGCATAACGAAGGCCGGCTCGGCAAGACGCTGCGCACCGAGGACCAGGACGGCGAGAAGGTCACGGTGACAGGCTCGTGGGATTCGGAAGAGGAAGCCCGCGGCATCGGCGAGGAGATCGAGCAGATCCAGCGCCGCGGCGAGAAGCTCAACGAGATCGCGATCCTGGTGCGCGCCTCCTATCAGATGCGCGAGTTCGAGGACCGCTTCGTCACGCTCGGCCTGCCCTATCGCGTCATCGGCGGCCCGCGCTTCTACGAGCGCGCCGAAATCCGCGATGCGCTGGCCTACTTGCGCGTCATCAACTCGCCGGCCGACGACCTCGCCTTCGAGCGCATCGTCAATGTGCCCAAGCGCGGCCTTGGCGATGCCACCGTGCAGATGCTGCACGACCACGCTCGCAAGCGCCGCATTCCCTTGTTCGAGGCGGCCCGCGCGGTGGTCGAAACCGACGAGCTGAAGCCGAAGGCGCGCGGCTCGCTTCGTGAGGTCGTCGCCCAGTTCGACCGCTGGCGCGCCCAGCGCGAGGTTACCGCGCACACCGATCTCGCCCAGATCGTGCTCGACGAGAGCGGCTATACCGAGATGTGGCAAAAAGACCGCTCGGCGGACGCCGCGGGCCGGCTCGAAAACCTGAAAGAGCTGGTGCGCTCGATGGAGGAGTTCGAGAACCTGCAAGGGTTCCTCGAGCACATCTCGCTGGTGATGGACCGCGACGGCGGCGCCGAGGACGACGCAGTGTCGCTGATGACTTTGCACTCGGCCAAGGGGCTCGAATTCGACAACGTGTTCCTGCCGGGCTGGGAGGAAGGCCTGTTCCCGAGCCAGCGCACGCTGGACGAACAGGGCCGCGCCGGCCTCGAGGAAGAACGCCGGCTCGGCCATGTCGGCCTGACCCGTGCCCGCCGCCGCGCCATGATCTATTTCGCGACCAACCGGCGGATCCATGGCACCTGGTCGACCACGATCCCGTCGCGCTTCCTCGACGAACTGCCGGCGGCCAATGTCGAGATCACCGAATCCAAGGGCGGCTCGGCCTGGGGCGGCACCGGCGGTTACGGCGCCTCACGCTTCGACGACATGGAGGCGTTCGGCTCCACCTATTCGACGCCGGGCTGGCAGCGCGCGCAAGCCAATCGCAACCGCGGCGGCGGGCGCAGCGGCGGTGGCGGTGGCGGCGGCTTCGAGGAAGAGGCTTCGACGTTCTCATCCTCCTCGTCGTCCGGCCCCGATTTCGGCAGCTTCTCCTCGCGCCGCCGCGGTCCCCTGACGATCGAGGGCGAGCTGGTCGCCAAATCGACCGGCACCACCTCGGAATTCTCGCTCGAAGACCGCGTCTTCCACCAGAAATTCGGCTACGGCCGCGTCACCAAGATCGACGGCAACAAGCTCACCATCGCCTTCGACAAGGCCGGCGAGAAGAAGGTCGTAGACAGCTTCGTGCAGCGGGCGTGAGCGCGCGATATGGCTCAGTATGTCGCCATCATCGAGGACACCGATCCGGACGCTGTCAGCCTGTGGTTTCCCGACCTGCCCGGCTGCATTTCCGGCGGTGATGACGTCGACGAGGCCCTGGAGAGTGCACCGGAGGCACTGGCGTTCTATGCGCAGGAGCTGATCGCGGACGGTCGGCAGCTTCCTCCGCCCAGAACATTGGACGAGCTCAAGGCCGACCCTGATGTGGCCGACGACCTCGGGAAACACACGGTCGCCCTGATCGAATGGCCGCCCCGCGAAGACGCCGCGGAGTGAGGACTGTTCGCCGCACTCCCCTCGCCTTCGACAGTTCTCGTCCGAACAGCCCTTGACCCGCCCGAACTTCCCCGTATCAGATGCAGCCATGGTCCGGGGCTCCATGACACTGATCTTGCTGGCATTGGGGATGCCGTCGCTTGCGGCGGCGGAGACCATGAGCTTTGGCGATTCGATCGGGCTGCTGGCCAAAAGCTGCGGCGCCGAAATCGTCGCCAATTGCCGCGGCGTCAACCCGGATTCGACCCGCCTGAAGGAGTGCCTGTCGCGCAACCGCGACGTGCTGTCCCAGCAATGCGCGAGCGACTATCTCGGCGCGTTCGATGCCATCCAGAAGCGCGTCGCCGCGCGCGTCACGGTGGCGAACGCCTGCCAGCGCGAGATCGTCAAGGTCTGTGGCGGCTCTACCAAGGAGACTAGCAAGTCGATCCCCTGCCTGGTTTCGACGCCCAAGGGCATCAGCAACAACTGCCTGAAGGCCGTCGACGACGCGGGGTACCGCTGATGCGCGCGAGCAGGCTCTTCATTGCCGGAACCGCGGTCGCGCTCGGTCTCGCTTTGCTCGCGGGCACGGCCGTCGCCCAGACGGCGGCACCGACCCGCGACGACATCGTCGGCAAGCTCAACCATTTCGAAGAAGCCGCCGAGGCCGACCTTCCCGCGCTGAAGCAGCAGGTGATGGAGCGCGCCAAGACCAGGATCAAGAACGATCCCGGTCCGGTGAACCGGCCGCTGATCGCACCTGATCTCGCCAAGCTGCCCGCCTTCAATGCGCAGATCCAGTTCGATGCCGACACGCCGATCATCCAGCCGGCGTCCTACCAGACCGTCGGCCGCATCGCGGACGCGCTGGTTCATTCCTCGCTGCTGCCCTACACGTTCCTGATCGTCGGCCACGTCGAATCCAACTCGAAGACTCGCGAGGCCAACGCGATCCTGAGCCAGCGCCGCGCCGACGCGATCCGCGACGTGCTGGTGAACACGTTCAAGATCTCGACCAAGCGACTGCATCCGATCGGCCTCGGCGAGGAGCAGTTTCTCGACCGGGCGAGGCCGACCTCGGCCGTCAACGGCCAGTTGCAAATCCTGACCTATGCCAAGCTGCCGGAGGACGCGCCGCATACGGCTGCGGCACCTGCGCCTGCGGCGAAAAAGCCCGCCAAGAAGCGCTGAGCGAGCGCAGCTTCGCACCCGACGGAACCCTTTGAAGTCCTGATCGTTTTGTAGCCTGTCCGGGGCGCACAAATACGGTTTCACGCGACAAAAGCCCCGGTTTGTGCACCGCCCGGTCCAGTGCTATAGCCTCTGTTCGCCCTTCCCCGACCCCGTGCTGCATGAGACCGAAATGGGTGGCTATTTTCAGCGCCAACTTGCCGTTTATGTCGAGTACCATCGCGACCCCCGGAACACGGCGATGCATGTGGTCGGTATTCTCCTGTTGTTCACCGGCGCCGTGATGCCGCTGACGCTGGTCAGGCTGCCGCTGCTCGGTTTCGATGTCAGCCTCGCCGTGATCCTGGCTTTGCCGGTCCTGATGTACTGGCTGCTGCTCGATGTGGCGCTCGGGATCGGCATTCTGGCGGTCTCGATCGTGCTGTTTTCGGTTGCGACGACCGTTGCGGCGCAAGTCAGTACCGCGACGATGTGGGCGATTTTCGCCGTGCTGGTGGCGCTCGGCCTCGCCGCGCAGGCCATCGGCCACAAGGTTTTTGAGGGCCGCGAAGCCTCATTGTTCACTTTTCCTTCGCATCTTTTGCTTGGACCGATGTTCGTGATGGCAAAATTATTCATTGCATTGGGCTTCCGTCGCGACCTTGCCGCGATTCTGGCGCCTCTTCCGACCAATTCCCTTTCAACCCGATAGCTCTAGACGCGAAACAGCAACCTTCTGCATGGCTCTCGTACTGGTTACCGGTGGCAGTGGCTTCATCGGACATCACCTCGTCGAAGCGCTCCGCGCCCGTGGGCAGCGGGTGCGCGTTCTCGATGTCCGCGCGCCGGCCGCGGCGAACGCGGATGTTGAATTTGTCCACGGCTCGGTGCTCGACGGCGCCGCGGTCGATGCTGCGATCGCCGGGGTCGATCAGGTCTATCACCTCGCCGGCCTGCCCGGCATGTGGGTCGCCAACAAGCAGGACTTTCACGACGTCAACTGTCGCGGCACCGAAATCGTGCTCGCGGCCGCAATGAAGCGCGGCGTGTCGCGCTTCCTGCACTGCTCGACGGAATCGATCCTGTTCCCCTATTCCGACCTCAAGGGCGCTGCCGCCGAGGAGGCGCTACAGCCGGCCGACGCGATGCCGGGCGCCTATACGCGCTCGAAGTCGCTCGCCGAGCATCATGCCGCGAAGGCGGCGGCCAGCGGCTTTCCACTCGTGATCGGCACGCCGACCATGCCGATCGGCGCGGCCGACCACAATCTGACGCCGCCGACGGCGATGCTGTGGTACTTCCTGCAGAAGAAGGTGCAGCCGCATCTCAACTTCCTGGTCAACCTCGTCGACGTCCGCGACGTGGCCATGGGCCTCGTGCTGACCATGGAGCGCGGCCGCATCGGCCAGCGCTACATCCTCGGCGGCGACTGCGTCCCGCTCGGCAACATCCTGCGGATGATGTCGGCGATGAGCGGCCGCCGGCAGTTCCCGGTCGTCGTGCCCGGCAAGATCGCCGAGCTCTCGGGCATCATGCTCGAATACCTCGCCGATCGTGTCACGCGCCGGCCGCCCAACGGCACCGCCGAGGGCGTGCGCATTGCGCTCGCCGCAAGCGACCTCTCGATCGGCAAGGCGCGCACCGAGCTCGGCTACGCGCCGCGTCCGATCGAGCCGGTGCTGCGCGAAACCATCACCCATCTGCTCGCCCGCAACGGCCAGCAGCCCTCCGGCGCCATCAAGCATCACGCGCTCTCCTCGCGCGCGAGCTAAAGCCGCCGCCCAACGCAAAGAACCTTCATGTCCTTCGATTTCAGCAAGCTTCTCTCGGTCGCCTGGGGTGGCTGGACCACGGCCTGGCCGACCGAATTCCTGGCCCTGGTCTGGCTCGCCTTTCTCGCCAGCTGGGTCGGCGCCTCGTTCTGGCAGGGGCGGACCAAGAAGCAGGTCATGACGCTGGAGTCGCAGCGCTATCGCCTGCCGATCCTGGTCGGCGGCATCCTGTACACCCCGTGGGTTGCACAGCTGCTGGGCTGGAAGCCGCTTTGGGTGCTCGGCAACACCGGCATCTACATCGCCGCGGTCCTCTCGGCCGCCGGCATCGCTTTCGCCTGGTGGGGCCGACTGCATCTCGGAAAATTCTGGTCGAACACCATCACCCACAAAGAAGATCACCGCGTTATCGACACCGGCCCCTACGGCATCGTGCGTCACCCGATCTACACCGGCTTAATCTTCGGCATGCTCGTCACCGGCATCGCAATCGGCCTCGTAACGACGATCCTCGGCGCGATCCTGATCTCGCTCGGCATGTGGCAGAAGGGCCGGATGGAGGAGGTGTTTCTGTCGAAGGAGCTCGGCGAAGACGCCTACGGCGCCTACTGCCGCCGCGTGCCGATGATCATCCCGTTCCTGTCGCCGCGGTGAGGGGCGTAGCACCTTCCTACTATTTTCTCCGCGTAAGACTGCTGTTTGGTCCCGTCATCCTGAGGTGCGAGGTTTGCGATGCGAATGCATCGTAAGCCGAGCCTCGAAGGATGCACGGCCGCCAATGCATCCGGGCCCTCCATCCTTCGAGGCTCCCCATGCGGCGCGTTGCGCCCCATGGCTCGCACCTCAGGATGACGGGAACGGAATGGCACAACTCGGAACATTCAACCAGGAACCGCCCCTCTCCAAGCCCGTTATCCCTCGACAGCTGCCACCTGCGCGAGCATCGAGCCATGTCGGACGCCTACGATTATTTCCGCGAGCACGCGATCGCCGCCGTCCGCAAGGCGCGGGCACTGCCGCGTGGGCGGCCGAAGCAGAAGCAGCGCACGGTGGCGCGGATCTATCACCTGCTGTCCAAGGAGGCAGCGCTGGTGCCGAACATGCATCACCTCAACGATTTTCGCGCAGCACGGCGGCTGGAGCGTCAAATCTCTCGCTGATCTCCGGGCAAAGGCCATCGGCGTTCGTCCCATGCAAAATCGATCGGCTGCCATTCCACGGGAATAGGCCCGGCCGGCGCCCCGCACAGGTTGACGTCTGCCCCGTCAGCCAGTTGGATGCGCGCGCAAACAGGGGCCCTCTCATGACCTTCTCCAGCGTCTTTGCGCAGTTCGTTGCGCTCCTCGGCGGCATCGCGCTGCAATGGCGGAAGCTGTCAGGCACCGTGCCTGCGCCGGCCTGGGGAGAGAAGCCCGCCATTCCCGAGGCGAAGCCGCAAGGCGCGATCCCGACTTTGAAGATGCCGACCGCGCGCGGCTGGAGCGAGGGCCAGAAGCCGACCGTCGCGCCCGGGCTCAAGGTCAACGCGTTCGCGACCGGGCTCGACCATCCGCGCTGGATCGAGGTGCTGCCCAATGGCGACGTGCTGATCGCGGAGGCGACGCAGATCGCTGGCGCGCCGCGCAGCGTGTTTCACTACGCGATGCAGGCAACGATGCGGCGCGCCGCAGCGCTCGGCGTGTCCGCCGACCGCATCACGCTGCTGCGGGACAAGGACGGCGACGGCGTCGCCGAGCAACGCGGCGCCTTCATGGAAAATCTCAGCCAGCCGTTCGGCATGGCGCTGGTCGGCAACACCTTCTATGTCGGCAATACCGACGGCGTGATGGCTTTCCCTTACGTCGCCAATGCCGACCGCATCACCGCGCCGGGCAAGCGGCTCACGACGTTCAAGCCAAGCGGACACTGGACCCGCAGTCTTTTGGCAAGCCCCGACGGCAAGAAGCTCTATGCCGGCGTCGGCTCGCTCAGCAACATCGCCGAGATGGGCATGGAGGTCGAGGAAGGCCGCGCTGCGGTCTACGAGCTCGACCTCGTTGCCGGCACGCACCGCATTTTCGGCGCGGGCCTGCGTAACCCGGTCGGGCTTGCTTGGGAGCCAAATACGGGTGTGCTCTGGACCGTGGTCAACGAGCGCGACGGGCTCGGCGACGAGACGCCGCCGGATTATTTGACGTCGGTGCGCGACGGCGGCTTCTACGGCTGGCCCTATTGCTATTGGGGCAAGACGGTGGACGACCGCGTGCCCCAGGATCCTGCGATGGTCGCCAAGGCGCTTCAACCGGACTACGCGCTCGGCGGCCACACCGCCTCGCTCGGCCTGTGCTGGATGCCCGCGGGCACGCTGCCCGGCTTCCCCGACGGCATGGTGATCGGCCAGCACGGCTCGTGGAATCGCAGCAAGCTGTCCGGCTACAAGCTGGTGTTCATCCCGTTCGAGAACGGCAAGCCGTCCGGTCCCGGTCGCGACATCCTGTCGGGCTTCCTGTCCCCGGACGAGAAGGAATCCTACGGCCGCCCGGTCGGCGTCACGATCGGCCCCGACAAGAAATCACTGCTGATGGCCGACGACGTCGGCAACGTGATCTGGCGCGTCACGGGGGCATAGCGGCGATTGGTAGGCGCTCCCGGGGCTCCGCCTCTCCCGCTTGTGGGAGAGGTCGGCGCGAAGCGCCGGGTGAGGGTTCTCTCCTCTGGGGGAGTGTCCCATTGCGGAAATAACCTCTCCCCACCCCTCCCCCGCAAGCGGGGGAGGGAGCGCACCGCCGTCTGGGCTAGTGACGTCTCAACCCATCACGTCCCCACACACAGCGTGGCGCGCTGCTTGCGCAGCAGCGCAATCACGGACAGCGCGGTGATCAGACCGGTCTTGGGATTCTCGGACGGGATGTTCTCGATGCCCATCGAGAACCGCGCCGAATCCGCCTCGACCTCGATGCGGTGAACGTTGCGCGTCACGGTTGGATCAGCCCAAACCTGGATCTCGGTACGATCAGGCCCGATGCCCGCCAGCGACAACGCAACGGCGACATTGACGTTCGCTGGAAAGCCCTTGGCCGCTTCGCGCGCGCTGCCCTCGAACAGCTTGAGTGGCTCGCGCAGATTGTCGATGTCGATGTTGTTCTGAACGATGAACGGCGCGCCCTTCAGTCCGTCGATCGGCTTGCGCGTCACCATCTTCACGGAATGAATGGTGCCGATTGCGGCGGCGTTGACGGCGTCGAGCCCGATCAGCGCGCCGGTCGGCACGATGATGCGGCCGCCATTGGCACGCGCGAGATCGACGAGATCAAAATTGTCGAGCAATCCGCCGACGCTGACGACGACCGCGGCCTTGCCGCGCTTCACGGCAGGCTCGACGATCGCACGCAACTGGCTGCTTGGTGCGCACTCGACCACGATGTCGGCGACCTCGCCGAGCTGATCGATCGGCAGCACCTGCGGCAGGCGGCGTAGGCCGCCGATGAAAGCTTGATGCTTGGCGGGATCGCGCACCGCGACAGCCGACAACGCCAGCCCCTCGATGCCTTGATCGAGCGCGGTGGCGATCTTGGTGCCGATCGAGCCCAAGCCTGCGATGCCGACTCGCAATTCGCCCGACGCTTTTTGTTCAGTCATAGCATCCACCTTTTCACCTAGCACAGTTCTTAGCCCCTCACGCCTCCCGCGCATAGCTGCGCAGGCGCGCCTCCAGCACCGCCAGCATGGCATCGCGAGCCGGATCGCGCGAGCCGCGCAGCCACGCGGCGGCGAGCGGCAGCCGGCCGACCGGCCCGCTCTGCCTTGGCCGCAGCGGCACGAAGCGCACGCCCGACACCGCCATCCGCATCGTCCAGCGCGGCACGATCGCTACCCCGAGCTTCGTCGCCACCAGGTTGATGATGGTCTGCTTCTCGTCGGCGACCTGGACGATGCGCGGCGTCATTCCGGCCTGATCGAACAGCTTCACCGTGGGGTCGTGGCTGTGCGGCCGCGAGCGGCGGTTCGGTACCAGCATCGCCTCGTCGGCGATGTCGGCCAGCGTGATCGACTTGCGCCGGGCCAGCGCATGCTGCTGCGGGAAGGCCACGATCGCGGTCTCATGGAGCAGATCGCGGAATTCGAGCCGCTTGTCCGCGCGGCCGGGCGGGCGGACGAAGGCGAGATCGAGCGCACCCGTCAGGATCTTCGGCAGCAGCCGGACCGTCTTGTCCTCCAGGATCTGTACCACGATATCAGGATGCTTGGCGCGGAAGTCGCGCAAGAGCGGCGGCAGCAGCCCGGCGGCGGCGCTGTCGATGGCACCGATCCGCAGCCGCCGAGCAGCGCCGGCGCGCGAGCGGTTGCGCAAGTTGCTCTCGACCGCCTCGACCCGGGCGAGGATGGCGCGGGCATCGCGCAGCAACGTCGTGCCGTCCTCGGTGAGCGACACCGCACGCGTCGTCCGCGCGAACAGCCGCGTGCCCAGATCCTCCTCCAGCAGCCTGATCTGGCGGCCCAGCGCGGAAGGCAGCATCTGGAGCTGCTGCGCCGCGCGGCCGAAATGCAGCTGCTCGGCCGCCGCCACGAAGCATCGGAGCTGATGCAATTCCATCCCGGGTCCTCTCGTCTCGCGAGGATTATATCATTTTTTTGTATAAACCAGCGCCAATTGAGTCCGTCCTGCACTCCCGTCTAGATTCGCCGACGACGCAGCCAGCCTGCCGGCCCCATCTCTTAACGGAGCATTCTCATGCGCACCCATTCGATCGCAGCAATTCCCGCCGGCGGCATCGGCCCCGAGGTGATCTCGGCCGGAATCCGCGTGCTGGAGGCACTGGCAAAGCGCAGCGGCGACCTCGCCTTCAACGTCAAGACGTTCGACTGGGGCTCGGACTATTACAAGAAGCACGGCGTGATGATGCCGGCCGACGGCCTCACTGAACTGAAGAAGTTCGACGCGATCTATTTCGGTGCGGTCGGCGCGCCCGATGTGCCGGACCACATCACGCTGTGGGGCCTGCGGCTGCCGATCTGCCAGGGCTTTGACCAATACGCCAATGTGCGCCCCACAAAGATCCTGCCCGGCGTCGCCTCGCCGCTGCGCAATGTCGGTGTCGGCGACCTCGACTGGGTGATCGTGCGCGAGAATTCGGAAGGCGAATATGCCGGCATGGGCGGCCGCGCCCACAAGGGCCTGCCGGAAGAGGTCGGCACCGAAGTCGCCGTCTTCACCCGCGTTGGCGTCACCAGGATCATGCGCTACGCGTTCCAGCTCGCACAGTCGCGCCCGCGCAAATTCCTGACAGTCGTGACCAAGTCGAACGCGCAGCGCCACGGCATGGTGATGTGGGACGAGATCGCAGCCGAGGTCGCCGGCGAATTCCCCGACGTCAGCTGGGACAAGATGCTGGTCGATGCCATGACGGTCCGTATGACGCTGCATCCGAAAAGCCTCGACACCATCGTGGCGACCAACCTGCACGCCGACATCCTGTCCGACCTCGCCGGCGCGCTGGCCGGCAGCCTCGGCGTGGCGCCGACCGGCAACATCGATCCGCAGCGCCGCTTCCCCTCGATGTTCGAGCCGATCCACGGCTCGGCCTTCGACATCACCGGCAAGGGCATCGCCAATCCGGTCGCGACGTTCTGGACCGGCGCGCAGATGCTCGAGCATCTCGGCGAGAAGGACGCCGCTACAAGGCTGATGGCGGCGGTCGAGCGCGTCTGCGCGGCGGGCGTGCTGACGCCTGACGTCGGCGGCAAGGCGACGACGAAGGAAGTGACGGACGCCGTGATCGACGCGATCAGCGGGTCAAATGTGTAGCCTTATCGGATCGAGTGTCGCCCAGCACTCGCTGCACCTCTCCCGCTTGCGGGGGAGGTCGACGCGCTCGGCAGCGCAATTGCGCGCCAGAGCGCGGCGGGTGGGGGCTCTCTCCTCTCGGGGGTTCTCGATCGTGGAGAGACCCCCTCCCCCGCAAGCGGGAGAGGGAGCGCACCGTCCTCTGCGGCAAGATAACGAGCCCTACTTCCGCTTCGTCGGAGCCGGCGGCGGCGTCACCATCGCGGCCGTGGGCTCGGGCGGTGTCAGATGCCGGGGCACGATAATGGTCTGGCCCGGCGTGAGCTGCGCGTTCTCTGCAAGCGAGTTGCTCTGCGCGAGCGTCCACAGCGGCACGCGATTGGCGACGGCGATGCTCTCCATGGTGTCGCCGCGGCGCACCGGCACCCGCACGCCGCTGTCCCATAACTCGACCAAGGTGTCCGCGGGGACGAGGTAGCGCAGCGGCACGGCATCGCCCTGGGTCTGCGGCGGAATGCGCGGCAGTTGCGTCACCATCTCGACGATCTGGCGATGGATGTCGTCGGACTTCTCGATGTTGATGTGCGAGACGCGCGCGTTTGCCTTCAGGTCGTAGCTCGCATAATGGCCGCGAAAGCCGGGGACCGCGACGACGTCGCCGCCGCCGAGCACGCTGTCGGACAGGAAGATGTTGATGAAGCGCTCGACATTGAGCGGCACGTCGCCGGTCGCATGCGCGGGATCGATGGCGATGACGAGGCTGATCGGGATGCTCTCCTTGGCCGCCATCTCGGAGATGACGATCGAGCACAGACCACCCATGGAGTGCCCGATCAGCACGATCGGCGCCGCCTTCTCCTTGTAGCTGGCGATGACCCGGTTGCCGATGAACCGGCAGAGGGTGAATTCATAGACATCGGCGGAAAAGCCGGCCTGTGTCAGCTTCTCGCCGAGCCGGTCCATGCCGGTCGAGAAGATCGGGCCCATGGCGCCGCGGAACAGGTAGACGTTCGGCGGCGGCAACGGCTCGAACGGTGGAGGCGGCGGCGCTGCGGGTGCGGCCGCGGTGGCCTTGGACTTGGCAGGTGAGGCGGCGGCCATGCCGGGGCTCAGGGCGAGCAGCGCAACGGCTGCCAGCGCGACTAGTCGCCTCAAATCAATCATCAATCCAGCAGTCCCACGACGGGAGGCGATCACCTCCCCCGCGGGCTTAGTGACGGCCGATTGGGTGGAATTTGGGGCACGGAACCGGCCTCCATCCCCTCCGGGCGCGAACTCTCACCGCACGCCTGGCGGCGCGACCGGACTTTGCGACGATTTGGCCTCAGTCCTCGCTCGCGAACGGCTAAAATGGCAGCATCCGGTTCAGCAATTCGAGCAGCGTGCGCTGCTCGGCGTCGCTGAGCGGCGCCAGCATCTTCCGATTATAGGGCTCCGTCAGCCTTGCGCCCTCCGCAATGAGCTTTGTCCCCTTCGGCGTCAGCATGAGCTCGACGGCGCGGCGATCGGACTTCGAGCGGTTGCGCTTGATGAAGCCGGACGATTCCAGCTCGTTCAGGATCTTGATCAGGTTCGGCAGCCGCAGCCGGAGCAGGCTGGCGAGGCTGCTCGGCGGCACGCCGGGATTGTCGCGAATGACGGCGAAGATCGCATACGTCGCGGGCGTCAGGCCCAAGGCGGCGAATTCCTCGTAGAAGCCTTCGAAGAACTTCAGCTGCGCCAGGCGCAGCATGAAGCCGGGGGTGCGCTGCAGCGCGCGCAGGTCCAGCGATTTCTCCGTCTGCGGAGCGGACTTTTGCGGAGTGGATTTGGCTCCGGGTCTTAGAGGCTTCGAGCTCATGATTCTCAATCCTAGGGACGGCCGAATTGACACTCTCAAAAATAGCTATAAAATATAACTATTATTCAGCGGCACCAAGACCGCCCATGGGAGGGATCCAATGAACAGCAAATTCCTGCATAAATTGTGCATCTTGGCCGCAACCCTGACCGCGGCGCCGGCCTTCGCACAGGAGGTCGTGAAGATCGGCATCCTGAACGACCAGTCGGGCCCGTTCGCGAGCTACCAGGGCATCGGCTCGGTCGTCGCCGCCAAGATGGCCGTCGAAGACTATGGCGGAAAAGCCGCGGGCAAGGTGGTCGAGGTCGTCGCGGCCGATCACCAGAACAAGACCGACATCGGGATCGGCATCGCTCGGCGCTGGTACGAGAACGAGAGCGTCGATGCGATCTTCGACCTTCCGAATTCCTCGATCGCGCTCGCTGTCGCCGGCATGAGCGCCGAGAAGAACAAGGTGTTCGTCGGGTCGGGCGCGGGGACGGTGCTGCTGACCGGTGAAAAGTGCACGCCGAACACGGTGCACTGGACCTACGACACCTATTCTTACGGCCGCGGTCTCGGCAAGGCGATCGTGCAGCAGGGCGGCAAGAAATGGTTCTTCATCACGGCCGACTACGCCTTCGGTCATGATCTGGAAAAGCAGGCCGCGGAAGCCGTTAAAGCTGCCGGCGGCGAGGTGCTCGGCAGCGTGCGGCATCCCTTGGGAACGGCCGACTACGCCTCTTTCCTGCTGCAGGCCCAGGCTTCGGGCGCGAACGTCGTCGGCTTCGCCAATGCCGGCGATGACACCATCACGTCGATGAAGCAGGCCGCCGAGTTCGGGCTGACCAAGGACCACAAGCTGGTCGGATTGATCCTGGGCATGAACGGGCTTCCCGCGCTCGGCCTGAAGTTCGCGCAAGGCGCGCAGATCATGAACCCGTTCTACTGGGATCTGAACGACGGCACGCGGGCTTTCGCCAAACGCTTCGCCGAACGGATTCCCTCGAAAGCCTATCCAAACGACATGCAGGCCGGCGTCTATGCCTCGGTCATTCACTATCTCAAGGCGGTCGACAAGACCGGCGGCGCCAAGGATGGCAAGGCCGTCGTCGCCGCAATGAAGGAGATGCCGACCGACGATGTGCTGTTCGGCAAGGGCTATATCCGCAAGGACGGACGCAAGATCCACCCGCTGTACCTGTTGCAGGTCAAGTCGCCCGAGGAGTCGAAATCGAGCTGGGATCTGCTGAAGGTCGTCGCCACCATCAAGGGCGAGGACGCGTTCCGCTCGGAGAGCGATGGCCAGTGCCCGCTCAGCAAGCCCTAGAAGCGGAGCTGACCATGAGCGGCATCGCCTCCAGTCCGATCGACCCGTTTGCGCCTGACTTCCTGTTGACCCCCTATCCTGCCTATGAGGCGCTACGCGCGCTCGGGCCCGTCTTCGCGCTGGAGCGTTACGGCGTGTGGGCGATGGCGGGCTATTCCGAGGTCGAGCCGGCCTTGAAGGACTGGAAGACGTTCATCAGTGGCGAGGGCGTCGGGCTCAACGGGATGAACCCTGCGCTGCCGAAGCCGCTGACGCTCCAGATCGATCCGCCCGATCACGACAAGGGCCGGCGGGTCCTCGGCCGCACGCTGTCTCCGGGTGTCGCGAGGAAGCTGCGCGAGACGTTTCAGCAGGAAGCGGAGAAGAAGGTCACGGAGCTGATCGACAAAGGCACCTTCGATGCCGTCACCGATCTTGCCGAAGCCTATCCGATGAAGGTGTTTCCGGATGCGATCGGCATCCGGGCGGACGGCCGCGAGAAGCTCTTGGCCTGGAGCACGTTCGTGTTCGACAGCTTTGGCCCCGAGAACGAGATGCTAGCGGCTTCACGCAAGGCAGGCCTCGCCGCCCAGAGCTGGATCATGGACTGCTGCGCACGAGATGCGTTGCGGCCCGACAGCCTCGGCATGATGATCTACCAGGCGGCCGACGACGGCGAGATCACCGAGCACGAAGCGACCCACCTGGTGCGGCCATTCCTCACGGCGGGGATCGACACCACCGTCAACGGCATCGGCAACACCCTGCTCGCGCTCGCCACCCATCCGGATGAATACCGCAAGCTCCACCAACGGCCGGAGCTGGCGCGCAATGCCTTCGAGGAAGGCCTGCGCTATGATTCGCCGGTGCAGACGTTCTTTCGAACCACCTCGCGCGACGTCGAGATCGGCGGCGGCGTGATCCCGGCACACCGCAAGGTGCTGCTGTTCATGGCCTCGGCCAACCGCGATCCGGCGCGATGGGAGAGAGCCGACTGGTTTGAGGTCGAACGGACCGCGACCGGGCATGTCGGCTTCGGCGCGGGCATCCACGCCTGCGTCGGTCAGATGATCGCGCGTCTGGAAGGCGAATTGATCTTCAGCGAGCTCGCAAGGCGCGTGAAGACCATCGAGCTCACGGCGGAGCCGAAACGCAGGCTCAACAATTCCCTGCGCGGGCTGGAGAGCATGCCAGTCCGCGTGACGCCCGCTTAGGCGGCATCACGCGGGAGGAGGCGACGGCTCAGTTCCGTGCCGGAGCGGCCGCGGCGGCCGAGCGCGCCTGCCCGGGCGCGCCGCGTTCGGCGACCGGGACAGCCGGTGCGCGCGAACGCATGATGGCGGCGTCGATCTCGGCGATGACGCGGCGCTGGATCGCCTCGTTCTTGTCGATCGAGATGTGGCCGACACCGGTGCCGCGCACGTCGACATTGTCGAGCTTGCCGCGGAAACCGTCGGCACGCTTGACCGGCTCGCCGGGGCCGTCGCCGATATAGATGTTGATGTAACGCTCCGCGCCGGTCGAGAGCTTGGTCTTGAACACGGAATCGAGGCCGATCGCGAGCTTCACGGGCACGCCGAGCCGGTTGAGTTTTGCGATCATGTCCGGCAGCGCGGTCGCGCCGGAGGAATGGCCGACCAGGACGATGGTCTTGAGCCGGCCGGCCTTGTAGGCGGTCGCGGCTTCATCGGCGAGCGACGACCAGGACACGAAGTTGGCGACCGTCACCGGGATACCCTGCGCCTGGAGCCGGGCACCGATGGTGTCGAGGCCGAGCGAAAAGATGTTGAGCACGCCGCGGAGCAGATAGACATGCGTGGTCGCGACCTGGGCCTGGCTCGGGGCCGCTCGGGCCGTGGTCGGGCTGATGGCAACAGCTGACAGCAGGAGCAGGCAGATTGCCCAGACACGGAGGGCGGACAACTGGCTGGCGCCGGCGGTGTGACGGCCGTTCGGTCTCATCGGTGTTTTCCCTGGGACAATACGCTTTGCGATTGGCCGGAATCGTAGCCATGGCCTGCTCGCAGACGCAACAAAGAGCCGCGTGAATGGCAATCTTAGCCACAGCCCGTGACCATCGCGCAACACCTGCCCGAAACTTGCCACCGAACCGCCTGTTTTGAGACCATTTTTCTCCGGGCAATTGCGGCCCGGCAAAGGCATTCCTATCTCAGGGCTCCGCTGACCCGCCGTTCCCGGCAGGTTCCAGCCTCCCCTGCCCAGTCCTACCGGCCCTCATGTCCTCCATCATCTCCGTCGCCAACCTGTCGAAGACCTATGGGTCCGGCTTCAAGGCGCTCAAAAACGTCAATCTCGACATCAAGCGGGGCGAGATCTTCGCGCTGCTCGGCCCGAACGGCGCCGGCAAGACCACGTTGATTTCCATCATCTGCGGCATCGCCAATCCGAGCGAGGGCCGCGTCCTCGTCGGCGGCGAGAACATCCAGACTTCCTACCGCAAGGCGCGCTCGCTGATCGGCCTCGTGCCGCAGGAATTGCACACCGACGCCTTCGAGAGCGTGTGGGCGACCGTGAGCTTCTCCCGCGGCCTGTTCGGCAAGCCGAAGAATCCTGATCACATCGAGAAGGTGCTGAAGGACCTCTCGCTCTGGGACAAGAAGGAGAACAAGATCATCACGCTCTCCGGCGGCATGAAGCGCCGCGTCATGATCGCCAAAGCGCTGTCGCACGAGCCGCAGATCCTGTTCCTGGACGAGCCCACCGCCGGCGTCGACGTCGAGCTGCGCAAGGGCATGTGGGAGGTGGTGCGCACCCTCCAGCAGTCCGGCGTCACCATCATCCTCACCACGCATTACATCGAGGAAGCCGAGGAAATGGCCGACCGCATCGGCGTCATCAACAAGGGCGAGATCGTGCTGATCGAGGACAAGGCGACGTTGATGCAGAAGCTCGGCAAGAAGCGGCTGACGCTGCATCTGCAGGGTAAGCTCGACGCGCTGCCGGAGAGCCTTGGGCATTACGAGCTGGAGCTCTGCGATGCCGGCGCGACGCTGGTCTACGATTACGACACCAAGGGCGAGCGCACCGGCATCACCAGCCTGCTCGGCGATCTCCGCACCGCCGGCATCCGCTTCAACGATCTCGACACGACGCAATCGTCGCTCGAGGACATCTTCGTCGATCTCGTGAGGACGTCATGAACCATCGCGCCATCCGCGCCATCTATCTGTTCGAAATGGCGCGCACCTGGCGCACGCTGCTGCAAAGCATCGTCTCGCCCGTCGTCTCGACCTCGCTCTATTTCGTGGTGTTCGGCGCCGCGATCGGCTCGCGCATCAGCCAGGTCGAGGGCGTCAGCTACGGCACCTTCATCGTGCCGGGCCTGATCATGCTCTCGGTGCTGACCCAGAGCATCGCCAACGCCTCGTTCGGCATTTACTTCCCGAAATTCACCGGCACGATCTACGAGATTCTGTCGGCGCCGATCTCCTATTTCGAGATCGTGCTCGGCTATGTCGGCGCCGCCGCGACCAAGTCGATCATCTTAGGCCTGATCATCCTGGCAACGGCCGGACTGTTCGTGCCGCTGCATATTCACCATCCGGTCTGGATGCTGGCCTTCCTGGTGCTGACGGCGGTGACGTTCAGCCTGTTCGGCTTCATCATCGGGATCTGGGCCGACGGCTTCGAGAAGCTGCAGATGATCCCGATGCTGGTGGTGACGCCGCTGACCTTCCTCGGCGGCAGCTTCTATTCCATCGACATGCTGCCGCCCACCTGGCGCACGGTGGCGATGCTCAACCCGGTCGTCTATCTGATCTCCGGCTTCCGCTGGAGCTTTTACGAGATCGCGGACGTCAGCATGTCCGTCAGCGTCGGCATGACGCTGGCGTTCCTGGTGATTTGTCTCGTCGTGATCTGGTGGATTTTTCGGACGGGGTATCGGCTGAAGAACTGACGCGTCATCACCGATAACAATGGAATCGGTGATAGCCGTCGTAATAGCCGTGGCAGCGGTGACGGTAGTGACGATGGGGAATGCCGAGCACGCCCTCGACTGCACCAACGGCGCCGCCGACGCCGGCACCGACGACGCCTCCGACCGCGCCGCCCACGGGGCCGGCAATCCGGTTGCCCTCGTACGAGCCTTCCTGGGCGCCGCGGACGATGCCCTGGGCGTGGCCGGCCTGGGGCAGCGCCAACAGCGCGAGCAGGATGGCGGCGGCTGCGAACACCAGACGGAAGGCTAAACCGGCCGGCGACGGCGCGGCGGCGATGCGGGCTTTGTTCATCTTCGATCCCAAACGGTGAATGGCGGCGAGCGCCGCCTGTCGAGGCAGGTGATCGTCAACGCACCGGGCGGCCAAATGGTTGCGCCTTTGTGACGAATTGTCGGCGTTGTGAACGGGGCACCGCTCGCGAAAATGTCAGCTTCGCCGCGCGCGGCGCGGCACAAAGCGGCCTTGCTTACGCCTCGCGCCGCGTTAACGATGGGCAGGCAGGCCGCTGGAACGAAAGCCGGATTGCAGGCATATTGCACGCCGGGGACGGAGAGCCGCGGCGCCTAGCGTGAACAGGCCGGAGGCCAGGATTCAAATGCGTTTCCAGATGCGTTCATTTTTTATCGCTTTCACCTCACTGATGCTTTTGAGCGCAGGCAGCGCGCAAGCCAAGGTCGAGATCACCGTCGACAAGGACAATCAGCAGATGACCGTCGCCGTCGACGGCGTCGCGCGCTATCACTGGCCGGTGTCGACCGGCATCCCCTCGCGCGAAACGCCGAACGGCGCATTCCGCGCCTTCCGCATGGAAGAGGATCACTATTCCAAGGAATTCGACGACGCACCGATGCCTCACGCGATCTTCTTCACCAAAGTCGGCCACGCCATCCATGGCACCGACTCGGTCGGCCGTCTCGGTTCGCCGGCGTCCCACGGCTGCGTTCGGCTGTCGCGCCAGAATGCTTCGACGCTCTATGCGCTGGTGCAGCAGCAGGGCGTGCTCAACACCTCGGTGACGCTGACCGGCTCGGCGCAGGTGGCGCTGGCGCGCAATCCGCGCGGCCGCACCAACAATGCAGTCGCCCGCGCGCCGCAGCAGCCTGCCGAAGAGCAGTACGCGACCACCGGCGATCCCGTGAACCTGACGCCGCCAGCGCAGCCCGCCCGCCGCTACATGCCGCAGGACGACAACTACATCTATCCCGCCGACGGCAGCGACACCGGCGCGCGCTATCCGGCACCGCGCGGCACACGCCCGCTCTATGATGCGCAGGTCTACCAGCAGCAGCCGCGTCCCTATTACGACCAAGGCTCCGGCCAGCAGGGCTATTACTATCAGCCGCAGCCGAGGCAGGTTTACCAGCCGCGCGGCTATTACTATCAGAACTGACGCGGCCGCGGCCGCCATCCGCCGCGCTCGCCGACCTGCATGTACAAATAGTTTCTTTCGAGGCACCATGTCCTCACGTGCCGCGACTATTCTGATCGTGTTCTCCATGCTGATCGCGGGCCCGGCCATGGCCTTTGATATCGAGGCGCATCGCGGCGGGCGGGCGCTGCTGCCGGAAAACACCCTGCCAGCCTTCGCCAACGCGCTGTCGATGGGTGTGGACACGCTGGAGCTCGATGTCGGCGTGACCGCGGACGGTGAGGTCGTCGTCTCGCATGAGCGCGGGCTCAATCCTGATCTCGCACGCGGCGTCGGCGGGACTTACATTGCTCCGCCCGGCACGCCCTTGGTAAAACTGCGGCTGGACGAGGTCAGGACCTATGACGTCGGCCAAATCCGGCCGGACAGTGCCTATGCGAAACAATTCCCCGACCAGCGCGCCCTGCCGGGGACACGCATTCCCACCCTGAGCGAGCTGTTCGCGCTGGTGCGCAAGTCTGGCAACTCGCGTGTGCGCTTTAACATCGAGACCAAGATCGATCCGAACCGCCCCGACGAAACGCTCGATCCGCAAGCCTTTGTCACGAAGCTGCTGGGACTGATCGAGACCGAAACGTTTTCCGACAGGGTCATGATCCAATCCTTCGACTGGAGAACCCTGCAGCTCGTCCAGCAGCAGGCGCCAAAGATACCGACCGTGTACCTGACGCTCCAGCGCGGCACGGGCCAGACAGTCGCGCTGGACAAAGCCACCAATTGGACGGCGGGCTTCAGCCCGGCCGATCACGGCAGCTCGCTGCCACGGACGATCAAGGCGGCGGGCGGCACGATCTGGTCGCCCAATTTCGGCGACGTGACGGCGGCGCTCATCGCGGAGGCCCACGGACTCGGATTGCGCGTCGTGGTGTGGACGGTCAACAAGCGCGAAGACATGGCGCGGATGATGGAGCTCGGCGTCGACGGGATCATTTCCGACAGGCCCGACCTGCTGCGGGAGGTTGCCGGCGAGAAGGGCATTGTGCTGCCGGCGGGGACGCCGGTCGTGCCGTAACCGTCGGTCTCGTGTCCCGGACGCGGTGCAGCGTGCAACGCTGCTGCGCTGCGTCCGGGGGCACGGAGACGATTGTCGTGCCGCCCTACTCTCCGTTCTTCAAACGCCGGTACAAGGCGCCCAGGATGTTGGAATAGTCGTCGGTCCACACCCGCACCCTGTCGTCGGCTTCGGTCTGCTCCCAGACCTTCGAGGACGCGAGCCGACCGATGTCGGCCTCATCGCGCGCGGAGATGACGACGTCGGTCGAGAAGATGTAGTCGCCATCGCGCCCGGAATCCTCATTGAAGACCCAGCTCTTGAGATCGTTGGCGTCGGCGATGCCGACCACGACGGTCTCGAGATCGAGGTGCCGGTTGGAGACGTGCATCACGACGGCCCCGTGCGGCGCGAGCTTGTCCTTGTAGATCTTCATCGCCTCTTCGGTGGCGAGATGAATCGGGATCGCATCCGACGAATAGGCATCGACGATGATGAGGTCGTAGGCGCTGTCGGGCTCCTTTGCGAAGGTGAGGCGCGCATCGCCGATCACCGGCTTCGTGTCCGGCAGGCAGCTCGAGATGTAGCGGAAATTTTTGGGATCACGGGCAGCATCCACCATCGACTGGTCGATCTCGAAGAATTTCCAGTCCTCGCCAGGTTCGGCGGCGCAGGCGAGCGTGCCCGATCCGACGCCGATCGCGGCGACCTTGAGCGGCGCGCCCTTGCGCTCGCGGATCGCGCTGACGGCCTGACCGATGCCGCCGTCCTTGTGATAGTAGGTGATCGGCTCGGGCCGGCCGGTGACCGGCGTGCCGTCATTGTTGCGGAAGCGCTCGGCGCCGTGGATGGTGGTGCCGTGCATCAGCACGTGGAAATAGCCGCCGGGCGTCACCACGATCTTGTGCACGCCGAAGAAGCTGCGCACCGTCGTAACGCGACCTTCGTCCGCGGGATAAACTCGGATCAACGCCAGCGCGAGCGCTACGGTGGCGAAGATCTTCCAGCGGCCGGCATTGAGCGCCAGCGCCAGCAGCGCGGCGAGCACGCCGACGGCGCCGGCGACCCAGACGCGGTGATCCTCCAACCAGGTCGAGAGGCCGCCAGTGGTGTAGGACGGCGCAACCAGCGCAACCGCGAGCGCGGCGAGCACCAGCCAATACCATTTGACGACACCTGCGAGACGCTCATTCGCGGGCGGCCGGCACAGCGCGGCAAGCGCGATCAGGATCGGGTATTCGGCGATCCACGAGAAGGTGAAGGGAGCAACGAGGCCAGCAAAGAGACCGCCGACCATGCCGCCGAACGACAGCGCGACATAAAAACCGGTGAGATATCTGGCGGCCGGCCGCGTCCGCGCCAGCTCGCCGTGACAGGCCATGGCGATGACGAAGAAGCAGAGTTGATGGCCGCCGAGTGTCAGCAGCAAATTCTGCTCGCCGCCGAAGGCGAGCAGGACGATGACGCCCGCGATCGCGACCGGCTGCAGCATCAACATCCATTTGTGCGGCAGCAGCGGCCGCGACTGGAACACCACGACCCAGGTGAGCAGGTACAGCGACAGCGGCAGCACCCATAGCAACGGCGCCGCGGCGACGTCGGTCGAGATGTGTGCGGTGACCGCGATGAGCAGACCCGAAGGCACCGCGGCGAGGAAGATCCAGCGCAGCCGCGTCACGATATCAGGCGCCGGCGCGTTGACGTCCTCGGTTCGCGCATCGGCCACCGCCAGCTTCGGCGAGCGCAACAGCAGCACGCCGCAGGCGGCGATCAGGAGGATCAACAGGCCATAGCCACCGGTCCAGAGCCGGTTCTGCGCATGCAGCGTGAACATCGGCTCCAGCAGGAACGGATAGGACAACAGCGCCAGGAAGCTGCCGATGTTGGAGGAGGCGTAGAGGAAATAGGGATCGTGCCCGGCGGGATGGCCGGTGCGGACGAACCAGGCCTGCAGCAGCGGATTGTTGGCGGCGAGCGCAAAGAACGGCAGGCCGATCGAGACCACGAACAGGCCGAGCAGCCAGAACGCATAACCCGAAGCGGGCGGCTCGCCATAGGCAGAGGCTATTCCGAGCGGCAGCGTGGCGAAGGCCGCGATCAGCAGCAGCAGATGCACGGCCACCGGCACGATGCGGCGCCTCGCCTGCATCAACAGATGCGCATAGGCATAGCCCGCCAGCAGTAGCGACTGGAAGAACACCATCGCCACCGACCACACCGCCGGCGAGCCGCCGAGCCGCGGCAGCACCATCTTCGTGAACAGCGGCTGCACCGAGAACAGCAGCAGCGCGCTGACGAAGATCGCAGCGGTGTAGACCGTCAGCAGCAGCCGGTTGCGCGAGGACGACGGCTGCTCCGTGGCGGCAGGTTGCACGATCGAATCCATGGAAGCTCCAGCCTACATTCCCCGGCGGGCGCCGGACGCGCGCAATGGAGCACAAGGCGCCTGAACGGGCAATAAAGGCACTCGTGATGTTGCAGCGAGGAATGCCTGATATAGAGATGTCATTCCGGGGCGCGCGAAGCGCGAACCCGGAACCTCGAGATTCTCCGGTGCGGAGCCCGCACCATAGTTCGATGCTGCGCATCGCCCCGGAATGACGCCAGGGAAATCATGACCGAAACCGACGTCGTCATCATTGGCGCTGGCCATAACGGCCTCACTTGCGCCGCCTATCTCGCGATGGCGGGCCTGCGCGTGCGCGTGGTCGAGCGCCGCAAGGTGGTCGGCGGCGCCGCGGTCACCGAGGAGTTTCACCCCGGATTCCGCAATTCGGTCGCGGCCTACACTGTGAGCCTGCTCAATCCGCAAGTGATCCGCGACCTCAAGCTCACTGAACAGGGCCTGCGGATCGTCGAACGGCGCGCCCAGAACTTTCTGCCCGCGCCGGATGCCAGCTATCTCCTCACCGGCGAAGGGCGGACAAAGGCATCAGTCGCGCGGCTGAGCGCGCATGATGCAGGCGCGCTCGACGGATTTTCGCGCGAGCTGGAAGACATCGCCGACGTGCTGCGGCAGTTCGTGCTTCGCGCGCCGCCGAACCTCGTCGACGGCTTTGGCACAGCGGCCGTTCGCGAAGGCGTCAACGCCTGGAAGACCGCCAACATCCTGCGCGGTCTCACGCTGGAACAGAGCCGCAGCCTGCTCGATCTCTTCACCCGCTCGGCCGGCGAGATGCTGGACGAGCGCTTCGAGCATGATCTGGTCAAGGCCCTGTTCGGCTTCGACGCCATCGTCGGCAACTATGCCAGCCCCTACGCCGCCGGCTCGGCCTATGTGATGCTGCATCACGCCTTCGGCGAGGTGAACGGCAAGAAGGGGGTCTGGGGCCACGCCATCGGCGGCATGGGCGCGATCACGCAGGCGATGGCGCGCACAGCGCGCGATCGGGGCGTCATGATCGACACCGATGCCGGCGTCCGTGAGATCATCGTCGAGCGCGACCGCGCCGTCGGAATCGTGCTGGAGAACGGTTCAACCATCCGCGCGAAATATGTCGCGGCCAATGTCAATCCAAAGCTGCTTTACACGCGGCTGGTCGCGGCCGACGCGCTCCCTGCGGACTTCCTTGCCCGCATCCGGCACTGGAAGAACGGCTCCGGCACCTTCCGCATGAACGTTGCGCTGGACTGCCTGCCCTCCTTCACGGCGCTGCCGGGCGAGGGCGATCATCTCAGCTCCGGCATCATCCTGGCGCCGAGCCTCGGCTACATGGACCGCGCTTATCTCGATGCGCGGGCGCAGGGCTGGAGCCGGGAGCCGGTCGTCGAGATGCTGATCCCCTCGACGCTCGACGACACGCTGGCCCCAGCTGGAAAGCACGTCGCCAGCCTGTTCTGCCAGCACGTCGCGCCGGAGCTTCCCGATGGAAAGTCGTGGGACGACCATCGCGAAGAGGTCGCCGATCTCATGATCGCGACGGTGGACAAATACGCGCCGGGTTTTGCGGCGAGTGTGCTGGGCCGCCAGATCCTGTCCCCGCTCGATCTCGAACGGCAGTTCGGCCTCCTCGGCGGCGACATCTTCCATGGCGCGCTGACGCTGAACCAGCTGTTCTCGGCGCGGCCGATGCTGGGCCATGCCGATTATCGCGGGCCGTTGAAGGGCCTCTACCATTGCGGCTCCGGCGCCCATCCCGGCGGCGGCGTCACCGGTGCGCCCGGCCATAACGCCGCGCAGACGATCTTGAGAGATCACCGGTCGCTGTTCGGAAGCCGTGGATAGGTCTGTGGATGAGCTGTGGACTGGCCGTTGAATGATCTGTGGTCAGACCGAGGATACATGGGCCAGAACGCCGGGACCGAATTTGGGGAAAGCCGGTGGACAATCGCGGGACAAGCGGGTGGACGGCGTCCCGGCAAGCGGTGGACAATTTGTGAAGATCACTGAGAACGCTCGCCCGAAAACGACCTCGCCCGCCAGGGTATCCCCTCGCGGGCGGTGATCAGGAAAAACCTCAAAGAAAAATAGCCCCCGCTGGGAAATGGAGGCGGAAATTACTTCAAGGAGCTGCTAATCGAAGTGAACTTGTCGTTCAGGGTGACGCCCAGGCTGTTCACCACGGTGATGATCGCCAGAGCGATACCTGCGGCAATCAGGCCGTACTCGATCGCGGTTGCGCCGGACTCGTCCGACCAGAACTTTTGAACCATGCGCTTCAAAACTCGCCTCCGTTTCAATTCCAAGCTGTGTTGGTTGGTTTCGACATCCGCAAAGATACGGGGCGCAACCTACAGCCCGGTTAACCGGGAACCGCAACTTATGCGGAAAAATGGCAATAAAAGCTCCAAAAATTGAACTCAACGGAACCCTGAATGCAGCCTTCTCCCACCCATCGCGCCAGCTTTTCGATCGGCAGCGAGGCCGACGCCAGGCGCGTCGTCGACGTGCTCACCGAGGTGTTTTTCGACGGCGATGCGGCGGTTGCCGCCTTCGAGCGGCCCGACGGACCATGGGACGTCACGCTCCATTTCGCCGAGGCGCCCGATCAGGCTTGGCTACGCGAACTCGTTGCAACTTCAGCAGGAAATGCGATCGCCGCGACGCTTCTCTTCGACACGGTCGAGGCCAAGGACTGGGTCAAGGCCAGCCTGGAAGATCTCGTCCCGGTCCCGGCCGGGCGCTTCGTCGTACACGGCAGCCATGACCGCGACCGCGTGGCGCCGAACAAGCTCGCCATCGAGATCGAGGCGGCGCTCGCCTTCGGCACCGGCCACCACGGCACCACCCGTGGCTGTTTACTGCTGCTTGACCATGTCCTTAAGAGTTCCCGTCCGAGGAACCTGCTCGACCTCGGCACCGGAACCGGCGTCCTCGGCATCGCGGCGGCGAAGGCGCTGCATCGCGCGGTGCTCGCCTCCGACATCGACCCGCCGTCGGTGCGGGTGGCGGCCGAGAACGCGGTGCTGAACGAGGTCGGCAACCAGGTCCGCGTAATACGCGCCACCGGCTTCGCCGCGCCGGATTTCGAAAAGGCCGGCCCATTCGACCTGGTGCTGGCCAACATCCTCGCCAACCCGCTCAGGCAACTCGCGGGCCCGATGGCGCGGCATCTCGCGCCCGGCGCACGTGTCATCCTCTCCGGCCTGTTGACGCACCAGGCCCCCGCCGTGATCGCCGCGTACCGCGCGCGCGGCCTCGTGCCGTTGAAGCATCTGCGGATCGAGGGGTGGAGCAGCCTGTTGCTGCGGAAGATGTCGTAGGGTGGGTTAGCCCTGCGATTTCGCAAAAGCGCAATCGCTCGGCGTAACCCACCTTTTCTGTCACCGCGGGAAAAGACGTGGTGGGTTACGCCTTCGGCTAACCCACCCTACGAAATTCCGCCGCGCTACTCCGCGGGCTTCTCGTCCCGCCGCATCGGAGGCTCGTCCTGCAAGCTACGCCTCGCGCGACGCTCGGCGATACGGTCGATCATCTGGCGCATGACGCCGCGCGGTTTCTTCGGTGCCGCCGCAGTCGGGGCGCGACGCACCGGCGGCGTAATCTTCTCAAACGTGAACGCTGGCATCGTGTGTCCCCTCGCCGTTGAGATGAACCACCTGCTCGAATTTCCCTGTCATCCGGACGAAGCGCAACTGCCGCATCCTTTACTCCACTCAATTCGAATGGAACCATTCAAGCACAGTCCATGCCAGATGCGATGCGAATGCGTCCAGATTGCGGACTCGTCCCCATGATCCTAAAGTGATCCACCATGTTCGAAGCACACTTCCAGACATTCGAGGAGCCGGAGGCCGGCGTCGCATTGACGGCGCGGCTCGCCGCCCTTCGCGAAGAACTCGCCCGCCGCAAGCTGACCGGCTTCGTGATCCCGCGCGCCGATCAGCAGCAGAACGAATATGTGCCGCCGTCCGAAGAGCGGCTGGCCTGGCTGACCGGCTTCACGGGCTCGGCGGGACTCGCGGTGGTGCTGACCCAGGAGGCCGCACTGTTCGTCGACGGCCGCTACACGCTTCAGGCCGCCAAGCAGGTCGATGCAAAGGCCTGGGCCGTGGAATCGCTGATCGATCCGCCGCCGGAGAGCTGGGTGTCGGGGCATCTGAAGGCCGGTGACCGCCTCGGATTTGATCCGTGGCTGCACACTTTTGCGGCAGCCGAGCGCCTGTCCGCCGCCTGCGCCAAGGCCGGCGCCGAGCTGGTCGCGGTCGACAGCAATCCAATCGACGCAATCTGGCAGGACCGTCCGCAGCCGCCGCTCGCCCCCGTCGCCGTGCACAGCCTGCAGAATGCCGGCGTCACTGAAGCCGAGAAGGTGACGCAGATCAGGGCCGAGATCGTCAAGCTCGGCGCCGACGCGCTGGTGCTGTCCGACAGCCACGCGGTGGCCTGGACCTTCAACATCCGCGGTGCCGACGTCGCGCACACGCCGCTGCCGCTGTCCTATGCGCTGGTGCCGAAGGACGGTCGCCCCACCATCTTCATCGACCATCGAAAACTCTCCAACCTGACGCGCGACCATCTCGAGCAATCCGCCGATGTGCGCGAGCCCGATGCGATGGCACCGACGCTGATGGCGCTAGCCAAGAGCGGCGGATCGATTGCACTCGACAGCGCCACCGCGGCCGACGCACTCAGCCGGCTGATCGCGGGGGCCGGCGGCAAGCCGGTACGCGGCAGCGATCCGATTGCACTGCTCAAGGCCGTCAAGAACGCGACCGAGATCAAGGGCACGCAGACGGCACATCGGCGCGACGCCGTGGCGCTGGCGCGCTTCCTCGCCTTCATCGATCGCGAGGCCGCAAGCGGCAAGCTCACCGAGATCGACGCGGTCGAGGCGCTCGAGACGTTCCGCCGCGACACCGGCGCGCTGAAGGACGTATCGTTTCCGACCATCTCAGGCACCGGCCCGAACGGCGCCATCGTGCACTACCGCGTCACCCGCAAGAGCAACAGGCGGATCGCGCCTGGCGACCTGCTGCTGATCGATTCCGGCGCGCAGTACGAAGACGGCACCACCGACGTCACGCGCACCATGGCGGTGGGCGACCCCACCGCTGAGATGCGTGACCGCTTCACCCGCGTGCTGCGCGGCCATATCGCGATCGCGCGCGCCGTCTTTCCGGACGGCACCACGGGCGCGCAGCTCGACACGCTGGCACGGCAATATCTCTGGGCCGTCGGCGTCGATTTCGAGCACGGCACCGGTCACGGCGTCGGCAGCTATCTCTCGGTGCACGAAGGACCGGCGCGGATCTCGAAGCTCGGTACCACGCCGCTGAAGCGCGGCATGATCCTCTCCAACGAGCCTGGCTATTACAAGACCGACGGTTTCGGCATCCGCATCGAGAACCTGGAGCTGGTGGTGGCCGCCGACATCAGGGGCGCCGAGAAGCCGATGAACGCGTTCGAGACGCTGACGCTGGCGCCGATCGACCGCCGCCTCATCGATGTCGCGATGCTGAGCCGCGACGAGCTCGGCTGGCTCAACGCCTACCACGCGCGCGTCCGGGCCGAGGTACGGCCCGCGCTGGACGAGGCGACACAGACCTGGCTCGATCAGGCGACGACGGAGCTGAAGGCGTAGGGTCACCCTGCCGCAGCGCGCATGGCGCTACGCCGTTTGCGCAACGCTGTTTTCCCGACACGGATGCTAAAGCGAATATCGCGCCTCCAGCATAACCATCCCGGAATCCGTATAGCCGCATTCCGAAACGCCGATATCCGTCTTGCGCGAGCGCGCTACAGTCGATTCGAACTCGAAAGACGGACACCAATGCACGGCATGATCAGCAAGCCGCCGGGAGCGGCGGCCAACCTCGCGACATCGCGCCTGGTGCTGCTGTTGCTGGTCGTGATGACCGGGATCGCGCCGATCTCTCTTTATATCCTGGTTCCGGCACTGCCGGTGCTGGCGACGAATTTCGGCAGCGACATCTCGATCGCGCAGATGACGGTGTCGCTCTACATGGTCGGCATCGCGCTGTCGCAGCTCATCATGGGACCGCTGTCCGACCGGTTCGGACGACGCCCTGTGCTGCTCGGAGGACTGGCGCTGATGGTCGTGGCAAGCGTGGCGAGCATCTTCGCCGAGACCTTGCCGCAATTGATTGCCGCGCGCTTTTTCCAGGCGCTCGGCGGCGCCTCCGGCATGGTGATCAGCCGTGCCATCATCCGCGACATCTACGAGCGCGACCGCGTCGCCTCGATGATCAGCCTCGTGGTTGCCGCGCTAATGATCGGGCAGATGGTTTCGCCGCTGACCGGCGGCCTGATCGAGACCGCGTTCGGCTGGCGCGCGATCTTCTACGCCATCACCATCGCCGCGATCATGGTCGCCGTCGGCATCGCAGTGGCGCTGCCCGAAACGCGGCGCAGCCGCGCCGCCGGCAGCGGCTTCCGCGGCGACGTCGGCATCCTGATCCGCAACCGCGCCTTCGTCGGCTATGTGATGTGCCAGGTGCTGGCCTCGCAGATCATCTTCACCTTCGCGGGCGGCGGCCCCTACATCGTGGTGACGCAGATGGGCCGCAGCAGCGCCGAATACGGCGCCTGGTTCGCGACCTCGGGCTTTGCATTTCTCGTCGGCAATCTGCTCTGCGTACGCTTTGCGCCGCGGCATTCGCTGGAAAAGCTGATCTGGTTCGGGCTCGCCCTTCAGCTCGCCGGCAGCCTTGCGAACCTGCTGTGGAGTTTGGTCGGCTGGAATGAGGCGCCGGCCTGGCTGTTCGGCACGCAGATGATCGTGATGGCCGGCAATGCCTTCGTGATGGCGAATTCGGCCGCCGGCGCCATCAGCATCCGCCCCGAGGCCGCCGGCACCGCCTCCGGCACGATCGGCTTCCTCCAGCAGGGCATCGGCGCGCTGATGTCGCAATTCGGCGCCTATCTCGGCGGCCACTCCGCAACGACGCTGCCACTCACCGCCGCAGTCCTCGCGATCTCGCTGCTCTGTGCCTGCGTGATGATCTTCGTCGTCCCCCGCCGCGAGATGACGGTGAGCGAGACGCTGATCAAGCAGGCGGAAGAGGAAGAGAGCGGGATGATGTGAGGGAGGCTATGCGCGTTACCCTTCCCCTCCCCCCTTGTTGGAGAGGGTGGCTCGCCGCGGAGCTGCGAGACGGTGAGGGGTCTCTCTCCACGCAGATCACTCTCAGTCGAGTTTGTGAATACAACCCCTCATCCGGCGCTTCGCGCCACCTTCTCCCACAAGGGGAGAAAGAAGAAACCTCACTCCCCGATCAGCGTCAGCCACTCGTCCTCGGTCAGCACCTTGACGCCGTGCTTGTTGGCCTCAGCCAGCTTCGAGCCCGCGCCAGGACCGGCAACGACGAGATCGGTCTTCTTCGACACCGAGCCTGAGACCTTGGCGCCCAAGCGCTCCGCTGTGGCCTTGGCCTCGTCGCGCGTCATCTTCTCCAGCGAGCCCGTGAACACCACCGTCTTGCCGGCGACGGCCGAGTTGCTCTTTGGCTTCTCGGCGTCGACGATCTCGACTTCCTTGGTCAGCCGCTCGACGATGCCGCGGTTGTGGCTCTCGCCGAAATAATCGGCGATGCTCTTGATCACGGTGTCGCCGATCTGGTCGAGCGCGTCCATGTCGGCCATCGCCTCCTCGTCGCCGTGAGCGATCTTGAGGCAGGCGTCGTGGAAGGCGTCCCAAGAGCCATAGCCGCGTGCCAGCGCCAGCGCCGTGGTCTCGCCGACATGACGCATGCCGAGCGCATAAATGAAGCGTTCGAGCGCGATTGTGCGCCGGCTCTCGATGGCGCCGAACAGATTGCGCACCGAGGTGGCACCGTAGCCCTCGATCTCCTCGAGCTTCAGCTTCGCGTTGCGCTTCTCCAGCGTGAAGATGTCGGCGGGCTCCTTGACCCATCCCTCGTCAAAGAAATACTGCAGCTGCTTCTCCCCTAAACCGTCGATGTCGAAAGCACGGCGCGAGACGAACAGCTTGAGGTGTTCGACCTTCTGATACGGGCAGGCGAACTCGCCGCTGCAGCGGGCGCGGGATTCCTCCTCGCCGGCTGCGGTTGCGCCGCGGACGACGTCGGTGTGCAGCGGGCACGGGCACTTCTTCGGGAAAGAGTATTCCCTGGCGCTCTTCGGCCGCTTGTCGAGGACGACGTCGACGATCTGCGGAATCACGTCGCCGGCGCGCTGGACCACGACGGTGTCGCCGATCCTGATATCGCGCCCCTCGCGCAGCACCTCGCCCTTGTTGCCGATGCCCTTGATATAGTCCTCGTTGTGCAGCGTGACGTTTTGCACGATCACGCCGCCGACGCCGACCGGCTCGAGCTTGCCGACCGGCGTGAACGAGCCGGTGCGACCGACCTGAATCTCGATGTCGCGCAGCACGGTCATGGCTCGCTCGGCCGGGAATTTGTGCGCGATGCCCCAGCGCGGCGTGCGCGAGACGAAGCCGAGCCGCTCCTGCCAGTCGATGCGGTCGACCTTGTAGACAACGCCGTCGATGTCGTAGTCGAGCTCGGCGCGCTCTTCCTCGATGCTCTGGTGGAACGCGATCAGCTCCTCGACGGAGTGACACAGCTTGGTCAGCGGATTGGTCTTGAAGCCGCAGCGCTCGAACCAGTCGATCATGCCGCTCTGCGTCGCTTCCGGCATCGCGTTCATCTGCCCCCACGCATAGGCGAAGAAGCCGAGGGGACGCGAGGCGGTGATGGTCGGGTCCTTCTGGCGCAGCGAGCCCGCGGCCGAATTGCGCGGATTGGCGAAGATGGTATCGCCCGCCGCCTTCTGCCGCTCGTTGAGCGCGAGGAACGCCCTCTTGGTCATGTAGACCTCGCCGCGGACCTCGCAGATATCGGGGATGTTCCGGCCCTTCAGCTTTTGCGGTACGTCTTCGAGCGTGCGGATGTTGGCAGTGACATCCTCGCCGACCGCACCGTCCCCGCGCGTCGCCGCAGTGACGAGCTCGCCACCCTCGTAGCGCAACGACATCGAGAGGCCGTCGATCTTCGGCTCGGCGGAGAAATTGACCTTGTCGTCGTCGAGCTTCAGGAAGCGCACGATGCGGCCGACGAAGTCGCGCACGTCCTCCTCCGCAAAGGCGTTGTCGAGCGACAGCATGGGAACGGAATGCCGGACCTTCTTGAAGCGGCCTGACGGCGCTGCGCCGACCTTCTGAGAGGGCGAGTCCGCGGTGACGAATTCAGGAAAGCGCTTCTCGATCGCATTGAAGCGTTGGCGCAGCGCGTCGTACTCGGCGTCGGTGACGGTGGGCGCGTCCTCCTGATAGTAGCGCTCGTTGTGCCCCTCGATCTCCAGCGCCAGCCGCATGTGCTCGACCTTGGCCTGGGCCTTGGTGAGGTCGGCGACGTCGCGAAGCGGTGTTGTTTTGGATTTTGCTGCTCTGACCATGGTGCTTGGATACGACGGAGCGGGTAGCACGGTAAAGGCGTGTGGAAATCTCGTGCCCCGAACGCAGCGCAGCGCTCCCGGCGATGCGGAGCATCATCCGGTGCGGTGCGCTGCAGAGCCGGGGCCCACGTGGCAGAAATCTGGGTCCCGGCTCTGCGGAGCAGCGCTACGCGCTGCGCCGCGTCCGGGACACACAATCAAGCCGTCGCCGCCTTCAGCAGCCTCTCCGCCGCCGCCCTCGCCTCGGCCGTAATCTCTGCCCCCGCCAGCATGCGCGCGATCTCCTCGCGGCGGTGGTCGGCGGCTAGCGCATCGACGCGGGTGGCGACGCGCTTGCCCTTGTCGAGGGCATCCTTGGAGATCAGCAGGTGCTGGTCGGCGCGGGCGGCGACCTGTGGGGCGTGGGTCACGGCCATCACCTGCACCTTGCCGGCAAGCCGCGCCAGGCGCCCGCCGATAGCGTCGGCGACCGCACCGCCCACGCCGGTGTCGATCTCGTCGAACACCAGCGTCGGCGCCGAGCCGCGGTCGGACAGCACGACCTTGAGCGCCAGCAGGAAGCGCGACAGCTCGCCGCCGGAGGCGACCTTCATCATCGGTCCTGCCTTGGTGCCCGGATTGGTCTGCACCCAGAACTCGACGCGGTCGAAGCCTTGCGGGCCTGGAGCTGCCTCATCGGTCGCGACCTGCGTCATGAACCTGGCGCGTTCGAGCTTGAGCGGCGCCAGCTCGGCGTTGACCGCCTTGTTGAGCTTCTCAGCCGATTTCTGCCGCACCAGCGACAGCTTCTTGGCGGCGGCGGCATAGCGGCTATCTGCCTCGATCGCGGCCTGCTCCAGCTTTTTCAGCCGCGAGGCGCCGGCATCGATCAGCACGACGTCGGCGGCGTATTTGGCGGCCAGCGCGGCCAGCCCGTCGACCGGCGTCGAATATTTGCGCGAGGCGGCCCTCAGCGCGAACAGGCGCTCCTCGATGCGTTCGAGCTCGGCCGGATCGAAATCGGTCGCGGCGAGTGCCGCCTGCAGATGCTGGTCGGCCTCCTCCAGCGCGTTGATCGCCATGTCGATCGCCTTCACGGCCGGCTCGACCAGTGCGGGCGAATTGACGCCGCGGCGTTCCAGCCGGCGTACCGCCGCCGAGAGCGTCGAAACCGGCGAATGGTGCCCACCGACAGCCTCCTGCGCCTCGCGCAAATCGGAGGCGATCTTCTCACCCTGCATCATGGTGGTGCGGCGGTTGGCGAGCGAGGTTTCCTCGCCGTCCTTGGGCGCGAGCTGCTTCAGCTCGGCGGAGGCGTGGCGCAGATAGTCGGCCTCCCGCGCGGCGCGCTCCATGGCGGAGCGATGCTCCTCCAGCGCGGTGTTGGCGGTGCGGCGTGCGTCCCAGAGCGTTTCGACCGCGGCGACGTCCTTCTCCAGGCCGGCGAACGCGTCGAGCAGGCGGCGGTGGGTCGCGGCATCGACCAGCGCACGCTCGTCATGCTGGCCGTGGATCTCCACCAGGGCGGCGCCGACCGCCTTCAGCGTCTGCACGCTGATCGACTGGTCGTTGATGAAGGCCCGGGTGCGGCCGTCGGCGAGCTGCACGCGGCGGAGAATCATCTCGCCGGTGTCCTCGAGGCCGTTCTCGGCGAGGATTTTCGTCGCGGGGTGATTCTTGGGGACATCGAACACGGCGGTCACCTGCCCCTGCTCCACGCCGTGGCGCACGAGGCCCGCGTCGCCGCGGCCGCCGAGTGCCAGCGCAAAGGCATCGAGCAGGATGGATTTGCCCGCACCAGTCTCGCCGGTCAAAACCGCAAGGCCGGTGGCGAATTCGATATCGAGCCGTTCGATCAGGACGATGTCACGGATCGACAGACGCGCCAGCATGGAACCAAATTTCCTAGCCGAGACCCATCTTCTTGAAAGTCCGGCTGATCCAGGACCCCTGATTCTCGCTCGGTTCGAGACCGCCGGATTTTACAAGATTATAGGCGTCCTTGTACCAGCGGCTGTCAGGAAAATTGTGCCCAAGCACGGCCGCCGCGGTCTGCGCCTCGCCGACAATGCCGATCGCCATATAGGCCTCGGTCAGCCGGAACAGCGCTTCCTCGACATGGCGGGTGGTCTGGTACTGCGTGACGACGGTCTTGTAGCGGTTGATCGCAGCCGTGTAGTCGCGCTTCTGCGCGTAATAGCGGCCGACGTTCATTTCCTTGCCGGCAAGCTGGTCGCGCGCACCCTCGATCTTGGCCTTGGCGGATGTCGCGTATTCCGAGTTCGGATATTTGCGCACCACCTCTTCAAGGGCGGCGATCGCCTTCTCGGTGCGGGCCTGATCGCGGCTGGTGTCCGGGATCTGGTCGTAATGGGATGCGGCAATCAAATATTGCGCATAGGCCGCATCCGGGCTGCCGGGATGCAGCGTGACGTAGCGGGTGGCAGCGCCGATGCAGCCGTCGAAGTCGCCGCCCTGGTAGGACGCATAGGCCGACATCAGAAGCGATTTACGGGCCCAGTCGGAATAAGGATGCTGGCGGTCGACCTCTTCGAACTTCTTGTTCGCCGCCTTCATGTCCTTCTTCTCGTTCATGAGGTACAGGCCCTCATTGTAGATCTTGTCGGCGGGCTCCTCGACGAAGGTGTCGTCCTTGGCGGTGAACTTGTCCCAGAGCGAGCCGGTGCCGCAGCCGGCCAGCGGCAGCGCGAGCATCATGAAGGTGACGGCCTGAAGCAGCCCGCGGGCTCGCGACGAGACCGAGAAATATCCGCGCGTCGTACGCTGTGCCGACATGAGTTTAAGCCCTGACGCCCTGTGATGCGGTGCCGCCAGCCCATGAACCCCGTCATGGGCGCGAAATGTAACCGTGGTGCCTTGCCATGCGACCACGCCGATGTATCCGAAAAGCGATCTTTAACCAACCGGATAGGCAGGCATTTCGCCCGGATTAAGGCGAACGTGCCGCAATCCTAGCCGATCGTGGTTACCAGGAGTTTCCCGGGGTAAGCCGCTGCCTGAGGCAGGCGGCAACAGCTCTGTTCAGGACACGTCCGGCCCATAGGCCGCAGCGATCCGGCCGCCGACGATTCCGCGGCCGACCTCGCCCACGGGGCGCGTGGTGCGGCGGGCTGCCTCGCCCTCGACCACCCGCCAGGCGGTACGGTCGGCGAGCAGCGCGGTCAGCACAGCGTGGTTGAGCTTGTGGCCGCCACGCACCGAGCGGTAGGCGCCAAGCAGCGGCAGGCCGGCCAGGGAGAGGTCGCCGATCACGTCCAGCACCTTGTGGCGGGCGCATTCATCGGCGTAGCGCAGGCCCTCGGTGTTGAGCAGCCGCTCGTCGTCGAACACGACGGTGTTGTCGAAGGAGGCGCCGAGGGCATAGCCCGCGCTCCAGAGCCGCGCAACGTCGCTCATCAGACCGAAGGTCCGGGCCCGGCCGACTTCGCGGCGGAAACGCTCCGGGTTGAGATCGAAGGCGTAGCTCTGCTGGCCGATGACGGGATTGGTGAAATCGATCTCGACCTCGACGCAGAACCCGTTGGCATAGGGCCTGATCTCGCCGAAGGAGTCGCCGATCTTGACTGAGATCGGCTTCAAAACCTGGATGAAGCGGCGCTGCGCCGGCTGGGTAACGATGCCGGCCTGGTCGATCGCCGCAATGAAAGCCGCCGCGCTGCCGTCCATGATCGGCACTTCGGGACCGTCGATCTCGATGGTGGCGTTGTCGACACCCATACCCCGCAGTGCAGCAAGCACGTGCTCGGCGGTGGACACCAGCGGACCGTTGCGATCGCCGAGGACGGTGGCGAAGTCGGTCGCGATCACCTGCTCGGCGGTCGCCTGAACTTCGCGGTCACTTCCCTCGAGGCCGGTGCGGACAAAAATAAAACCCGCGTCGACAGGCGCAGGCCCAAGGGTGAGAGTGACGGGAAGACCGGAGTGAACGCCTACGCCTGCCACGGAGGCTTGCGCACGAAGCGTTGTTTGCCGGCTAAATTTCATCAGGAACCCGCCCCACTACGACCCACTGCGACTTATACTGGACTCACTTGGCCGGCCAGTGCCGGGCCCCTGCGAATCCGTATCCCCAAGTCACGCCAAACCATAGTCACTGCCTCAAACAGCGCCAACTCACGCTTTTTTACCGATTGTTACCCCAAACCTGCCGTATTCGCGCCAAGGCTTAACCAAATTGCGCCGAGGTTTTGGGTCGCTTCCGGCAGTTTGACTGAACACCCAAACACGTAATTAATGATTTAAAATCAGTTGCTTGTCTGCACAATCCGGACATGCACGGGACAAAAGGAAAGGTCCCGGCAAGCTTGTTGCCGGGACCTTTTTTCGTCTGCCTTATTGTAACAATCCTCAGGTCGCCTGCCGCCGCAGGAAGGCCGGGATATCAAGATGGTCGTCGCCCTGTGGCGCCGGCGCAACAGGCGCCGGACGGCCGTGCATGTCCAGACCCTGCGGCGCGGGGCGGCGGGCATACTCAGATACCGGCTCGCTCGATGCGATCTGCTGCGCCACGGTCTTCTGCTGGCGGCGCTCGGGCAGCGGCGGCATCGCGGGACCGGCGGTGCGGGCCGCGACCGGCGGCTCGCTTTCCTCGTCGCGACGGCCGAGGCCGACATTGGCGAGGCGCTGCAGCAGCGACAGGCGGGTCTTCTGCGGGGTCTCCTCCTCGACCTCGCCGCGGGCCTGGCGAATCTCGGCCTGGGCCGGCATCGGCAGCTCATCGAGGCGCGGCATCCGCGGCGCACGAACCGGCGCGCGCTCGGCCTGCGGTGGAATGAAGTTCTCCGGCGTCATCGGCTCCTGCATCGCGATCGGGGCCATGTCGGGTTCCGGGAACAGCGTCGGCTTCTGCGCGATCGGGCGCACGGTGACGTCGCCATAGGTCTGCATCGGCGCGGGCGCCTGCGGGACCTCCGCAACGGCGGCGGCGATGGCAGCGAGCGCGGCGCGCTCGACATTCGGACGGGGCGCCATCGGCGCGGCAGCGACCGGGGCTGCGGCCGGAATCTGGCCTTCCAGCTTCTGGGCGCGCTCAGCCATACGCTGATTGTCGGCGCGGAGCCGCGCGGTCAGGTCGGCCAGACGGCTCTCGGCGGCGACGGCGGGGGCTGCGGGAGCCTGCTGTGCCTGCGGCGCCGCGTTCGCAACCGGTGCGGAGGTCGCCTGGCTGTTGCGGGCGATCGCGGCCTGCTCGATGCCGGTGGCAACGACCGAGACGCGGATCAGCCCATCGAGCGCTTCGTCGAAGGTCGCGCCGACGATGATGTTGGCGTCCTGGTCGACTTCCTCGCGGATACGGGTCGCGGCTTCGTCGACCTCGAACAGCGTGAGGTCCTTGCCGCCGGTGATGGAGATGAGGAGGCCCTTGGCGCCCTTCATCGAGCTGTCGTCGATCAGCGGGTTGGCGATGGCGGCTTCGGCGGCGGTCAGCGCCCGCTTGTCGCCGGAGGCTTCGCCGGTGCCCATCATCGCCTTGCCCATCTCGCGCATGACGGCGCGGACGTCGGCGAAGTCGAGGTTGATCAGGCCTTCCTTGACCATCAGATCGGTGATGCAGGCAACGCCCGAGTACAGCACCTGGTCGGCCATCGCGAAGGCGTCGGCGAAGGTGGTCTTCTCGTTGGCGACCCGGAACAGGTTCTGGTTCGGGATGATGAGCAGCGTATCCACGACCTTGTGAAGCTCGTTGATGCCGGCTTCGGCCGTGCGCATGCGGCGGCCGCCCTCGAAGTGGAAGGGCTTGGTCACGACGCCGACGGTGAGGATGCCCATGTCGCGCGCGGTCTTGGCGATCACAGGAGCTGCACCGGTACCGGTGCCGCCGCCCATGCCCGCGGTGACGAACACCATGTTGGCGCCCGAGAGATGGTCGCGCAGCTCGTCAATCACCTCTTCCGCCGCCGCCGCGCCGACGTTCGGCTGCGAGCCGGCGCCGAGGCCTTGCGTGACCGCCGTGCCCATCTGCACGATGCGCTGCGCCTTCGACATCGTCAGCGCCTGCGCGTCGGTGTTGGCGACCACGAAATCGACGCCCTGAAGGCCCGCCGTGATCATGTTGTTGACGGCGTTGCCACCGGCGCCACCGACGCCGAACACGGTGATCCGGGGCTTCAGTTCGTGAATATCAGGAACATTGATGCTGATGGTCATGTTTGCCTCTCGATCACGCGCGCGTGGGTTCGCCCCGGCCGGCGGCCGCGGGAGTTGGTGAAAGTCGGGAATTGCGGAAATGAATCATCAGAAGCCCTCGCGTAGCCATCGTCCGACCTTTCCGAAATAACCGCCGGTCCCTGTCTTGACCTGCTGCCGCGTATGCCGCGGTTCGACATGTTCGTGGTGAACATATTGCGGGTAGACGAGGAGTCCGGCCGGCACCGCGAACGCGGCGTTCTTCGCCTCGTTGGGCAGCCGGCCGAAGCCGAGCGGACGTCCGACCCGCACGGGCCGGCCGAGAATCTGGGTGCCGAGTTCGACGAGGCCGGTCAGCTGCGAGGCGCCGCCCGAGAGCACGACCCGGCCGTTGGGCTCTGAGGCGAAGGGCGAATCCTTCAGCTTGTCCCGAACCATTTCGAAGACTTCCTCGGCACGGTGCTTGACGATGTTGGCGATGGTGGCGCGGGAGACGATCTGCGGCAGATCCTGCTCGTCACCGGCTGTCGGCACAGACATCAGCTCACGCGAGTCCGATCCGCCGGTGATGACGGTCCCGTATAACGTCTTGATTCGCTCGGCATCGGCAATGGTCGCGGAGAGTCCGCGCGCAAGATCCATCGTGATGTGTTGCCCGCCGACCGCAAAACCCGCCGCATGCACGAAACGGCCGCCTGAATAAACGGCAATCGTAGTGGTGCCGGCGCCCATCTCGACAACGGCGGCGCCGAGATCGGCCTCGTCGTCGGTCAGCACCGACAATCCGGCGACGTAAGGGCTGGCCGCCATGGCTTCGACATTGATGTGGCAGCGCTCCACCGCCAGCATCAGGTTCCGCGCCACGGTGGCGTCGCAAGTAACGACGTTCATGTCGACGCCGAACTGATGCGCAACCATGCCGCGGGGATCGCGGATGCCCTTGACGCCGTCGAGCGTGTAGCCGACCGGGAGCGCGTGCAGCACGGTGCGGCCTTCGCCGGTGGCATGACGCATGCCGGTCGAGGTGACGCGGCTGACATCGGCCTGCGTCACGGCGCCACCACGGATATCTGCGGCGGCTTCGACCAGTTGGCCAGAAAGCCGACCGCCGGAGACCGAGAGCAGCACGGACTCGACCCGCACCTTGGCCATTTTCTCCGCGAGCGCGACGGCCTGGCGCACGGCTTGCTCGCATTCGGTAAGGTCGATCACCGCACCGGCCTTCATGCCGCGCGACTGGATCTGGCTGTAACCGATCAGTTCCACCGCATGGGTGCGGCCGCGCAGCGCCTCGCTCGGCGGCGACGGCTTCAGCCGCGCGATCATGCAGGCGATCTTGCTGGTGCCGATGTCGAGGCAGGCGACGAGGCCGCCGCGCTTGTGCGGCATCGGGCGCGTCTTCGGGGTCTGGGTGCGATCAAGACCGGTCATGCGGAATCCCCGGCCTTCTTTTTCTTCTTGTCCTTGAACAGCTCCTCGCGCGCCTTGGCGGCGTCCTCGGACAGCTGCACCACCAGGCGATCAGGCAGGCGCATGTCGACGGCGACGATGTCGCGCGAGAACAGCCTGTCCTCCTTGTCGAGCTTGGACAGCATCGCCAGCGCGTTGCCGACGTCCTGCTCGGGCAGACGGATGTCGAGACCGTCCTTGAGCCTCAGGTTCCAGCGCCGCTCACCGACGAAGATCGCGGCCTTGGTGATCGAGTTGACCTGCGGATAGCGCGCCAGCAGCGCGAGGAAATCGCGGGCCTGGGTCTCGGCGCCCTTGCCGACCACGAGCGGCAGCGACAGGAAGCGACGCGAGACGTAGGGTTCGAGGACGGCGCCGTCATCGGCGATGACCGAGAGCCGGCCGGCCTCCTGCCACAGCGCGAATGCCTTGCGCTCGGTGAGCTCGATCATCAGCTGGCCCGGATAGAGCTTCAGCACGGTCGCATCCGCGATCCACGGATTGGCCTTGAGCTTATCGCGCACCGCGTCAGCATCGAGGAACAGCAGCGAGGAACGGCCGCTGACACCGCCGATGGCCAGGATCTCGTCCTGGGTCAGATGCTTGCGGCCGTTGATCACGACGGAAGTGATGCGGAACCCGGCGGAATTGGCCAGCGCGTTGCGGGCATCGCTGACCGCGGTGATGAAATCCTGGAGATGGCCGCCCTTGACGATGCCGAAGCCGGTGCTGCCGATCAAAAGCAGCACGGTCATGCTGATCCCGACCCGGCGCGGCAGATAGCGCTCCACCAATGCGACCACGCGCGGCGGCGGCTCACGCTCGATGATGGCCTTGGCCTTGATCTTGGCGGCAGCACGCGCGGCGTGAAGTCTTTGCTGGCGCTTGTCCTGCAGCCACTCGCGCAGAAGCACGACCGCTCCGACAGCGGCCGCCTTCAGGTCAGCTTGGGGCCTCAGCGATCTGAAAAACGACCGGGTGAGGCTTCCTGCTCCATCCATTGCACGAGCTCGTCAACAGTTTGCCCGCGACATCGCGCGGATCCTGGCGAACATGACGTCTTCGACGTGCCGGGCCGGGTGCTGGTCTTCAGCAGAAGAAGCCTCTCCCCTTCAAAGCGTTCGCTGGAGGTGACATCACCCCCGACAGCTCACGCGCCGGCAGCCAAAGCGCCATATGCGCCGCCAGCGTTAACCTTCGGACGTCCTGGTAAACAAAAGGTAAAGTTCGTTAACGTCCGGCGCATTTTGCCCCGCGATGTGAGGCATTTATGCCGCGATGTCCGGCATTTTACCGGTTTTGGACCCCAAACTGGCCCGTTTGGCCGATTCGGCCGTTAACCAGTCCTAATTATTTCCGCACGCGCTGCCCGGCAAGCTCCACCAGGCCGCGCAGGAAGTCGACGAATTCGATGCCCTCGGCTTTCAGCGCCTTGGGGTAGAGCGAGGACTTGGTCAGCCCGGGCAGCGTGTTGGTCTCGAGATAGACGAGGCCCTTGTCCGAGACGATGAAGTCCGACCGGGAATAGCCGGCGCAGGACATCGCGCGATGCGCCAGCATCGCCTGCGCCTGCAGCGCCGCGGTGATCTCGGGTGCGAAACGGCCGGGGCAAATCTCCTGGGTCGACTTCAGGAGATATTTTGCGGCGTAATCGAAACTGCCCTCGCCCGGGATGATCTCGATCGGCGGCAGCGAGATGATCGAACCATCGGCGCGCTCCAGCACGCCGCAGGTCGCCTCGACGCCCGCGATGTAGGGCTCGATGACGTACTCTTCGTGCTTGGCCGCGTTGCGGACGGCGACGAGATCCTGCTTGGCGTTGACGAAGATCAGGCCATAGCTCGATCCGTCGCGCGCGGGCTTTGCGATCAGCCTTCCGTATTGGGCAAAAGCCTCGTCGATGTTCTCGAGCGCAACGTTTTCTGGCGGGGTCACACCGCCGAGCGCCGCAAACCGCTTGGCCGCGAACTTGTCGAAGGCCAGATGCGAGGAGGCCGAGCCCGAGCCGGTGAAGGGCACGCCCCGCGCCTCGCACATCACCTGCAATTCGCCGTTCTCGGCGCGTCCGCCATGCAGGCCGAGCACCAGCACCCGATCCTCGGCCTTGGCCTGGTCGAGCGCCTGCGCCAGCGGGATGCCGCGCGTTCCGGGGGCGAACTCGTCCTCGAAGGGGCGGGCATGTTCGAGCAGCTGCTTGGACTGCACCACATGCACCTTGTCCTCGACGTCCCACCACCACAGATCAGCCTCGGGCAATGCATGATGCAGGGCCTGGGCCGAGGCGACCGAAACCAGGCGCTCGCGGTTGGAGCCGCCGAAGAGGATGGTGATGCGCATTCGCTGCCTCGTGCTTTGTCATTCCGGGATGGTGCGCAAGCACCAGACCCGGAATCTCGAGATTCCGGGTTGCGCTGCGCGCCCCCGGAATGAGTGTTAGGGGGAAACCCCAATCCGCTTGATTTCCCAGTGTAGCTCAATTCCGGAATTTGCCTTCACGCGTTCGCGCACGGTCTCGCCCAGCGTCTCGATGTCGTGCGCCGTGGCATCGCCCGTGTTGATCAGGAAATTGCAGTGCATCTCGGAGACCTGCGCTCCGCCGACGCGCAAGCCGCGGCAGCCGGCGGCATCCACCAGCTTCCAGGCGGAATGGCCGGGCGGATTCTTGAAGGTCGAGCCGCCGGTCTTTTCGCGGATCGGCTGCGCGGTCTCGCGATGGGTCTGCACCTCCGCCATGCGCGCGCGGATCGCCTCACTATCCCTGATCTCGCCGCGAAAGCGCGCGGAGGTGAAGATGATGGAGGGATCGACGCCGCTGTTGCGGTAGACGAACTTCATGTCGGCGTTGGAGAAGGTGTGCTTGCTGCCGTCTCGCCCGACGCCGCGCGCCTCGATCAATACGTCCTTGGTCTCGCCGCCGTTGGCGCCGGCATTCATGCGCAACGCGCCGCCGATGGTGCCGGGGATACCGAAATAGAATTCGAGCCCGCCGACATTGGCGGATGCAGCCACTTCCGCCACGCGCTTGTCGAGCGTGGCTGCACCGGCAGTGACGATATCGCCGCTGGCGCTGGCCTCGCCAAAGCTGCGCGGCGCCAGGCGGATCACGACGCCCGCAATGCCGCCGTCGCGCACGATCAGATTGGAGCCGACACCGACGACGTAGACGGGAACGTCGGGAGAAAGATGCGCGAGGAAGTAAGCGAGATCGTCCTCATCCGTCGGCGTGAACAGCACCTGCGCGGGACCGCCGACGCGAAACCAGGTGAGCTCGGCCAGCGACTGGTTGGCCAGCAGCCGCCCGCGCAACTTTGGCATCGCGGCCTTGAGCGACGGTGTGATGTCGGGAAAGCTCATGTGCCAGCGCTCACCAAGAGTGAGGGACGCAGCCTGCTTCCGTTCCCTCCCCCCTTGTGGGGGAGGGGTAGGGAGGGGGGTAGCCACGAACTCAGACCTCGCCCGGGGCCACCCCTCTGCCCCACCCTCCCCCACAAGGGGGGAGGGAGCGCAGTGTGCTCCGTGGCGAATAGTGAAATCAAAATCACCGCCCTACCCCAGCGCCTTCAGTTGGTCCGGCAGCGCATATGCCCATTGCGTGATGTTGCCGGCCCCTAAGCACACGACGAGATCGCCCGACTTCGCCAATCCCTTGACGATGCCCGCGAGCTCCGGCGCGGCCGGCAGCGGGACCACCTCGCGATGACCGTGGGCGCGCAGGCCCGTGACGAAATGATCGCGGTCGATGCCTTCGATCGGCGCTTCGCCGGCGGCATAGACGTCGGCGACAACGACCGCATCGGCATCGTTGAAGCAGGTGCAGAATTCCTCGAACAGCGATTGCAGGCGGCTGTAGCGATGCGGCTGCACCACGGCGATGATCTTGCCGTTGGTGGATTCCCGCGCCGCCTTCAGCACCGCCGCGATCTCGACCGGATGGTGGCCGTAATCGTCGATCACGGTGACGCCGTTCCATTCGCCGGTCTTGGTGAAGCGGCGCTTGACGCCGCCGAAGCCGGCGATCGCCTTGCGGATCGCTTCGTCGGACACCCCGAGCTCGCGCGCGACAGCAATCGCCGCCGTCGCGTTGGAGGCGTTGTGGCGTCCCGGCATCGGCAGCATCAAATCGGAAATCTCGTGCACCGCGCCGGTCTTGCGATCGCGGAACGCGACCTTGAACCTCGATCCGCCGCCCATGGGGGTCAGATCGACGAGCCGCGCATCGGCCTGCGGATTCTCGCCATAGGTGATGATGCGGCGATCCTCGATCTTGCCGACGAGGCTCTGCACAATGGGATGATCGATGCACATCACCGCAAAGCCGTAGAACGGCAGGTTCTCGACGAAATGACGGAACGCGTCCTGCACGGCCTCGAAGGTCTTGAAGTGATCGAGATGCTCGGGGTCGACATTGGTGACGATGGCGACATCGGTCGGCAGCTTCAGGAAGGTGCCGTCGCTCTCGTCGGCCTCCACCACCATCCAGTCGCCCGCGCCAAGGCGCGCGTTGGAGCCATAGGCGTTGATGATGCCGCCGTTGATCACGGTGGGATCGAGCCCGCCGGCATCGAGCAGCGTTGCGACCATCGTGGTCGTGGTGGTCTTGCCGTGGGTGCCGGCGATGGCGACGCAGCTCTTCAGCCGCATCAGCTCGGCGAGCATCTCGGCGCGGCGCACCACGGGAATGCGCCGTTCGCGCGCCGCTATCAGTTCCGGATTGTCGCGCTTGATCGCGGTGGACACGACCACGACCTCGGCGCCGTCGACATTCTCGGCCTTGTGGCCGACCGAGACTTTTGCGCCCTTCTTGCGGAGGCGGTCGAGATTGTAATTGTCGGAAGCGTCCGAGCCCTGCACGGCATAGCCGAGATTGACCAGCACCTCGGCGATCCCACTCATGCCGATCCCGCCGATCCCGACGAAGTGGATGGGTCCGATCTCGCGCGGCAGTCTCATGCTGTGTTCCCTGACCTCGCCGCCTTGCGCAGGCGGCATCTGGCGAAGGTCACGGCCAAATCAGCCGCGCGCCTTTCCTACTGGATGCCCCGCTTTAGAAGGCGAAGACAAGGGCTTTTTCGCGTCAGATTCCCGCGACCTTGACCACCAGATCAGCCAGTCGCTCGGCGGCGTCGAGCCGGCCGGCGCCGCGGGCGGCCTGCGCCATGGCGGCAAGGCGCGCAGGCTCGGCGGCGAAGGCGGAGATTTCGGACGCCAACCGGTCGGAGGTGAACTCGGTCTGCGGGATGCGGATCGCGCCATCGACCTTGACCAGCACGCCGGCATTGGCGAACTGGTCCTGGTCGATCGAGCCCGGCAGCGGCACCAGGATCGAGGGCCGGCCGATCGCTGCGAGCTCGGCCACCGTGCCGGCGCCGGAGCGCGATACCACGAGATGGTTTGAAGCGAGCCGTGCCGGCAAATCGGTGAAGAACGGCGCCAGCTCCACCTTGATCTTGAGCTTGTCATAGACCGCGCGCACTCGTGCCATGTCCTCGTCCCGCACCTGCTGGGTCAGCATGAGCCGGCTCCACAGCGCAGGCTCGAGCCGCTCGATCGCACCGGGCACGATATCGGCCATGATGCGCGCGCCTTGACTGCCGCCGACGACGAGCAGCCGCAGCGGGCCGTTCACCTCGGGCGCAGCGTAAGGCACGGCAGCCGCGGCGAGCACCGCCGGGCGCATCGGCGTGCCGACCGTCGTGGTCTTGCCTGATAGCGCCGGATCGCGATCGAGCACGCCGGGCAGCGACGTCGCGATCGCGCGTACGCGGCCCGAGAGGAACCGGTTGGCGCGGCCGAGCACCGCGTTGGCGTCGTGAATAATGCCGGGTACGCCGGCGAATTTGGCAGCGACCAGCGGCGGCAGCGTCGGATAGCCGCCGAAGCCGACGACGGCAACCGGCTTCAACCGCTTGATCAGACTATACGCAGAGAGCGTGCCGGCCGCGAGCGTGAGCCCGGCATAGGCGAGCTGGAGCGGATTGCGGCCCCGTGCGGTCTCGCTCGAAACGACGTCGATCATGTCCTTGCTGAACAGCCCGCTGTAACGCAGCGCGCGCTCATCCGTGACGAGACGAACGCGAAAGCCGCGCCGGATCAGCTCGACGCCGAGTGCCTCGGCCGGAAACAGATGGCCGCCAGTGCCGCCCGCGGCGAGAAGAATCAGGGGGGAATTGTCCATGGTGGAAGGTTTTACAGGGACTTTTTCGCCATTGCGAGCCGGCTACGCGGCGCTCGTGCCCGGGCGCAGCGCAGCGCTCTTGGCGACGTGGTGCGCTGCTGAACCGGGGCCCATTGGTTGCGGCATTCCGGGTCCCGGCTCTGCGCTTCGCTTGTCCGGGACCCGAGAGCGGCTAAGCGTAACTCCGCATCGCGTCGGCATGGCCGCTGGCCTCGACCTCTGTGCGTGGGCGCAGCCGCGTCAGGGCCAGCATCATGCCGACGCCATAGGCGAGCGACACGATCGAGGAGCCGCCATAGGAGATGAACGGCAGCGTCATGCCCTTGGCGGGGATGAGCTGGAGGTTCACCGACATGTTGATCGCCGCCTGCACGCCGAACAGGATGGCAAGGCCGGAAGCCGCGAAGCGCGAGAACATGTCCTCATTGGCATAGGCGCGCGACAGCGTGCGGATGACGACGAAGGCGAACAGCGTCAGCATCGCCAGGCACAGGATGATGCCGAACTCTTCGGCCGCGACCGCGAACACGAAGTCGGTGTGACTGTCCGGCAGGCTACGCTTGGCGATGCCCTCGCCCGGCCCGAGCCCAAACCAGCCGCCGTTGTAGAAGGCCTCCATGGCGGTATCGACCTGAAAGGTGTCGCCCGAGGCCGGGTTCATGAAGCGCTTGATGCGTCCGGCCACGTGAGGAACAAAGAGATAAGCGCTGAACAGGCCGGCCGCCCCGAGGCCCGCCAGGCCGAACACCCAGATCATGCGCATGCCCGCGATGAAGAACAGCGAGCCCCACACCATCAGGATCAGCATGGTCTGACCGAAGTCCGGCTCCATCACCAGCAGCGCGACCAGCATCATAAGCAGCACCAGCGCCATCGAGGTCGCCGGCATCTCCGGCCGCTTGGTCGATTCCGCGAACAGCCAGGCGGCGATCACGACGAACGACGGCTTTGCGATTTCGGAGGCCTGGATGTTGACGCCGAGCAGCGTGATCCAGCGCCGCGAGCCCTTCACCTCCGGGCCGATCGCAAGCGTGAGCACGATCAGGATGATGCTCGCCGCGAAGATGATCAGCGCCGAGCGGCGGATTGCGCGCGGCGACAGGAAGGACACCCCGAGCAGCACCAGGCAGGACGGGAGCAGGAACAGCACGTGACGGCTGAAGAAGTGGAAGGGATCGAGCCCGATGCGGGTCGCAACCGGCGGACTTGCAGCCAGCGACAGGATCACCCCGGTCAGCATCAGCGCCAGGATGGCGCCCATCAGCGGCTTGTCGACGGTCCACCACCACTCGGAAAAGGGGGTGCGTTCTTCACGGGAGAGCATGGGCGGCCGCTTTCGGACAGAGGTCCGTCCATTGGTCGCCGAGGTTGGTTACCGCAGGGTTAAGGAAGTGGATGAAGTTGTGCACAGTCTCGTGCCCCGGACGCAGCGCAGCGCCCTTGCGGTGCGCTGCAGAGCCGGGGCCCAGCGGCTCCTGGGTCCCGGCTCTCCGGAGCGTCACTTCGTGCCGCACCGCGTTCGGGACACGAGAGGCCTACTCGTAATTGATCGTGACATCCCCCACGCGTTGGTCGCGTTTGTAAATCTGGACTGTCCCCGAAATGGACCCGATCCTGACGGCATGCTCGCTACTCCAGGCAACGAGAACGTCCTGATGCTCGAGTACGCTAAGAAAGGTCGGCGTGCTCTCGGGCGAGAACGTCCGGCCGCGCGCGATGATGCTGGCTTGCGTGCTGTCGGGCACCGTCGCTCCGCACGACTTCCAGACCACGACGACCAACTGGCTACCGCTTGGCGAGGCGAATGCGCGCTGGCGAACGATGCGGCATGCGCCGAATCCGCTCATGACATTGTCGACGATGACAACGAAGAAAAAACCCGCGGCGACCGGGACGGCGAGAGCAGCGACGACAATTCCGATCCAGCGTCGCCGCGACATCCTCACACCACCGGCTTCACGCCCGGCAGCGCCTGCACCAGCTCGCGGAACTTGGTGCCGCGGATCTCGAAATTGCGGTACTGGTCGAAGGAGGCGCAGGCCGGCGAGAGCAGAACCACGGCGTCGGTAAGGTCTGAGGCTTCCGCGTCGCGCGCGGCGTTCTCGACCGCGACGTCGAGGGTCTGGCTGATCTCGTGCGCCACTTGCGTGCCCAGCGTTCCCGAAAACTCCTGCGCGGCCTCGCCGATCAGATAGGCCTTGCGGATGCGCGGGAAATAGCCGGTCAGGCCAGTGATGCCACCGGCCTTGGGCTTGCCGCCGGCGATCCAGAAAATGTCGGCAAAGGACGACAGTGCGTGCGCCGTGGCATCCGCATTGGTGCCCTTGGAATCGTTGACGAACAGCACGTTGCCGCGGCGGCCGACCTGCTCCATGCGATGCGCAAGGCCTGGAAAGCTGCGCAGCCCGCTTTGCAGAACATCGAGGCTGATGCCCATCGCGAGCGCAGCAGCGGCGGCGCAGGCTGCGTTCTGCGCGTTGTGCTGGCCGCGCAGCGAGCCGATGCCGCCGAGCGCGGCGATTTCGCTGCGGGCGCCGCCCGCGGTGCGCACGATATTGCCGTGCTCGACATGGATGCCTGAGGCCAGCGGATTCTTGACGGAGATCCGCACCACGGTCTTGCCGGCGCGGTCGAGCCGGTCGGCGATGTCGCGGCAAAAGCCGTCATCAACGCCGACGATCGCGGTGCCGCCGGCTTGCACGCCGGCAACGAGGCGCTCCTTCACCGCAGCGTAGTGCGCGATGGTGCCGTGGCGATCGATGTGGTCCTCGCTGACATTAAGCAGGATGCCGACGGAGGGATCGAGCGAGGGCGTGAGGTCGATCTGGTAGGACGACATCTCGATGACGTGGACGCGGCCCATGCGCGGCGGCTCCAGCGACACGATCGCGGTGCCGATATTGCCGCCCATCTGGGTGTCGTAACCGGCGACCTTGGTCAGATGTGCGATCAGCGCCGTCGTGGTCGACTTGCCATTGGTGCCGGTGATCGCGACGAACGGCGCATCCGGCGCGTGGCGGCGCCGCTCGCGGCAGAACAGCTCGATGTCGCCGATCACCTCACAGCCCGCCTCGCGCGCCTTCAGCACGCTCCAGTGCGGCACTGGATGGGTCAGCGGCACGCCGGGCGCGAGCACCAGCGCGGTAAAATTCGCCCAGGACACGTTGCGCAGATCGGCAGTGATGAAGCCGGCCTGCGCGGCCTTGGCGACATTCTCGGCATTGTCGTCGGCGGCGATTACCTCGGCACCGCCGGCCTTCAAGGCGTGGCAGGAGGCAAGCCCCGAGCCGCCGAGGCCGAACACCGCGACCGTCTTGCCGGCAAAGGACGTGACGGGGATCATCGACCGATCACCGCAGCTTGAGCGTGGAGAGACCGGCCAGCGCCAGCATCACCGAGATGATCCAGAAGCGGATCACGATCTGCGGCTCGGTCCAGCCAAGCTGCTCGAAATGGTGATGGATCGGCGCCATCCGGAAGATGCGTTTGCCGGTGAGCTTGAACGACACCACCTGCACGATAACCGAGACCGCCTCCAGCACGAACAGGCCGCCGATCACCGCCAGCACGATCTCGTGCTTCACCGCCACCGCAATCGCGCCGAGCATGCCGCCGAGCGCGAGCGAGCCGGTGTCGCCCATGAAGATCGAGGCCGGCGGCGCGTTGAACCAGAGGAAGCCGAGGCCGGCGCCCAGCAGCGCGCCGCAGAGCACCGCGAGCTCGCCGGTGCCGGCGACATATTTGATCTGCAGATATTCGGCGAACACCGCGTTGCCGGCGAGATAGGCAATCATCGCAAAGCTCGCGGTCGCGATCATCACGGGAACGATGGCGAGGCCGTCGAGGCCGTCGGTGAGGTTCACCGCGTTGCCGGAGCCGACGATGACGAAGGCGCCGAAGATGACGAAGAACCAGCCGAAATGCAGCACGGTGTCCTTGAGGAACGGGATCGTCAGCGCGGTCGATGCGGGATCGCGGTTCAGCCGCACCAGCGCATAGCAGGCCACCAGCGCGATCGCCGCCTCGATCAGCAGGCGAAGCTTGCTGCCGAACCCGGTCGTGGTCTGCTTGGTCACCTTGAGGTAGTCGTCATAGAAGCCGACGAAGCCGAAGCCGAGCGTCACCGCCAGCACGATCCAGACATAGGGGTTGAGCGGATTGGCCCACAGCACCGTGCCGACCGTGAGGCCGGACAGGATCATCAGCCCGCCCATGGTGGGCGTGCCCTTCTTGGCGAGATGCGATTGCGGACCGTCGGTCCGGATCGGCTGGCCCTTGCCCTGGCGGATGCGCAAATGATCGATGATCCAGGGCCCGAACAGGAACACGAACAGCGCGCCGGTGACGACGGCGCCGCCAGTGCGGAAGGTGATGTAGCGGAAGACGTTCAGGAAGGTGCGAACGGCACCGAAGCCCGGAAATGTGTTGGAGAGCTCGATCAGCCAGTAAAACATTCAGACGGTCCTATGGCGCCTTTGCGCACGCGGTCTTGGCCTTGATCTTCTTGAGCTTGGCCTCAACGTGCCTTACGCGCATTCGCTGGTCTTCATCATGGTCGCGCGACCTCCGGGAAACCGGACGCTTCGCGGCGCAAAGGGTGGGATTCGGGAACAGCGCCTTCCAAGCAGTTTACGCCTTTGCCTGCAAGGCGGCCACCAGGCCCGGCACAAACTTGTTGACCCAGAACATCTTCTTGCTGCCCTTGACAACCACGACGTCGCCTGCCTTCAGCAGGTTCGCGACCTCACTCGGCTTCAAGGTGGCGGGATCGTCGTGCCAGCCGAGGCCCTTGCCGGCCGGGAGCACATCGTAGAGATGGCGCATCAGAGGGCCGACGCAGTAGATCCCGTCGATCCCGTCGAGATGCTTGGCAAGGCCGGTGTGATAGCCTGGTGCATCATCGCCCAGCTCCAGCATGTCACCGAGCACGGCAACGCGACGGCCGCCGGTCACATTGCGCGCCTGGAGGCTTTGCAGCGCCGCGGCGACGCTGGCCGGATTGCCGTTGAAACTGTCGTCGATCACGGTGATACCGCCGACCGCCTGCTCGACGCCGCGGCCGGTCATGATGCCGACCCGATCGAGCTTGATCGCCAGCGTCGCCGCATCGAGGCTCGCGGCGCGGATGGCGGCGAGCGCGGCCAGCGCATTCTGCACGCGGTGCGGCGCGCCCGGCGTCAGGCTGAAGGCGATTTGCTTCTTGCCGATCATGGCCACGACCTGCCAGCTCTCGCCATGCGGCGCGTGCGTGACCTCGTGCACCTCGGCATGCTCGCCGAAGCGCACCACCTTGCCCTTCCATTCGGATGCCTTCAGCCCGGCCGGCAGCACCAGCACCCCGTCCTCGGGCAGGCCGAGCGCGATCGACACCTTCTCGCGGCGGATGGCTTCGAGCGAGCCGAGCTTTTCCAGATGCACGGGCTGGACGTTGACGACGAGTGCGACGGTCGGCTGCGTCAGTTCGCTGAGCCGCGCAATCTCGCCTTGCTGGTTCATGCCCATCTCGACGACCCAGAGGCTGGCATCTAGCCTGGCATTGCACAGCGTCAGCGGCACGCCCCAGAAATTGTTGAAGCTCGAGGGGCTGGCATAGGCGTTCGGATAGGCCGCCAGAAATTCCTTGGTGCTGGTCTTGCCCGCGCTGCCGGTGAGCCCGATCACAGGCCCGCGGAAGCGGGCGCGGGCGGCGCGCGCGAGGCCCCAGAGGCCGTCGATCAGCGTGTCCTTGACGACGATCTGCGGAATGCGGATGCCCGCGATCTCGTGCGGCACGATCATCGCGACCGCGCCGGAAGCCTCGGCCTTGTCCGCGAACTCCCAGCCGTCGCGCGCGCTGGCGAAGGCCGAGACGAAGCCGCCGCTCGGCGTACCGCTCAGCGCGACGAACAGGCTGCCGGGCTTTACCAGCCGGCTGTCCTGGGTGACAAAGTGGATCGGCGTATCCGGAAATGATCCGGCAGCGCCCAGCGCGCGCGCGACTTCGGCAACCGTCCATATCGGCGCGCTCATGCAACCCTCGACGCTAATGCGGCGGCGACCGCCTCGTGATCACTGAAGGGCAAAACCTCTCCGCCGACGATCTGCCCGGTCTCGTGTCCCTTGCCAGCGACGAGCAGTGCATCGCCTTCCTGTAGTTCCTCGATCGCGGTTCGGATTGCCGCGGCACGGTCGCCGATCTCGCGGGCGCCCTTCGCCGTGGCGAGGATTTCGGCGCGGATGGCTTCCGGCTTCTCGCTGCGCGGATTGTCGTCGGTGATGATGACGCCGTCGGCATTGTCGGCCGCGATCTCGCCCATGATCGGACGCTTGCCGGCATCGCGATCGCCGCCGGCGCCGAACACGACAACCAGCCTGCGCTTCGCATAGGGCCGCAGCGCCTGCAGCGCCTTGGCGAGCGCATCGGGCTTGTGCGCGTAGTCGACGAAGATCGGCGCGCCATTGCGCTCGCCGACGCGCTCGAGCCGGCCCTTGGCGCCTTCGAGATGTTCGAGGCTTGCGAACACATTGGCGGCATCGCTGCCGGTACCGATCGCAAGTCCGGCCGATACCAGCGCGTTCTCGATCTGGAATTCGCCGACCAGCGGCAGCCGGACGGCATGGCGCTTGCCGCGATGCTCGACCGTCAGCTTCTGAGAAAATCCTTCGACCTTGGCGTCGGCAAGACGGATACCATCGCCTGCCCCGTCGCCGTTGCGGCCGACTGCCATCACGCGCAGGCCGCGTGCCTTCGCAGCATCGATCGCTTCCGCCGAGCAATCTTGATCGGCCGAGATCACCGCCGCGCCGCCCGGAGAAACGAGTTCCCGGAACAGGCGCAGTTTCGCTGCAAGATAATGCGCGACGGTCGGATGATAATCCATGTGGTCGCGCGACAGATTGGTGAAGCCGCCGGCCGAGACGCGCACGCCGTCGAGCCGGTACTGATCGAGCCCGTGCGAGGACGCTTCGAAGGCGAGGTGCGTCACGCCCTCGCGCGCGATCTCGTCGAGTTGCCGGTGCAGCGCAATCGGATCCGGCGTGGTCAGCGAGCCATAGACGGTGCGCTTGGGCGAGACGAGGCCGATGGTACCGATGCTGGCGGAAGCGTGCCCCAGCCGCTCCCAGATCTGGCGCGTAAACGCTGCGACCGAGGTCTTGCCGCTGGTGCCGGTCACCGCGGCGATGGTCGCGGGCTGCGACGGGAAGAATTTTGCAGCTGCCAGCGCCAGCGCGCGGCGCGGATTGGCGACAGTGATGAACGGCACCTTGCAGGCAGCCGGCGCGTGGTCGCCGACGACGGCCACGGCGCCTGCGGCCACCGCGGCATCGATGAAGCGCGCACCGTCCGTCTTGCTGCCCGCGAGTGCGAAGAAGAGGTCGCCGGCCTTGACCACGCGGCTGTCGAGCGCAAGGCCCGTCGCCTCGAGCGCCGCGATTGCGGGCTCGATCGCGGCATCATTGCCTAAGAGGTCGCGCAGCTTCATGGTCTTCCAGTCGCCGTACCGAAAGCCGAATCTTGAGGGAAATCCCCGACTCAGCAACGGCTACGGCCCACCCGATTGATTACTGGGTTGTCCTGGATGCTGCAAGAATAAGGCGCTCGGACGGCGGCAGGTCGAACCGCGGCTCGACGCCCAGAAGCGGCGCGATCCGCTCGATCACCTTGCCGCCGGTCGGCACCGCGTTCCAGCCCGAGGTGATGAAGCCCTTGGTTTCGGGAATCGCCTGCGGTTCGTCCAGCATGATCAGGATCTGATATTTCGGATCGTCGCAGGGCATGATGGCCGTGAACGAGTTGAGCACGCGCTTCTTGGCATAGCGGCCGTTGATGACCTTCTCGGACGTGCCGGTCTTGCCGCCGACATAATAGCCCTTGACGTCGGCGGTCTTGGCGGTGCCGATTTCGGCGTTGAGCCGCATCAGGAACCGCATCTTGTCGCTGGTCTCCGTCTTGATGACGCGCTTGGCCATCGCCGCCGCTTCGGATTCGCTGCGCTTCATGAAGGTCGGCGGAATCAGATAGCCGCCGTTCACCAGCGCGTTGATCCCCATCACCGCCTGCAGCGGCGCCACCGACATGCCCTGGCCGAACGCGATGGTGACCGTGTTCAGCTCACCCCAGCGGCGCGGGATCAGCGGAGCCGCGCTCTCCGGAAGTTCCGTGCGCAGCCGCGTCAGCTGGCCCATCTTGGCAAGGAACGCCTTGTGCGCTTCCACACCCTGGCCGAGCGCGATCCGCGCGGCGCCGATGTTGGACGAGTAGGTGAACACTTCCTTGGTGTTGATGAAGCGTCCGAGCGGGTGACTGTCGTGGATGGTGAACTTGCCGTAGTGCAGGTTTCCGCGGGCATCCCACGACGTGTTCAAATTGATCTTTCCGGAATCGAGCGCCATCGCCAGCGTGAACGCCTTGAAGGTCGAGCCCATCTCGTAGACGCCGGTGGTCAGGCGGTTGATGCGGTCCGGGTCGTGCGCTTCCTTCGGATTGTTCGGATCGAAGTCCGGAAGCGAGACCATCGCCACGATCTCGCCGGTCTTGACATTGGAAACGATGCCGGAGGCCGCCTTGGTGTGGAACTTCTCCTTGGCCTTCAAGAGCTCGTCCCGCAGCGCGTGCTCGACGCGCAGATCGATCGAGAGCTCGATCGGCTTTTGCAGCCGGTCGGTGGCAAAGCCCGCGCGATGGAGATCGGCAAGGCCCTGGTTATCGAGCCACTTCTCCATGCCGGCGATGCCCTGGTTGTCGATGTTGACGAGACCGATGAGGTGGGCGACCTCGTTGCCGGTCGGGTAGACGCGCTTGTTTTCGCGCAGGAAGCCGATGCCGGGAATGCCGAGCTTGTGGATGGCCTGCTGCTGCTTCGCCGTGACCTCGCGCTTGAGCCAGACGAAGCCCTTGCGCGTCCTCAGGCGCTCGCGCACCTCGGCCTCGTCGAGGTCGGGCACGGTGGCGGTAAGAAGCTCGATCGCCTCGTCCTTGTCGATGATGCGGCGCGGCTCGCCGAACAGGCTCGCCGCCTTGACGTCGGTCGCAAGAATGGCACCGTTGCGGTCGACGATGTCGGGGCGTGCGGTCGCCACCACCTCCTGCGCCGCGGCGCGGCGTGCGCCATGGGCATCGGCGCCGATCGCGAACATCACGAGCCGCCCGCCGATCAGGGCGTAGACCGAGGCGAAGGCGAGCATGGCAAGACCAACGCGCGCGCGTGCCTTCGCGGCGCGGTCGACATTGCGCCCGTAGAGCAGGCTGCGGATCAGCCGCTGGCGCCAGGGTTCCGTCGGTTTGGCCGGAATCGCACCGCTCATTGCTTGTCCTCGGGCTGAGGCACGGAGCCCGTCACATTGTCAGGATCGCTCGCGGCTTCGATGGTGTTGAGCATGGCTCCGATCGGATCGGGCTCGCCCGGCCTGAACATCCGCGGCGGACGCTCCGGCAGGTTCTTGAGCTGATCATATTGCGTGCCGTTGACCGGCTTGAGCTGCAGATGCCGGTCGGACAGGCCCTGCAGCCGATGGGGCGCATCGAGCTTGGCCCATTCGGATCGCAGCGAAGCGATCGCGTCGCGCTGTTCGCGGATCTCCGCATGCAGCCGCAGCACCTTCTCGACGCGCGCCGTGGAGTCCATCTTGATCCGGTAGACATAGGCCGCCGCGAAGATCAGCGCGCCGATGACGAAGAGGTGGATGATGCGCATGCGCTAGCCGCCCCTCATCACGTCGGAGAGTTTTGGCCAGGACGATGGTTCGCCATCCTGATGCGCGGGCGCCGAGGTGCGCTCGGCGGCGCGGAGCTTTGCGGAGCGCGCGCGCGGGTTATGCGCGACTTCGTCCTCACCGGCGATTACGGGCCGCCGCGTCAGGAGCTGGAAGCTCGGCGGAACCTGCGCCACCTCCGGTAAATGCCGCGAGCCGCCGCCGGTCTTGGAACGCTCGGAGAGGAAATTCTTGACGATGCGATCTTCCAGCGAATGAAAGGAGACCACGACGAGGCGTCCGCCCGGCTTGAGCACGCGCTCGGCCGCAGCGAGCGCGGTCTGAAGTTCCTCGAGCTCTTCGTTGACGAAGATGCGCAGGGCCTGGAACGTCCGCGTCGCCGGATGAATGTCGCCGGGCTTCGAGCGCACCACCCTGCCGATGAGGTCGGCAAGCGCACGCGTCGTCGTGAACGGCGTCTCCTGACGGTCCGCGACGATGGCGCGGGCGACGCGGCGCGAATGCCGCTCCTCGCCGAGGAGATAGATGATGTCGGCGAGATCGGCTTCCGAGGCAAGGGCGACGACGTCCGCCGCGGTCGGCCCCGCCTGCCCCATCCGCATGTCGAGCGGACCGTCGAGGCGGAACGAGAAACCGCGACTGGCCTGGTCGAGCTGCATCGAGGACACGCCGACATCCATCACGACGCCGTCCACGGCGTCCACGCCTTGCGCGGCGCAGACCTCGGCAAGATTGGAGAATCGGTCCTCGACCAGCGTCAACCGACCCGCGGAGCGTTCGACCAGTTCGGCACCGCCGGCGATGGCGGTGCTGTCGCGGTCAATGGCAATGAGCCAGGTTCCCGGCACGTCGAGGATGGCGCGGCTATAGCCGCCGGCGCCGAAGGTGGCATCGACATAAATACCGCCATCGCGCGGGGCGAGATGGGCGACGGCTTCGCGGCCGAGAACGGGGATGTGCGGAGCCGAGCTCATGCGCCAGGCCTGCTGGAGGCCCAGCCTGACGTCCAAGCGAGATTGGGGACGAACAAGCCCATGACGCCTCGAATGACTCCGTATCGCGGCGGTTCCACGACCGCACCGTCCAGCATGGTTACCGCGCCCGGTCGTCCCGGGCGGCAAACCCAGTGTTCCCAGCGGAATTTGTCGGGCAGCCATGGGATTTCGAGCCAAAATACGCTTTGGCCGCCTCCGGACGCGGGTCGGCTCTTCATCCCTCAGTAACGGCCCTTAGCGTTAAGAAAGCGTTGCTCGGCTGGTGACAAGTCGAAAAGCTGATGCGGCGGTGATGCTTCATCCACACACTTGCGCCAAAATGCATCCGTTAACCGCGCTGCGCGATTGCGCGGGGTGGAGGGTAAAGGAATAGTAAAGAGAAGGGCTTGGCCCACTCTCCGTCCCACCTTGGTTTGCCTATGCCGCCGTCCGGTTCGTCCACACCGTCTGGATCTGATTCGAAGCGTCAACGCGTTCTCCCGGTTCCCAAGGCCGCGGCGAGCATGAGGGCGTTCGAGCCGGATTCCTCGATCGTGTCCGACATCATCCCCTCGCCGAACTATGGCGAGCGCAGCAAGGCACGGCAGCCCGATATGATCGTGCTGCACTATACCGGCATGCCCGATGTCGAGGGCGCGCTGGCGCGGCTGTGCACGGCCGGGACCGACGTCTCGGCGCATTACGTCGTGCTGGAGGACGGCCGCATCGTGCAATGCGTGCCCGAAACCAGGCGCGCCTGGCACGCCGGCGTCTCGTCCTGGGCCGGCGAGGACGACATCAACTCCTGCTCGATCGGCATCGAGATCATCAATCGCGGCCATGACTGGGGCTATCCGGAATATCCGCTGCGCCAGATCGCCGCCGTGATCGCGCTGTGCCGCGGCATCATGCTCCGCCGCAAGGTGCCGGCCCACCGGGTACTCGGCCATTCCGACGTTGCACCCGCGCGCAAGAAGGACCCCGGCGAAAAATTTCCGTGGCACTCGCTGGCCAATTCCGGCGTCGGTCACTGGGTGACGCCGGCCCCGGTCGTGCGCGGCGAGACTCTGATGCTGGGCACCATCAGCGACGAGGTGCTGAGCCTGCAGCAAGCGCTCGCCAGATACGGCTACGGCGTGCCGCTGACCGGCAAATACGACGCCGCGACCATGGAAGTCGTCACCGCCTTCCAGCGCCACTTCCGCCCGGCGCGGCTGGACGGTGTCGCGGATCATTCGACGCTGTCGACATTGCAGGCCCTGCTGGCGAGCCTGCCGGCAGAGGGGACGACCGTCGCGTCGAAGTGACGGCGCTAGTTATTCATCTCCCTCACCCGCCGCGCATAGAGCCGCCGCAACGGCTCGAGCTGTGTCGCCTCCGTCGCTGCCCGATACGCCTCGCATGCTTCATCCTTGCGCCCCATTCGCCGCAACAGATCCGCGCGCACTGCGGGCAACAGCTCATAGCCGCGGAGCCCGCCTCGGCCGCTGATCGCATCGACGAGATCGAGCGCACGTGCCGGCCCATCGACCATCGACACGGCGCCAGCGTGGTTGAGCTCGATCACCGGAGAGGGAGAGATGCGCAGCAGCACCTCGTAGAGCCCGGCGATCTGCCGCCAGTCGGTCTGCTCGAAGCTCGGCGCGCGGGCATGCAGCGCGGCGATCGCGGCCTGCACAGCATAAGGCTGCGGCCGTCCGGGCACGCGCAGCGCATCCTCGACCAGGCCCAGGCCCTCCTCGATCTGCGCGCGATCCCACAGCATGCGGTCCTGCTCCTCGAGCAGCACGATATCGCCGGCCGCGGTCTCGCGTCCGGCGCGGCGCGCATCGTGCAGCAACATCAGGGCCAGCAGACCCTTGATGCCGCCGCGATCCGGCATCAGCCGATCAAGCAAGCGGCCGAGCCGGATGGCTTCGGCCGCAAGATCAGGCCGCATCAGATCCGCGCCAGCGGTCGCGACATAGCCCTCGGTGAAGACCAGATAGATCACAGCGAGCACGCCATCGAGCCGCGGCGCCAGCGCCTCGCGCTCAGGTACCTCGTAGGGGATACCGGCGAGCCTGATCTTCTGCTTGGCGCGGACCAGCCGCTGCGCCATCGCCTCCTCGCCCACGAGAAAGGCGCGCGCGACCTGAGTGGTCGACAGCCCGCAGACGGTGCGCAGCGTCAACGCGACTTGGACCTCTGGCGCGAACGCCGGATGGCAACAGGTGAAGATCAGCCGCAGCATGTCGTCGTCGAGTGTTGTCGCCGGCTCGTCGACCGTTTGCGCGTTGAGCTCGATCTCGTGCAGGAGCGCCTGCTGCTTGCCGCGGAAGACAGCCTGGCGCCTGACACGATCGATCGCCTTGCGCCTGGCGACATTGACCAGCCAGGCGCGCGGATTGTCGGGGACCTCGCACGCCACCCAGCGTTCCAGCGCGACGGCAAAAGCATCCTGAAGCGCGTCCTCGGCGAGATCGAAATCGCCGACGAGGCGGATCAGCGTGGCCAGCGCCCGCCCCGCCTCGTCGCGGAAGATTTTGTCGATCTCGCCTGGGGTCATGCGGTGACGCGCGGCCCGGCCGTCACTTGTCGTAGACCCAGATCGGCCGCACCTCGATCGAACCGACGCGCGCGCTCGGAATCCGCGCCGCGATCTCGATCGCGGCGTCGAGATCCTTGGCCTCGATCAGATAGTAGCCGCCGAGCTGCTCGCGGGTCTCCGCAAACGGTCCATCGGTCGTCAGCATCTTGCCGTCGCGCACCCGCACCGTCGTCGCGGTCGTGGTCGGTCGCAGCCGATCGCCGGCCTTGAAATTGCCGTTCCGGATGATGGATTGCGTGAAGGCTTCATACTCCGCCGACATCTTCTGGCTGGTTCCGGTGTCAATCTTCGCGTACTCGGCCTCGTTCTGGTAGATCATCAGCAGATATTGCATCGCTTCACTCCTGTTGTTCGGCTGTGTCGCCGACATCCAGTCGAACGGGGCACGCAGCAAACGACATCTTCAGGATAAATTATTTCGGGCGGATCGTGGGCCGCGATATCGGCTTGACGAAACCGTCACAAATGCCCATGCGTTGTCAGTCAGTCGGCCGGACGGCCGCTCCGGCAGGTGCCGAAAGGCCGCCGGGGAGGAAAGTCCGGGCTCCCTTGACATACGGTGCCGGATAACGTCCGGCGGGGGCGACCCCAGGGAAAGTGCCACAGAGAACGAACCGCCCGCCTTCGCCCCTATGGGGCTTTGGCGCGGCAAGCCCTCGGGCCTGCCGCGTCGTAGCAGCGAACGCTGCGTAGACGGGTAAGGGTGAAAAGGTGCGGTAAGAGCGCACCGCGGGTCCGGCAACGGAGCCGGCATGGCAAACCCCACCGGGAGCAAAACCGAATAGGGACGGCGTAGCGGGCTGTTCGCGCAAGCGATAACGCCGCGGGGCGATGTCAGGCCCGCCGTCCGGGTAGGTTGCTCGAGGCCATGTGCAAACATGGTCCCAGAGGAATGGCCGTCACGTATCGTTCGCGCAAGCGGACGATGCCTTACAGAACCCGGCTTACAGGCCGGCTGATATTCTAAAGCGTTTTCGAGCGAAGTGGGTTTCCGGTTCGCGCGAAGAAAACGCGTCTTGCTAAGAAGCAACGAGGGGTTCGATGCTGACCGCATCGAACCCCTCACCATTTTCAGGAACGCCTTAACGTCGCCGCGCCTCAGGCCGCGCGCGTGTCCGCTTTTACCAGCACCGGCGCGAGCTCATCGGCTTCACGCCGCTGCTTGCTCACCTCAAAACCGTGCATGCCGATCTGCCATTGCAGCCCGACGATGGCACCCTTGGTCGGCTGCAGCAACGCGAGCGAGGCGAACAGCGTCACCGGCAACCACACCACGAGTTGCAGCCAGACCGCCGGCGCATAGGCGGTCTCGACTGCGAGGATCGCGGGGACCACGAGATGGCCGACCACGACGATCACGAGATAGGCGGGGAAGTCATCGGCGCGCTGGTGGAACAGCTCCTCGCCGCAATGATCACAGCTATGGGCGACCTTCAGGAAGCGGCCGACCAAATGTCCTTCGCCGCAGTTCGGGCATTTGCCACGACAACCGCGCCACATCGCCTTCGCCAGAGAGACTGAACCTGCCGCCATGACCCCACCTCTTCCTTTTCGACGATCCATACAATAATATCTTGCATCCATACATTCAAAGGATATGGGCCTAAATTGCATGGATTGGACCCCGACAATCTCGGAGCTATCAGGGCCGCGCTACCAGCGCATCGTCGAGGCCATGGAAGCCGACATCGCCGCCGGCCGGCTCGTGCGTGGCCAGCAGCTGCCGACGCAGCGCGCGCTTGCAAAGGCGCTCGACGTCGACCTCACCACGGTGACGCGCGCCTACACCGAGGCGCGGCGTCGCGGAATCATGGAGGCGCGGGTCGGACAGGGCTCGTTCGTGTCGGAGACCAGCGCGCGGCGCGCGGTCGACCTGCCGCATCCCGTCGCGATCGATCTTTCGATGAACGTGCCGCCGCATCCGCTGGAGGCGCAGCTCGACGAGCGCATCATCGCCGGGATGGAAGCGATCCGCGCGCAATCGGGCCTGACGGCGTATCTCAACTATCAGCCGCCTGGCGGCAGCGCGCATGAGCGCGAGGTCGCCGCGCACTGGATGCGCGCAAGGGTGCCGCACGCGCATGCCGACAGGCTCGTAGTCTTTCCGGGCACGCAGACGATCCTGTTCAACTTGCTCGCCCATCTGGCGCGGCCCGGCGACATCGTGTTGACGGAGGCGCTGACATTCCCCGGCATCAAGGCCGCAGCAGCGCGGCTCGGCATCAAGCTCGTCGGCGTCGCCATGGATGACGGCGGCATCCTTCCCGATGCGCTGGCAAAGGCCTGCCGCGCGCACAAGCCGAAGGCCGTCTATCTCATCCCGACGCTGCACAATCCGACCACGGCGACGCTTGTCCCCGAGCGGCGCGGCGCGATCGCAAAGATCATCGGCGATACCGGCACGATCCTGATCGAGGACGACGCCTACGGCCTGCTCGACCGCTCGGCATCGCCGATCGCCAATCTCATTCCGGAGCGGACTTATCTTGCGACCACGCTGTCAAAATGCATCGCGCCGGCGCTCCGCGTTGCCTATCTGGTGACGCCCGACGGCGAGGCGCAGCGGGACATGCGGACATATTTGCAGGCGACCGTGCAGATGCCGGCGCCGCTGATGGTCGCGCTGGTGACGCATTGGATCGAAAGTGGCATTGCCGATCGCATCATCACGGCCATCCGCAGCGAGGCGGTCGGCCGTCAACAGCTCGCGCAGCGCACACTGAAAGGCTTCCAGTTCCTGGCCAAGCCGGCGGCGCATCATCTGTGGCTGCGGCTGCCTGAGGACCGGCCCGATGTCGCGGCGCATCTGTTGCGGAACGGACTGGCGGTCGTCGCCGGCGATGCCTTCACGATCGATGGGACACCGCCGCATGCGGCGCGCGTCTCGCTGGGCGCGGCACGGAACAGGTCTGAATTGACGGAAGCGCTGCGCATCCTGGTCGGCGCGCTGCAGAAGCCCGCCGACACCAGACAGATCGTCTAGATCATCGACGATGACGGCGATGGGCCGAGCGCACGACCGGTGCCCCAGGCGACGGATAGGCCTGCAAAGCATATGCATCGCTGGGCGCGCCCCGCTGACCGAGAGCCGCACGCGCCGCAGGCGTGAGCTGGCCGCCATTCAGCACGTCGCGGTCGGGATGGGCGGCCTGATAGGCCGCAGGCTCTGAAAGCTGCGCCTGGGCCATTGTCGGCATCAAGGCGGCCGCCAACAGCGCGGCTGCAGCGGCGATTTCAGCGCGGGTCATGGTCATTCTCCATCGTCGCCTTCGGGGGCCGTCCGATCCGAGCGCAGATAGCGGCGGCGGGACCCGATTTGAAGTACGACCGTCATGTAGGCGTGTCTTTCGCGAACGCCCGACGCCGCAGATCACGCTTGCGTGCAGGGCGGATTGACTTGCACAGCAGCAAGCATGCTATGCGGACGACGGCGATCAACAGTTCGGGATCGCCCGGCGACGAGGACATTCTGTTGGAAACGCTCACCTACGCGCTGCTGTTGCTCGGCGCATTGGCCGGCGGCTTCGTCTCGGGCCTGGCCGGGTTCGGCACGGCACTGATGGCGCTCGGCATCTGGCTCTACGTGCTGCCGCCCTCGCTCGCGGTGCCCCTGGTGCTGATCTGCTCGGTGATCGCGCAAACCTCGACGCTGCCCTCGATGTGGAAGAGCTTCGATCTCTCGCTGGTCTGGCCGTTCCTGATCGGCGGTCTGATCGGCGTACCGCTCGGCACCATGCTGATCGCCTCCGCCGATCCAAAAGTGTTCAAGCTGAGCGTCGGCATTTTGATTCTGGTCTTCTCGAGCGCGCTCTATCTGAACAAAAGGCCGCTCGCGATCAAATTCGGCGGCCGACTCGCCGACGGCGCGATCGGCTTTGCCGGCGGTATTCTTGGCGGCCTCGCCGGGTTGTCCGGACCACCGCCGATCCTCTGGGCCAACATCCGCGGCTGGAACAAGCATGAGCGGCGCGGCATCTTCCAGCTCTTCAATTTCACGGTGCTCGCGACAGCACTGGTGCTGCAGACCGCATCGGGCCTCGTCGAGCTCAAGGTGGTCTGGCTGGCAATGGTCGCGTTTCCCGGCACTTTGATCGGCGCCTGGGCCGGCGCGCGCGTCTATCACGCCCTCAACGACAAGCATTTTGGCGACGTCGTGCTCGGCCTGCTGTTCCTGTCGGGCCTGACCCTCGTCTGGAACAGTCTCGGCGCACTCTAATTCTGCGTCTTTTTGGCGAGCGCCATGCCGCCGGCGACACCGACGCCGAGGACGTAGATCCAGCCCGGCGTGAAGTCGAACAAATGCGTGTTGAGCAGCGAGGTCAGCATGTTCTGCACCACGACCAGCAGGCCTATCCAGGAGGCCAGCCCCGCGGCGCGAAACAGCGAGAGATGCGCAAACCAGAGCGCGTAGAGGATCAGGACACCGACGACGCCCCACTGCACGGCTACGCTGAGGGTCTGATTGTGCGGGTTGCTGACGATCTCGCCGCGCAGCGGGTCGATCTTCGCATCGGCGGCCACGCTTGCGAACAGGCCGCGGATCGAGCCTGTGCCGTGACCGACCAGCGGTGCATCGGCGATGAAGCGAAGGGACTTCCGCCAGTATTCCAGACGTGAACCCATGCCGCTGACCTGACGATCCTGCACGCTCGTCTCATAATCGGCCTGAAACTTCGCAACCGTCATGCGCAGATGCGGCGACACGCCAAAGAGCAGCACGGCCAGCAGCCCCATCGCGCCCGCGGCAAGCAGCGCCGCACGCAGGCGCAGATACAGCAGCGCGAACAGCACCACCAGGATCGGCAGCGTCACCAGCGCCGTGCGCGAGACTACGACGAAGAACATGTTGGCGAGAAATCCGATCGTGAGCACCGCGAACAGCGCCGCGGTGGCGGCGCGGCGTTGTCGCAGCAGCGACACGATCGGATAGACCAGCGCGAGCGCACAGAGCGCGAATTCCTGGCTCTGGTCGATATAGTTGCGCACTGCGATCCCGCTTTCGACCCTGAAAGGCCCACGCGACAGATAGAGCTTCAGCGAGAGTGCGGGGTCGAAGGCGACGGCGAAGGAATAGAGCATCAAGGCCGCGCAGGACGCCAGGAAGGCGGAAAACACCCAATGGCCGTAGGGCCAGCGCTCGAACTGGTAGATCAGGAGCGGAATGACCAGCAGCTTCGCCGCCGGCCCGATCGCGTGGATACGCTCCGGCCATGGCGCATCCGACCAGAGCGTTCCGACGGCGGCGAGCGCGACCAGCGCGATCGGCAGCAGGCAGATCGGGCGAAGCAGCGAACGTGGAAACGCGCGAAGATCGACGAATGCGAACGCGATCAGCCAGGGTATGAGCGCGAAGATCAGCCCGGTCGTGGTCCACGGCAGCAGCAGCGCGATCAGCGCAACGAAGCGGGCTGGCGTGCGATAGCGCGCCGCCCAGATCGCGGAGAGCCATGACGCCGCCCGCGGCTCGTTCGTCACTCCGGTCATTGGCCCTTCTGCAGCCCACCATCCTCAACCGCCCGGCAAGTTAGCCGGAGCGGCCGGGATGGAACAAGCCACCGTTACGCAGGCTCGCGGGCGAGAGGAACAATGGGTTCGGTGCTCTCCTGCTCTAGGGCCTTCTCCTTCGGCGCCGGAGTCAGGCGCTTCCTGAACTCGCGGCGCAGCAACCACAGGCTCAAGCCCGCCTGCAACATTGTCGCCGCGACCGACAAATACCAGACGTACTCCATGCGAAAGCCCGGCCGCGTCGACAGCCAGATCGCCGGCAGCGAGTAGGTGAAGACGCGCGTCGCCGAGCTCAAGAGCACCGGCCTGGTGTTGCCAAGGGCCTGGAACATGCTCGAGCAGGTGAAGATCAGCCCCTGTGCGACCATGTTGAGGGAGATGATCCGCAGGAACAGGTAAGCGATGTCCATGGTCTCGCGGTCGTTCGAGAATCCGGCGAGCAGCAGCTCCGGCTTCACTTGCGCAAGGATCATGAAGCCGGTCATCACGATCGTGACGATCAAGGCGGCCTTGACGAAAGTTTCCCGCACGCGCGCAGCGTTGGCTGCGCCGACATTCTGGCCGGCGATCGGCCCGGCCGCCAGCCCGACCGCAAGCGCCGGCATGTTGATCAGGCCGAGCACGCGCTGCCCGATGCCGAAGCCGGCCTGCGCCGCCGCGCCGAAATCGCGCAGCACGTAATAGACCACCGCCATGAAGATGAACATCATCGCGAACTCGCCGCCGGCCGGCAGGCCAACATTGAGAATGCGCTTCAAATGGTGCGGCTGCGGGCGCCATTGCGCCGGATTGAAAGCGACATAGCGCTCGACCTTGCGGAAATACGCCAGCAGCACCAGCACGCCGATGCCGACCGCGATCGAGCTCGCCAGCCCCGCACCGGCGACCCCGAGCGGATGGCCGGTGCCCCAGCCCGTGATCAGGACCGGCGCCAGCGCGATATTGATGGCCACGGCAAACGCCTGCACCAGCATGGTGGGACGCACGATACCGGTCGCGCGCAACGCAGCCCCCATGACTTGGGTCGCGAACTGCAGCGCGAGCGCCGGCATGAACCACAGCAGATAAGTGGTCCCGGCCTCGATCGTGGCCTGGTCCGCTGCGATCGAACGCATGTAGGCGCGCGACAGCGCGGCACCTGCGAGCAGGGTCGACAGTCCGAACAGCACCGACAGCACGATCGCCTGGTTGAAGATCAGGTTCGCATCCCGCCGGTCCTTGCGTCCCACGGCATGCGCGATCAGTGCCCCCGCGCCGACACCGAGCACCTGCATCAGCCCGTTGACGAGAAAGCCAGCATTGCCGGCCGCGGCCACGCCCGCCACGGCGGCATCGCCCAGGCCCGACACGAAGTACAGATCGACCAGTTGGCAGATCATGATCGAGATCATGCCGGCCATGATCGGAGGTGCCATGGCCAGGATGTGTCTCACGATGGAGCCGTTCGTCAGGTCTTTCATCTCATTCCATCCTTGACGCATTCCTTGACGAATTCCTTGGCGGCGTGACAGCGGGACGTTCGCCCCGCTGCCGCCCCCTCACTCCGCCGCTGCGACGCGCCCGAGCTCCACCACCTGGCGCTCGAACAGGCCGCGATAGATGCCTGCAGGCTTGCTCGCGAGCACGGCGTGGGTGCCCTGCTCGACGACCTCGCCGCGGTCGAACACCAGGATGCGATCGAGGCTCCTCACCGTCGACAGCCGGTGCGCGATCACGATCGAGGTGCGGCCCTTCATCAGCCGCTCCATCGCCTCCTGGATCAGCGCCTCCGATTCCGAATCGAGGCTCGAGGTCGCCTCGTCCAGGATCAGCACCGGCGCGTCCGCCAGGAACGCGCGCGCCAACGCCACGCGCTGCCGCTCGCCGCCCGACAGTTTCACGCCGCGCTCGCCGACCAGCGTGCCGTAGCCCTTGGGCAGGCGCAGGATGAAGTCGTGCGCGTTCGCAAGCCGCGCCGCCTGCTCGATCGCCTCGAGGCTGGCGCCGGGCCGGCCATAGGCGATGTTCTCGGCGAGCGAGCGGTGAAACAGGATCGGATCCTGCTGCACGATCGCGATCTGGCTGCGCAGCGATTGCTGCGTCGCCATAGCGATGTCCTGCCCGTCGATCAGCACATGGCCGCCGGTGACGTCGTAGAGCCGCTGCACCAGCTTGACGAAGGTCGTCTTGCCGGAGCCGGAGCGTCCGACGAGGCCGACACGTTCACCGGCCCGGATCGTCACCGACAGCCCGTCATAGAGCGGCGCGCGATGGCCGCCATAATGGAACGTCACGTCGTCGAACACGATCTCGCCGCCCTCGATCGCGATCGGCCGCGCATCGGTTGCATCGGCGATGCCGATGGGCTCGGCATGGATCGCCACCAGCTCGTCCATGTCGTTGACCGAGCGCTGGAGGTTGTTGATGTGCATGCCGACGTCACGCAAATAGGCGTGGATGATGTAGTAGCTGGTCAGCACATAGGTCACGTCGCCAGGTGAGGCGCGTCCAGACATCCACAACAGCACCGCGCCGCCGATCACGGACGTGCGGAGGCAGAGCAGCAGCGACAGCTGCGCCATGGACGTGTAGTTGTAGCGCAGCCAGGTCCGCCGCACCCGCACGCGCCATCGGTTGATGACGCGGGCGAGCCGCGTATCCTCGCGCGCTTCCGCGCCGAACGACTTCACCACCGCGTTGCAGGTCAGGGCATCCGCAAGCGTGCCGCCGACCTTGGTGTCCCAGGCATTGGAGACTCGGGCGGCCGGCGCGATGTAGCGCGTCGAGAACACGACGGTGATGGTGACGTAGAAGAACGCACCGACCGCGATCACCACGCCGAGCGAGGCCCAGTGCATCCCGATCAGGACCATCGAGCCGATCAACACCAGCAGCGAGGGCGCCAACGCCATCAGGATGGTGTCGTTGAGCAGGTCGAGCGCCCACATGCCGCGCGTGATCTTGCGCACGGTGGAGCCCGCGAAGGAGTTTGCGTGCCAGTCGGTGGAGAAACGCTGCACACGGATGAAGGCCTCCTGTGCGACGTCCGACATGGTCTTGAGCGTGAACGGCACGATCGCCTGCAGGCCGGCCAGCCGCAGCGCCACGGAGGTAGCGCCCAGCGCCACGATGGCGCCGAAGGCAACCAGGGCGGCATGCCGCGCATCGGGATCGGATGGGCCACGCGTCAGCGCATCGACCAGCCGGCCCGAGAAGACCGGCATGAACAGGTCGGCAATGGTCGCACCCAGCAGGCCGCCGGCCACGATGAGCCCCCGTCCCGGCTGCTTCAGCCAGTGCCGGAATACGAAGGGCAGCACCAGGCGGATCGCCGCGGGCTTTTTTGACAGAGCGGTCATGACATCATCCGGCCGCCTTTGGCGCGGGCCGGCTCCATCGATGGACGCAGGCCGGCCGCGAGGGCCGAGACGGCGTCACTTAAGGTTGGCTTTGACTTGGGAAAGAAAGCGATCGGGACGCTTGGTCGAAAACTTGGCCCAATCGAAACTGGCGGAGGAGGCCTCTAACAGGCCGCGTACATACCGAACCAGAACATCATCGAGCGCGGGCGTACGATCTGCGAATGCGACGAAATCATGCAAATCTCTCCCCGGTTCGAGTGAATGAGGTGCGCTTTATAGATGTGTCGTTCGCGACTTGCAACGGGGCTCGCGTGAGATCACGGATGAGTGTTGCAATTTGGTGCGCGCGGCCTTGGTGCGCTCCACAGCCGCCCCGCCCTCCGCCGTGATGCTCCGCGAAAGCGGGGCATCCAGTCCGCCGCGGCGGATGTGGTGAGAGCGAGTTCACCAACGCCGGCCTCTGGAATACTGGATCGGCCGGTCAAGCCGGACGACGACACCGCGTGTGTGGCAGGCTCAATGCGCGTCGCCGCCGCCGGTCATTGGGGCCGGCTTGCTCAGCAGCGTCACCAGCAGGGCGAGGCCGAGATAGAACAGCGTCAGCACAAAGAAGGCATCGCCGAAGCTCATCACGACGGCCTGGCGGTGCACGAGCTGGGAGAGCTGCTTCATCGCCATCAGCGTGGAATCGCCGAGCCCCTGGAACTTCTGCATGAACATGGTCAGGGTTTCAGTCGCCGTCGCATTGCCCCAGGTCACGCGCTCCTGCAGGCGGGTGATGTGCAAATCGGTGCGGTCGTTGAGCACGGTGTTGATGACCGCTAGTCCGACCGCGCCGCCGAGATTGCGCATCAGGTTGAACAGGCCCGAGGCGTTCTTCACCCTATCAGGCGCCAGCGTGCCGAGCGCGATGTTGTTGGTGGGCACCATCGCGAACATCATGCCGACGCCGCGCAGGATCTGCGGCACCAGCAGCTCGTAGAAATCGTAGTCGCGCGTGATCCAGGTCATCTGGTAGGAGCCGATCGCGAACACGACGAGGCCGAATGCGATCATGTAGCGCATGTCGAGCTTCACCATGAGGCGGCCGACCAGCGGCGCGACCAGGAACATCGTGATCCCGGAGACGAACATGGTCTCGCCGATCATCAGCGCGCTGTAGCCGCGCACTTCGGCGAGATAGCGCGGATAGATGTAGGTCAGGCCGTAGAGGCCGATGCCGATGCAGAACTGCAGCACGCAGCCGATCGCGAAATTGCGGTTGGAGAAGGTGCGCAGGTTGACGATCGGCTCGGCCGCCGTGAAGACGCGCCAGAAGAAGGCGATCGCCGAGATCGCGCAGATCCAGGCGCAGATTGCGACCGAGGTATCCTGCATCCATTCATATTGCGGCCCCTCCTCCAGCACATATTCCAGCGTGCCGAGGAAGCCGGCCATGAACAAGAGACCCCACCAGTCGAAGCGGTCGAGCAGCTCGAAATGCGGCTCGTCGAAATCGACCAGCGCCAGCACGCCCAGGGTGATGCCGATGCCGGGTACGACGTTGATGAAGAACAGCCAGTTCCACGACATCAGGTCGGTGATGTAACCGCCGACCGTCGGCCCGATGGTTGGGGCCAGCGTCGCGACCAGCCCGATGATGGGACCGACGATGTGAAATTTCGTGCGCGGAAACACGGTGTAGGCCGAGGCGAACACCGTCGGGATCATTCCGGCGCCGAGGAAACCCTGCAGCGCGCGCCAGAGGATCATCTCCTCGATGGTGGTGGCGAAGCCGCAGAGCAGGCTCGAGGCGGTGAAGCCGGCCGCCGAGATTGCGAACAACAACCGCGTGCCGAAGGCGCGCGACAGGAATCCGGACAGCGGGATCGCAATGACCTCGGCGATCAGATAGGCGGTCTGAACCCAGGAGACCTCGCTGGAGCTCGCTGACAATCCGGCCTGGATTTCGCTCAGGGAGGCCGAGACGATCTGGATGTCCAGGATCGACATGAACATCCCGAACACCATAATGATGAACGCGAACAGCCGCTTCGGCGCGATGCGCTCCGAAGCGGGATCGGCCATCATGGCGGGCGAAGCGGTGGTGGCGTTGGCCATGGTCTGACCTCGCAGCGCTCAGGCTGTGGCTACTGCGGGTGGATCGCGGTGGGATCGTCGAGGTCGACCTCGCTGTCGGCGTCGGCCGCGCCCTTGTTGGTGTCGACGGTTGCATAGACCGACATGCCGGCACGAAGCAGGTTCTGCTTCGCCACCGACTTCGGCACGCGGATGCGGACCGGCACGCGCTGCACGATCTTGGTGAAATTGCCGGTGGCGTTGTCGGGCGGCAGCAGAGTGAACACCGAGCCCGCACCCGCCGCAATGCTGTCGACGACACCGGAGAACTTGCGCATGCCGTAGGCATCGACCTTGATCGTCACCGACTGGCCGGGACGGATGCGCTTGAGCTGCGTTTCCTTGAAATTGGCGTCGATATAGACGGCGTCCAGCGGCACGATGTTGCCGAGGCGCTGACCGACCGCGACGAAGTCGCCGGTGTTGACGAGGCGATTGGAGAACGTGCCGTCGACCGGCGCGCGGACCGCGGTGAAGGCGAGGTCGCGCTCGGCCTTGGCGAGCGTGGTCTTGAGCTCGGCGAGCTGGGCCTGCGCTTCGGCCTGCTGCGCCTTGGCGACATCGACATTGCTGATTGCAACGTCGTAGGCGGCCTGCGCGGCCTTGACCGCAGCGGCGCCCTGGTCGCGTCCGGCTTCCGAGCTCTCGAAGGTGGCGCGCGAGGCAAACCCCTTGTTGCTCAGGGCCTGCTGGCGCTCATAGTCGAGATCGGCGCGCTTGAGGCCGGCCTCGGCCGAGACGAGCTGTGCCTTGGCTTGCGCCACCTGGCTGTCGAGCGCGGCGACTTGGCGGCCGATGCGATCGATGGTGGCTTGCTGAGTCGCGATCCTGGTCGCGGCGGCATCGACCGCGATCTTGTAGTCACCCTCGTCGATGCGGAAGACAATGTCGCCCGCTTTCACGGTCGTGTTGTCGCCGGCAAGGATCGAGGCGATGTGGCCGGAGACGCGCGCGCCCAGCATGGTGTTGTTGGCGCGGACATAGGCGTCATCGGTGGAAATGTAGAAGCGGCCAACCAGCGTGTAGTAGCCGGCATAGCTCGCGGCCGCGAGCGCCAGCAGGAGGCCGACGCCCATCAGGACGAACTTGCGCTTGCCGGATTTGGGAGCGCCGGCAGCGGGTGCCTCCGGCGCAGATGCGGCCGGCTTGTCGGTCGCGGGCTTCTCCGGCGCCTCGGCAGTGCGGCGCTTGGCTTCCTCGGCCACGTGAGCGCGCAATTGCTCGGCAAGGGGGGCAGCGTTCTCGATCGCGGCATCACCGTCCGCGTGCTCCTCCACCGTTTCCTGGCGAAGGACGCGCGCGGCCTGGTCTCTCGATACGGCCATAAAGGCCTCCCCAAAAAAGCGCGATCAAAGGGACAGCCGGCGTGCGGCCTGTTCCCTCTCGCTAATCCAAATATCATTGACCGAACGGTTCGGTCAATATACATAATAATTCCGGCCGGACCCTACTGACGAGAATCCTTTATTCGGGTTTCATGGCCGCCGACCCGACTCAAAAACCTGCCGAGACCCTGAACCAATGGTTGTAGCCGGCCGCGATCATCTGCACGTCATCCAGGAGGAGGACGGCTCCAAACGTCGCCAGATCCTGGATGGCGCCCGCAAAGTGTTCATGGATCTCGGCTTCGACGGCGCCAGCATGGGCGAGATCGCGCGCGCCGCGCAGGTCTCCAAGGGCACGCTCTACGTCTACTTCGCCGACAAAAGCGCGCTGTTCGAAGCCATCCTCGAGCAGGAGGCCCTCCAGTTCGGCCAGGTCGTGTTCAATTTCGATCCCGCGCGCGATGCCGAGACCACACTGAGGGAGTTCGGCCGGGCCTACATCCACTTGCTCTGCCGGCCCGGCGGCGGATCGGCGATCCGCACCGTGATGGCGATCGCCGAGCGCATGCCCGATGTCGGCCGCCGCTATTATGCGCGAGTGCTGGATAAGACCATCAACCGCCTCTCCGATTATCTCAAGATCCATGTCGCCTCCGGCGATCTCAGGATCGACGATTGCGACCTCGCAGCGTCGCAGTTCATGGAGCTGTGCAAGGCCTCGCTGTTCCTGCCCTTCGTGTTCCAGGCTGCGCCCGCGCCGTCGGAAGAGCGCATGACCGAGGTGGTCGACAGCGCGACGCGGATGTTCCTGGCCGCGTATAAGGCGAAGTAGCGGCGCGTTGCGCGGACCGGTCAGGCGGCCCTATATTTGCGGCCATGTCCCGTGATCTTCGCCCTCCCGTCGATATCCTCCATTACGAGATCGTCCAGGAACAGGCCTCGGCGCTTGGACGGATGGGCCGCACACTCGAACAGGCGCTAACGCGCTTGCGCGAGTTCGACGCCGCGCACGCGCGCTCGGAGCTGCCGGCATCGATGCAGCCGGCGCGGCGCAAGCTCGTGCTGGAAGCCGGCCAGGCGCTCTGGATGTTCGTGGTGCAGCGTGAAGCGACAGGCTTGCGCGACAGCCGCCACATCATGCGAACCTACAACGTGCCGGGCGAGGTGCAGCTCTGCATGGGGCTGGTCCCCGCACCGGCGAAGCCGAAGTAGATCGTAGCCTCGTGAGCGCAGCTACAAGAGCAACTGCTCCGTCTAATCGTCGGCGTAGTCGTCTTCCTCGCGCTTGTGCCCCGTGCTCTTGCGCGCACCGAGCGAGCCGGTCACGGAAGGCTCGCGCGCATTCGCGTACGGCCTGCGCGACTGCGCACGCGAGGCGACCTCTTCACCGGAGACGGCGGCGGGCTGACAGATCAGGCGGCGGCTGGCACGGCGCATCAGATCGACGTGGATGTGATCGTAGTGATAGACGTTCGACCCCGGCGCGAGCACCGTGGTGAAATGCGCGCAGGCACCCGACTGCACGTCGCGCAAAAATCCCTGCTCCTCCGGCATGCCGCGCCAGCCATCCTTCACGGTAACGCGGCGGCCGTCGGCGAGCACGAAGGCGGAAATGTCGAGCGCGTTGCCGAAGGCGTGTTCGGAGATGTGAGAATGCGGATTGCCGTTCATGCCGCGGCAGGAATAGGCGGAGATCTGCTTGATCTCGGCGACGCGGACGCCGAACCAGCGCATCGCGGAGGGCTGCACGGTGTCGGCGAGCCAGCGGTCGAGCTCGGACACGATCGGACAGGCGAGCGTCGCGGTCGGCTTGATCGCGACCGGACCGACGGCCGTGACGGGATTGCCCTGTGCCGGGCCAAGGCGCGGCGGCGGCTGCTGCGCAGGCGCCTGGGAGTAAGGTGCAGGCCGCGCCGGATAGCTCGGCGAATTCATGTAGCGTGCCGCTCCCGCGGCGTCGGTGCCATCGGGCGGCAGGTCGATCTCGTCCTCCTGCGCGGCGACGCCGGGCGCGTTTAGCGACACCGGCCCGCTTGAGCTGCCATAGCCGGAGGGTTGGCGCACCGCGCTTTCGGGATAGTTCGATCGTTGCGGATAGGACGATGCCGGATAATTCTGGCTCTGCGGCGTAGTCGAGCGCGGCTGCGTCACCGGCCAGCGCGGCTGGCCGCCGATGCTGCCCGGCGGGCGCAGCTCCTCGTCGGCAAAGCCGTAACTGCTCGAGGCTTCGCCGATGGCAGCGACCTTGAGCGGAAACTCGGCGCCGCACATGCCGGGCCCGGAGATCGGGTCGATGCGGACGAGATCCGGCCCCTCTTTCACCGCGCCCGATTTCAGGCATGCGGCTTCGGCCTCGGCCCGCCACGGTTCGCGTTCGGCCTGGAAGAAGCCGCGTCCGCAACCCGCTAGCGAAACAAGGACGATGGAGCCGACGAGATACAAACGAACTCCGCGCGTCATGCACGCACGTTCGGTGAATTTACTTAAAGACTCTTCAACACGTTGATTTCAGAGTTCTTTAACCATACGGGCTTGCCGCGCGCCCGGAGCCGGCAGGACCGAGCGACAGCAAGCCTGACTTTTTCGCGAGGAGACTCTCTGTTAACCATAATGCCCCCGCGCAAAGCGGCGCGCATGGAGGGAGCGACCTCATGACGTTCGCCGGGAGACTGAGCATAGTCACCGCGTACCTCGCCATGGCGTTCGTCGGCGCCATCGTGCTCGGCATGATCTAGCATCGATCAACCACATCGCGGCCGCTTACCCTCCCCTGGAGGGGGAGGGTCGGCTCACATGAAGCGCAGCGGAATGTGAGACGGGGTGGGGTGACAGTCTCTCCTCGTCGAACAGTGCCCGAGTGGAGAGATCACCCCACCCCGCTCGCGCTTTGCGCGATCGACCCTCCCCCTCCAGGGGAGGGTAAGAGAAACGCTACGACCGCGCACTCCATTGCCGCGATGTCGTGATCAGTTGCTCTCGTGGCGCCTCGATCCGCGTCCAGTCATTGCCGGAGCACCAGAAACGGCCGAGCGCACAGGCTTCGACGTGGAGCCTGCCGGAGCTCTTCAGCGTCATGGTCGCGTAATAGGTGTTGCCGCTGGAGCGGCTGTAGATGTTGCCGGTCCAGACGTCGTGCGACTTCGGCTTCATGTTGACGAGCACGCTCTCGCCGCGGCTCGACGCCTCCGTCAGCGCGTAACCGCACAATGCAGGACCACAGCGCTCGATGCGGACCGTGCCCTTGGCGCCGGGGCTCTCCCATTCGCCGAGCGGCATATGGGCCGGCTCGTCGTCGCTGGGCTGTGCGACCGTTGCGGTCTGCTTGATCTCGGGACTCGGGAAGGGCGGCGGCTCCATGCGCGGCGGCAGGTCGACCCGCGGTGGATTGAGGTTCGACGCCGCGAGTGTCGGCGTCTCGACCCCGGTCGGCGGCACGACAACGGGCTGCGACGTCGTGGCGGCGACAACAGGGCCGGTCGGCGCTGGCGATGCCGCGACGACGCTCGCTTGCGCCGGTTTGACCGGCGCCGGGGGATAGGCCGGCTGCAGCGCCGCGACCGCAGGCGGCGCGGCTGACGTCGTGTTGACGTCCTCTGTCGGTCGAAGGCTGCGGCTGGACACCGAAACACAAGAAGCAGACCGGCAATTGCGCGGCGACTCAACGCGGAAGCGGTGACCGCCGATCGAGAAAGAATAGGAGCCAGCCACGGCCGCGGGCGTGATCGCCATCAGTGCGATCAAGGTGCCAAGCGAAGTCGCAAGCCGTTTCATCCACACCTCCTTGAGTGTCGCCACGAGCTTACGCAGAGGCGTTGCCACTGAATGTGCGGTGTCTCACCCAGACGGCGCGCATCGTTGTGACCCCCATCACAGAACGCTCGGCCGGTCCGGCGTAGGGTTGAACCACGCTTCATCCACCAGCGACTTCGGTCCATATCGGGATCACGCCATTTTCGGAGGTTGTCATGAACAAGCTCACCATCGCCGCCGCCGCGCTCTTTCTGGCGTCGACCGCCGCCGCTCAAGCCGGCGGCAACACGATCTCGTTCCAGATCGAGGGCCAGCACATCCGCATCGAGACGCCGCGCAACTGCGCCTCGCTCAACTGCGTGACCATCGTTGCGCCGGGCCTGTCGGACAAGCCGATCAAGCTGAACAACATCAACCTGAAGGGCCTCGGCGGCTCCAAGGACGATGACGTCGACACCACGCCGGCTCCCGCCACCACCGCGCAGCCCGCCCCGGCGCCGCAGCCCGTGCAACAGGCGCCCGTGCAAGCGATCGCGCCAGCCGCCCCCGTTGTTGCTCCCGCGGCCCCTGCGGCGACCGTCGCCGCCGCGCCGTCCATCGATGCGACGACGCAGCCCGCGCCCGTTGCGGCTCCTGCTCCGGTCGCCGCTGCGCCGGCCCCTGCTTATGTGCCTGCTCCGGCTCCGGCGGCCGCCGCGCCCGTGCAAGCCGCCAACACGCCGATCGGCGTTTGGGCGACCGAAGAGAACAAGGGCAATGTCCGCGTCGAGCAGTGCGGCGCCAATCTCTGCGGCTATGCCGTGAAGACCAATGCGCGCATCCTGATCAACATGAAGCCAGAGGGCTCGAAGTGGAGCGGCCGCATCCACGATCCCGACTCCGGCCGCAATTACGACTCGACCATCGCGATGAAGGGCCCGAATGCGATGCGCGTGCAGGGCTGCGCCTTCGGTGGCATGTTCTGCGGCGGCCAGACCTGGAAGCGCGTGAGCTGACATTAACCTCGTCATCCCGGGCGATGCGAAGCATCGACCCGGGATCTCGCGCGGCGAACTCGCACCACAGCTTCGAGATTCCGGGGTCGCGACTTCGTCGCGCCCCGGAATGACGAGTAGGAAGGCGGCGCCACATCCCTCGCCGAACGTGACTTCTGAACGTTCACCCTCGCTGCGACAGACGTTCATCCGCCATTCAGGTCCTCCCGGCTGATATCAACCGATCTCGCCTCGCGTTCTCACCGGGACTTTCTCGTGCCATCAATGCTGGCTTGGCGCCGCTTCGTGTTCGCGCTCGCCCTGCTGGCCCTGCCGCTGGCCGGCGCGAGCGTTGCGATCGCATCCGATGCGATCGAAGTCGCGCAGGCCCAGCCACAAGCGCAGCCGGCGCCAGCGCCCTCCCCGGCGCCGTCAGCTTCACCGACACCGGCCGCGGACGCACAACCCGCCGCCGTCGAACCGATCGGCAACGTCGCGACGGTGACGGGCATCGCGACCGTGATCCGTGACAAGAATTCCTATCCGCTGCGCGTGCGCGACGACATCTATCTCAACGACGTCGTGCAGACCTCGTCGAACTCCACGGTTGGCATCACTTTCGACGACGCCACCACGTTCAATCTTTCAGCCAGCTCGAAGATCACCATCGACAATTACGTCTATGAGGACGGCGGCAAGCAGAACTCCGCGATCTTCGACGTCGGCAGGGGCACGGTCGCCTTCGTTGCGGCTGCGGTGGCGAAGACCGGCAACATGAAGATCACGACGCCGACCGCGACGCTCGGCATCCGCGGCACCACCGGCGTCGTCGACGTGCCCGAGGGCGCGGCAGCGAGCAACGCGCGCAACGTCAACATCAAGCTCTATCCCGACGCCGACGGCCGCGTCGGCCACATCGACGTCGACGACCGCAGCAGCGGCACGCGGCTCGGCGCACTGACGCAAGGCGCGAGCGGCTTTGCGATCCGGCCCGGCGCGGGCATTGCCGGCGCGATGCGCTTTGCCGCGGTGCCGATCACGATTCCCGCGCAGCAGATCGCGCGCGACCGCGGCTTCGTCGGCCAGGTGCACCTGGCGCAAACCACGGGCCGCCAGATCGTTACCGAGCAACGCGACTTCCGCCGCGCCAATCCGACCGCGCTCAGCCGCATTCCGCGGCCGGCCCAGCCACCGCAGCAACAACAATTGCGGCCGATGACCGCGCCGGGACAGCAGCCGCAGCGGCCGAACGGCCAGCCCGGCCAGAATAACCGTCCCGGTCAGCAGCAGCCGGGCACGCCAGGTCGGCAAGGTGCCCAGCCGCCGCAACGGCAAGGACAGGGCGGCGCGGTGCAACCGGGCACGCCGCGCGTGGGCCAGGGGCAGCAGCCGCGAGGCCAGCAGCAAGGCCAGCCGCAGCGCGGCGAGCAGCAAGGCGCCGGACGTCCACGTGCACCGCGCGAAGGACAGGGCGCAAAGCCAAACGGCACGCCGCAAACACAGCCGCAGCGTGGTGGGCAAATTCAGCCCGGAGGAGTCATGCCGTCACAGCCGGGCGGGACTCATCCGCAGCCGCAACTGCCGCGCACCGGCATGCAGCCGGGCCAGCCGCCCGCAGCTCAACAGCCGGGCATGCAGCGCCCCGGCGGCTTCCAGCAGCGCCTCCCTGCCGCGCAACGCCCCGCCGCACCGCGCAGACCGGTGCCGAAGGAGAAGGAGCGGCGGTGATAGTGCCGCCCTCGCCGCGCCGCTTTCTCCTTCGTCATTGCGAGAAGCCCTTGCGACGAAGCAATCCAGGATCTTTCCGCGGAAGGATCCTGGATTGCTTCGCTGCGCTCGCAATCACGATGTGGAGGGAGTTGACGCTCGCCCAACCGCATTAACTCGCGAAAGCAGCGCGCTTGAACTCACGCCTCGCCGCGCAGCCAGGCCTTCACCTTCTGCAGCAGACCATGCCGCAGCTCCTCGACAGATGCGGCTTCGGCGGGTGTCAATGTCTGCAAGGCGGCATCTATGTCGTCGCTCGACGGTACCGGCTCGGCCACCGGTGCGGACGCCAACCCCGCGGCCGCAAGCGCGATCGGGCCGATCTGGGTCAGGAAGGCGCGCTCATATTCCCGCGACAGGCGCGCAAGCGCGTCGTCCAGCGGCAGCCAGTCGACCGCCTTGATGTCGTTCATCAGCTTGCGAACCGGACCGCCGTCGGCTTCCATCCGCCAGAAATGCACGACTTTTGAGCGGCCGCCGGACTGGTAGACGAGCGTGCCCAAAAATTCGTGGATCGCGACGTCGTGACCGGTCTCCTCGAGCACCTCGCGGTGCGCCGCTTCCTTCGGCGTTTCGCCGTCGTCGAGCTTGCCCTTGGGCAGGACCCATTCATTGCGCTTGCGCTGACGCACGACTGCAACCAGCGGCACCGCTCCCCGCCGCAGCACAATACCACCCGCCGCCATCACCGGCGCTCGCGCCATCACTCACATCCGTGTCGATCTATGCATCCCCGAAGGACGATATAGGCGGCGGACGCGGCGGATTGAAGGCTATCCTCTCCTCAACAGCGCCTCTCCTGCACGAATGCGCGTGCCCTCGGCGATGCCCTCGCAAAAGGTAAAATCGCCGGGCGCGAGGATGATGATGGTCGAGCCGTGCTCGAACCAGCCGAGCTCCTCGCCCTTGGCCACGTTGACGTCGCAGGGGAAATTGACCGGCCCGCGGGTCTGCGCGTTCAGCACCATGTCGAGGAAGTGCAGGCGGATGCTCGCGACCAGGATCGCGGCGACCGGCACCAGCGTCACCGCCTCGCCGGTCGAAAGATGCGTCCGGATCACAGCGCGCTCGTTCTTGCAGAAGAGACGCTCGACCCGCTTCAAGGCGATCGGATTGACGTTCCAGACATCGCCATGGATCAGCGTGACACGCTCGATATGCGCGTCAAACGGCGCATGGAAGCGATGATACATGCTCGAGGTCAGCCGCAGCGTGACGAAGGAGCCGTTGCGGTGCTGGTCGACCAGCGCGGAATCGCCGAGCAGGTCGAGCAGCGAATAGGGCGCGCCCTTGACCTGAAACAGCTCGGTGTCGGCGATCTTCCCGTGGGCGCCGACGATGCCGTCAGAGGGGCTGGCGACAGTGGAAGGATCCGGATCAAAGGGTCGCAGGCCCGGCTTCAGCTCCCGGGTGAAGCAATCGTGCAGACTCCTAAAATGCGTCTTGCGTGCCTCGGACAGATCGAGGTCGGAGAACAGCTTCCACAGCGCGATCGAGAAGTCTCGCACGAGCGGATTCTCGATCTTGGAGAACCAGCCCATGAAGCGGGTCAGGGCCGCGCGCGGAATGCGGTTGGTCAACAGGAAGTTGAGGTCTTCCTGCTGGGTGAAAGAGGCTATGAGGGCTTTGACTGTCATGAATCTGTCAGCTCACAGGGTTAGCGCTTGTTGTCATGGAAACGACACTGCCGATTCTCTCGATGTCCGTGGCCGCCGCAGCGTCCGCTGCCGCCGTCTTCCCGAAGATCAAGGCGCGGGTCGAGTTGTCCCGCGCCAAGCACCGCTCTCTCGCCGGGCACTCCAAGATGTCGCGCCGGGTGGCGAAGCTGCTCCCGTTCTACGAGTTCAGCGGGGATCAGTATTTCGGCTGCGATGGCGCGCCTGATAACGTCGTGACGCAGCGCAAGGACGCCTTCTTCCGTCTCGCCAAACTCTACGCCGAGCGCTATCCCAAGGGACGCGCGATGACGAAGGAAGCGGCGGAGACAATCTCCGACCTGCACTTCACCGAGAGCTACCGCGTGCCATTCCAGTTCTCGCGCCTCGTCCGCGAGCACCTGGGCACCTCGACCTTCATGGAATCGTCCAGCGGCGTCACCGTCACGGATGTCGACGGCAACACGTCCTACGACCTCACGGGATCCTACGGCGTCAATATCTTCGGCAACGACTTCTACAAGGAGTGCATCGAGGGCGCCGAGAAGCGCGCGCATGCGCTCGGTCCCGTGCTCGGCCCCTATCATCCCGTCATCCTCGATAACGTGCAGCGTCTGTGCCAGATCTCCGGCCTCGACGAAGTCTCGTTCCACATGTCCGGCACCGAAGCCGTGATGCAGGCGGTGCGGCTTGCGCGCTACCACACCAAGCGCACGCATCTGGTTCGTTTCGCCGGCGCCTATCACGGCTGGTGGGGCGACGTGCAGCCCGGCGTCGGCAACCCGATTCCCGCGCACGAGACCTACACCCTCGCCGAAATGTCCGAGAAGACGCTGCACGTCCTGCGCACCCGCAAGGACATCGCGTGCGTGCTGGTCAATCCGCTGCAGGGCCTGCATCCCAACGCCAACGCGCCCGGCGATTCCTCGCTGGTGGATTCCTCTCGCGGCGGCAATTTCGATCGCGCGGCCTACACCGAGTGGCTTGCGAGGCTGCGAGAAGTCTGCACCGAGCGCGGCATCGTGCTGATCTTCGACGAGGTCTTCGTCGGCTTCCGCCTCGCCGCTGGCGGCGCCCAGGAATATTTCGGCGTGCGCGCCGACATGGTGACCTACGGCAAGAGCCTCGCCGGCGGCCTGCCGGTCGGCATGGTCTGCGGCAAGCGCGAGCTGATGCGCCGCTTCCGCGACGACCGGCCCGCCGACATCTGCTTTGCCCGCGGCACCTTCAACTCGCATCCCTACGTCATGACGGCCATGGACGAGTTCCTGAGCCGGCTCGCCAGCCCGAACTTCCGCGCCATCTATGACGGGCTGGACGCGACCTGGAATAGCCGCGTGCAGAAGCTCAACCAGATGATGACCGACGCCGGCCTGCCGGTGCGGTTCGCCAACTTCTCGTCGATCTGGACGGTGAAATACACCACGCCGTCCCGCTACAACTGGATGCTGCAATATTATCTGCGCGCCGAAGGCCTGTCCTTGAGCTGGGTCGGCACCGGCCGGCTGATCTTCAGCCTGAACTACACCGACGCCGACTTCACCGAGGTTGCCGAACGCTTCGTCCGCGCCGCCGGGAAGATGAAGGCGGACGGCTTCTGGTGGCACGACGGCGTGCTCACCAACAAGCAGATCAAGCGGCAGATCCTGAAGGAGATGCTGGCCAAGCGCTTCGGGCGCTGAGGCCACACTGCGCGGGCTTGCTCCGCCTCTCCCGCTTGCGGGAGAGGCCGACGCGCCCCGGGCGATGCGAAAGCATCGTCCCGCGCGCGGCGGGTGAGGGTTCTCGCCGCGTAGGGGCACCCTCAGCAATCCCCGACAATCCCGACGCCGAGACACCCCCACTCCAGCCCTCCCCCGCAAGCGGGAGAGGGAGCCCGCTGCCTTTGCCGCTGCACTGTGTGCACCATATGCGATTGTCCGACCGCAAGCGGGGAGAGGCGAAGAAGAAGCCCCCAAGACGTGGATGCCCGGGACAATCCCGGGCATGACGCAACCATTAGACATCGGAGTGTGTCGTGTACGCAGCGCGCTCAGGCGTGCTGCTCTTCGAGCGTGGGCTCGCCGATGAGGCCCAGCGTGTGCTCGGGGTTGAGGTGCAGGCCGGGGTCCATCAGCTCGCCGCGCATCAGGGCGAGCGGCGCGCTGCGATAGAGCATCAGATCGTGGAAGGGATCGGTCAGGATTTTGGTCATCCAGACGAGGCCGGTTTCGACGTCACGGATGAAGAACAGGTGCACGGTGCGGAACAACAGACCGCCGCCGCCAACCACGAGCCAGATCTTGGCGACCTGCCGCATGAAGTCGGTCGCGCTCGCCCAGGGGGTGAACAGGCCGAACAGAGTCGGATCGGCGAACAGCACCAGCGGAGAAGCCGCCCAGATCGCCATCAGCACCACCTTGCGCTGCAGGTTGTAGCCGACCTTGATCTCTTCCTTGTGCTCGTGGGTGGCCTGGTTGATGTGGTCGTAGCCGTGCGGCTCGAAGAAGAAGTGACCGGCCTGGCGCGAGGTCATCGAGACCAGCCAGCCGACCAGCGCGGAGACGACGGGATCGATGAACAGCCAGACATAGGCGAAGAGAAAGCTCAGCGCGCTGACGAAGTGCAGGCTCTGGTTGATGCGGCTGTGGTGATAGTAGCGATGGTCGTCCCAGCGCTGGATCCGCAGCTGCTCGAGATAATTCTTGATCATGCTCTCCCCCAAAATGCTTTCGGGTACGGGATTACAGGGATTCGATGTAGGCCGTGTGACATCATCATTTTGTCATGTGACGATGTGCAGCGGCGCGATGACGCACTTAACGCGTGAGCTTCAGCTCACGCCGCTTTGGCGACGTCGACCTTGCGGAAGCGCACCAGCGAGAAATGGCCGAGCGGCGGAATCAGGCGGCGCTCGGCGAGCTCGATGCCGTGGGCGCCGGCCAGCCATTTGGCATAGCGCGACCAGGCGAACTCGGCGGTGCGGAAGCCGAGCGGACGCACCACCGGCTGCAGCTTCTGCTCGATGAAGCGGCGCATGCCGGCGTCGGCGCTGACGCGGGTGAGGATGATCAGCTCGCCGCCGGGACGCAGCACGCGGGCGAATTCGTCGAGCGCCTTCTCCGGGTTCGGCACGGCGGTGACGACATATTGCGCCATCACGACGTCGAAGGAATTGTCGGGGAATTCGAGCTTCTCCGCATCCATCACCGCGAGCCCCTCGACGTTCTTCAGCTTGCCCTCAGTGACGCGCTGGCGCGCCTTGTCCAGCATCGCTTCCGAGATGTCGGTGCCGAAGATGCGCAGATTCGGTGCATAGAGCGGCAGCGAGATGCCGGTGCCGACGCCGACCTCGAGCACGCGGCCGCCGATCTTGTTGGTGGCCGCGATCGCAGCCTGCCGGCCCTTGGCGAACACACCGCCGAACACGAGATCGTAGACAGGCGCCCAGCGGTCATAGGCCTGCTCGACCGTGCCACGCGTGAGGTCGAGCTGCTGGGTGCCGTCAAGGTTCATGATCTTAGCCATCGATGAGGTTCTCGCTGTGGTTCAAATGAAAGATCAACCGCGCACCGGCCGCCGCGCCATGCGAGGCGAGGCGCGCAGGACGCGGCTGGGCTGAAGTGAGGTGAGATTGCCGACGAACTGGCGCGCGCTGTTTTCCCAGGAACGCTCCAGCGCGAAGTTGCGGCAGGTCTCGCGCGACATGGTGAGCGCGCGCAGGCACGCGGTACGCAGATCGTGGTCGATCGCGCCGATCGGGTGATCGGCGATGACGTCCTTGGGGCCCGTCACCGGAAACGCCGCAACCGGCGTGCCGCAGGCCAGCGCCTCCAGCTGCACCACGCCAAACGTATCGGTCAGGCTCGGAAACACGAACACGTCGGCGGCGGCGAGATGCGCGGTGAGATCCGCGCCCTTCTTCTCGCCGAGGAACACCACGTCCGGATATTTCCTCTCGAGCGCCGCCTTCTGCGGGCCGTCACCGACGACGACCTTCGTGCCGGGCAGATCGAGCGAAAGAAACGCTTCGAGATTCTTCTCCACCGCGACCCGGCCCATGGTCATGAAGATCGGCCCCGGCAGATCGAGCCGTGCCGGATGATCGGGATGAAACAGCTCGGTGTTGACGCCGCGGGTCCAGAAGCCGAGCCGCTTGAAGCCGCGCTCGGAGAGCTCCTGGCGCAGCGAGGGCGTCGCCACCATCGTCATCGCCGCGGCATCATGGAAGTGGCGCAGCACGGCATAACCGACGGCGGCGGGGATGCCGGTCCGCACCGCAACATATTCGGGAAAGCGCGTCGTGTAGGACGTGGTGAAGGCAAGCCGGTTGCGACGGCAATAGGCCCGCGCGGCCCAGCCGATCGGACCTTCGGTCGCGATGTGGAGCGCGTCCGGCGCAGCCTTCTCGATCCGTCGCGCGATCTCCTTTCCGCTCGGCAGCGCGATGCGCAGGCCCGGATAGGTCGGCAGTGGCCAGGACGGAAAGCCGTCCGGCGTCAGGAAGTCGATCTCGACATCGAGGGCCTTGGCGGCATTCGCCAGCGAGGTCAGGGTGCGGACCACACCGTTAACCTGGGGATGCCAGGCGTCAGTCGCGATTAATACCCGCATGGGGAAATCCCGAGAGTTTGATGATTCTCGGTTTCCGACCATCAACGAAGGATATTTCAGGCGTGTGACGTCACAGAAGTGTCGGCCCACCGTTTTGTTCGTTAACGGGCGCCTGCGGCCACGAAACTGTCATGAAACAATCCTTGCCGCCGTGAAACCGTTTTCGGTTTTCCGCGCAAATGTCCCGAAACGTTTTGCCGTTAGTGATCTTGCGCAACGGAGCACCGCAACGGTGCCGCGGTGGCCGAGACCACCGAGCAAACAGGGGCGATCACATGTTCAATCTGGACACGTTCAAGACGTTTTCGCGCGCCGTTGCTTTTGGCGCAGTCGCGGTCTCCGCGATCGCATTCGCAGGCGCAGCCAAGGCCGCGCCAGTGCAGCTCTTCCCCTTCTTCCAGCCGCTGCCGCCGTTCGCCGCGCCGCAGCCGATCCAGCCCTATCAGCCCTACCAGGCACCGACCTATCAGACCGAGCCGTCCGAAGATCAGGACGCCGTGGAGATGCCGGCACGCTTCCGTCGCCAGACCGTGTCCTACGCGACGCGTGAGGCGCCGGGCACCATCATCATCGATACGCCCAACACCTATCTCTATTACGTGCTCGGCAACGGCCAGGCGCTGCGCTACGGCATCGGCGTCGGCCGCGACGGCTTCACCTGGTCGGGCACGCAGTCCGTCACCAGAAAGGCAGAGTGGCCGGCCTGGACTCCGCCGCCGGAAATGATCGCCCGCCAGCCCTATCTGCCGCGCCACATGGCCGGTGGCCCCGGTAACCCGCTTGGCGCCCGCGCCATGTATCTCGGCGGCACCATCTACCGCATCCACGGCACCAACGCCCCCGACACCATCGGCAAGCGCGTCTCTTCCGGCTGCATTCGCCTGACCAATGATGACGTTTCCGACCTCTACTCCCGCGTCAACGTCGGCACCAAGGTGATTGTGCTGCCGATGACGGAACGGAGAGCGGAGCTCGGAACCGCGACGCGCTGAACCGACAGGACATTGTGACGCAAACGGCCCCGGAACATCCCCGGGGCCGCTTTCGTTTGCCCTCGACATTCCGGCGCGCGCTTGCTGCGGCGCGGGTCCCCGATGGAGGCGCAAATGCAATCACGCCTGCAGACGTCACGAAGTTCATCGCTGCGCACGATTGCGGCCGCCGGAGCAGTGACACTGCTTCTCTCGACCCCCTCGCTCGCGCAGCAGCCTGCGGGCAACGAGGCAGCCCACCAAGCCTTCAACAATTCCTGCCGCACCTGCCATTCCGTGAAGGAAGGCGACAACCGTCTCGGCCCCAACCTCAACAAGATTCTGGGACGCAAGGCCGGCGCGCTCCCGGACTATAATTATTCCTCTGCGATGAAGGATGCCGGTTTCGTCTGGGACCAGGACAAGCTCGCGCGCTTCATGGTCAAGCCGGACGAGGTCGTTTCCGGCAACAAGATGCAGCCCTATGGCGGCATCTCGGCGGAGGAAGCGGGGAAGATCGTTGCTTATTTGCAGGCAGGTGGGACGCCCTAACGAATCCGCCGCTCCGCAATCAACCTCAGCCACGCCGCCGAGTGAAACGCGCTCATCAAGAGATACATCGGCACCATGCCGCCGAGCACAGATCCCTGCCCGGCGCCGCACAGCATGTCCGGCCCACCCCCGATCATGGCCGTCAGCACGGCCATGATCGCGAAGGTTGGCGTCGCCGCCAAGGCCAGCCACTTGGCGAGATGGCGCGCAGCCACCACGCCATCGCGACCGGCGCCGGCCGTTGCGTTGAGCGGACTAGTCACGTCCTTTCGCGGCCTCGTCGCGAAAGGCCTTCTCGCCGGCGTCGGAGATCTCGACCCATTTTTTGTCGGGCGCCGCGCCTTCGGTGTAGCTGTCGTGCCAGTTCCACCATTTGTAGGTCGGCGTCTGCGGATAGCCCTTTGGCGAATCCTCCCAGACCTCCTGCCGTCCGAGCGGCGTGATGTCGAGATAATTCCAGGTGCCGCCCATCTGCTCGTCGCCGCGGCTCTTGACGAAATAGGTGCGGAAGATGCGGTTGCCGTCGCGGTAGAACACGTTCGTGCCATGCCATTCGTCGACGCCGAAATCGGCGTCAAAGCTGTCGGTAACGATGACCCACGGCATGGTCCAGCCCATCCGCTGCTTCAGCCTGATGATGTCGGCCTGCGGCGCGCGTGAGGCGAACACCAGCGTGGTATCGCGGGCGTTGAGGTGCGCGACGTGGGCGACCTGGTCCGCCACCATGGAGCAGCCGCGGCAGGCGTGATCGGGCCAGCCGAACACGCCGGGCTCGAAGAAGGCACGGTAGACGATCAGCTGCCGCCGGCCCTGGAACAGGTCGAGCAGGCTGACCTTGCCGCCGGGCCCCTCGAACGCATAGGTTTTGCTCACTTCCATCCACGGCATGCGCCGGCGCTCGGCGGCCAGGGCGTCGCGGGCACGGGTATGGGCCTTTTCCTTCACGAGCAGTTGCTGACGGGCGGCCTCCCAGTCCTGCGGCGACACCACCGGCGGTGTTTGCATGCCTGCCTGTCCGTTGTTCCGTTCGTTTTGGGCTAATGTCATCATGACTCTCCGAATTCCTTGCTTGACGTTTTGCCTGGGCGATCACTCCGCGTCTCGCGGAACCGCTCGCCCGTCACCGCACCTTGTCGGCCGTCAACGAATTCTGGCACCTCGCGGTTGCGCGGTGGGAGTAACAAGTGTGGCGGGATTGACATGGAGTCGCTGATCACCGCCGCCGCGCGCGCGCTCGAGGCCGGCGATCCGCTCGGCGCTCTGAACCGCGTCGCGCTGCGCAACGATGCGCCGTCGCTGCCGCTGCGCGGCATCGCGATGGCGCAGCTCGGCGATCTCGCGAAGGCGAAGACGCTGCTGCGAAGCGCGGCGCGCGCGTTCGGTCCGCGCGAGGCGGTGGCGCGCGCCAGATGCGTGGTGGCCGAAGCCGAGATTGCGCTGGTCTCGCGCGACCTGAGCTGGCCGGCGAAGACGCTCGCGGCGGCACGGACGACGCTCGAAAAGCACGGCGATGTCGCCAATGCCACGCATGCGGGCCACATCGAGGCACGACGTCTTCTTCTCGTCGGACGGCTCGACGACGCCGAGCGTATCCTCGCCGAGCTCGGCACCTCTCCGCTTCCGCCTGCCCCGCAGGTCGTCCGCGAGCTCGTGGTCGCCGGCATCGCAATACGGCGGCTCAGAACCAAAGACGCGCGCGCGGCGCTTGCCCGGGCGACCGACGCAGCGAGCCTGGCGGGCATCCCTGGGCTGACAGCCGAGGTCGAGAGCACGAACCGCGTGCTCGATACACCCGCAGCACGCCTGATCACGCATGGCGGCGAATGTCCGTTGCTGCTGGAGCAGGTCGAGGAGCTCGCGACCTCGGACGCGCTGGTCGTGGACACGTTCCATCATTCGGTGCGCAGGCGAGCCACGATCCTATCGCTCGGGACTCGCCCAGTGCTGTTCGCGCTCGTCCGCCTCCTGGCGCAGGCCTGGCCCGCGGACGTCTCGCGAGAAAAGCTCATCACCGGAGCGTTCGGCGCAAGGCACGTCGATGAATCGCATCGCGCGCGCTTGCGCGTGGAGATCGGCCGCCTCCGCGCCAAGCTCAAGCCTGTGGCCGATGTCGGCGCCACGAAGCAAGGCTTTGCGCTGACCCCGCGCAAGACGCGGCAGGTCATGGTGCTGGCGCGGCCCGTCGAGGAGAAGCACGCCGCTGTCCTCGCCTTCCTCTCCGATGGCGAGCCGTGGTCGAGCTCTGCGCTCGCGCTGGCGCTGGGAACCAGTGCGCGCACCGTGCAGCGCGCGCTCGACGAGCTGGCGCGATCGAACAAGGTGCAGTCGTTCGGACATGGACGGGCGCGGCGCTGGATGACGCCGCCCGTCCCGGGTTTCCCGACAGGCTTGTTACTCCCCACGCCACTGCTGAAGACGTAAGGTAGGAGCACATCACAGGGAGCGAGACATGAAGCGTTCAGCCGCCGAGATCGTCAGGGAGTACGGGCCGTTTGAGGGCGTCGAGGCCGTGCACGGCGTCACCTATGATGGCAGCCATGTCTGGTTCGCATCCGGCGACAAGCTGAATGCAGTCGATCCTGATAGCGGCAAGGTCGCGCGCTCCCTCGATGTCGCAGCCCATGCGGGAACGGCGTTCGATGGCCGGCACCTGTTCCAGATCGCCGAGGATCGCATCCAGAAGATCGATGCGGCCTCGGGCAAGGTGCTCACCAGCATCCCGGCGCCGGGTGGCGGTGGCGATTCCGGCCTGGCCTGGGCCGAGGGCTCGCTGTGGGTCGGGCAATATCGCGAGCGCAAGATCCATCAGGTCGATCCGGACACGGGCAAGGTCCTTCGCACCATCGAAAGCAAGCGCTTCGTCACCGGGGTGACCTGGGTCGACGGCGAGCTCTGGCACGGCACCTGGGAGGGCGAGGATAGCGATATCAGGCGGATCGATCCCGCCACAGGCAAGGTGCTCGAGCAGCTCGACCTGCCTGCCGGAACGATGGTGTCAGGGTTGGAGTCCGACGGCGGTGACCGCTTCTTCTGCGGCGGTGGCCCTAACGGCAATGTGAGAGCGGTCCGCCGTCCCCGGCGCGGCTAGCCCCCGACGATGGCCTGAATGCACGGCAGCGATGCGGTCGCTGCCGTTAACCCATTCGCCCCAATTCCACCCCATCGGTGCGCTCTAGCGCCCTCCTCGCCTGCCCTGTAAAATCCCAGCCGGGGCGGCCTGGGGGATCGATGCGACTGACGTTCAACTTGAAGACCATCACGATCGCCGTCGTAGTGCTCGCGGCGTCATTCTTCATCAGCTTGAAGGCCATGGACTGGCTGTCGCCGCGCGCGACGAACTCCGCGCCGCCGGTGGCGCAACTGCCGCCGTTGCCGCCGGTCGCGAAGAGCTCGATCGTGGTGGCGCCGGTCGCCATCGCGCTGTCGGCGATCCGCGACCAGGCCGAGAAGGCCGCCCCGCGCAATTTCGCAGGAAAGGCCGACAACCCGATCTCGCAGATCCTGGAGAACGCCGATATCGGCTGGACTGCCGTGCGCGGGCCGATGGCGACTGCCGGCGACAAGGACGTGCTGACGATCTCGACACCGCTGAGCGGCAAGCTGAACGTGACGGGCTCGCTGTCGGCGAAGGCCACAGGCGCGCTCGGCGACGCGCTCGGCAGCGTGCTTGGCGGTGACGCAGCGAAACGGATCGGCGCTGTCAACATCAAGAATTTGAACGCCAGCGCCGAGATCAAGGGCAACGTGGTCGTCACCTCGCGCCCGAAGCTTGCGGCCAACTGGCATCTCGAGCCCAATCTTGGCGCCCAGGTCAATCTCGGCGATACCAATCTCAACGTCGCCGGCGCCAAGGTCAACGTTCCGGCGCAGGTTAAGCCGCTGATCGACAAGAATGTCGGCGAGCAGATCAACATCGTCTCCGAACGCATCCGCAACGATCCGAGCCTGCGCGAGAATGCGAAGCTGCAATGGGCCAAGGCCTGCCGCTCGATCCCCCTGCAGGGCTCGGGCTCGACCGCGCTTCCGCCGCTCTGGCTGGAGATGAAGCCGATCCGCGCCATTGCCGCGCAGCCGCGCGTGGACGCGCAGGCCGTGACGCTGCTGATGGGCCTGGAAGCGGAGACGCGCGTGACGTCGGCGCAGACCAAGCCGAACTGCCCGTTCCCCGACAAGATCGCGATCGTGCCGCCGACCGGCACCGGCGTGAACATCGGCGTGCCCATCGACGTGCCCTTCACCGAGATCAACAAGCTGATCGCCGCGCAGATGGTCGGCCACACCTATCCCGAGGACGGCTCCGGCCCGGTCGACGTCACCGTCAAGAGCGTCAACGTGATCCCGTCGGGCGAGCGCCTGCTGATCTCGCTTTTGGTCCGCGCCAAGGAAAAGAAGAGCTGGCTCGGTCTCGGCGCCGAGGCGACCGTGCACATCTGGGGCCGGCCGGTGCTCGATCAGGCCCAGCAGACGCTGCGGCTCACCGACATCCAGCTCGCGGTGGAGTCGGAAGCCGCTTTTGGCCTCTTGGGTGCCGCGGCGCGCGCGGTGGTGCCGCAGATGCAGCAGGCGTTGCTGCAGAGGGCGACGCTCGACCTGAAGCCGATTGCGGCGAACGCGCGCGAGAAGATCGCTGGCGTCATCGCCGACTTCCAGAAAAGCGAGGACGGTGTCAAGGTCGACGCCAAGATCGACAGCCTGACGCTGGCCGACATCGCCTTCGATTCCAAGACGCTGCGCGTGGTCGCGGAAGCCGGCGGCACGCTGAATGTGTCGGTGACGAAGCTGTCGGGGATGTAGCTCGCTTTCGCTCGCCGTATCTGGGCGCCTCTTGATCGGTTGCGCCGCTGGCATTCTGATCGGAGGGTGCTAAGCTGTTCCTCGCAACCTCGAATGAGGTGCCGACAGCACTGTATTGGGTAACGCGAGGGACAAGATGGAAGCCGGCATGGTCACGCCTGCGCCGGCACTGGTGCGCTTCTCCGGCATTCAGAAGACCTATGATGGCGAGCATCTCGTGGTGAAGAACCTCGACCTCGACATCAGGAAGGGCGAGTTCATCACGTTGCTTGGCCCGTCGGGCTCGGGCAAGACCACCACGCTGATGATGCTGGCCGGCTTCGAGGTTCCGACCCATGGCGAGATCTACCTCTCAGGCCGGCCGATCAAGAACATGCCGCCGCACAAACGCGACATCGGCATGGTGTTCCAGAACTATGCCTTGTTTCCACACCTGACGATCGCGGAGAATATCGCCTTCCCGCTCTCCGTGCGCAAGACGAACAAGGCGGACGTGGAGGAGCGCGTCGGGTCGGCGTTACGCATGATCAAGATGGAAACCCTGGCGCACCGTCGGCCCGGACAGCTGTCCGGCGGCCAGCAGCAGCGCGTGGCATTGGCCCGCGCGCTGGTCTTCAATCCGCAACTCGTGCTGATGGACGAGCCGCTAGGGGCGCTGGACAAGCGCCTGCGGGAGCAGATGCAGTTGGAGATCAAGCAACTGCACGAGACGATGGGCATCACCGTCGTTTACGTCACCCATGACCAGAGTGAAGCGCTCACCATGTCGGACCGCATCGCCGTGTTCAATGACGGCATCGTGCAGCAGATCGACAAGCCCGACGCGCTGTACGAGCACCCGGTGAACAGCTTCGTCGCCCATTTCATCGGCGAGAACAATGTGCTGGCCGGCACCGTCGAGACGGTCGACAAGGATTATTGCCGCGTCGCGCTGGCTGCCGGCGGCACTGTCACCGCGCGGGCGATCAACATATCAGGCGCGGGCGCATCGACCTCGCTGTCGGTGCGGCCGGAGCGGATCACTATTATTCCGGACGGCAGCTCCAGTGACGGACCGAACCGGCTGCCGGCCAAGGTGCAGAACACCATCTATCTCGGCGACCACGCGCTGGCCGTGCTCGATGTCTCGGGGAATGCCGAGTTCATGGTCAAGCTTCAGCCCGGCGCGCATGACAGCCTGACACATGGTGCAAACGTGTTCGTCACCTTTCGCCCCGAGGACTGCCTCGCCCTCGATCCCGTCTGATCCAGCGATCGAACTCAATGCAACGCATATGAAGAAGGAACAATGACCATGCTGAAGCGCAAGATTGGCAAGATTGCTCTGGGTTTCGCCGCGGCCTTCACCGCCAGCGCCGCGCTGGCCACGGTCGGGCAGGCGCGTGATCTCACCGTCGTGTCGTGGGGCGGCGCGTATCAGGATGCCCAGAAGAAGGTCTATTTCGAGCCGTTCAAGAAGGCGGCCGGAATTGCCATGAATGACGAGTCCTGGGACGGCGGCGTCGGCGTGCTGCGCGCCAAGGTGCAGGGCGGCGCCGCCACCTGGGATGTCGTCCAGGTCGAGAGCGACGAGCTGGCGGTCGGCTGCGAGGAAGGTCTGTTCGAGAAGATGGACTATTCCAAGATCGGCGGCGAGGCCGCCTATATCCCGCCATCCGTCAATCCCTGCGGCGTCGGCGCCATCCTCTATGACTTTGTGCTCGGCTACGACAAGGACAAGCTGAAGGAGGCTCCGAAGGGCTGGGCCGACTTCTTCGACACCAAGAAGATTCCCGGCAAGCGCGCCCTGCGTCAGGGCCCGAAGACCACGCTGGAGATCGCGCTGATGGCCGACGGCGTCGCGCCGAAGGACGTCTACAAGGTGCTGGCGACCGACGAGGGCGTCGACCGCGCGTTCAAGAAGCTCGACACCATCAAGAGCGACCTCGTCTGGTGGAAGGCCGGCGCCCAGCCGCCGCAGCTGCTCGCCTCCGGCGAAGTCGCGATGACCTCGGTCTACAATGGCCGCATCGATACCGCGAACAAGAACGAGAAGAAGAACTTCGGCATGGTCTGGGACGGCGCGCTGTTCACCCTCGACAGCTGGGTGATCCTGAAGGGCAGCCCGAACAAGGACGCGGCCTACAAATTCCTGGATTTCGTCGGCAAGGCGGAGAACCAGTCCAAGCTTTCCGAGAACATTGCCTACGGCACCTCGAACAAGGACGCCGCCGGCAAGCTGCAGCCCGCCGTTCTGAAGGACCTGCCGACGGCGCCTGACAACATCAAGAACGCGGTCGAGATCAACGTCGGCTTCTGGCTCGAGAACATCGACCGCCTGACCGAGCGCTTCAATAAATGGGCCGCGAAATAACGCGCGCCGCAAGGCTCGCCCCATGACGGATGCGCTCTTGACCGGCGGCAATGCGTCGACCGAGGTGCCGCTCAAGCGCCGATTGAGGCGCGCGGAGCGGACACGCCAGGTCAAGGCATTGGCGCTGGTCCTGCCGCTTCTCGTCTTTCTGCTCTTCACCTTCGCAGGCCCGATCGCCGGCATGCTGTGGCGCGCGGTCGATGACAGGGAGGTGCGTCAGGTTCTGCCTCAAACCGTCGCGGCTCTCGCCGATTGGGACGGCAAGGACCTGCCGGACGAAAAGGCGTACGCTGCGCTGGCAAGCGACATCGTGGCGGCGCGCGCCTCTGGCACCATCGCGATTGCGGCGAAGCGGCTGAATTACGCACTCAACGGTTTTCGCACGATCCTGACCAGCACGGCACGCAATCTGAAGACGATGCCGGAGCCCGGCGCGGCCAAGGAGACGCTGGGCAAGATCAATGCGGCCTGGCGCGAACGCGCCACCTGGACGACGATCAGGGATGCCAGCGGCCCCATCACGGGCTTCTACCTGCTGGCGGCGCTCGACCTTGTCAGGAACGTCGACGGCGCGATCGTCGCGGCCCCGCCGGACCAAGCCATCTACCGCAGCCTGTTCACCCGCACCTTCATCATCAGCCTCAGCGTCACCGCGCTCTGCCTGATCCTCGGCTTCCCGGTCGCCTACCTCCTGGCGACACTGCCGCCGGGAAGATCGAACCTGCTGATGATCTTCGTGCTGCTGCCGTTCTGGACGTCGCTCCTGGTTCGCACCTGCGCCTGGATCGTGCTGTTGCAAAGCAAGGGCGTCGTGAACGACAGCCTGCACTGGCTCGGCATCATCGACGGGCCGTTACGCCTGATCTACAACCGCTTCGGCGTCTGCGTGGCGATGACCCACGTGCTCCTGCCCTTCATGATCCTGCCGCTTTACAGCAGCATGAAGGCGATCTCACCTGCTTACATGCGTGCCGCCGCCTCGCTCGGCGCGCCACCGTTCACCGCTTTCTTGAGGATCTACCTGCCGCAGACGCTGCCCGGCATCGGCGCAGGAAGCCTGCTCGTCTTCATCCTCGCGCTCGGCTACTACATCACACCTGCGCTCGTCGGCGGCGCCGCCGATCAGATGATCAGCTACTTCATCGCGCTCTACACCACCGAAACAGCCAATTGGGGTCTTGCTTCGGCGCTCGGTGCGGTGCTGCTGCTCGCCACCATTCTGCTGGCACTGGTCTACGGCAAGCTCGTGCAGGGCCAGCAGGTCACGGGAGGCATGAAGAATTGAGCGACAATGCTTCCCTCCGCACGCCGAGCCAGCGCATTGCGTGGACCGCAACCATCATTGTCTCCGCGCTGGTGTTCATCTTCCTGATCGCGCCGATCCTGGCGATCATGCCGCTGTCCTTCAGTTCGGGCTCGTACCTGACCTATCCGCTTCCGGGCCTGTCGTTGCGCTGGTACGACGACTTCATCAGCTCGCCGCGCTGGATGAATTCGCTGAAGAACAGCATGATCATTGGCGTCGCCTCGACGCTGCTGTCCATGGTGCTCGGCACGCTCGCGGCGCTCGGCCTGGCGCAGTGGAAGAGTAGGTTCAAGCCGCTCGTGCTGGCCTTCGTGCTGTCACCGGTCGTCGTGCCCGGCGTCATCACCGCGGTCGGCCTGTATTTCTTCTTCGCGCCGATCGGGCTGACCGGCAGCTATCTCGGCTTGATCCTGGCCCACACCGCGCTGGCGACGCCCTTCGTGGTGATCACGGTCGGCGCGACGCTGCAGAGCTTCGACACCAATCTTTCGCGCGCCGCCGCCTCGCTCGGCGCCTCGCCGCTTCAAGCGTTTCGCCGCGTGATCCTGCCGCTGATCCTGCCCGGCCTCGCCTCGGGCGCATTGTTCGCCTTCGCGACCAGCTTCGACGAGGTCGTGATCGTGCTGTTCATGGCAGGTCCCGAGCAGCGCACCCTGCCGCGCGAAATGTTCAGCGGCATCCGCGAGAACATCAGCCCGACGATTACAGCAGCGGCGGTGATCCTGACGGCGGTCTCGGTGATCCTCCTCGCCACCCTCGAAGGCCTGCGCCGCCGCAATGAACGGCTCAAGGCCGGCGGCTGAGCGCTCTTCCTTCTCCACGATTGCAGGGTGAGGGGAAGTCTTCGCAAGGACGACGGCAGTATCGTTGGGTGGGCAAAGCGACTTGTCCGCCGTAGCTCGAAGAGCGAAGGCGGAAGCGTGCCCACATGTCCCTCGATCATGCTGAGATGGTGGGCACGGCGCAAATGCGCCTTTGCCCACCCTACGATCCTGAGCTCGCTGATCCTGCTGAGCCTCATCAGCTGCGGGGAGAGGCGAAGGGAACACGCCCGCCCCTTCTCTTTTTGCATTCCGCTATGGCGCGCATCGCTTAGCTGCCGCGGTCGATTGTCGCTAGAACAGTCCCCGCAACAAAGCCCAAACAACAACACAGGGAGAAGAACAACCATGCAAAAACTCATCGCCGCCGTCGCGGCCGGTTTCGCCCTCGCCGCTACGTCCGGCGCGGCGCAGGCGCAGATTTCCGACGATGTCGTCAAGATCGGCGTGCTCACGGACATGTCCGGCCTCTATGCGGACGCGACCGGCAAGGGCTCGCTCGCCGCCGTCGAGATGGCGGTCGCCGATTACGGCGCGAAGGTCGCGGGCAAGCCCGTGCAGGTGGTCGCCGCCGACCACCAGAACAGGCCCGACGTCGGCGTCAACATCGCCCGAAACTGGTACGACAACGACAAGGTCGACGCGATCTTCGACGTGCCGACGTCATCGGTGGCGCTGCCGGTCTCGGCGCTGACGCGCGAGAAGAACAGGATCAACATCAATTCCGGCGGCGGCTCGTCCGACATCACCGGCACCGCCTGCTCGCCCAACACCGTGCACTGGACCTACGACACCTATGCGCTGTCGAACGTCGCCGGCAAGGCGATGGTCAAGCGCGGCGAGGATAGCTGGTTCTTCGTCACCGCCGACTACGCCTTCGGCATGGCGCTGCAGCGCGACGCCGCCAACGTCGTCAAGGAGAGCGGCGGCAAGGTGCTCGGCGAAGTCCGCCATCCGCTCAACTCGTCGGATTTCTCCTCGTTCCTGCTCCAGGCCCAGGCCTCCAAGGCCAAGGTGGTCGCGCTGGCCAATGCCGGCGGCGACACCACCAACGCGTTGAAGCAGGCGTCCGAGTTCGGCCTGACCCAGGGCGGCCAGAAGATGATCGCGCTTCTGCAGGAGATCACCGACACGCATTCGCTCGGCATCAAGGCAACCCAAGGCCTGATCGTCACCGACGCCTTCTACTGGGACATGAACGAGGAGACCCGCGCCTTCTCCAAGCGCTTCAACGAGAAGGTCGGCCACATGCCGACCATGATCCAGGCCGGGCTCTACTCGGCGACCATGCACTATCTGAAGGCGATCGACGCCATCAAGAGCGACGAGGCGCCGAAGGTGATGGAGCAGATGCGCAAGACGCCGGTCAACGACTTCTTCGCCAGAGGCGGCAAGATCCGCATCGATGGCCGCATGGTCCACGACATGTATCTGTTCGAGGTCAAGAAGCCCGAGGAATCCAAGGGCGAGTGGGACCTCTACAAGCTGATCGCCACCGTGCCCGGCGACGAGGCCTTCCGTCCGCTCGACAAGGGCGGCTGCCCGCTGGTGACGCACTGAGAGCCGTCTCCCTCGCCGCCTCTCTAGCGGGACGAGGTAAGAGAAAGACACGACAGCGCGCCCGGCGAAAACCAGGCGCGCTTCGTTTAGGCAGTTACGCGGGCTGCATTACTCCGCGTACTTGAACTCCGGCATGTTCTTCAGCTCGTCCTTGCTGGCATTGAACACGGCGTGGTCCGGATACCACTTCGAGGTGGACGACGTCGTGGTCGCAGCCGGCCTGTCGGTGCCGGTCGCAGCGCCTGTCGTGGTCGATGCGGCGGGCTTGGCGCCCGGATTCGTGCCGGTGCCGGTATAGGCGACGGCCTCGTTGACGAACTTCAATTTCTCATAGGGCACGGCGACCAGATGCTCGCCCATGCCGAGGAAGCCGCCGACGCCGATCACGGCAATCTTGACGTTGCCGCTCTTGTCCATCAGCAGCTCGTTGATCGAGCCGATGTTCTCGTTGGCCTCGTTATAGACCTTCAGGCCCGACATCTTCGACGTACGCCACTCGCCGGAAGCGGTCGTGGTGGCCGTCGTCGCGGTGGCCGCGGTCGGCGCCTTGTCGGTGGTGGCGGTCGGCGATTGCGCGAACGCAACGGTCGCAAGCAGTGCGGTGCCGGCGAGGCCGGCGGCGATGGATTTCGTCAGCATGTTGTCCTCTCCTTCACAGAAAAAACTCGTGTGGAGAAAACAGCGCTGATCACACGCAGTTCCGTGCGCGCCGCAATTTCGTCGCGCTATGCGCGAGCGCGGAAACCTCGCAGGGACTGTTCCTGCGTCACCCAGGAACATTTTGCGGCGCACGGTTCCCCGCCGACGATCATGCGCCCTGGGTGAAGCACGATCGTGGCGAGGACTCGCGCCGACCCGCGTCGCTCAGGGTCAGCTCTTGTAGTCGATCAGAAGCGCGGAGAGGTCGGAATTGCCGGACGAACTGCCGTTGGCGCCGTAGGACGAGCTCGATGATTGCGACTGCTGCAGCGCCTGCAGGAACTGCTGGAGAATCTCGGCCGTGGAGGCATCGGTCGACGTGCTGCTGGTCGAGTCCGCAGACGACGCCGAATCCGAAGCGCTGTCGTCCGGCGGCGGACCGGGCGGAGGTCCGCCTGCACCGCCGGCGCCACCCGGCCCGCCCGGACCGCCCGCGAAGGCGGACTGAAACACGCCCTTGAGCGCTTCGGCCTGATCCGACGTCAGCGTGCCGTTCGACACCTCGTTCGAAATGAGGTCGTCGATCTTCGACTTCATGTCCTCCTTGGAGGGACGCGTGCCGCTCGACTGGTCGCTCGAGCGGCTCTGCTGGAGTGCCGTGTCGATGTCGGTCAGCGCCGTCGAGAGCGCTGACTGGTCCGACGACGAGATCGTGCCGGCGGACACTTCCGATTGCAATTCCTGCTGCAGCCGCTGCAGCGGCGAGGGGTGGTTGTTGGCGGAGGCCGCCGAAATCGAGGTCATGATGGCTCCGTGGATTTTGCGGGGTTTCGTCGCGGACCACGCCACGCTATGGTTAACGGCCTTAACGAGACCTTGCCGCTTCGCGACGGCGCGATTGCCGCCTGTTGCGGGAAGCCCGACAGAAACAATCCGAAACAAAAATCTTCGCCATTTGGCCCGAATCCTGGACAAACAAAGCGCATGGCCGTTCCCAATCCCAACATCCTGGTCGTCGAAGACGACCGCGAAACCCGGACGTTGATTGCGAAGTACCTGCGCAACAACGCCTGCAACGTCACCGCCGTGAGCGACGGCCGCGAGATGTCGCGCGCCATGGCCGATCACCGCGTCGACCTCATCATCCTCGATGTCATGCTGCCGGGCGAGGACGGCCTCAGCCTGTGCCGCAAGGTGCGTGCCGAGGCGCAGACGCCGATCATCATGCTGACCGCGCGCGGCGAGGACGTCGACCGCATCGTCGGCCTGGAGATGGGCGCCGACGACTATCTGCCGAAACCGTTCAACCCGCGCGAGCTGCTCGCCCGCATCAACGCGGTGCTGCGCCGCCAGGCCGCGGCCCAGGCGGCGAGCTCGATCGAAGGCGCCTCCACGCTCACCTTCGAGGGCTGGCACATCGACCTGCGCCTGCGCGAATTGCGCAATCCCGAAGGCGCGCGCGTCGCGGTGACCAGCGCCGAGTTCGATCTCCTGCGCACGTTCTGCGAACGGCCCGGCCGCGTGCTGTCACGCGACAGCCTGCTCGACCTCACGCAAGGGCGCAGCACCGGTTCGTTCGAACGCTCCATCGACGTTCTGGTCAGCCGCATCCGCCGCAAGATCGAGCCCAATCCAACCGATCCCACGCTCATCAAGACGGTGCGCTCCGGCGGCTATCTGTTCACGCCGCGAACGCAGGTGGCGAGTCCTCAAGGCACTCAAGCAGCGAGCATTGAAGCGGTTGCGGCGCCCCTGAGCAGTTGAAGGGGACGCCAACGATGAAGCCGTTCGGATTCTTCCACCTCAAGGGGATCGGCGGGCAGATCGCCGCGCTGGTGCTGGCTTCGACCGTCGCGCTCCATCTCGTCGTCACCACCGCCTTCCTGATCAGCCGGCCCGACCGCCCCGACACGCCGCCGGACGGCGCCCATCAGCTGACCGATGCCGCGCTGCTGCTCGGCTCGGCCGAGGCCGGCGAGCGTCCGCGCCTCGTCGCCGATCTCGCGCGCGCCTTCCCCAAGCTCGGCATCGAAATGCTCGCCCCCGGCACCGCAAGCGTCGCAGAGAGCGACAATCAGCATCTGCGCGGGATGCGCCGTCATCTCGGACGCGGCTACAGGGCGGTCCAGCTGACCTTGGGCGGCACAGCATCCCGCGTCGGCGTCGAGTTGCCCGACGGCACCGTGATCGCCGGACATGTCGAGGGCGACCCGCGCCCGTGGTTCTGGGGCGGCCCCTGGCTGACGGCGCTGATGACCGCCTTCATCTGCGTCAGCGTGCTCGGCCTGTGGGCGGTGCGCGCGCTGGCAGCACCGCTATCGTCATTCGCCAACGCCGCCGAGAATTTCAGCGTCGACGGCGAGGCGGAGCCGCTGCCGGAGCGCGGCCCGGAGGAGATCCGCTCGGTAGCGCGCGCGCTCAACCGCATGCATGAGCGGATCGCCCGGCTGATGTCGGATCGCACCCGGATGCTGGCCGCGATCAGCCACGATCTGCGCACGCCAATCACGCGGCTGCGCCTGCGCGCCGAATTCATCGAGGACGAGGGCAACCGCAAGCGCATGCTGATGGACCTCGATCAGATGCGCGCGATGCTGGAATCGGTGCTGTCGCTGTTGCGCAACGACCGCAAGGTCGAGGCGGTTACGCTGGTCGACATCGCCAGCACGCTCCAGCTCGTCGCCGACCAGTTCGGCGACATGGGCCATGTCGTGCATTACGACGGGCCGGCGTCCGCGACCGCCGCCGCGCGGCCCGACGATCTGCATCGCGGTGTCACCAACCTGGTCGAGAACGCCGTGCGCTTCGGCGCCGAGGTGACGATCCGCCTCGACATCTCGGGTACCACGCTCGTCATCGACGTCGAGGACGACGGCCCCGGCATTTCTGATGCGCGAAAGCAGGAGATGCTGGAGCCGTTCGTGCGCGGCGACGATGCGCGCACCATGGACGAATCCACCGGCTTCGGGCTCGGCCTGTCGATCGCGCGCGCCATCGCGCTCGCCCATGGCGGCGAGCTGTCGCTGCACGACCGCAACCCACATGGACTAATCGTACGAATGCAATTGCCGCTTTGGCAGCAGCCGCGGCTCGCCGCCTAACTCACGCCGCGAGCGGCGGGTGCTCGATCGCGGTCTCGTCGAAGATGGCCATCGCCTCGAAGCGATAATTGCAGGCGTGGCAATTCCAGAGATAGGAGACGCGTCCCTCGCCCGGCTCGATCCAGTCAGGCTGCGGGATCGGCGCGCCACATTGGGCACAGGGGTTCTGTCTGGGGATGTCGCCGGCATACAGCCTGGCCATGTTTGATTTTGTCATGGCACCTCTCCCGATTTGCAGCGTCTTCTTACTCGCTTTCGCTGGCACGCGCGAATAGACAGGCGTGCTGCCGCGAGCGGGGATCGTCCGTCCCCGAAGCTCTCTTGCGCCAGCTTTGAGTCGTAACCGCGGCTCGGCACCGCAAAATCGGGCGATGGCGGCGTTTGGTCACATCATCGCCGCGTTCGGAAGGCCTAACGGCGGCTGGGCGCAGGTCACCTAGGGGACCTCAGGGATATCTGATGAAAATTTTATGCATTGCCGCGCTGCTCGCGGCCGGATTGACATTGCCGCAGGCTGCAGTCGCGGGCGAAGCCGAATATGCCGAGATGGTCGCGGCCCATGCCCGCGCCAACGGCGTGCCGGAAGCGCTGGTGCATCGCGTGATCATGCGCGAGAGCCGCTACCAGCCGCACCTCGTCGGCCGCGGCGGCACCATCGGGCTGATGCAGATCAAGCTCGCGACCGCCCGCGGGGTCGGCTACACCGGCGACGCCGCCGGCCTGCGCGATCCCAACACCAACCTCACGTATGCCGTGAAATACCTCGCCGGCGCCTATCGCGCCGCCAACGGCGACCATGCCCGGGCCGTGCGTTATTTCGCCGGCGGCTATTACTACGCCGCCAATCGCCAGCGGCAGCAGGCCGTGCAAATCGCCAATATGGGCGATACCAATATGGGCAATATGGGCCAACCCTGGCTCGAGCCCAACGGCAACCCGCAGCCGATGTTCGGCGCCACTCCGCACAGGAAGCTGGCCCAGCGTGTCCGCAATGCGCGGGCGCAAGCCTCGCAATAGCCGCTCGTGTCCCGGACGCGCTGCAGCGCGTAGCGTTGCTGCGCAGCGCCGGGACCCAGCATCCCTGCATCAGCATGGGCCCCGGCTCAGCAGCGCAGCACTGCGTGATGCGCTGCGTCCGGGGCATGAGGGTTCCCGCAACACGCGTTGACCACCCCGCCTCCGTGGCATACATTAGAGCCGTTCCGAGGGGTGCTCCGAGGAGGAGCTGAGATACCGCTAAATGGGCAATAACGCCCAGGACCGCGGTGACCCTTTGAACCTGATCCGGGTCATGCCGGCGAAGGGACAGGGATGTTGCAAACGACCAAGCGACCGGACTCACCGGTATCCATCATCGGCGCAGGCATCGCCGGAGCCTGGCAAGCCCTGCTGTTCGCGCAGGCCGGCCATGCCGTGACCTTGCACGAGCGCGGTGACGAGGCGATGACGGACGCCACCAGCCATTGGGCCGGCGGCATGCTCGCGCCCTATTGCGAGGCCGAGGTCGCCGAACCCATCATCAGCCGCCTCGGGCTGCGCTCGCTCGACCTCTGGCGGCGCGAGCTGCCCGACACGCCCTTCAACGGCTCGCTGGTCGTCGCACATCCGCGCGAACGCAACGATTTCGAGCGTTTTGCGCGCATGACCGAGGACCACCGCCGGCTCGATGCCTCAGGCCTCGCCGCGCTCGAACCCTCGCTGGAGGGCCGCTTCCGCGACGCGCTGTTCTTCCCGGCCGAGGGCCATGTCGAGCCGCGCCGCGTGCTGCCGCAGTTGCACGATCGCATCCGCGCCGCCGGCGGCACCATCAAATTCTCCAGCGACGTCGCAGCCGGGGATCTCGACGGCATCGTGATCGACTGCCGCGGCCTTGGCGCCCGCGACGAGCAGAGCGAGCTTCGCGGCGTCAAGGGCGAGATGATCCTGATCGAGACAGACGAGGTGCAGCTTGCGCGCCCGGTGCGGCTGATGCATCCGCGCTGGCCGCTTTACGTGATCCCGCGCGAGGACAATCTGTTCATGCTGGGCGCGACCTCGATCGAGGCCGAGGACACCGGCGTCAGCGTCCGCTCCGCGCTGGAGCTTTTGGGCGCGGCCTACGCCGTGCACCCCGCCTTCGGCGAGGCCCGCATCGTCGAATTCGGCTCGGGGCTGCGTCCCGCCTATCCCGACAATCTGCCGCGCATCGGCATTCGCGGCAAGACGATCTCCGTCAACGGACTCTACCGCCACGGCTTCCTGATCGCGCCGGCGCTCGCCGAGCTGACGCTCGCCTATGTCGAGCGCGGCCAGATCGACAACGAGGTGATGCGATGCTTGTGATCGTCAACGGCGAGCAGCGCGAGGTGACTTCGGGAAGCGTCGATGCGCTGCTCTCGGAGCTCGACTACGAGGGCACCCATTTCGCGATCGCGCTGAACTACGACGTCGTGCCGAAGAGCCGCTGGGCCGAGACGGCACTGAAGGCCGGCGACGAGATCGAGATCATCACGCCGCGGCAGGGAGGGTGAGGTGATGCCTGTCGCCACAAACGACGCCGTCATCCTGAGGTGCGAGCCGTCTTCGGCTCGCCTCGAAGGATGGCCGCAAGCGGCGCTGTCATCCTTCGAGACGCGCAAGTGCGCGCACCTCAGGATGACGGTCTGTGCAAGTCGCCCGCAAGGAAATTGAAGCCATGGTGACCTTCTACGGCAAATCCTTCGCCTCCCGCCTGCTGATCGGCAGCGCGCTCTATCCCTCGCCTGCGATCATGCAGGAAGCGATCCGCGCCTCCGGCTCGAACATCGTCACGGTGTCGCTGCGGCGCGAATCCGCCGGCGGCAAGACCGGGGACGCGTTCTGGAAGCTGATCCGCGAGCTCGACGTCACCGTGCTGCCGAACACCGCGGGATGCCGCAGCGTGCGCGAGGCCGTGACCACGGCAAAGCTCGCGCGCGAATTGTTCGGGACGAGCTGGATCAAGCTCGAGGTGATCGCCGACAACGACACGCTGCAGCCCGATGTCGTCGGCCTCGTCGAAGCTGCCACCATCCTGATCAAGGACGGCTTTGAAGTGTTCCCCTATTGCACCGAGGATCTCTCGGTCGCCAACCGCCTGGTCGATGCCGGCTGCAAGGTGGTGATGCCGTGGGCAGCTCCGATCGGCAGCGCGAAGGGCATCACCAATCGCGATGCCTTGAGGCTGCTGCGCGAGCGCCTGCCCGACATCACGCTGGTGGTCGACGCCGGCCTCGGCGCTCCCAGCCACGCCGCGCAGGCGCTGGAGCTCGGCTATGACGCCGTGCTGCTCAACACCGCGATCGCCAAAGCCGCCGATCCCGTCGCGATGGCAAACGCCTTCCGCCTCGGCTGTGATGCCGGCCGCACCGCTTATGAAGCCGGGCTGATGAACGCCCGCGACTTCGCCTCCCCCTCCACCCCTGTCGTTGGGACTCCGTTCTGGCATGCCGTATCCTGATCGATTTTATCCCGTCGTCGACAACCTCAAATGGGTCGAGCGACTGACAAAGCTCGGCGTCGGCACCATCCAGCTGCGCGCCAAGGAGCTCAACGACGCCGACGCGCTGCAGATCGTCACCGACGCGCTGGCCATCACCAAGGATACGCAAGCCAAGCTGGTCGTGAACGACTATTGGCGCGCCGCCGTCGTCGCCGGCGCGAAATATCTGCATCTCGGCCAGGAGGATCTGGCGGAAGCCGACCTCAAGGCCATCCGCGAGGCCGGCCTTTCGCTCGGCATCTCCACCCATGACGATGCCGAGCTTGAAACCGCGCTCGAGGCCAAGCCCGACTATGTCGCGCTCGGCCCGATCTTCTTCACCACACTTAAATCGATGCGCTTCGAGCCGCAGGGCATTCCGAAGATCACCGAATGGAAGAAGCGCATCGGCAACATCCCGCTGGTCGCGATCGGCGGCATCAAGTTCGAGCACGCCGCGGAGATATTTGCGGCGGGCGCGGACTCGATCGCAGTGGTGAGCGATGTGACGCAGAACGCCGATCCCGATGCGCGCGTGCGGCAATGGCTCGGCCAATCAGCGGAGGATGCATGATGCAGGTCCGCCCCTATTCGACCCGTCACCCTGAGGTGGCCGCTTCTTCAGCGGCCCTCGAAGGGCGACGGCCCGGCTCTTTCATCCTTCGAGGCTCGCGTTCCGCGAGCACCTCAGGATGACGAGATCGAATATCTCACAACAGAATTAAACCGGAGGATCCCATGAACATCCGCTCCAATCCCGAGAAAACCGTCCCCGCCGTCACCACCGGCCCCCTTCCCTCCTCGCGAAAAATCTTCGCCTCGCCGGACGCTGCGCCCGACCTGCGCGTGCCGCTGCGCGAGATCATCCTGTCCGAAGGCGCGGGCGAGCCGAACCTGCCGGTCTACGACACCTCGGGCCCTTACACCGATCCGTCCGTGACCATCGACGTCAACGCCGGCCTTGCCCGCAATCGCAAGCAATGGGTGCTGGAGCGCGGCGGCGTCGAGGAATATCACGGCCGGCAGATCAAGCCGGAGGACAACGGCAGCGTCTCCACCGACAACGCCGCGCGCGCCTTCAGCGCCTATCACCAGCCGCTACGCGGCCTCGACGGTCACAAGATCACCCAGCTCGAATTCGCCCGCGCCGGCATCATCACCAAGGAGATGATCTACGTCGCCGCCCGCGAGAACCTCGGCCGCAAGCAGCAGCTCGAGCGCGCGGAAGCAGCCCTCGCCGACGGCGAGAGCTTCGGCGCCGCCGTGCCCGCCTTCATCACCCCGGAGTTCGTTCGCGACGAGATCGCGCGCGGCCGCGCCATCATCCCCTCCAACATCAACCACAGTGAACTCGAGCCGATGATCATCGGCCGCAACTTCCTGACCAAGATCAACGCCAATATCGGCAACTCGGCCGTGACCTCGTCCGTCGAGGAAGAGGTCGAGAAGATGGTGTGGGCGATCCGCTGGGGCGCCGACACCGTGATGGACCTCTCGACCGGCCGCAACATCCACACCACCCGCGAATGGATCCTGCGCAACTCGCCGGTGCCGATCGGCACCGTCCCCATTTATCAGGCGCTGGAGAAGTGCAACGGCGATCCGGTGGCGCTCACCTGGGAGCTCTACAAGGACACGCTGATCGAGCAGTGCGAGCAGGGCGTCGACTATTTCACCATCCACGCCGGCGTCCGCCTGCAATACATCCATCTCACCGCCAACCGCGTCACCGGCATCGTCTCCAGAGGCGGCTCGATCATGGCGAAGTGGTGCCTGGCGCATCACAAGGAGAGCTTCCTCTATACGCATTTCGACGAGATCTGCGACCTCATGCGCAAGTATGACGTCTCGTTCTCGCTCGGCGACGGCCTGCGCCCCGGCTCGATCGCGGACGCCAACGACCGCGCGCAGTTCGCGGAGCTGGAGACGCTCGGCGAGCTCACCAAGATTGCGTGGGACAAGGGCTGCCAGGTCATGATCGAAGGCCCCGGCCACGTGCCGATGCACAAGATCAAGATCAACATGGACAAGCAGCTCAAGGAGTGCGGCGAAGCGCCGTTCTACACGCTTGGACCTCTGACCACCGATATCGCGCCGGGCTACGACCACATCACCTCGGGTATCGGCGCCGCCATGATCGGCTGGTTCGGCTGCGCCATGCTCTGCTACGTCACGCCGAAAGAGCATCTCGGCCTGCCCGATCGCAACGACGTCAAGGTCGGCGTCATCACCTACAAGATCGCCGCCCACGCGTCCGATCTCGCCAAGGGCCACCCCGCAGCCCAACTGCGCGACGACGCCCTCTCCCGCGCGAGGTTCGACTTCCGCTGGAGCGACCAGTTCAACCTCGGCCTCGACCCTGACACGGCCAAGAACTTCCACGACGAGACCCTGCCCAAGGAAGCCCACAAGGTCGCCCATTTCTGCTCGATGTGCGGCCCAAAATTCTGCTCGATGAAGATCACGCAGGACGTGCGGGACTACGCGGCGACGCTGAACGATCCGAACAGCGTGGGCATGTCGCTGGCCGGCACCGCCGAGGACGGCATGGCCAAGATGAGCGCGAAGTTCAAGGAGATGGGGAGCAGCGTTTATCTGGATGCGGAGAAGGTGAAGGAGAGCAATCGGGTGTTGTGAGGGGGCAAGCCCGTTTTCACCTAGAAGCCTAAAGATAGAGCGCTTAGACCATCGGCCGGCAACTTTTAGTTGCCGACCGATTTATTTTCAGCCAAGCTAACCTCATTTGATTTTTGGCCATTTAGGGGGAAGGTCATGGCAGGCAATAAGAGCCCTAAGACAATTGCGACTATCAATTTTAAAGGCGGCGTGGGGAAAACAACGGTTACCTGGTGTCTCGCCGATACGCTTGCCACTTACTCCAATGCAAGCGTTCTCATGTTCGACCTCGATGCGCAAATGTCACTTACACAGGCTGTTGGCCTTAACGAGGACAGCGGCTCACTGCATGCAGCATTTGGCAGCTGGTACGACAAAAGCGTCTCTGACCGTCGGACAATCTTTGATGCGATTGATCAATACACGAAGCCATGAGCTCACTTCGATTTTCCGATAGCGTACGACTTTATCTATCAGATTACGAAGGGTCTTCACTTCGTTCCCTCGGTAGAGGACCTCTATTGGCTCGAACTGGAAGTTTTTGATCGGGACCAGATGAAGGACTTTATGCGCAGGCTACTCGGCAAAATTCATCACTCAAGCAAAGTCACCGACTATGACTATGTTCTGTTCGATTGCCCGCCTTCATTCACGCTCCTTTCGTACAGCGTACTGTCATGCTGCGATTTGGTCCTCATCCCGGTCAACCCAGACTTCTTTGCATCAAGGGGCGTCAGCTTGTTGTTGAATTCGCTTAAGATGCGAATAGAACCCCACCCAACTCCGCAGATCGCGGTCTTCATGAACAAGACTAAGACGTGGGCCAACTCACCAACAAAAGAAACTACATTCTACATGCGGCAAATTCAGCAGATCTGCGACCGCGCGACTAAAGATCACGGCATCCGTGCAAAATTCTTCGATGATGCATGGGTACGTGAGAGAGTAGGCATTAAGCGAGCCATTACCGGCGGCGGCGTACCGGCGGATTTAGTCGCCGATTTTCAGACGCTCTGGAGTGCGTGTTTGGGGGTGATTAAGTGACAAATGAAGCACCATTTCGGAGTTCTGACGAAGAGATTGAAAAGCTCTTGGAGGAATGCGGGGAGCTTAAGAGGACACTTAAGACCATTAGTTCCCAGCTTTCCCGGATGGAGAACCGGATAAAGGCCGCGTTTCCAGCTGCGGCCAAGAAGATTAAGGAGCAGCGGCAAGCACGGCCAGCGCAGAGGGAAAGCACTCTCTCAGCCGATCAAGCGGTGGCCGAGTTCGACAAGATTGTACAGCTCGCCTCTTCAGGAGCCACATCTGAGGCAGAGACTTATCTTGCTCGCCGTCCTTCTGCCGACCTACTCTCAATAGCGAGAGAAGTTGGCGTTACATTTCCCAGTAACAAACCTTCGGTTCGCGCTATGCTTGACGCAATTCTCGGTAAAGTCCGAGAGAGCCTACTCTTGTCACGTCATAGTCGTCGAGAATGAACAACTTGCCAGCTGACATCTTGCAGTGGACAGAACTGCGGCACTCGGCAAGGCGAACGATGCATTCGCAAACCTCATTCGAACGGGAGTTTTCATGGCCAAAACACTATTCGACGAAATTGAGCATTCCGATGCAGCAGCAGCTACTGAAGACAAGCTAGCACTTGAGCAGGTCTCCGACGAACTGAACGTCATCGACGAGACGGAAGACGAAAAGCTAGCACCAACACGCTTTCGGATCACGTCTTATGGCGCCGACCTTTCCGTGTTTGATCTTAGACGACGACTTGGACATGAAATTCTCATCCCTGCGCCATTTCAGCGGAAATTTGTCTGGACCCAACGCCAAGCATCGCGATTTGTCGAATCTATTCTCCTTGGCCTCCCTGTGCCTGGTATCTTTGTCTATCTGAAGGATAAGAAGCAACTCATCGTCGATGGACAACAGCGGCTGATTACTTTGGACAGATTTCTGTCAGGAACTTGGGAGACGAAGACTCGAAAGCAAGGAGGGAAGGACGTTGAAGTCGTCACGCCGTTCGATCTGGTAGATGTGGATCCTGCATGGGAAGGGAGGACATTCCAGAAATTGGACAAAGACGATCGAGACGAAATCGAGAACTACCTCATTCATGCGACGATATTTCGTCAAGATCATCCAAAGGCTAAAGATCGCAGCATCTACGAGGTCTTTGAAAGAATTAACACCGGCGGCCTTCGTCTCTCGCCCCAGGAAATAAGAGCGTGCGTTAGCCACGGCACCTTCGTCGTAAAGTTGGGCGAAGCTGCTGAGCTTCCGAATTGGCGCAGAATTTATGGCAGAAGGAGTCCACGACTGAAGGACGAAGAACTGATCCTTCGGTTCTTTGCATTACTGCACGCCGTCGACAGCTATAAGCGACCGATGCGCGTCTTTCTTGATGACTATCTCGAGGCAAACAAAGACATATCCGACCAATCCTTCGCCGATCTTGTAGCTCTTTTTGTAAGGACACTAGATGTCTTCTATGATGTTTTAGGAGATCGAGCATTTCGTCCGGAGAAGGCCATCAATGCCGCGGTCTTTGATGCAATGATGATCGGTTGCGCCAAGCGGCTCCAGAATGGCAATGTTAGTAACAAAGACGAATTCGCCAATGCGTACGCTGCACTTCTTGCAGACGAAACTTTTCGTCGCAACTATCAACGAGCAACGGCGGACGAAGAGAGCGTTAAGAATCGTATCAAGCTTGCAACATCGGCTTTCGCCAGTGTGACGTAAGATGAGAAGTCATGGCATTTTGGATCAAGTCGACAATCTAATTTCCCAAGCCAAAAGCGCTCCAATCAGCCTTCCCGGAGGCGATGGCGACTTCATTCAATCGCAGTTGGTTCGTTATGGTTGTCTTCTGACGTGCGCAGCTATCGAACAGGCATTGATCGATACTGCGGTGTCTTACGCTGATAGATTTGGTGACGATCGCCTGAGCGCCTTTGTTTCCGAGTCGCTTAAGACGGGAAGGAATCCTTCCCCCGGATATATCAAGGAGACTCTTTCGAGGTTCGACCCAGACTGGGGGTCTCACATTGGATCCGTAATCGATGCCGTAGGCGAAGATAAGATAAAGTCCATTGTTTCCAATAGGAACCGCATTGCGCATGGCGAAAGTGTCTCGATGGGAGTCACTTCCCTATTGCAGTGGGTGCCGGCGGCGCGGCAGCTTTGTTTGGAAATCGTCAAGTTTGCCAAATAAGATCGCAGGATAGCGCATTCTTCGCGTTGAGCTGCAGACAAATGCGGCTTTCCGGTTTGGGGCTCAGTCGGGCAACGCGCAACACCAACGATCTATGGTCCGTGTTTGACCCACCGCCTCCCCGACCAGCTCCGCCCCAACCTCCGCCTCGTCTTCGTCGGCACCGCCGCCTCGACGCGCTCGGCTGAAGTCGGACACTACTACGCCCATCCCGGCAACCGCTTCTGGCGCGCGATCCATGAGGCCGGCATCACGCCACGGCGGTATCAGCCAAGCGAGTTCGCATCGCTGATCGCGCTCGGGATCGGCTTCACCGATCTCTGCAAGACGGGCGCCGGGATGGATCACCAGATCGCGGCGGAGACGATCGACGTATCAGGCTTCAGGGCGAAGATCGAAAAATATCGGCCGCGGACGATTGCGTTCACGAGCAAGAAGGCGGCGAGCTTGTTTTACGGCCGGCCGTCAGTTGCGATAGCGCTGGGGCGGCAGGCGCGCGATGAGAGCTGGCCGGAGATCTTCGTGCTGCCGTCGCCGTCGGGTGCGGCGTCCGGGCATTGGACGATTGAGCCGTGGCGTGAGCTTGCGGCGCGGATCGCTGCGTAGGGTGGGCAAAGGCGCTCTTGCGCCGTGGCCACGATCTTTCCATGGGTCCGGCAGGACGTGGGCACGGCGCGCGAAGGGCGCGCCTTTGCCCACCCGCCTTTGCCCACCCTACGGCACTTCAGCCCAACGCCTTCAGCTCCCGCGCGAGGTTGACGCGGGCTTGCCGATCGAACCTCGCGGCGAAATCCGGATCGGGAAAGATCACCTCGCGTGCAGCAAAATGGCGAAGCACGCGGGCACGGCCGATGCGATAGTCGTCTTCGCCGACGTGGATGAATTCCCGGCGGATCGCGGCGGCATAGGCGTCGTAGCGCGCGGCATCAGTGCCGAGAATGCTGAGGTCGATCGAGATCAGGATCGCACCGAGACGATCGCCGGCGGCAATTTCGTGCGTCTTGGTAAGGCGGATCAGGCGGCCGACCTCCTGACGAAGCTCGGCGCGGACATGCTGCTCGGCGAGCTCCGCGCTGCGCTCCTCGTTATCCGACCGGGTCGGGTCGTACACGACGTCGTGCCACCAGATCGCCTCCGACAGCGTCTCGCGCTCGGCGGCCGAAAGACCTTCGACACCCGCGAGCGCGGCGAGGCAATCCTCGATATGCGCGAGATTGTGATAGTGGCGGCCGGGCGCCGCATAGGCCGCGGCCAACTGTTCCCGATTCATCGGCAAGGCATCATTCATCGAACAGTTCCTTGAACAGCCTCTTCGCACGTTCGAGGCCTTCCTCCGTAAACACCACGGATTTCACCTTGCCGACGGGATCGTCAATCATGCCCTTGTCATGCAGGCGGCCGAGCACGTCCCAATCAAACCCCTTCCAGGCCCGATAGCCGTCGTGCAGAGTCAGGTAAAGCAGGGCGAGCGCCGCGTCGTCGATCTTGTCGTTGTTGATGGCCATCGTGATCTCCTCCGGAGCGGGCGGAGGATATCCTATTGCGTAACAGGCAATCTGCAATGGCGACTCAGCGGCGTGGGGTGGGCAAAGGCGCTCTTGCGCCGTGCCCACGATCTTTCCGTGGGTCCGGCAACGCGTGGGCACGGCGCGAAGAGCGCGCCTTTGCCCACCCTACGGGACTGGTCGTTTCGGTACGGGGACCAACCGCAACAGATAAATCACGCGGTATGGGTCCCGTCGTTCGCCGGGACGACACCGTTGGTTTGGCAGCACGCGAGATAAGAATCGAACCGTTGTCGGAATCCGCACCAGCCGTTCGTCCTCTGCAAAGCTAAACGGCGATCAACCCGGAGCCCTAGATGCCCCCCACCATCACCGCCTTCGAAAACTCCCCCGACCGCGGCCGGGGACAGGCGCGCGACATGCGGGTTCGCTGGGCGTTCGAGGAAGTCGGGCAACCTTACGACGTTCACCTTGTCTCGTTCGCCGAGATGAAGGCGCCGGCGCACCGCGCGCGGCATCCGTTCGGGCAGATTCCGACCTATGAGGATGGCGATCTCACTCTGTTCGAGTCGGGCGCAATCGTGCTGCATATCGCAGAACGCCACGATGGCTTGCTGCCGAAGGACGCCAATGCGCGCGCCCGCGCGATCGCCTGGATGTTCGCTGCGCTGAGCACGGCGGAGCCGCCGATCGTCGAGCTCACCATGGCCATGCTGTTCGAGCGCGACAGGAACTGGTACGCGGAGCGGCTGCCCATGCTGCAGGAGCGCGTCCGTGTCAGGCTCGGCGAATTGTCCCGCCACATCGGTGGTGCCGACTGGCTCGACGGCGCGTTCAGCGCCGGCGACCTCATGATGGTGACGGTGCTGCGGCGGCTGAACACATCTGGCCTGGTGGACGAATATCCCGAGATCGCCGCCTATGTCGCGCGCGGTGAAGCGCGGCCGGCGTTCAAGCGGGCGTTCGATGCGCAGCTTGCGGTGTTTAGGGCTGCATCACAGTCGTAGTGTGGATTAGCCCCGGGCTGCGCGAAGCGCAGTCCCTCAGCGTAATCCACCTCTGTCTATATCGGCGGACACAAAAGAGGTGGGTTACGCCGCGCGGGCCGCGCTTCGCGCAGCCGCTCGGCTAACCCACCCTACGACTACGCGCCGCCTCACTGAAACCGATACGTCACGGCGAACGTCGCCAGATGCGTCCGCATCGCGACGTCATAGGTATTGACGGACGGATTGAACTCGGGTCGGCCGCTCGACCGTGCGACGGTGAAACCGGTGCTGCCGTAGTCGACATAGCGGTATTCGGCGCGCGCGAGCCAATTGCCCCACAGCACCGTCTCCAGGCCGCCGCCGAGCGTCCAGCCCATCTTCGTGGTCGACGAATTGATGATCGGCGAGGACAGCGCGAAGAAGCCGCTGCAGTTGCGGCTGGTGCAGGTTGAGGTCAATTCGAAGTTCTGCCACGCCGCGCCGGCTGTGGCATAGAGCATGGTGTGGGGGTTGACGAGATAGCCGGCGCGCGCGCGCAAGGATGCGTCCCAGCGGCTGCGGATCGAAAGGCTCTCGCCCGGCGCCTGGGAGTCGGCGAGATGGATGCTGGTAAAACCTTCGCGCATGGTGGTGCGGTCGGCGAAGCCGACGTCGCCCTCGACGCCGGCGGTCCATTGCGGGGCGAGCTGCCAGAGATAGCCCGCATAGGGGCTGGCGCGAAACGCGGTGTTGTCCATCGGGCGGTTGTTGGCGCGCTTGGCGAGGTCGAACGCAGAGCCGCCAATGGTCTCCGACGTTGCCGTCAGGTCGGTGCGCGTGGCGCGCGCTCCGAGGCCAAGGCCGAGATACGCACCCGTCCAGGACGGCAGCATGGCGGCCTGCGCCTGCAGCGGATGCCAACCGCCACCGGTGACGGGAGCGCCGAACTTGTAGGCGAGGCCGACGCTCGCCGTGTGGGTCCGCAGACTGGTGTCGAAATTGTCGACCGTCAGCGTGGGCCCCGCGCCGCTTCTGGTGCGCGCGAGGGCGAACGGCGTGGTTCCGAAATCGGCGTAGCGATAGTCGGCGCGCAGCAGCCAATTGCCCCCTAGCGCGGTCTCGAGGCCGCCGCCGAGCGTCCACCCGGTCTTGATGGCGGAGTTCGACACCACGGCGGGCAGCGCATTGTTGCAGGTGGCGCCGACGCAGACCGAGGTGACGTCGAACTGCTGCCAGGCAAGTCCGCCCGTCACATAGGCCAGTGTCGCCGGCGTCAGCAGATAGCCGGCGCGGCCGCGCAGGCTCGCATCCCAGCCGGCCTCGAGCGCGAGGCTGTCGGCGAGGAAGGTGGACGAGCCGGCCCGCGGCGAGGCGCGAAACCCCTGGAGGATGGTGGTCTGGTTGCCAAAACCGACATCGCCTTCGACGCCGAGGACCCAGCTCGGTGCCACCTGCCAATTGAAACCGGCATAGGGATTGACGCGAAGACCCGGGCCATCGAACGGCTGACTGACGACGGCATCGCCGATGTCACGGGGAACGCCGTCCTCCAGCACCGAGGTGGTGGTGAGATCGGCGGCCGTCGATCGAAAGCCGAGGCCGAGGCCGGCATAGAAGCCGGTCCACGACGAGACCGCGACCGGCGGCGCCTTGGTCAACGGCTTTGCCGCGAGGTCCGCAGCCCGTGCCGGTGCTGCGAAGGCGAGCCCGACCAGAAGCGCACCGCCGCAAGACAATGCCGGCATGTTTCGGCGGGTCGATGAACATCGCATGGCGGGCCCTGGGGCAAGTATTTCAGGCCGAATCATACTGCGAACGGGCGATCCCTCGCGTCCTCCGATCGAACGACACCGCCGACAAGGCGCCGGATTGTTGCAAGCCTGTCACTGCAGCGATACGACTCCGGGTGGAAGGGAGCCCGCCCATGCTGACCCTCTATTCCTACCCGCAACTGTTCGGCGTCGCCGACAACAACGGCTACGGCCTCAAGGTCTACGCCTTCCTCAAGCTCGCAGCCGTGTCGTTCGTGCACGAGCATATCTTCGATGCCTCGGCCGCACCGCGCGGGCAGCTGCCTTACGTCGTCGACGACGGCGAGAGCATCGGCGACAGCGAGACCATCATCGCGCATGTGATCGCGAAATATCGTCTCACCATCGATGCCGGACTTTCACCGGCGCAGAGTCGCACCAATCTCCTCGTCACGCGCATGCTCGACGATCTCTATTGGGTGATGTCGTATTCGCGCTGGAAGGACGAGCGCTATTATCCGGCGTTCCGCGACGGCTTCATCGCGCAGCATCCGCAAGTGAGTGCGGAAGGGTTCGAGAAGGCCAAGGCGTATAATGCGCAGCGCTATCATTACCAGGGCATCGGCCGCTACACGCCGGAGCAGGCTTACGCGCGCGGGCTCGCCGATTTGCAGGTGCTGGCCGAGATCGTACCCGCCGCGGGCTTCGTGCACGGCGCGGCGCCAACGAGCGTCGATGCCGGCATCTATGGCTTTGTCGCGAACATCTATTATTTTCCGATCCCGACGCCGCTGAAGGCGTTCGTGGATGCGCAGAAGAATCTCGTCGCGCATTGCGAGCGGATTCATGCGGCGGTCGGAAAATCGTAGGGTGGGTCAGCGCAGCGGCTGCGCGATGCGCGGGCCGATGCGCGTAACCCACCTCTTCGCTTTCCGCGGTGACAGAAGCGGTGGGTTACGCCAAGCGGCTAACCCACCCTACGATACCCTGGCCTACCGCATCGTGATCGCAAGGCCGCTGAGATCCGCATTCGCCATCAACCCGACCTGCGTGCCCGTCAGCTCCAGCACGGCGCCCTTCTGGTTGGTGAGCACGATGGCACGGGCGCCGGCGCCCACGGCGAGGCCCGCGCCGGCGGCGCCGTAGACCCCGGCGACATCGGAGGGACGGTTGATGTTGGAGACGCGGCCGCGCAGCACCGTCTTTGAACCGCCGAAGACGAGGCCGTAGTCGAGGCCGCCGGTGGAGAGCCCATAGGTGCGGCCGCGGAAGTTGAGCACGCCGCTCCCGCCTGAGCCGCCGATGATCCAGCCGGCCTTGTAGATCGTCAGCGTCACGAAACCGCTGTCGGCCATCGCCGAGGTCGAGAGCCCGGCCAGGGCGGCAATGGCGACCAGCGCGGCGCGGAAGGTGGATGCAATCTTCATGGACGTCTCCGGGGGCTATTTTTCAAGGGGGGAAAGCGAATCAGACGAGCCGAATCTATCCGATCGATCGGGGCGGCAACATGATGGGACTGCCCTGAGACACAAGGTGCAGCGTCGCACTCAACCGTCATCGCCCGGTTCAACCGGGCGATCCAGTATTCCAGAGGCGGCGGTGATTGAGCCGAGAGGCCGCGGCGTACTGGATGCCCCGGTCAAAGCCGGGGCATGACGGCGGAGGCTCGGGCACAAGGTCGCGCATCGCCATCATCCCATTCTGCCCTTGTTTTGCCCGACGGAGCAACTTGAGTGTTTAGCCTTTACCGAATTATAGAAGCTCAATGATCTCCGCATGATCTCTACTGTGCATGGGGTTGTTTTCGCGTTTTTGTTCTTGCCCGTCTCCGCAACCCGATTGCAAGTCTCCCGCATGTCGCTACGCTCATGCGGGCTACGCGCCCGTTCCTAATTCGAGGTGATGCCATGCCGATCCAGCATTTCGCGCCCCCGCCGCACGTGAAGGCGCCGCCGCTGTCCTTTGCGACGCGCGTCGGCGATCTCCTGTTCGTCTCGGGCATTCCGGGCTTCGATGCCAATGGTGCGCTGCCCGACGGTTTCGAGGCGCAGTTCGCCAATGTCGTCGTCAACATCAAGCGCGTGCTGGACGAGGCCGGCGCCGGTGTCCGCGACCTCGTCAAGGTCAACGTGCTCTTGACCCGCGCCTCCGACGTCGCCGCCATGAACGCGCTCTATGCCGGCGCCTTCGGCCCGCCGCCCTATCCGGCCCGCACCACCTGCGTGGTGCAGGCCCTGCCCGATCCGAAGATGCTGATCGAGATCGAGGCGGTGGCCTCGCTGGCGAAGTGAGCCACGGAGCGTGTGGCTTGCCGGGCACGCGGCCGAACCAAATGCTTGGGGAACAGCTGACATGTCCGTGAACGGCAGCTCACCGGCTTGCAAAGGACCTGCTTTTACCGCACGAATTTTTGCGTCCCACTTCCCCACAAGGAGATATTTCATGCGTCGCGTTCTCGCCCTCTGTGCCGTTGCCGGCATCGCAAGTTCCGTGTTCGCCGTGCCCGCATCCGCCAAGGTCGGCTATTACGTGATCCGCTGGGACAACACCGGCATCTGCCAGGTCTGGAACGAAGACCTGCAGTACAAGCCGCTTCAAATTGGGGTGTCGACCTACAAGGTCGTCAGCAAGCCGCTCCCGACCTTCCAGGCCGCTTCCGACGTCCAGATCAAGATGCGCGCCGAGCGCCGCTGCACGCTCTGAGCTTTTTGCAACGGATCGGATTTCGAGGGCGGGTCGCGCGAGCGGTCCGCCTTCTTCTTTTTGCGGGACCCGCGCGTTTTCCGGCCGAATTCAGCCATGTCCCGCCCGCGCGCTTTGAACCTGGCCGGCCTGCGGAACTACTCACATCTTGTCCGGGGCGCATCCCCCAAGACGTCCCGCACCAGCCCTCCCCGTCATTGCCGGGAGGCACATCACATCATTCATTTGAGGAGCTGATCATGCGTCGTATTTCCGTGCTGTGCGCTGCCGCCGGTCTTGCCGTCACCGCCTTCGTCGCGGCGAGCCCTGCGGAAGCCAGCTATCACCTGATCCGCTGGCAGGACACCGGCCTGTGCCAGATCTGGGACGAGAGCATCCCGACCACACCGTGGCCGGCCGGCTATCATCGCGCCAGCGCATCCGTGCCGACCTTCATCGACGCCCTCGCGGTGAAGGATGCCGCGCTGAAGAACGGTCAGTGCACCTGGTAAGATTTTCGATCGGCGGACGAAGAGCGGGCAAGGACCATGCGTCCTTGCCCGCTTGTTTTTCCGAGATGTCGTAGGGTGGGCAAAGGCGCGCACTTCGCGCGCCGTGCCCACGCCTTTCAACAACGAGCAAATGGCGGGCACGGCGCGATGCGCCTTTGCCCACCCTACGAGATATCGTCAAGCCCTCTCACGCGTCCTTGTGCGCGCCGGGATGGATCAGGACGTCGCGCGCGGCGGCGAGGTCGATGAAGGCTTGCGCGCTGCCGCCGTGGTCGGGATGCATGCCCTTGGCGGCGCGGCGATAGGCCTGGTTGATGTCCTCGCAGGTGAGCTGCACCGCGAGCGGCAGACCAAGCATCTTGCGGGCGCGATCCTCGCTGGACAGCTGTTTCGGCATGGCGTTGCGGCGGCCGAAGCGCGGCGCTGTCAGATCATGAACGACTTCGAGAACGACGCCGATGCGGCGCTGGGCCGCCAGCGTGACGCCGTGATCGTCATTGTCGACCGCCTGGCGAAGCACCGGAAGCGCCTGCTCGGCGGCCTGTCGCAGCGTGGCATCGACGCTCATCCGCGCGATCTCGGCCACGAGCCGGCCCGCCTCGGCCCAATCGGCCGATTGCGCCGACCGCAGGCGTTCGAGGGCGGGTTTCCAGGAGTCGAGCCGGGAGTCGAGCCGTTCCATCATGCGCGCAACGTTTAGCAATGAAGATCAGTATGCCAAGGCTGCCGTTTCCGACCCCTTAATTTCGAGTTAGCGTTTCGTGAAACTTCGAAACGAAATCGGGAGGAAAATGTAATGGCATTGCTCGCAAACCACATCGCCGTCGTCACGGGCGCCGGTTCCGGCATCGGCCACGCCATCGCGGCCGGCTACGCCCGCGAGGGCGCGCAAGTGGTGCTGCTCGACGTCAATGCCGACACGGTCGCGGAGGCCGCACAGGAGATCCGCAAAGCGGGCGGCAAGGCCGAGAGTTTTGCGCTCGACGTTGTCAGCCGCGAGGACTGTTTTGCGCTGGCCAAGCAGGTCGCGGGCGAGGTCGGGCAGGTCTCGATCCTCGTCAACAATGCCGGCATCACCCGCCGCAACGCCTTCACCGCGGAGACCGAGACGGTGGCGAAGGACTGGAACGACATCATCTCGCTCAACCTCAACGGCGTCTTCAACATGACGCAGGCCTTCCTTGCACCCTTGCGCGCGAGCAAAGGCCGCATCGTCAATATCGGCTCGATCCAGTCCTTCGTGCACCTGCGCACGCCAAGCTCGGCGGCTTACACGACCTCGAAACACGGCGTGCTCGGCTTTACCAAGGCGCTCGCGGTCGAACTCGGCAAGGAGGGCGTGCGCGTCAACGCGATCGGGCCGGGCTTCATCGAGACCAACATCAACGCCAATGTGCGCGCGACCAATCCGGCGCTGGTGCAGGCCTTCGTCGACCACACCCCGCTGGCGCGCACCGGCAAGCCCGAGGATATCGTCGGGCCCGCGATCTTCCTCGCCTCGGATCTGTCGGCTTATGTCACGGGAACGATCGTGATGGTGGACGGCGGCTATCGGACGGTGTGAGGCGCGACTCACTATCCCGAAGCACGGGATCATCGTCCGCCGTGTAGGCAATTGCGCCACTGGACCGGACGATGACACCGCGTGTGTGGAAGAGATAGTCCCGCATCACGATGCATCTGGCGCAAATCGCGGCGGCTTAGCGGCATTCCTGAGGTCAATTGGTGCGATCGTCCGCGATTAACCTTTCATTAACCAAACCCGCCCACCGTGGATCTACGGCTTGGGGGTCGTTGGTTCTCGATCCGCTTCCAAAGATGGCAGCGGGCGTTGATCGGGAGGTGTGTTGATGACCACTGTTCATGTCGCTGCGTCCGAGTCGGGCGCGCAATTCCTTGCTCCTAACCAGATCGTTCCGCTTCTGATCGGCGCCACCGTCGACGAGGTCGAGCGCGAGCTCGTGCTTCAGACGCTTGCGCGCTGCGACGGCAACCGCACACGCGCATCGCGCGTGCTCGGCCTGTCGGTGCGTACGCTGCGCAACAAGATCAAGCTCTATGCCGCGTCCGGCATCGAGGTGCCCGCCTATCAGGATTAGCGCGTGGGCGGAATTGCTGCTGTCGTCAAACGCCGCTAAGTAGCTTGCTTCCGATCATGGGGAGCAGTGGCGTGGCAGACGATCAGGGACGACGGCAGGGATCTCAAGGGCCGCGCGGACGGCAGGGTGAACCGGGACGGCCGGGACCGCAGGGTCATCCCGGCCGGCGCGGTCCCGACGGCGCGCGCGGCAAGCCGGGACCGCAGGGAAAGCCGGGGCCGCTCGGAAAGCCGGGACCTCAGGGCAAGCCCGGTCCGCAAGGCAAGCAGGGTGAGGCTGGCCCGCGTGGGGCCGCCGGCGCGCAGGGGCCTGCCGGACCTCAAGGGCCGGCGGGACCGCAAGGCCCGCGCGGCGAGGCTGGGCCTGCCGGTCAATTGCCCTCGATCGAACAGCTGCTGCCGTGGCTCGAGCAACTGTTCGACGCCTGGGACGAGCGCCGCCGCCAGCGCGAGCGCGACGCCGCCGAACGCGAGGCGCTGGAGGCCGCCGTGCAGGAGCCCGATGAGGGCATCGTCGACGACGCGAGCGACGACAGCGAAGGCGACGCGCACAAGAAAAAGAAGAAAAAGAAGAAGCACGGTCACTAGGATTAGTGGCGCGCCCGTGCCCCGACGCAGCGCAGCACGCAGTGACGCGCTGCTGGGCCGGCGCCCATCTGACCAAGAGCTTTTCTCGCGATTTTCTGGGTCCCGGCACTGCGTCGCAGCGCTGACGCACTGCGCCGCGTCCGGGACACGAGCCTCGGTTTAGGAAGCCGATGAATCATCCTTGCGCGGCAGCATGCCCATGCGCTCGAATTGCCAGCGCATGGCGCGATACCAGAGATAGCCCACCGCCGCGCCGCACAGGGCCAGGATGATCACGTTGGCGCTCGAGAACGAGCCGCTCCACCACATCATCCACGCGGTCCACAGCAGTGTGAGGACAATGGCACCTGCTTTCAGAGGAAGAAGGGGGCGGCTCATGGGTCGTGCTCCGGCTGTCAAAACCCCGGCACACATCATTGCAGGAGGAGACGCCCCCGTACCGTGAGCCAGATCACGGAATGAATTACCCTAGCCCACTAACCGAAGCGCAGCCGCGAGCGCTCCCTGGCCCTTTCCGCCTCGACCTCACGGTCCCGCGCCGGCGCATGGGTGTGCAGCGAGGTCAGGAGATTTCGCGCGGCCTGTGAGACCTCGGCCACTGCGCGGTCGAACGCCGCCTCGTTGGCCTGCGACGGCTTGTTGAAGCCGGACAGTTTTCGCACGAACTGGAGCGCGCTGGCATGGATTTCATCCTCCGTCGCCGGCGGCTCGAAGTTGAACAGCGTCTTGATGTTGCGGCACATGCAGGGGCCCCGGATGTTTCCTTGAAGACGATCGGCGGAGCCGAAATCCTACATCCTTCTGTGCATTTCTGCTAAGTCCCGCCGTAACGCGGCCGCCGACCATGAGCCGCAATGGGGAGAAAAGCATGAAGGCTTCCTGCGCCGCACTGTCGGCTGCCCTCCTGTCCTTTTCAATCCCGGTCCTGGCCGCGGATTATCCGGCACCGAAGCAGGGCGACTGGATCGCCAGGGATTTCAAGTTCCACACCGGCGAGACCATGGCGGAGCTGAAGCTGCACTACACCACAATCGGCGAGCCCTCCACCGGTGCTGGTGCTGCACGGCACGGGCGGCTCGGGCGCAAGCATGCTGTCACCCGCCTTCGCCGGCGAGCTGTTCGGCGCGGGGCAACCGCTCGACGCCTCCAAATACTACATCATCCTTCCCGACGGCATCGGTCATGGCAAATCGTCGAAGCCCTCCGACGGGATGAAGACGAGCTTCCCGAAATACGATTACGACGACATGGTCGAAGCGCAGCATCGCCTGGTGACGGAGGGCCTCGGCGTCAAGCATTTGCGGCTCGTCATCGGCAATTCGATGGGCGGCATGCACAGCTGGCTGTGGGGCGCGAAATAATCCGAACGCGATGGACGCACTGATCCCGATGGCCTCGCAGCCGACCGAGATGGCGTCGCGCAACTGGATGCTGCGGCGGATCATGCTCGACACCATCCGCAACGACCCGGACTACAATGGCGGCAATTACACCAGCGAGCCGCGCATGATGAAATATGCCATCACCGCCTACGGCATCGCCAGCATCGGCGGCACGCTGGCCTACCAATCGCAGGCGCCGAACGCGGCCAAGGCGGACAAGATCGTCGACGACCGGCTGGCGGCGCCGATCACGGCGGACGCCAACGACTTCGTCTACCAGTGGGAGTCCTCGCACGACTATAATGCCGGCGAGAAGCTGGAGGCCATCGAAGCATCGCTGCTGCTGAATTCCGCCGACGACGAGCGCAACCCGCCCGAGACCGGCATCACGGACGCTGCCATGAAGCGGGTCAAGAACGGCCGTCTCTATTTGATCCCGGCGAGCGGCGAGACGCGCGGCCACGGCACCACCGGCAATGCGAAATTCTACAGCGAGCAGGTGCGGCAATTGCTGGAGAGCACACCGCAGCAAACGATCGAATCGGCGCGCCGCTGATTTTGCAGCGCATCATGTGCGGCACTTCGGAGCCGCATATTATTTGGGCATGCAATGCGCTGACAGCTCGGGCTTAATCGCGTCACCGATGGAATCGACGCGAGCAAGACTCGCGCGCGAATAGCGGGACGCGACGAGGAGGGATCGCATGCACAGGCTCGCACTGTGCGTTTGGCTGGTCGCGATGACGGCGCTGACCAGCGCCGCACTCGCATTCGACAATGGGCAATACGACCACATCCCGCCCGATATCCGCGCCTGGTTCAAGAGCGTGATCGCGCCGAACGGCGTGCCCTGCTGCGACGTCTCGGACGGCCATCGCACCGACTACGATGTGCGCAGCGGCGCTTATTGGGTGCCGATCGAAGGGCAGTGGATGGAGGTGCCGGAGCGCGCCATCATCCGCGACCGGGGCAATCCGGTCGGCCAGGCCGTGGTGTGGTACGTTCGCCACCGTGGCGCCATCATCATAAGCTGCTTCGTGCCGGCGGACGCCGTGTAATGCGTCTTTATCGATTCCATTGGCTGGAGGCGGCCCGATCGGCTAGCTTGCCGCCAAGCTGAAGCGGAGGCATGCCGTTGACCGATCTTTGCGCCGAAGACCTCGCCACCATCTATGCCAAGCCGAGCCCGCGCGTGATCGCGAAAGCGCGGCCCGCGATCGATGCGCATGCGAAGAAGTTCATCGAGATGTCGCCGTTCTGCGTGCTCGCGACGTCGGGCGCGGACGGCAGCGTCGATGCCTCGCCACGCGGCGGCGGCACCGGCTTTGTCCACGTCGCCGGTCCCAACCAATTGCTGATGCCTGACCGCTCCGGCAACAACCGGATCGACAGTTTTCGCAACGTCGTCGAAGGCTCGGGCTTCGTGCACCTGTTGTTCTTCGTGCCCGGGATTGACGAAACGCTACGCGTCGGCGGACGCGGCACGCTGTCGGCCGATCCGGATCTGCTCGTCGCGATGGTCGAATTCGGCAAGCCGCCGCGGGCGGTGCTGAACGTCGCTGTGAGCGAAGTCTATTTCCATTGCGGCAAGGCGCTGATGCGCTCGAAGCTGTGGTCGCCAGAGAAAGTGCAGCGCTCGGTGATGCCCAGCATCGTCACGGTCATTCACGACCAGACTGGCCTCGGCGAACCGGCGAGCCAGGAAACTGTGGAAGAGATTTACAAGACGCAGTTGTAGTTGGGACGACAATCACGGTGTCGTCCCGGACAAGCGCAGCGCAGATCCGGGACCTCCGCGCGAGCGCTTGCGCTCGTCGCGATAACCACAGGGAGTGGTTTTGCGAAGACTAACAGTGAAGAACTCGTGCCCCGGTGCTCATACCGGCGCATCCAGATAGATCACGCGGTGGGTCCCGGCCTTCGCCGGGACGACACCGAGTATGCAGCGATGCCCGAGCTTAATGCCCCTCGCCCTCGAGCCCGCCGACGTGCTTCTGGGTGTAGAGTTCAAGGCCGATGCGGCCGATCAGGTCGAGCTGGGTTTCGAGGAAGTCGATGTGGTGCTCCTCGTCGCTCATCAGCTTCTCGAACAGGTCACGCGTGACGTAGTCCTTGGCGCCGTGGCAGTAGGTCGCCGCTTCCTGGTAGAGCGCACGCGCGCTCATCTCGGCAGCGAGGTCGCACTCGATGATCTCCTTGACGTTCTGGCCGATGCGCAAGGGATCGAGCACCTGCATGTTCGGAAAGCCGTCAAAGAACAGGATGCGCGCGGTGAGCTTGTCGGCGTGCTCCATCTCCTCGATGGACTCCTTGCGCCAGACCTTGGCCATGTCGAGGAGGCCCCAATTGTCGAGGAAGCGGTAGTGCAGCCAGTACTGGTTGATCGCAGTCAGTTCGTGACGCAGTGCCTTGTTGAGATAGTCGATGACTTTTGCGTCGCCCTGCATGGTTCACTCCAGCTCTTGCAGTCCAAATCGGCCCAAAACCGAATTTAGAATGCTTCTAAGTCAGTTTACGAATGAGGGCAACTGGCTACGGCGGCGCAGCCGGGGAAAAGCTCAGCTGAGCTGGCGAAGGCTTTCAGCAGGCCGCGAGGGCAAACTGGGCGGGCTCGGCCGCCTCGTCATTGGCAGCCACGGTGTGGTTGTGCGGGCAGCCGGCACAGCAGGACTGGGCGCAAGGGCCGAGAGCTTCGTCGATGATGGTCTTGATCGTCCGGGCGCAGCGGCCGCATTCGGCGCTACAGCCGAGGCATCCATAGACCTGCTTGGCATGGCGCACGGCGTCGTCGGACTCGGCGACGGCGGCGCGGATGTCGTCATCGCTCAGCACGTTACAGGAACAAACGATCATGGAAGCGGCAGGCCCTTCGTGATGCGTCATCATCGATATTTAACGGGCCCGCCGGATGCAAAAGGAAAAAGCGGTATTTGAAGCTATTCCAAACTGGCCCAAAAGCAGCCTAGAACGGCCCTAAATTTCAGGGTTGCGCTGGATCAAGATTGGAGCGGATCTAATCGCCGCCACCGCCTCCCCCACCGTCACCGCCGCCACCGCAATCGCCGCCACTGCTGCCGCTATCGCTGCTGGAACAGCTGCCGCCGTCGGCCGGGCTGCCCGAACTGTCGCTGGAAAACCAGCTTCCCAGCTAGAAGCCGTTATTGCTGCCCGAATAGGTGTCGCCGCTGCTGCTGCCGTCGCCGCCCGCCCCGGCGCGGGAGCGCCGCTGGCCGCGGTTCTGAAGATGGGTGATCCAGCCGTAACCGATCGCGGACACGACCCCGGCAGCAATCAATGCATTGATCATCGCGTTGCCCATCATCGCCTCCCTGGCCGGGCCTGAGGTCCATATCAATTGGTCGCCCGCCCCCAAGGTGCCGTTCATTGATCATTCAAGCGAAGTATGGAACTCTGCCCCCAAAGGGTTCCCGCGTGTTCGTACGAAAGGTCAAGCCAATGAAGAAGCTGCTCGTGACGGTCGCCGCCGTCGCCTCCCTGGCCGTTGCGGCCGGATCCCCGGCCCATGCCCAGCGCGGCGTCGCGGCGGGCGTGGCGGCCGGCATCGTCGGCGGCGCCATTGTCGGCGGCGCGCTGGCCTCTCCGTATTACTACGGACCTGGCCCCGGCTATTACGAACCCGGCTATTACCCGCCCCGTTACTATGCGCCGGGTCCGGGCTATGTCTCTGACGACTATTACGGCGGCGGCTGCGTCTGGCAGAAGCAGCGCTTCTGGGACGGCTATGCCTGGCGGGCCCGCCGCGTCAGAGTCTGCGGCTGAAGCGACTCGAACCGGTCCATCGCGACTGCTTCGCTGGCCGGTTCACTACGGGTGCCCCGTTCATCTCCGGGCCTGAAAAAGACCGCTTTTTCTCGTCACAGCTCCGTGTGCGTTTACCGTGGGTTGACCAATTGCGCGCTTCCTAGCTGCACGGCCAATTCCATCAGCGTGTGCGTGAACCTTTGAAACCCGGGCGCCTCTAACAAGAGGAACCCATCTCCCAGGAGAGCCCTGAGCATGAAGAAGACTCTTGTTGCCGCCCTCACGGTTGCGACGATCGCCGGTTCGCTGGTGACTGCCGCTCCGTCCGCCAAGGCGCATGACGGCAGCATCGGCGCCGGCATCGCGGCCGGCCTGATTGGCGGCGCGATCGTCGGCGGCGCCATCGCGTCGAGCCGTCCGGCCTATGGCGGCCCCGTTTACGTCGCCGAGCCCGGCCCGCCGCCCCCGCCCTGCTACTGGCAGCGTCAGCGTTATTGGGACGGTTACGGCTGGGTCGTTCGCCCGGTTCGCGTCTGCTACTGATCTGATCGCACCGGCGCATCCGCGCCACGATCGAAGCCCGGCCGAGCATCTCGGTCGGGCTTTTTCTTTTTGATGAAACGCTATCGCGCCGCCTGGATCGAACGCAGCACCTCTTCGCTCGGCCAGCAATCGACCTTGAGGCCTGCCGACTTCTGATAGGCGCCGAGCGCGGCGCGCGTCTGCATGCCGGCCTTGCCGTCAATCTTGTCCTTGTAGAGCCCGACGCGCGTGAGCCCACGCTGCATGGTCTCGACATCCCTGGTGCGCAATTGCTTCGAGGCCGCCCATGGCGTTGCGAACGGCAGCGGGCTCGTCATGCGGTCGGCAAGGTGGCCGACGAACAGCACGTAGAGATCGGAGAAATTGTATTCCTTGATGACGAAGTAGTTCTTCGTCGTCAGGAACGAGGGGCCATAGATGCCTTCCGGCTGCAGCAGCGAGGCCGGCTGCGCCTGTTCAGTAGCGCTCAGCTTCTGCCCGCGCACCGGCACAAAACCTTCGCGCAACCACTGGCCGATCGGCTTCGTCACCTCGGGCACGCCGGTGGTGCAATCGACCTTCGCGGGTGCTTGCACCTCGTACGCCCAGCGCACGCCGCTCTGCCAGCCCTTGTTGACGAGTTGCTGCGCGGCCGAGGCCAGCGCGTCCGGCACCGAATGCCAGATGTCGATGCGGCCGTCGCCGTCGAAATCGACGCCGTGCTTGTAATATTCGGACGGCAGGAACTGCGTCAGCCCGGTGGCGCCCGCCCAGGACGAGCGCATGTCCTTGCGCGTCACCACGCCTTCGCCGAGGATCTTCAGCGCGAGGATGAACTCGGTGCGGTATTGCTCCTTGCGGCGCCCGACATAGGCCTGCGTCGCCAGCACACGGACGAGATCGTAAGGCAGCGTGTAGCGGCCGTAATCGGTCTCGCGGCCCCAGATCGCGAGCATCACGGTTGCCGGCACGCCGGACTTCTTCTCGATCTCGCTCAGCGAGGCGCGATATTTCTGCAGCAGCCGCTGCCCCTCGCCCGCAAGCCGCGCGATCGAGGCTTCCTTGACGTAATCGGCCGGTACCTGCACGAACTCGGCCTGCGACGGCCCACCTAGCGCGGGCCTTCCGGGCAAGATCAGATCGGGCAGCTTGTAGTCGGGCTCGAGCCCGCGCGTCTGCTCGTCGAACGTCTTGCGCGAGACGCCTTCTGCCTGCGCCTCCGGCCACAGCGAGGCGATGAACTGGGTGAAGGCGGCATCGGCGGCGCGCGCGGACGTCCAGCCGCAGGTGACCACGATCACCGCAGCGATGAGCGCCCGCCGCATCATGCCGAAATCACCGCGTCAGCTTCTTGTACTTCACGCGGTGCGGAATGATGCTGTCCTGGCCGAGCCGGCGCATCTTGTCCTTCTCGTAATCCTGGAAGTTGCCTTCGAACCATTCGACGTGGCTGTCGCCTTCGAAGGCCAGGATGTGGGTCGCGATACGGTCGAGGAACCAGCGATCATGGCTGATGATCACAGCGCAGCCGGCAAAATCCTCCAGCGCCTCTTCGAGCGCGCGCAGCGTGTCGACGTCGAGGTCGTTGGTCGGCTCGTCGAGCAGCAGCACGTTGGCGCCGGACTTCAGCATCTTGGCGAGATGCACACGGTTGCGTTCGCCGCCGGAGAGCGCGCCGACCTTCTTCTGCTGGTCCGCGCCCTTGAAGTTGAAGGACGAGCAATAGCCGCGCGAGTTCACTTCCTTCTTGCCGAGCAAGATCAGCTCGTTGCCGCCGGAGATCTCCTCCCACACGTTCTTGCTACCGTCGAGCGCGTCGCGCGACTGGTCGACATAGCCGAGATGCACGGTCTCGCCGACCGTGATCGTGCCCTTGTCCGGGGTCTCCTGCTTGGTGATCATCTTGAACAGCGTGGTCTTGCCGGCGCCGTTGGCACCGATCACGCCGACAATGCCGCCCGGCGGCAGCTTGAAGGTGAGATCGTCGATCAGCAGGCGATCGCCATAGCCTTTGCTGAGGCCTTCGAAATCGACCACATTGGCACCGAGCCGCTCGGCGACGGGAATGATGATCTGCGCGGTCTGGGTCTGCTTCTCGCTCGCCTGCTTGAGTAGCTCCTCGTAGCGCTGATAGCGCGCCTTGGACTTGGCCTGGCGCGCTTTCGGCGAGGACGCGACCCATTCCTGCTCGCGGGCAATCGTCTTCTGGTGCGCGGCGTCTTCGCGTCCTTCCTGCTCCAGCCGCTTCTGCTTCTGCACCAGCCAGGACGAGTAATTGCCCTCGTAGGGAATTCCCTTGCCGCGATCGAGCTCGAGAATCCAGCTCGTGACGTTGTCGAGGAAGTAGCGATCGTGGGTGACGATCAGGATCGCGCCGGGATAGTTGCGCAAATGCCCTTCCAGCCACGACACCGACTCCGCGTCGAGATGGTTGGTCGGCTCGTCCAGCAGCAGCAGATCGGGCTGGTCGAGCAGCAGCTTGCACAGCGCGACGCGGCGGCGCTCGCCGCCGGAGAGCTTGGTCACGTCGGCGTCGTCGGGCGGGCAGCGCAGCGCGTCCATGGCCTGGTCGACCTTGCTGTCGAGATCCCAGAGGCCCTGGGCCTCGATCTCGTCCTGCAGCTTGGTCATCTCGTCGGCGGTTTCCTCGGAGTAGTTCATCGCCAACTCGTTGTAGCGATCGAGGATGGCCTTCTGCTTGGCGACGCCCAGCATGACGTTCTCGCGCACGCTCAGTGCCGGATCGAGATGCGGCTCCTGCTCGAGATAGCCGACACGGGCGCCCTGCGCGACCCAGGCCTCGCCGTTATACTCCTTGTCGAGGCCAGCCATGATCTTGAGCAGCGTCGACTTGCCCGAGCCGTTGACGCCGAGCACGCCGATCTTGGCGTCCGGGTAGAACGACAGATGGATGTTATCGAGCACCTTCCGGGTCGGGTAGCTCTTGGTCAGGCCCTGCATGAAATAGATGAACTGGCGCGCCATAGGTCCCGAAAACCTTCGATTTGAGGAAATTTGCTTCGCCGCCGATGTAACGATCCCGCCCCCAAAGGGCAATGTTTTCCGTCCGTTCACCACGGATGAATACGGGACGGACACCATCCGGCCACCGATCCGGACAATTGAAACCATCTTTTAATAAATCAGGCCGAAAGCTCGGTTTCGCGCGGAAACAGCGCCACCCGCTCAGAACGAAAGGGAGCACAGCGAGGCCGCATCATGGCTCTGATCGAGACCAACTCACTTCCTGTTCCGGCAGAAGCCGGCCACGTCTCCGGGCTCGTCTCGGAGGTCGCGGGGTTCTGGAAGCGCTTCTTCGCCACCGCCTTCAATCCCTACCGGCCCGAGCTGCACTACATGCGTGGACCCGGTCCCGCCTGGCGCGCCAAGCACGGCATGGATGCGCCGTTCCGGCTCAAGCCCCGGGATCTCTGAGCGCCTCCTTCCTATCGGACTTTTGAAGACGCAAGCGGCTTGCGCGCCGTCCTGATTGCGCGCAACCATGGCCTGGTTCCGACGGCGGCGCTCGCCCAGCGCCCTCACCTCTCGCCATCAACTCTGGCCCTGGATGAACGCTGATGAGCCGGCTGCGCTGTGCAATTCTCGACGACTATTTCAACCTCGCGCTCGACGTCGCCGACTGGCAGAAACTGTCCGACCGCCTCGACGTCACCGTGTTCAGCCATCCCTTCGCCTCCGAGCAGGCAGCAGCCAGCGCGCTGGCTGATTTCGAGATCATCTGCGCGATGCGCGAGCGGACGGCCTTCCCGAAGAGCCTGTTCGAGAGCTTGCCGAAGCTGAAGCTGCTGCTCACGTCAGGCATGCGCAACGCCGCGATCGACATGGAAGCCGCAAAGGCGCGCGGCGTCACCGTCGGCGGCACGCAATATTCGCGCGATCCCACAGCGCCCCTCACCATGGGGCTGATCCTGGAGCTGACCCGCGGCATCGGCCGCGAGAACGCGCGCATGCATGCCGGCGAGCCCTGGCAGACCTTTGCCGGCGTCGAGATCGAGGGCATGACGCTCGGCATTGTCGGGCTCGGCAAGCTCGGCAGCAGGATGGCCGGGATCGCCAAGGCGTTCGGCATGAACGTGATCGCCTGGAGCCCGAACCTCACGCCGGAGAAATGCGCGGCCGCCGGCGTCGGCTACGCCACCAAGGAGGAGCTGTTCGCCAAGGCCGACATCGTCACCATCCACGTGGTGCTCAGCGAGCGCTCGCGTGGTTTGGTCGGCGCTGCAGATCTCGCGCGGATGAAGCCGACGGCCTTCCTCGTCAACACCGCGCGCGGGCCGATCGTGGACGAGCAGGCGCTGCTCGAGGCCTTGCAGCAGCGCAAGATCGCGGGCGCCGGCATCGACGTGTTTTCGGTCGAGCCGCTGCCGGTCGACCATCCCTTCCGCAAGCTCGACAACCTCGTGCTGACGCCGCATCTCGGCTACGCCACCTCCGACGGCCTGCGCATCCATTACGGCCAGATGGTCGAGGCGATCGATGCCTTCACCAAAGGCAGCGAGCTGCCGCGCAAGCTGGCCTGAATGACCAAGCTCGCCTGAATGACAAAGGGCGTGCCGATGGCACGCCCTTTAGCAATCTGAATATTCGCGGCGCGCTTAGCGCACGGTGACCGGTGCAGGCAGCGGCGGCACGACCGTCGGCTGGGTGCCGGGGACCGGACCAGCCTGGGCGGCCATCGGAGCCGGACCGGCGGCAGGACCGGGCGCCGGCGCAGCGGACGCCGTCGCCGTTCCCGGCGGCGGGCCACCGGGCATCACCACCACGCGGGTGCCGACCTTGACGCGATCGAACAGGTCGGAGACGTCCTCGTTCAACATGCCGATGCAGCCGGACGAGACGAACTTGCCGATGGTCGAGGGCTGGTTGGTGCCGTGGATGCGGTAGACGGTCGAGCCGAGATACATCGCGCGGGCGCCGAGCGGATTGCCAGGGCCGCCGGCCATGAAGCGCGGCAGATAGGGCTGGCGCTCGATCATCTCGGTCGGCGGATGCCAATCCGGCCACTCGGCCTTGCGGGTGATCTTCTGCACGCCGGTCCAGGTGAAGCCGTCGCGGCCGACGCGGACGCCGTAGCGGATCGCGCGGCCATTGCCGAGCACGTAATAGAGATAGGTGTTGGGGGTATCGACCACGAGGGTGCCCGCGGGCTCCTTGGTCTGGAACGCGACCTCCTGGCGGCGCAGGTTCTGCGGCAGCTGCACCGGCGCAGCATCGGGCTGCTCCTCGGGCGGCAGCGCGGCCATCGTCATCGGTCTTCCATCGGTGCCGACGGGCGGCTGGCCGGCCTGGACCGTACCGGTCGCGGCGGGACCACCAACGGCTTCCGGCGGACGCATGCCGTCATTGGCGGGGGCCTGACCTTGACCCGGGCGATTTGCGTAGATCACCGGCGGCGGACCGGCGGGCCGGCCGTAGCGGGGATCGTCGGGCGACATCACGGGGCCCTGCGATGGCGCGGCCGAATAGACCGGCGGAGCGCCAGCCGGACGGCCATAACGTGGATCATCCGGCGACATCACCGGACCCTGCGGCGGCGCGGCCGAGTAGACCGGGGGAGCGCCGACCGGACGGCCATAGCGCGGATCGTCGGCCGGGCCGGGCGGCGGCAGCGATGCCTGCGGCATCGCGTCGTCGTCATCGTCCAGCGCGTCGAAATTCGGCGTGCGGTCGCCGGGCCGATATTCGGCCGGGGCGCCGTAGCTCGGTGCCTGCTGAACCGGATAGCTTTGAGCCTGCGCGAGCGAGGTTCCCGCCGCAGCGACTGTCGCGGCAGCGCATATCGTCAGAAAGTGTTTGATCATCATCGCTCTTGTATAGTCCCCAAGCCCGATCGGACCGTTAACGGCCAGATGGCCGAAGATAGCGGCACATTCAAGACATATCAGGCTTATTTGCGCCGGACCTGCCGATTTGTGATCCGCAAGACTACCGTTGCCCCGTTGCATCACGGGGCGGAAATCGGCTCATGGCGTCAATTGCCGGAGTCCTCGGCCCGTTTTTTGCGGAACGGGTCGGAATCGTTGCGGTATGTTCGAATCAGCCTGATTCGCCGCCCATTTGAGCTCCCGATCCCCGCGTGGCGAACGCGGCAAACAGTACCGTCACCGCGTTCAGATGGCTCTTGGGCCCTGGCTTCTTCGCCGCCGGGGCGGAAATTCGCAACCGCTCGATGCTTCCCGGCTTTCGCTTCCTGTTTGCCGCGATCCTGCTGTCAGTCTCCATCCTGGTGTTCGGCCTGGGCGCCGCCGCACTGCTGCGGGCGAGCCATGAGCAGTATGTCAGCAATCCCTCCTGGCGGAACGGCCCGCAGGAGCAGGTGTTCGCGCAGGCTCCCGAGCCGGCCCAGCCGGTGCTCGCGGTCCTCCGCGCCGAGCCGGAGCTGACCGCCGAGCCCGAGCCGTCGCTGCGCGACCGGGTGCCGACCATTGGACTGCCCGAAAGCGAGCCCGAGCAGGTCGCCGCCCTGACGACCGAGACCGAGGCTCAGCCCCAGGTCGCAGCACCTCCGGCTGATGTCCCCGTCGCCGAACCGGCCAAGGCCGAGACGGCAACGGAGACCGCAGTGCCGGCACCCGCCGATACACTCACCCCGGCCGACACCACGGCGTCGATCCCCGCGGCCGAGCCTGCCGCGACCGCCAGCGAGCCGGCGCCGGTCGATCCCAGCGCGGCCCTGGCCTCTTCCGCACTCGATGCCGCCTCGGCCAAGCTGGCCGCTCTGAACGAGCCGGCGACGACGGCCGTGAAGGATGCGCCGGCGAAGGCCAAGACCGAGAGCAAGGCTGATAGCAAGCCTGACGACAAGGCGACCAAGCGCAAGGCGAAGGCGAAGAAGCGACACCGCGTGGTGCGACGTCCGCCGCCTCAGCAGTTGCAGCAGCAGCTCGATCCGTTCGGCCAGCCGCAGACGTTTGCGACGACGACCACACGCACGCGGTGATCTTACTTCACCTCTCCCCGCTTGCGGGGAGAGGTCGGAATGCGCGCGTAGCGCGGATTCCGGGTGAGGGGGTACAGGTCACTCGATCGTCTCATCGTGTGGACAGAGGCCCCTTACCCCAACCCTCTCCCCGTAAGAACGGGGCGAGGGAGCGCACCGTCATCGTGGCGCTCACGCCGGCCCGGTCGCGATCGGCGGGCCTTTTTCCTGGCCCCATTCCGACCACGAGCCGTCATAGAGCGCGGTGTCGGTGATCCCCAGGCGATAGAGCGCCAGCGTCAGCACGCCGGCCGAGACGCCCGAGCCGCAGCTTGTCACGATCGGCGCATCGAGCTTGACGCCGGCGCTCGTGAAGGCGGCGCGCAGATCCTCGAGCGGCTTCATCGTGCCCGTCGCCGCATCGAACAGCAGATTGTAGGGCACGTTGCGCGCGCCGGGGATGTGGCCGGAGCGGATGCCCGCCCGGGGCTCGGGCGCACGGCCCTCGAAGCGGTCGGCGGCGCGCGCGTCGATCACCTGCTCGGCACGGCTTTCGACATTGGCGATCAGCTGCTGCATGCTGCGCACGCGCTTCGGATCGTAGCTCGCCTTGAACGTCGCCGGCTTCGGCTTCACCTCGCCGCTCTCGACCGCTCGCCCCTCGGCGCGCCACTTCTTCAAGCCGCCATTGAGGATGCGCACATTGTTATGGCCGAAGGCCAGGAGCATCCACCAGGCGCGGGGCGCTGCGACCCAGCCGCCGGCATCGTAGAGCACGACGGTGTCGGCGTTGGAGATGCCGAGAGTGCCGATGTCACGGCCGAACTGCTCGGCGCTCGGATACATGTGCGGCAGCGGGTTGGAATGATCCGACACCGCATCGACGTCGAAGAACGCAGCGCCCGGCAGGTGTGCGGCGAGATAATCATCCTTCGGCAGCGGCAGCACGCCCGGCAGCTTGAAGCTGGCGTCGAGCACCTTGACGTTGGCATCGTTGATGTGGGCAGCGAGCCATTCGGTGGAGACGAGGGGGTCGGTGGCGCTGGTCATGCGATTTCTTCCTTGTCATTCCGGAGCATGCGCCGCGCGAGCGAGACTGAAGCAGCGCGCGTCGCACTCCTCTGTCATCGCCCGGCCAGTGCGCAATTGCGCACTAGGAACGGGCGATCCAGTATTCCAGAGGCGGTTGTGATGGAACCGAGAGGCCGCGGCGTACTGGATTCCCCGCCTTCGCGGGGAATGACAGCAGAGCCCGGAGAGATAGCGGAGCACCCCTCACCCCTTCTTCTTCGGCTCCCACTGCTCGGTCGGCCCGCCGGCATCGCGCCAAGCGGCGTAGCCGCCGGCGATGTGGGCGACGGGCTTGAGGCCCATGTCCTGCGCGGTCTTGGCCGCGAGCGCGGAGCGCAGGCCGCCGGCGCAGTGGAAGACGAACTTCTTGTCCTCCTGGAAGACCGGCTTTGCGTAGGGGCTCTGCGGATCGATCCAGAATTCGAGCATGCCGCGGGTGCAGGCGAACGCGCCGGGGATGCGGCCGTCGCGCTCGATCTCGCGGGGGTCGCGGATGTCGACGATGACGACATCGCCGTTCTTGGAGATCTCGATGGCATCCTTGGCGTTGAGCGTCTCGATCTCGGCATTGGCCTCGTCGATCAGCGCCTTGATGCCTCGGGTGATGTTTTGGGGCATGTGGTTCTCCCTCTTGTTACGTCATCGTCCCCAAGCGAACTGCCTGAGGTGGGGTCACCTCTCCCGCTTGCGGGAGAGGTCGCAGCGCGCCGGGCGATCCGAAGCATCGTCCCGAGCGATGCGGGTGAGGGTTCTCTCCTCTGGGGGACTGTCCCGTTGTGGAGATACCCTCTCCCCAACCCTCCCCCGCAGGCGGGGGAGGGAGCGCAGTCCCGTCGCGGACAGGCTCACTCATGCATCAGTGCGTCAATTCCTTCATCGCGCCCTCAAGCCCCTCGATCGTGATCGGGTACATCCGGTTGGCGAAAATGCGTTTGATGATGGTGGTCGATTCCGAATAATCCCAATGCTTCTGAGCGACCGGGTTCAGCCACACTGCATGCGGATAGGCGCGGATGATGCGGTCGAGCCAGACCGAGCCGGGCTCCTCGTTGACGTGCTCGACCGAGCCGCCGGGCACCATGATCTCGTAAGGCGACATCGAGGCGTCGCCGACGAACACGATCTTGTAGTCGTGCGGGTATTTGTGCAGCACGTCCCAGGTCGGCGTGCGGTCGGTAAAGCGGCGCTTGTTCTGCTTCCACACGCCTTCATAGAGGCAGTTGTGGAAGTAGAAATACTCCATGTGCTTGAACTCGCTCTTCGCCGCCGAGAACAGCTCCTCGACCTGCTCGATATGCGCGTCCATGGAGCCGCCGATGTCGAAGAACACCAGGAGCTTCACCGCATTGCGCCGCTCGGGGCGCATGTGAACGTCGAGATAGCCGTGATTGGCGGTCTCGCGGATGGTGGTGTCGAGATCGAGCTCATCGGGCGCGCCGGTGCGCGCGAATTTGCGCAGACGGCGCAGCGCCACCTTGATGTTGCGGATGCCGAGCTCGACATTACCGTCGAGGTCCTTGAACTCGCGCTTGTCCCACACCTTCACGGCGCGGTTGTTGCGGTTCTTCTCCTGGCCGATGCGCACGCCTTCGGGATTGTAGCCATGGGCGCCGAACGGCGAGGTGCCGGCGGTGCCGATCCACTTCGAGCCGCCCTGGTGGCGGCCCTTCTGCTCCTCGAGGCGCTTCTTCAGGGTCTCCATGAGCTTGTCCCAGCCCATGGCCTCGATCTGCTTCTTCTCTTCGTCGGTCAGGTATTTCTCGGCGAGCTTCTTCAGCCACTCCTCGGGGATCTCCGCCTTCTCCATGGCGTCGAGCAGGTTTTCCAGCCCCTTGAACACTGTGCCGAAAACGCGGTCGAACTTGTCGAGGTTGCGCTCGTCCTTCACCAGCGAGGTGCGCGACAGGTAATAGAAATTCTCGACCGAATAATCCGATAGATCGGCGTCGAGCGCCTCCATCAGCGTGAGGTATTCGCGCAGCGTCACGGGGACCTGCGCGTCGCGCAGAGAGGTGAAGAATTGCAGGAACATGGGTGACAGATTGCCCGTCGGGTGGCTGACGTCAAGGGGCGGAGACCGTCGCGGGGTGCTGGACCGGGAAGCTTTTTGCTCTAGAATTGGGGCTCTCACGGGGTTGTTTTGGGGACGTTTGCAATGGGAATTGTCGCAGCGCTCATCATCGGGGCGATCGCAGGCTGGCTTGCGGGCAAGATTGTCCACGGCGCGGGATTTGGACTGATCGGCAACATCGTCGTCGGCATCATCGGCGCGCTGGTCGCAAGCTGGGTGTTGCCCCAGCTGCACATTCAGCTGGCAACAGGCATGGTCGGCGCCATCGTGGACGCCACCATCGGCGCGGTGATTGTGCTCGTCATCCTTTCGCTGATAAAACGGGTCTGAAAGCCTGACCGAACCGGGAACGGCCGCCACGAGCGGCCGTTCCCTTGTCGCGACCGGGGCCATGACATTGGCAAATGCATCGCGCCGACGATTACCCAAGGACACGCAATGAAATTTACCGGCACCAAGGACTATGTTGCGACCGACGATCTCAAGGTCGCCGTCAATGCCTCGATCGTGCTGGAGCGCCCGCTGCTCATCAAGGGCGAGCCCGGCACCGGCAAGACCGTGCTGGCGGAGGAAGTGGCGAAGGCGTTGAACGCGCCGCTTTTGACCTGGCACATCAAGTCCACCACCAAGGCGCAGCAGGGCCTCTACGAATACGACGCGGTGTCGCGCCTGCGCGACAGCCAGCTCGGCGACGCGCGCGTGTCCGACATCAAGAACTACATCAAGCGCGGCAAGCTGTGGGAAGCCTTCACCGCCGAGCAGCGCCCGGTGCTCTTGATCGACGAGATCGACAAGGCCGACATCGAATTCCCGAACGATTTGCTGCTCGAGCTCGACCGCATGGAATTCCATGTCTACGAGACCGGCGAGACGATCAAGGCCAAGCAACGCCCGATCATGATGATCACCTCCAACAACGAGAAGGAGCTACCGGACGCCTTCCTGCGCCGCTGCTTCTTCCACTACATCAAGTTCCCCGATGCCGACACCATGCATCGGATCGTCGACGTCCACTTCCCCGGCATCAAGAAGCGCCTGGTGGAAGAGGCGCTGCGCATCTTCTTCGAGGTGCGCGAGGTGCCCGGCCTGAAGAAGAAGCCGTCGACCTCGGAGTTGCTCGACTGGCTCAAGCTGCTGCTCAACGAGGACATGAGCGTCGAGCAGCTGCGCGAGCGCGACCCGCGAAAGCTGATCCCGCCGCTGCACGGCGCGCTGCTCAAGAACGAGCAGGACGTGCATCTGTTCGAGCGGCTGGCGTTCCTGAGCCGTCGGGAAGTGTGAGACGCCTCGTGTAACGCACGGTGCCGTCGGGTGGGCAAAGGCGCAAAGCGCCGTGCCCACCATTTGCTTCTGGTGGGCACGCTTCGCTTTGCCCACCCTACGATGTTCGCGCATGTGGCAACAGCTTCGCCATTTCAGTCGCGTTTTGAATCGCAGACACGCCTTCGCGTCCTCGCGGCGCATCTCGCCCGAGCTTTGCTTCAATCGCTCCGCCCTCCAAGAACAAGGGCGCAGGGAAGGCCGGGTGCTGACCTCGCACCCGCGGTCTGCTGCGCAAAAGGCACACGCAGAAAACCGCACAGCAGCATACAGGTGGTGCCGAACACACGGCCTTCCCTGCGCGATGGTCGGACGGCTTATGCCGTGATCTCCCGGGAGCCGAACTTTCCCTCTGGCCTCCCTCGCCCCGCGAATTGACGATGCCGTCCGCCCGGTTGGGCTCGCGCGCATCTCCGCGAAGGGCTTGACCGTAGCAACGACGGACAGGACCACACGGTTTTGCCGTACGCGCTCAGCGCCGTTCGTCTACACGCGGCCTCGGGCTCACAGGGAATACGCCCTGCCCGCTACCGTCTCGTGCCGACGCTGCCGCGTCCACCGCAACCCGGCCCGCGTTTCGAACGACTCGCGAACCGCCCCTCTTCGTCGGGCCGGGCTGTCTCGATGTATGCCGCAATTCCGAATTTCGGTAAAGTGGAATATTTTTGCGCGCAGGGGTTGACGAGCGGCGACACAGCCGGGCTCGTAGGGTGGGTAAGGCGCACTTGCGCCGTGCTCACCACCTCTACAATGTCTCAACCGAAGGTGGGCACGCTTCGCTTTGCCCACCCTACGAAGCCCTACGCCACCGCAGCGTCCGGAATCCTTGCGGCTTCCATCGGCTGCTTGCCGCGGATGAGATCCGAGGCACGGTCGGCGATCATCATGGTGGAGGCATTGAGGTTTGCCGAGATCATGCGCGGCATGACCGAGGCGTCGATGACGCGGAGGCCTTCGAGGCCGTGGACGCGGAGCTGGTCGTCGACCACCGCCCAGGTCGAATCCGCCGGGCCCATGCGGCAGGTGCAGCCGGGGTGGAAGGTGGTGGTGCCGCGCTCGGTGGCGGCTTGCAAGAACTCGTCGTCGGTGTTGACGTTAGGGCCGGGGAAATCCTCGTAGGCGTAATAGGGCGACAACGGCGCGGACTTCAAAAGGCGCCGCGCGAGCTTCATGCCGCCGACGATGACGCGGCGGTCGAGCTCGGCGTCGAGATAGTTGGTCTGGATGATCGGCGGCGCGAACGGATCGTTGGAGCGGATGCGGACATAGCCGCGGCTCTCCGGGCGCTGCTGCCAGGACGCCACGGTCATGCCGGGCTCGTCCTCGAGCTGGCCCTGCACGCCTTCCTTGTAGGACGCCGGCGTGAAGGTGAGCTGGAGGTCTGAGCTCTCGGCGCTCTCGCCGGAATGCCAGAAGCAATAGACCATGGTCGGCGACAGCGAGAGCAGGCCGCGGCGCGCGGTCGCCCATTTCAGCGCCTCGATCCACAGCGAGAAGCCGCGGCGAAGCTCGTTGATGGTCTTGATGTCTTTGACGCGCGCCACCGTGCGCGGGGCATAGTGGTCCTGCAGGCCCTCACCGACCGGCAGCGCGTGACGCACCGCGATGCCGTGCTGCTGCAGCAGATCGGGCGAGCCGACCCCGGAGAGCTGCAAGAGCTGCGGCGAATTATAGGTGCCGCCGGAGAGGATGACTTCCTTGTTGGCGCGCACCTCCACCGGCGTGCCGCCGCGGCCGCCCTTGGTGTAGCGCACGCCGACGGCGCGCTTGCCCTCGAAGATGATCTCGGTCGCGTGCGCATGGGTGTGCACATGCACGTTGGGCCGCTTCATCGCCGGTTTGAGGAACGCGGTCGCGCCGGAGACGCGCAGGCCGTTGTTGATGGTGCGCTGGCAGTAGGAGACGCCTTCCTGGGTCTTGCCGTTGTAATCGGGATTGCGGGGAATACCGAGCGAGACCGCGCCTTCCATGAAGGCTTCGCACAGCGGGTCGCGCCACTCCATGGTGGTGACGGTGAGACTGCCCTCGCGGCCGCGATAGGTGTCCTCGCCCTCGCCCACGCGCTTCTCCAGCCGGCGGAAGTAGGGCAGCACGTCGGCATAGCCCCAGCCGCGATTGCCCATCTGCGCCCAGGTGTCGAAATCCATCCGCTGGCCGCGGTTGTAGATGTGGCCGTTGATGGAGGACGAACCGCCGAGCGTCTTGCCGCGCGGCGCATAGATGCTGCGCCCGCCGGTCCAGGGCCCCGGCTCCTGCTGGTAGGCCCAGTTGATGCTCTTCATGTGGAAGGTCTTGATGAAGCCCGCCGGCAGATGGATGTAGGGATGCCAGTCGGACGGGCCGGCTTCCAGCACGCAGATGCTGGTGTTGGGGTCTTCGCTCAGCCGGCTGGTGAGCACGCAACCGGCAGAGCCCGCGCCGACGATCACATAATCAAATCTGTCCATGGTGCCTCGGCCGCTCCTAGCGCGGCTTGTCGTTGAGTTGAAATTCCAAATGTGTCTTCACCGTCGGCCATTCGGCGGCGGTGATGCTGTAGACCACGGTGTCGCGCAGTGTGCCGTTCGGCGCGACCTGGTGGCTGCGCAGGATGCCGTCCTGCTTGGCGCCGAGGCGCTCGATGGCGCGGCGGCTCTGGTGGTTGAAGAAATGCGTGCGGAATTCGACCGCGATGCAGTTCAGCGTCTCGAAAGCATGGCGCAGCAGCAGCAATTTGCACTGCGTGTTGAGCGGGCCGCGCTGCGCGCTCTTGCCGTACCAGGTCGAGCCGATCTCGACGCGGCGGTTGGCGGCATCGATGTTCATGTAGGTGGTCATGCCGACGACGTTGCCGCCGGCGTCGAACACGGTGAACGGCAGCATCGAGCCCGCGGCCTGCAGCCCGAGGCGCCGGTCGATCTCCTTGGCCATGTTCTCCGGCAGCGGGATCGCGGTGTACCAAAGCTTCGACAGCTCGCCGTCCCTGACGGCCGTCACCAGCCCGTCGAGATGCTGATGCGACAGCGGCTCGAGACGGGCGTGCTGTCCACGCAGGGTGATGGGATCGGGCCAGGGCATTTGAGGTCTCTCCTTACGTCACTGTGCGCCGAGGCATTCCGGTGCCAGATCCTCATCCTGAGGAGCGCGGAACGGCGTCTCGAAGGATGAAGGCCCGGCTGGTGGCCTCGCCCTTCGAGACGCGCGCCAAGGGCGCGCTCCTCAGGGTGAGGGTCTGAGAGTTACCTCGCCTCCCGCACAATGACGGCTTGGCTCACTTGTTCAAAAAATTCAACGGCAATCCGCTGCGCGGCCAGTCCATGGCGACCAGCTCGCCCTTGCCTGACAGCGTGATGTAGGCCGTCTTCAGCTCGGGGCCGCCGAAGGCGATGTTGGTGGTGACGCGGTCGCCGGTCGGGACCTGCTCGACCAGCGTGCCATCGGGTGCGATCACCGAGATGCAGCCGGAGACGAGGGTGGCGACGCAGACATTGCCGCCGGCTTCCACCGCGAGCGAGTCGAACATCTGGTAGCCGCCGAGGCCGCAGATCGGCTTGCCGCGCTCGCCACGATAGATCACGTCGCGCGGCTTCAGCGTGCCGGGCGCGGAGAGCTCGTAGGCCCACAGCCGGCCGGTCGGCGTCTCCGCGATGTAGACGGTATTCTCATCCGGCGACAGCCCGATGCCGTTGGCCGGCAAAATGCCGTGCACGATCTCGACGAGCTCGGTCATCCCGGGCTTGAGGTAGTACATGCCGCCGACGTCCATCTCGCGCGCGCGGCGCTTGCCGAGATCGGAGAACCACAGGCCGCCCTGCTTGTCGAACACCAGATCGTTCGGCCCGCGCAGATCGTGCTCGCCGCATCTGGTGACGACGGTCTCGACCTTGCCGGATTGCAGATCGACACGCTGGATCGAGCCGCCGAGGTAATCGTCCGGCTGCGGGCCCGGCATGATCATGTTGCGGGTCGGGATCCAGGAGAAGCCGCCGTTGTTGCAGATGTAGATCTTGCCGTCGGGCCCGAGCGCGGCACCGTTCGGGCCGCCCGGAATCTTCGCGACGATCTCCTTGCGGCCGTCGGGATAAACGCGCGTCAGGCGCTGGCCACGGATCTCCACCAGCACCACCGAACCGTCCGGCATCACGACCGGCCCTTCGGGAAATTCGAGGTCGGTGGCGAGAACGCGGACGTCAGACATTGGGGACCCTCCCGGCTGCTTGTTATGGCTTGCACGGGATGTCCGGCACGGGCCCCACACGCAAGATTTGCCTGCGGTTATGACAAAGTCGCCTCGGCTTGCCAAGCAAGCGGGATGGTATGCCAGCGTTGCGGAAGCCCTAATGCTTCACCGGCAGCCAGATCTCGAAGCCACCATTCCCGGTTGCGGGATCGAACGCCTCGTCGTAGCGCTCGAAGCTCGGCGCGTCCGCGGCCGTCAATCCCGAGGCGGGCAGCCATCGATTCCAGATCGTGTTGACGGTGCGGCGGATCGAGGCGACGTGCTCGGTATGCGTGAACACCGCATAGCGCTGCTCAGGGATGCGGATGCGGGCGAAGCGTCGCGGCAGGTCCGAGAACTCGGCGACCTCGACGCCCGCGATGTAGTCGAAATTGCCGGAATCGTCGCCGTTGCAGCAGACGCCGTAGGCGACCTGTCCGACCCTCGATGGAATATCGGCGACCTCCTGATGAAAGCGGTGCCAGAGGCCGGGGATGACGGCGCCGTTGTCGCAGGAGATGCGCTCGCCGGGACCGGCGACGAGCAACGCCCGCTCGGTCTCGAAACGCGGCGGGGCGAGATGGTCGAGCATGGTGGAGTCCATGAGGATCGGCTCCTGAAGCTTGAGGTCATTGGCGCACATCGCCGCCCTGACCGCTTCGGGCGTGGTGCCGAATTGGTCGCGGAACGCGCGGGTGAAGGCTTCGTGCGAGCCGTAATCGGCCTCCAGCGCCAGCGACAGAATGTCGGGCGCGCCGTTCGCGAGAAGACGCGCCGCCTCGGTCAGCCGCCGCGCGCGGACGTAGCGCATCACCGGAAGGCCGGTGGCTGCGGCAAACGCGCGCACGATGTGGAACCGCGACACGCCCGCGATCGCAGCGATCTCGTCGAGCGTCATCGGCTCGGCCAGATGGCTCTCGATATACCAGAGCGCGCGTTGGGCAGGGTTCATGGCGGCTCAACCCTCGTTCGAAGCGTGACGATGATGCGCCCTCAGCGCCGGCTTCGCTTGATCGGCATTGCTGTGCTCGCGTGAGGATAGTCCGGGAAAAGCCACTGGCAACGCCCCGGCATTCGCGGCTAGACTGTTTCGAACCGCTCACGAGAAAGAGGAACCCCACGTCATGGACATCACCGATGTGCGGGCACACCATATCCGCATCCCCTATGACGCCGGTGTCGCGAGCTTTCGCCAGGGCGCGTCCGCGATTACCGCGCTCGACATGGTGCTGGTCGAGGTCATCACCGATGCCGGGCTGACCGGCTGGGGCGACGCCTTTGCCTATGTCTGCCCGCGCACCGCGCGCAGCGCCGTCGAGGAGATGATCGCACCGCAGGCCCGCGGGCTGAAGGTGCCCGATACGGCCGGCATTCCCGCTGCCATGGAGCAGATCCAGCGCAATCTGCATCTGTTCGGCCGCTACGGCATCACCATGTTCGCGATCTCAGCGCTCGACATCGCGCTGTGGGATTTGGCGGCGAAGGTGCAGGGGGTGCCCCTGCATCGCCTGCTCGGCGAGATCAGGCGCACGGCCATTCCCGCCTATGCGAGCCTGCTGCGGATCGGCTCGCCCGACAACATCGCGGCCGAATGCAGGAAGGCGCTCGCGCTCGGCTATGGCGCGATCAAGCTGCACGAGACCACGGCGCCGGCGGTGTTCGCCGCCCGGGAGGCGATCGGACCGACCGTTCCGCTGATGGTCGACATGAACTGCCCGCTGACGGCCGAGCAGGCGATCGCGTTCGCGACGACCTGCCGCGACGCACGGCCGATGTTTCTGGAGGAGCCGGTCTGGCCGCCGGAGGATTTCGCCGCGCTCGCCGAGGTGCGCAGCAAAGGCGGGCTCGGGATTGCCGCCGGCGAGAACGCCTGCACGGAATATCAATTCCGCCAGATGATGCAGGCCGGCGCGGTGAGCCACGCCCAGCCGTCGGTGACCAAGGTTGGCGGCATCACGGAATTTCTGAAGGTCGCGGCGCTCGCCGATCGGCTCGGCGTCAAGATCGTTCCGCACTCGCCGTATTTCGGTCCGGGCCTGCTCGCGACGCTGCACCTTCTGGCGACACGCGAGGACGGGCTGGTCGAAATGTTCTATCTCAAGCGCGAAGCCTGCCTCTGGAGCGGCCGCGCCGACAGCGATGCCACCGGCCATGTCGCGGTGCCCGCGGGCGCGGGGCTCGGCTATGAGCCTGATCGGGACGTGATGGAGCGCTATCGCGTGGCGTGATCGGCTCGCTTATTTCGCGTCCTTCGCCGCCGGCGCGTCCTGCTTCTTCTTCAGATCATCGGCCGTCTTCACCTGCGCGGCCTGGAGATCGCCGAGCGTCTTCTGCAGGCCGGCGAGGTTCGTCTTCAGCGCATCGATCTGACGGTTTGCTGCATCCAGCTTCTGCTGCTGGTCGAGCGCGAGCTTGGTGATCGTTTTCTGCAGGAAGTCGACATTGCTCTGCAGGCAGCTGGTGCGCCGCTCTATGGTCTTCTCGACCGTGCAGATCTCGATACCGGGCACGTCCTGCGCGTGCACCTGCGCATTCGCCAGCGTTGCGAGCAGCAATATTGCGAAACAAACGCCGGCGTTTCGAAGCAGCATGAAAGGTTCCTCTCCGATCGATCACGGCAATGTGCGCTGTTTGCGCACAGCCACTCAAGGCTACCACACTCGCACCGCATTCTCGCGTTGAGCTTGCATCGTTCCCTTGGACGGGGAACGATGATCCGCACGCGGAAGAAGTGGGCGCTCGTTCCGCGGCTTTGTTTAGGGGAGATTTTTGGAATGGCAACGCGCGATAGACGACTGGCGGAATTCGACGGCGCCGGAGAACCACCGCCGGGCCTGGCGCTCGAAGTGCTGTGCGAGGACCACAGCGGAACGTACCAACTGCCGTTCGCCTGTCGCTATGTCGAGGGACGCTGGCAGAACCACGAGGCCGGCATCGCGGTCGAAGCGACCGTCATCGGCTGGCGCCTGCCGCGCGTGAGGCAGCGCGGGGCCGCCTGACGCCCATATTTGTTCCAGAATGCAACGGGGCCGCGCTCCGTCTTAACCTTCGGAACGCGGCCCGAACGAATCACGTCCGAATCAGCCGAACGGACGTGTACGCAGCTGTTCACGGCTAGATATCGATGTGGCTTGGCCGGCGCGTACAATATCTGCGCAGCGCGGTGGATGGCCCACGCCTCGCACGGGCGCCAAAGGTTAATCGCGAAAAGGACATAGCGCTCAAGTTGCTGTGGCCGGTCCCCGCCCCCGAAACAGGCAGGGCCAGGCAAGGCCTGCCTAATATTCGACCTCGAGCTCCTCGATCTCGGCCGGCTCTTCCCTCGCCGCCGCGATCCATTCCTTCATCTCATCCATCGCCATGATGGTGTCGGCGTAGGCCTTCAGCTGCGGCTCGAGCTTGACGTCGTAGGTGACGAAGCGCGTCACCACGGGCGCGTACATCGCATCCGCCATGGTTCGCCGCTCGCCGAACAGGAACGGGCCGCCGGATTTCTCCAGACAGTCGCGCCAGATCGACCAGACCCGATCGATGTCGGCCTGCGCGCGCGACCAGATCTTGAAGCCGGGAAAACGTCCCTTCAGATTCACCGGCAGCGAGGCGCGCAGCGTGGTGAAGCCGGAGTGGATTTCGCCCGAGATCGAGCGGCAATGGGCGCGCTGCACGCGATCATCAGGCAGCAGCCCGGCTGACGGCATCGCCTCGTTGAGGTATTCGGCGATCGCCAGCGTATCCCACACCACGGCACCGTCGTGCCGCAGGCACGGCACCAGGATCGACGACGACAGCAAGAGGATTTCGGCGCGCGCCGACGGATCGTCCGGCGCGGTGACGATTTCCTCGAAATCGAGCCCGGAGAATTTCGTCAGCAGCCAGCCGCGCAGCGACCAGGACGAGTAGTTCTTGCTGCTGATGGTCAGAGTCGCCTTCGCCATATGGCCATTCCCTCACGCCTGGGCGCGCACTGCCGCGCGTGCGTGCCCCGTCCTTCCCGCCCAAAGAGCAGCAAGCGACGTGCCAATTTTCCCGGCGGTCCAGCTCCCATCTGGCTTCGATATTGCATCACGAAGGGGGGACAGGTGGGCACTTCAGTATGATGTCGATGTATTATCAGGCCTTTCAGAACCAGATGGACCTGACAGCGCCGTGGCGGGCGGGGGCTTCGTCCGCGCTCAAATTCCTCAATCTGGTGCCGCAGGGCATGTCGGACCAGGTCGTCGGCCGTCTCTCGGCGGCGCTGGAGCTGATCTCGCGCTCCACCCTCACCTATCATCGCCCGGCCTACGGCATCGACAGCGTCATGGTCGGCAATCGCGAAGTCGCCGTCACCGAGGAGGTCGCCTACGCGACACCGTTTGGCTCGCTGCTGCACTTCAGGAAGGACGGCGTGACGGAGCAGCCGCGCATGCTGCTGGTGGCGCCGATGTCCGGCCATTTCGCGACGCTCTTGCGCGGCACCGTGCAGACGCTGCTGCAGGACCACGACGTCTACATCACCGACTGGCACAATCCGCGCGACATTCCGCGCAGCGAGGGCCGCTTCGGGCTCGACGACTACACCGAGCATCTGATCGATTTCCTCGGACAGCTCGGCCCGCGCCCGCACATGGTGGCGATCTGCCAGCCGTCGGTGTCGGCGCTCGCGGCCGCCGCGATCATGTGCGAGGACAACCATCCCTCGCGCCCGGCGACGCTGACGCTGATGGCGGGGCCGATCGACACCCGCATCCAGCCGACCAGGGTCAACGACTTCGCCAAGAGCAAGCCGATCGAATGGTTCGAGCGGAACCTGATCAACTACGTGCCGATGCAGTGCCGCGGCGCGCTGCGGAAAGTCTATCCCGGCTTCGTGCAGCTCACCGCCTTCGTCTCGATGAACCTCGAGCGCCACATCAAGCAGCACATGGATCTCGCCAACCACATCGCCAAGGGCGAGAACGACAAGGCCGCGACCATCAAGACTTTCTACGACGAATATTTCGCCGTGATGGACCTGCCGGCCGAGTTCTACATCGAGACCGTGCGCGACGTGTTCCAGGAGCACCTGTTGCCGCAAGGCAGACTGATGCATCGCGGCCGCCCGGTGAACACCAAGGCCGTCAGCCGCATGGGGCTGATGACGGTCGAAGGCGAGAAGGACGACATCTGCTCGATCGGCCAGACGCTGGCCGCGCAGGACCTCTGCACCGGCGTGCGCGCTTATCGGCGCGTCCACCACATGCAGGCCGGCGTTGGCCATTACGGCGTGTTCTCAGGCCGCCGCTGGAATAACGAGATCTATCCGCTACTGCGGGATTTCGTGCACGTGAATTCGTGACACCACGCCGCGGCGCGCTGGAATTGCTCTTCAAGCCCGTATCGAGCCGGGCCACGCGACGACTTGCCCTGACATCACCATGCGGTTGCGTCCGCCCTCCTTGGCGGCGTAAAGCGCCTTATCCGCAGCCGCTATCAGCGACGTGCAATCCGCCTTGTCGCCGAACGAATGATATGTGGCGCCACCAATGCTGAGGGTGACCTGCCTGGATGACGGGTTGAGCGCGTGCAGGATGCCGAGGTCCTCGATCGCCTGCCGGATTCGCTCGCCGACCTGCTCGCAACCTCCTGCGTCGGTATTCGGTAGCAGCAAGGCGAATTCCTCACCACCGTACCGGGCCGCCACGTCTGCCGGCCGTCTGGCCTGCTGCGCCAGGACCCCCGCGATTGAGCGGAGACATGAATCGCCCGCTTGATGCCCGTACCGGTCGTTGAAGCTCTTGAAATGATCGACGTCCATCAGCAGCAGTGACAGAGGCGTTCCTTCCCGCCTGGCCCGGTCCCATTCCGCCTCCAGCCGCTCGTCGAAGTGTCTGCGATTTGCCAAGGCCGTCAGGCCGTCCGAACTGGCGAGAGCCGCCAGCCTATCCTCCAGATCCTTGCGTTCGGTCATGTCGCGCGAGATCGCCACCACGCCGTTGATGTGTCCACTCTGCGCACTCCTCGTGACGCGCAGCGCAGTTTCGACCCAGATCTCTTCCTTCTCACGATGACGGGTGCGATACGTGATTCTCGCCTCCTCGGCTTCGCCGTTCATCAATGCGGAGAGCGTTTGCTCAACTCGGGCCAAATCCGCGGGATTGATGCCGGCGAGGGCTGATGTATTCACCAATTCGTTCGGAGCCCAGCCAAGGATTCGAGCGGTGGACGGCGACGCATAGAGGATCCGTCCATCGACTGCGACGCGCATGACCATGTCTCCCGACTGCTCTGCAAGGAGGCGAAAATCCGCCTCCTTGGCAACCAGGGCAGCGGCCATCTTCTGCCGCAGGTGCAACTGGCGCACCAGAAAGAGCCCGGCAACACCAAGCCCACCTGTCAGCGCCAGGACTGCGGCAATGCGCGTCAGCGCGGCTCTGCGCCAGGGGGCCAAGACGTCATCTTCTGATTCCGTAGCAACGAGGAGAACGGGGTAGCGGCTGCTGAGTTGATAGAAGCTCAGACGCCGAACGCCGTCGAGAGGCGACGTGAAGTAGTAGACGCCCGCAGCCGGCCGCTCGCGAATAGTCTTGAAAAGCGGAGCACTCGACAGATCGCGGCCCGTGTATCCGTTGTCCGGGGTACGCGCGAGGACAATGCCTCCCGCGGTCGCCAGAGCGATTGAACCATTCCGGCCAACGTCGAACCCGCGATAAAATTGCAGAAAATAGTCGACATCGATCGTCGTAAGGGCAACTCCGGCAAAACTGCCGTCAGGATGATTGAAGCGCCGTGACGCGGTGATGATCCATTGACCGCCCGATCTACTCTTCACCGGATTCCCAATGAAGGTGCCCCTGTCCGCCACGGCACGATGATGCTGGAAATAATCTCGGTCGCTGTTGTTGAGACGGGCGAAATCCACTGGCTCGCTGGTTGCGAGCCAGCGGCCGGTCTCGTCGTAGATAAATACGGCGCGGATCCGGTTCGCGGCTTTGCGTCGGGTCAAAAAGGTCTGAATCTTGGCGATTGCCGCTGGCCCGGCTCCCTCCAGTTCGAGTTGACCAACCAGCACATTCAGAACGGTGTCCGCGAGTTCGAACGTGTCGTCCGCGTGTTGCGTCAGCGACCGGGCCAGATTGGCCATGTCCGTTTCGGAACCCTTCAGCACCGCCAGTCGCGAGGACCATTCCCGCCAGCCGCTGAGCGCGACAATCGCCATACAGGCGACCGCCACGAATGCCGAGACCCAGAACGTCAGACGCCCCTGGCGAACATCACTACGGTGATCGATCAAGAGATGTTCCCTCCACCCCAACCCCGTAAACGCCTTGGGCTAAGGGATAGTTGCTCGTTCCGGTTGAGTTTCTGGCAGGGCTTCGGAAGACTGACGGCATCGATGAGCGGCTTGACGTCGATCGATAACCCTTCGACCGGTCGGGCGAGAAGGACACCACAGCAATCAGCCCGACTTGACGGCCTCGCTCAACGTGCCGGCCACTCGGCCAAGTGAGGCTCAGTGAAACTGGCCGGATGCAGGCTTCGGACTCCGGCAAGATGTGCCAGATCGTCGATCCGCGGTTGAGGCCGAATGACCAGGCTCTCTGCCGGCAACCGCATCGGCGGCGGCGAAAGCGGTGTGGGCTTCGCGCCAGTTGTAACAATTTGAGGCAACGGCACGGCCATTGACCAGATGTTCTTGAGCATCGCCCTGTTCACGGAGCATGCGACGACACCGTTCTCTTTCAGACGGGCGACGGTAAAGAGCTTGCGAATCAGCAGGTCTCGTTCAAGCGATTGCGGCAAATGGAACTGCATCCCGGCCAGCCGGCCTCGTTGCTGCACAATCATCGCGTCGATCCAGCCCACCTGCATGATGTGCACGCGCAGCGGTTCTCCAGCGCCGGAACAGTCAATGCCGGAGCCGAGCAGAACGCCAGCGCCAGAGAGGGAGATGTTGCTCACGCGCCCAGAAAGCCGTTCGCCGGCCCCGGTCTCGATCAAGACCGATTCATCGACGTCGAAACGCTCCTCGGCGCGGCCCATCCGGGCTTGCAGCGAGGTCATGCAGACGAAGAAGAGCACGACGACGTTCACCACCGACCAGAAGGCGACCATCGGTAAAGCGGCCGGATGATCGATCATCCGCCATTCCGGGATGGTGTTCAGAACCAGGCCGACAACCGTCAACGCCATCAGCGCCGCCGACGGCCAGAATATCTCCGCGGCGTAGCTTGCGCACCGCGCGGCAGCTCCCTTGGGCGTCACCTTGAACGCATGTCCCATCGGCTTGACGAGAGTCCCGAGCACCGTCGGCAGAATCTTGAAGCTCTGGATCGTCGCCGACACCTGAGCGGCGAGCGGAAAGTGCACGTGCGGCGCAAACCAGGAGATGCCGCCGTTGAGCGCCAGGATCGCGGGGAACAGGTAAAAGAAGACCGCCTCGGGGGTGACGTCGGCGACAGGCGCTAGACCGGTCCACATGAACACGATCGGAACCACCACGACCATGAGCGCTCGCAAGCCCAATGAGAGCCAATGAGTCGGAAAGAACAGGAGCCGATGCATCAAGCCCAGTCCGGGGCCGAGCGGGCCGGCGGCGAGATACAGAGTCTGGATCGCGCCACGCGCCCAGCGTTGCCGTTGCACGAAAAACGCGTCAAGGCTTTCCGGCGCCAATCCAATCGCCAATGGCTCGTTGAGATAACGGGTGATGTACCCTTTGCGCAGCAGGACCAGCGTCAGCAGAATGTCTTCGGTAATGGACTGGGTCGGCAAGGCATCCCCAACCACGCGAAGTGCGGCACGACGCGTGACGGAGTTGGAACCACAACAAAAGGCACCATCCCAGCCGTCGCGCGCGGGCATGATGGAATCGAAGAAGAACCGTTGCTCGTCCGGCAATCCCCTGTGCAGGCCGAGATTCGCCTGCATCGGATCCTCGTTGTAAAAGGTGTGCGGGATCTGAACGATTCCGATCTTTGGATCCGCGAAGAAGCCGATCGTGCGCATCAGGAATTTGCACTGCGGCACGAAGTCCGCGTCAAAGATCGCAAAGAACTCGCCGTTCGTCTGCGTCAGCGCATGATTGATATTACCGGCCTTGGCATTCAGGTTGTCGGCGCGCGTGAGATACCCGGCACCCTTTTCCTCGCAGAGTTTCTTGAGCCAAGGCCGGCGACCATCATCCAGAACCCAGACCTGGAAGTTTGGATAGTCCAGACACAACGCGCCGGTGATCGTCTTTTCCAACACCTCGAACGGCTCGTCATAGGTTGGAATAAGGACGTCGACCGATGGCAGCTCATCATGCGGCAGGCTGCGAAGCCGACGCTCGTGCTGATCCGCCTCGCTGCGGCGATCGGTCCTGCGAAGGAAAATCAGATAAAGGATAAACTGATCCGTGAAGGTCAGTAGCTCAACGAAGAGACAGAACCAGATCCAGTAGACCTGATACCAAGTGCCGGTTGCCGGCAGCACCGTGGTGAAAATACGCCATTCGAGATAGCGAGCCACGACAAGCCAGACCGCGGCAAAGACCGCGACACGTGCCCAAAGGCGCGCGACTGGAAAGGTCGGCGCCAACAGGTACATCGCCGCAAAGATCCCCACCATCGGCGCGAACAGCTGAGAGAGAGACAGAGTCATGGCCTGCATGGAACACCTCGCTCACAGCGACGACTGGTCGAGCTCCAGGCGCGCAGTCAGCCATTTCAACTTCGAGCTGACCAATCGTAGCAAGCCGTCGGCTCTGCGCTCGAAGCGCACTTCGGCCAGCCGTCCGATATCGCAGGAGCCATTGCGGTCGGCCCACGTTTCGTTGGGGGGAAGCGATATCTCAACGGTAATGTTGCCCGGATCAGGCCGCGGCACCCGAGCCGCAAGCAGTCGATCGTCGGCGTAAGCAGCCGATCCGCGGACTTGCCGGACCAGGCCGGTCTTCCATTCGCCGCTCCCGATCAGGCGGACGGTAGCCGCATCTCCGGCCTTGATCTTCTCGAAATCGCGCTCGGGCAGTTCAACGACAATGAATCGGCGTTGGCAGTCTGCAAAATCGAGGACCGATTGCCCTTCCGTGACCATCGAGCCGGGGCTGGCCGCGACCGACCAGACGACATGGGCGGCCGGCAACGACAGATCGTAGTGATCGAGACGATCAAGCCGAGCGCGCTCCTCGGCGATTTCCGCGGCCAGTTGCGCAGAACGTGAGCTGTTTTGCAACTCGTCCGTCTCGAGCTCCTGGCGGCGGAGAACAAGCCGCTCGCGTTGCTGCTGGGAGTAGGGCACGTCATTGGCATCGCCACGAAGATAGAGACCTTTCTCCGCCGCCCCCAACTCGGTCTTGAGGCGCTGCAGGCGTTCATCGGCCATCCGGCACCGCGTTGCGGTTGCCTCCTGCGAGGCTTGGGCCTCGCCGGAGCGGATCTGCGAACTGATGCCGAGCTTCACGAGCCTCTCCATCCGGCCCGCGACATCGTTCCGCTGCCGCGCCTCGGCGAGACAGCCGCCTTTTTCAACTTCCGTTTCGCCGATTTCGTGGCTCAGGCGCGCGACCATCCCCAAACGATAGTCCTCGCTGCGCTCGCCGAGCTTGCGATCGAGCTCGGCGATCTCCTCGAGTTGCCGACGTGCGAGCTCGGCGCGTTTGGTGGACACGGCAAGCTGCTGATCGAGGTCCATGAGGTGTCGGCGATCCGGCGAACGCGCCCCGACCATCGGCACCACCCGGCTCTGCTGGAAATATTCGCCCTTGCGTGGAAGATCAGGCGAGAGCTGACCCGCGAACGGTGCAGTCACCCGCATGAGCTCGGCATTGACAAAGGCGGAGGGAGCGATTCGGTAGGTCACATACGGCAACAGGGCCCATCCGCTCAGCGCGATGATCCCGAGCGCCAGAGCTCGGCGAACAACCCGGCTGCGAATGAAACGTTCGACGTGCAAACGGACCACGACTGGATCTCCAATGGGCTTTGGTCGCTGCGCCTGCCGCAGCGAAGGCAAACCAATCGTCGGGCGTTGGGATGAAGTTTGCGCCTTGAGGCAAGGAGCAATCCGACAACATTGCCGCCAGCCGAAATCAGGATTCGCCACCGCGGCAGACTCGCCTTCGCAACCACGAGAAGCATACCTAGGATTCACCACATCAGGTTAAGCCGTGTCAAAACCGGATAACTACGGCTGCCGAGTCGAGGATCAGGATATCGCCCCATTCCGGCTTGAAGTCGGCGCGGCGCTTGCGGCGATCGAATGGCGCGGCTAACGCCCATTCCCAAGCAGCTCTTTCGCTTCCAGGACTTCGGGAAGATTTCGCTCCGCATCGAATTCGGCGAGCACAGGAGCGAGCACTTCAGAGACCGCACCAGCTCGGCCATTTGTCTTGTACAGGCGTGCAAGTTCAAGGGCGCCGCGCAGCTCGAAAGTCCTGGTCTGCTGGTGTCGCGCGATGTCCAGCGCGCGCTTGAAGGCTTCTTCGGCACTGGATTCGTCCGAAGGATCATGGCGCGATACAAGTTTACCGCGGACACGATGCAGCTCGGCATCGAGCCAATGCTGGCCGGATTGTTCCGTCCCGGCGATCGATTCGTCCAGGATTTCCAGGCCGGTCCCGATTTCGCCCACTTCTGCATTCGCCAGGGCGACATGCATTCCCCAGAACGGTTCGCAGAGGTAGCAGTCGTTCTCGTGCAGGAAGGCCCAGCCGTGACGCATGTCCGCCAGTCCGGCCATTCGGTCGCCGGCACGCCACTTGGCGAGGCCATTCAGGTAGGTGCCCGCGGCCACGTACAGCGGCATCGTGTGGTCGCGCGCGAGACCGAGCGCCAGGATCGTCTCTGTTTGCTGCAACATGCCCCCGCATACCCCGTCGAACACAGCGCGATGAACCAGCGCATTGGCCTGGGACAGCGCCCGTTTTTCGCCCGGAGCACCCACCGCTTCCGCGGCGAGCTTGCGCGCACGAGCGGTGCTACCGAGCGGCCAGAGCACCAGGGCAAGAAATCTCATGATCACGAACGGCAGATCCAGCGCAGACGCCCTGAAGGTCGCGGGATCCGGTTCGGCACCATAGATCCCCAGCGCCCGCTCAAGATGCGTTCTCGCATTCAAGTAATCGCCCTCGAACCAGCAGGTGACGCCGCCCGTCCAATGGGCGACGACGGCGGCCACCGGCGAGTCCGGTCGTCGGTCAGCGGCGCTCCTGATGGCGTCCGCCAGCTCCCGCATCGGAGCGAGTTCGCCGTGGGTCAGGCAGGCATTGAAGAGCCCCGACTGCACCGGCGCAAGTTCAACGGGATCATCGATGTCGGCTGCGAACTGTCGCGCACGCGTCCATGCCGCGACCGTCTCTGGAGCGCTGTGGCCGAGGCTGCCCCGCAAGGCACGGCCATATGCGATTTGAAGATGCAGCCTGCTCATGATCCGGCGGGGATCATCAGGCAACTGATCGGCGGTCGCAATGGCCTTGCCGAGATGCGCGATCGCCTCGGAATAGGCCGAGCGTTTCAACGCCTGCTGGCCCGCCTTGCGCCACCATTCGAGGGCCGTCTCGCTCAGCCCCGCCTCAGTGAAGTGGTGCGCCAGAACTTCCGGTTCGGTCTCGGCGACTGCTGGAAACTTCTCGCCCAGGACATCGCCAATGCGGGTATGAAGCAGCTGCCGTTTGCTCTTCAGCAGACTCTCGTAGGCCGCCTCCTGAACAAGGGCGTGCTTGAAACTGTAATTTGCTTCGGGCGGCGTGCCACGACGCAACAGCAGTTCGGCCTCTTCAAGTTGTCCCAACGCAGCGTTCAGCGTCAGATCGTCGCGTCCCGCCACGGTTTTCAGCAGTGCGTACGAGAAGTCACGGCCAATGGCGGCGCCTATCTGCGCTACCTCCTTGACCGGAGCGAGCCGGTCGAGCCGCGCCATCAGCGAATCCTGCAGCGTCGCGGGGATAGCAAGCGGCGGGAGCGGACTATTCAGGCGGTAGCGCCCGGCATCTTCGACGAGCAGCCCGGACTCCAGCACCATCTTGGTCAACTCTTCGACGAATAGCGGTATGCCATCGGTCTTGTCGATGATCTGCTTCATCATCTCGCGTGGCAGCTGGCGACCGACGACCACCTGCTCGACCAGCGCGCGCGTGTCCTGCCGATCGAGCCGGTCGAGCCGCAACAGACTGACATTGGCAAGGCCCGACCAGGAGGGCTCGAACTCCGGCCGGGACGTCAAGAGCACGAGTATCTGCAGGCCCCTGATCCGATCGACCGCGAGATCGAACAGTTCAAGTGTCGTCGCATCGGCCCAATGCATATCCTCGCAGATGATCAGCAGAGGCTGGTCTCGCGCCAATCCCTCGAGCTGATCGAGAAGGGCGGCAAATGTCTGTCGCCTCTGCTGCGCCGGGCTCAAGCCGAGTGGCGGGCAATGGTCGCCGGTCGGAATCGAGAGCAGGGCCGCAATGAGCGGCGTGGCCCGGGCGACTTGCCGGGTTCCTATTGCCAGCATCGCCTCGAGCTTGTCGAGCTTTTGTTCTGGCGTGTCGTGGGAGCGGATTCCGGCGGCGCGCTCGAGCTGCGCGACAAAGGGATGAAGTGCGCTGTTGGTGTGGTAAGGCGAACACTGATATCGCACGCGACGGTGCGTCCCCAACGAGGGGCTCTCGGACAGCATTGCCACGATGCGCGACTTGCCGATGCCCGCTTCGCCGGAAATCAATACGATCTGGCCCTGGCCCTGCCATGCCTCCCGCTGGCGCGAGAGAATGAACTCGATCTCGTCCTTGCGGCCGACAAAGCCGATCGAGCGCGCGGCGCGGACCGCCTCGAAGCGACTCTCCGATGAGGTCGCTCCTTCCACCGCCCAGACCGCGATGGGTTCGCCTATCCCCTTGACCTCGCGGCGGCCGAGATTGCGAAAGGTGAAGAGATCGCCAAGTAGCCGGCGCGTCGACGAGGCAACGACGACCGCCCCCGGCTCGGCCAGGCTTTGAAGCCGAGCAGCGAGGTTTGGTGCATCGCCGATGGTTGCGTGCTCCTCCGATGCATCTCCGCTGATGAGATCGCCGACCACCACAAGCCCGGTCGCAATTGCGATCCGCAGTTCAACCCGTTCGCCGGCGCCTGTCTTGAGTTGGCGAATCGCAGCGATAATATCGAGGCCCGCTCGCACTGCCCGCTCCGCATCATCTTCGTGGGCGCGCGGATACCCGAAATAGACGAGTATTCCGTCACCGACGAACCTGGCTATCCTGCCGTCATAAGCGGCAATGACGCTCCCGCAGGCGGCGCGGTACGCCCGGATCACTTCCCACAGATCCTCGGGATCGAGACGCGCCGAGAGCGCTGTCGAGCCGACCAGATCGCAAAACATGACGGTGAGGTGGCGACGCTCGGCGTCGTGAGGAGGAGCCGGCGATGCGATCAACGCGGCTGGATCAAGGTCGGCAATCGCACGCAGCATTTTGCGGCGATGCCCGAGCAGGACTCCGAGCTTGTCGAAGTCCTCGACCATCAGCTCGGGAAGGACGCCCATGTCGATCCCATTTTGGACAAAACGCTCTGCGTATTGCCCAAGCCCCAGCTTCTCGAGCCACTCCGCAATCTGCATTGGCTCCACCGATCGTGTGGTTGGCGGTTAGCAGAATTTTGGACCACGGCGCGCAGGGACAATATCCCAACGCCACCATGATGGCACGTCTTGTTTGTCGCGCGAAAATTTAGGTTACTCGATACCGACACGTTTTTCGACCGGGACACTGCTCGATGCGAACGGCTGCGCTACCAAACATCGCCCGCGCGCAGCGTTAGATGGCAGAGGTTGCGATGAGTCGTCGCTGCTCACTGCAGACCTGAAGCCGAACCAACACTGCGGCTTGTGCGCACATACGATGCCAAGTGCACGTTTCCCGTGAGGTGCACTTTTATCGTTGCTCGTTCGTGGGCGCATCGGAGCTGCGAGTCATTGCACCCGCCGCAACTTGAAGCGAAGAACCAACCACCCAACAGCCGGCAACAAAGCCTATCAGGCCGTTAGGCAGGTTTTGATCAAGGACAAGGATGCTGACGGACAGCGTTGCGGCAATCGCCGCGCTGAACGTTCCAGCCGCACTCATGAGCTCAGCCGGCTCAGAACCATTCCATTCTTCCGAGATGTTCGATGTCGCCCTTCGTGCGACATTGCCGGACAAATCAATCCCGACATAATAGCTGAGAGCTCCATAGAGCATTGTTATCAGCACGATCCAGCCGCTTTCAAACATTCCGCCTTTCTGACGCAACAGGGTCGCACCCACATAGAGGCCACAAGAGGCCCCAACGGCTGCCAGCCCAATTCTTTCAAGAAGGTGGGCCGACTTGATCAGGCTGGAACGGGCGATCCGAAGACTGCCGACCTGCCTTCTTAGGGAAAAGGCGCTGGAAATTGCGCTGCTAATCTTCATTGGGGGCTCCTCTGAGTAAGTAGCAGCCTACCGGCCGACCCCGACTAGAAGCTGCCAGGACGCGTTTCTCGATGCCCTTGATTCCAATTTCTGAAAGATCTGTGTTGAGTGATGGGGTTGGCTTGCTCGTGACCAGGACGAGAGCCAATCCAAAGCTGCGAGCACGCGGCTTCGCAGGCATTTGCATCTCACCCGTGTCTGCCAGTTGGCTCCAGGTGCGACAATTTCTTGCGGGAGTGATAGCTCGAAAAGAGAGTGATGGAATATGAGGCGGTTCACATGCCGCAGTTCCCTCTCGCTCCATCCAGTCACAATTTCAGGAGGACAAATCCTCATCGTCGCGCCACCCCTCCCCCCAAGAGGAGAGAACCCTCACCCGGCGCTGCGCGCCGACCTCACCCGCAAGCGGGAGAGGTAAAAGGAGCTCTTGGCTAGACCGGTGTTCCCATCACCATCACGCCCTCAGTAACCGCGAGTGCGATCGACACGCCCCGGCAACTCCTCGCCGCGACGGTGACGGTCGATGACATCGAGCACGAAATCGACGGCCGTGTCCGGCGTCGTCATGCTGGCATTGTGCGGCGTCAGCAGGATGCCCGGATGGCTCCAGAACGGATGTCCCTCAGGCAACGGCTCGGGTTCGGTGACATCGAGCACCGCGCCTGATAGCGCACCGCTGTCGAGGGCCGCGAGGAAATCGGCCTCGATGAGATGCGGTCCTCGTCCGACATTGACGAGGGACGCACCGCGCGGCAGGCGCGCGAACAAATCCGCGTTGAGGATGCCGCGGGTCTCGTCGGTCAACGGCAGCAGGCAGACGAGGATGTCGCTCTGTGCGAGGAAATCTGGCAGCGCGTCTGCACCCACGTGGCAGGTCACGCCCTCGATCTCACGCGCCGAGCGATTCCATCCCGAGAGCGGGAAGCCGAACACCTTGAGGCGTTCGAGCACGGCCTGGCCGAGCTGGCCAAGCCCCATCACGCCGACACGCCGCCGTTTCGCCGGCGTGATCCGGATCTCGCGCCAGACCTGCTGCTTCTGCTGATCGATGAACTGCAGGAGGTCGCGATGCAGACCGAGCACGGCCATGGTGACGTACTCCACCATGGTCTCGGCGATGCCGGGCTCCAGCATGCGGACAAGCGGAATGTGCGCGGGCACTTTCGTGGCATCGAACTGATCGACGCCAGCGCCGACCGAGAAGACCAGCTCGAGATTGGGAAACGTCGTCGCGATATCGTCAGGCGGCACCCACGCAACGAGATAGCGGACGTTGGCGGGATCGCCGATATCAGGCCAGAGCCGGAATGGGACGTCGGGCGCACGCTCCGCGAAGAAGCGCGCCCATTCGGCACCGCGAACCATGTTGGCCTTGTAGAGAACGGTCATGCGAGCCCTCAGAGCGGGCTGACCGGTGCGAGCCGGCGGCCGTCGATCATGCGCTTGTGGCTGTAGGCCGCGGGATCGACCAGCGGCGTGGTGCCGGTCACGATATCGGCGGCGAGCTTGCCTGCGGCGGGGCCGATGCCAAAGCCGTGGCCGGAGAATCCGGTCGCGAGGAAAAAGCCCGGCAAGGCGTCGACCGGCGAGATCACGGGGATCGTGTCCGGCGTGCAGTCGATGGTGCCGCCCCAGGCTTCCGCGATCTCGATGTCCTTGAGTTCAGGGTTGGCCTTGACCAATGAGGCGAGCGCAGCATTCACCAGCGACATGTCGGGCTCGGGATCGCGCACGCGCTCGGTCTCGAACGGCGACGGCTTGTCAAAGCTCCAGCTGGTGCCGCGCACGATCTGGTCGATGAAGGACTTGCCCAACGACAGCTTCAGTCCGCTCTTGCGATGCAAATAGGTTGGCCAGAAGGTGCGCGCATAGCGGAACAGATCGGGCGACAGCTCGACCGTGCCGCGGTTGCGCAGCGCCAGCGTGAAGCCGCCGTCGAGGCGGCGGCGGACGCAGTAGAGATCGGTGCCCAGCGCGCCCGAGGTGATCTCCGGCCCCGGCGTGGTCCGGCAGGCGGTGGCGTTGACGAGGCCGATCGGCAGCTCGATGCCGTGACGGCGGCAGAACAGCGACGACCATGCGCCGCCCGACAGCAGCACGGACTGGGTGCGGATGGTGCCCTTCTCGGTGACGACGGCGCTGACCCGCCCACCGGTCGTCTCCAGTCCCCGCGCGGCGCAGCCCTGATGGATGGTGACGCCGTGCTTTCGCGCGGCGGTGGCCAGCGCGGGCACGGCCATCGACGGCTCGGCACGCCCGTCGCTCGGCGTATGTAGGCCGCCGACCCACTGGTCGGTATTGCCCGGCATGCGCTCGGCAACCTCGGCCGGCGTCAGGACGGTGGAGTGGACCTGCATCTCGCGCGCGACCGCGGCCCAGCGCTCCCAGCTCGCAAGCTCGTCCTTGCTCTTGGTCAGGAACAGAACGCCGGTGCGGCGGAAGCCGGCATCGACGCCGGCGTCGTTCTGCATGTCCTCCCACAGCCGCAGCGCCTCGCGAGCCAGCGGGATCTCCTCGCGCGCGCGGCCCTGCTGGCGGCACCAGCCCCAATTGCGGCTCGACTGCTCGCCGCCGACGTGGCCCTTCTCGACCAGCGCGACCGAGAGGCCCTTCTTCGCCAGATGATAGGCCGCGGAGACACCGATGACGCCGCCGCCGATGACGACGACATCGACCTGCTGCGGCAGGCGTTCGTCGCTGTTGATACGGTTGAGCGGCGGGGACATGGAGCACTCCTGGAGTTCAGTTCGAACGATCACGCCTCAGTACAGCTGTCAATCGCATTGCTTGTATGCGCGCCTCCTTGCCATGCGATTCGCCCGCAGGTTGAGGCCGAAGAAAGGCTGGCGGCCGACACCACCGCAAATTGCCCCTCGACGCCGCCGCGCGGAGTCTGTAGCTCACATCAAAGCGGCACCCGGGACCGGGCGGCCAGTGCGGTAGTCTTCTTTGGTGGGAGACCATGAAACTCAGGGGGCTTCTGACACTCGCGATGGCCGCACAGGTCGTGGTGACCGCGGCGGCCCTTCTCGCCTCCTATGCCGTGGCCGGACCCGGGTTCGGCATGGCCCAGATCGCAGCCTTAATCGCAAGCGCCGCCGTTGCCGCGCTGCTCGTGCACCTCTGCACGCGCGCGATCGAGAGATCGGAGGACAAGCGCGCCGCGGGACGATCGGCGGAAGACGCGCGAGCACGCACCGACGGCGCGCAGATGATGCAAGCCGTCATCAAGACCGCGCTCGATGCCTTCATTCAAATCGACGACAGCGGCGCCGTGCTGGAGTGGAGCTTTCAGGCGGAGGCCCTGACCGGATGGACGCGCGAGGAGGCGCTCGGTGCCGACGTCGTCGACCTCATCGTCGCCGAGCCGCTGCGGGCCGCCTTCAGGCAGCGCATGGCGCGGCTGGTGCCGGAATTGTCGGACACGCCGTCCGGCCTGCGCTTCGAGCTCGCCCTGATCCACCGGAACGGCGACCAGATCCTGGCCGAGGCGTCCAGCACGGTGTTGCGGCTGGGTGGACGCGCCGTCATCAACACCTTCGTCAGGGACATCACCCAGAAACGCGCTGCCGAGGAGCAGCTAGTGCAGTCCCAGAAGATGGAGGCGGTCGGGCAGCTCACCGGCGGCATCGCACATGAATTCAACAACATGCTCACGGTGATCACAGGCACGATCGAGATCCTGGCCGACGCCGTCAGGGACAACCCGCCGCTTGCGACCATCACCAAGCTGATCAGCGAGGCCGCCGATCGCGGCGCCGCGCTGACCTCGAGCCTGCTGTCCTTTGCCCGCAAGCAGGCGCTGCAGCCGGCCGAGATCGACGTCAATGAGCTGCTGGAAGAGCTGGCAAAGCTGCTGCTGGCGACCTTCGACAAGAAGATCGAGATCGTGACCAGGCTCGACCGCAACGTCTGGCTCGCCTATGCCGACCGCGGCCAGCTGAGCTCGGCGCTGCTCAACCTCGCGATCAACGCGCGCGACGCCATGCTGGACGCCGGCAGGCTGACGCTGACGACGCGCAACGTCGTGTTCGGCGTGCGCGAGGCCGTCGCGGTCGGCGCCGGCTATGCCGGCGACTATGTCGAGATCGAGATTGCCGACACCGGCACCGGCATTCCGCAGGCCATCCTGGAGCGGATCTTCGATCCGTTCTTCTCCACCAAGGACGTCGGCAAGGGCACGGGACTCGGGCTCAGCATGGTGTTCGGTTTCGTCAAGCAGTCCGGCGGCGGCATCAAGGTCGCCTCCGAAGAAGGACGCGGCACGATCTTCACGCTCTATTTGCCGAAGGCGGAGGCGAGCGCGCTGCGCCCGACCGGCTATGACGACCGCAAGATCGTGGGCGGCAGGGAAACCGTCCTCTGCGTCGAAGACGACCGCGACGTCCGCCAATACGTCACGGTCCAGCTCCAAGGTCTCGGCTACAAGGTCATCCCGGCCGCCAATGCGAACGAGGCGCTCGCGATTGCGGCCGAAGGCAGGTCCTTCGACCTGCTCTTCACCGACATCGTGATGGCCGGCGGCATGAATGGACGCGAGCTCGCCGAGCAGATGGTGGCGGCGCGCCCCTCTCTTCGGGTGCTGTTCACGTCGGGCTACGCCTACGATTCGCTGCACGCGCAGGGACGTGCGACGATGGGCGCGCCGCTCTTGAGAAAGCCTTACCGCAAGGCCGAGCTCGCCCGCATGCTGCGCCGCTGCCTCGACACCGCCGTCGATTCCGCCGGCGACGCGATCCCGACGCCCTATTCGGTGCAGGCTGATGTCGAGGCGTTCCTGCGCAGACAGGCGGCCGACGATAACGGCACGATGCGGCCGCGGAAATAGCTCTCTCGCGCTAGCTCAATCGTCGCCGCAGCGTCGCCGACGGCGTCTCGCCGAATTTTTCGCGGTAGGCGCCGGCCATGCGGCTGAGATGGGTGAAGCCGAGATCGAAGGCGATCTCGGTGATGGAGGCATCGGGCGCGGCCTGCGCCAGGCGGGCGTGCAGACCGGCGAGGCGCATGTCGAGCAGCATCTGCGAGATCGACAGGCCGAAGTGACGGCGGAAGCCGAGCTGGAGCGCGCGGATGCCGATGCCGGCGGCACAGGCGAGCTGTGCAAGGTCGAGCGGCTCGCCGGCATTGTCCGCAAGATGGTCCCGCGCCGCGCGGAGCGCGCGCGGCAGCCGCTCGGCCTGCCCCGAAAACGTTTGAATCGCATCCGACAGGCCATGGCGCTGACCGTTGAGCAGGTGATCGAGCAGCAGCTCGCGCCAATCGGCCATCGCGACCGCCGACAGCCGGCCGGAGGGACCGAGACGTTCGGCGAGCTTCATCAACTCGGCGAGACTACCGCGCAAGGCGCGCCCGGCCGGCGCCTCCAAATCGATCACGGGATCGAACTCGACCGTGCCTGACGCCCTGCCCGACAGCGCCGCGGCGCGCTGCTCGACCATGCGGCGGTCAAACAGCAGGATCGCCTGCGCGCAGTCGCGCCACATCATCCGGGTCGGGATCGTCGGCGACAGCAGCGACGCCGTCCGCTCCGGCGCGGCGTCGAGCTCGGTCGTGCCGGCGCGAATATAGGCCGTGCCGGTGAGCGGGACCTGCACCAGGAAGAAGCGCTCGAGGCAGCCCGGATCGATGCCGACCGATCCGCCATAGGCCACGTAATTGATGGAAAAGCCGTCGAAGCCGGCGCAATTGTGCCGGGCGGAGAAGCCGGCCGCGCGCGCCTGTGCCGGCTTGAGATCGTGCGGGCAGAAGATGCGCCCGATCTGTTCGGCCGCTTCGTCGACATCGTCGGTGGTGACGCGGGCGAAATCCGCGAGCCGTTCGGCCGCAGGCGCCCTTGCGCTCATTTCCAGCACGGCTGCGAACATGGTTGACCACGCTTCGCGTCACGGAATTGCTTTAAGCCTATAATAGTTCCCCGGACGCGGAAAGGGCCGGCGTCGGCAAAATCGTCATGCTGCAGGGCAACAGGCGCTCGCGGATTCGTTTAGCGGATAGACAGGCGACCCATTGTTGACTGAAGCTCCATCCTCGCCGGAATCCATGGGAGAGCGCCATGACTGCACCTGAAAAGTCTGCACCTGAAAAGACTGCACTCGAAAAGGGCATTACCGCCGCTGGCACAGGCTACGGCGGCAAGAGCTGGAACATTCTGGGCCAGGTCTACTTCCCCAAGGCCGTCACCGACTCCACCTTTGCATTCGAAACCAACAGCGATCCCGGCCAGTTCGTCCCGGTGCACATCCATCCGACCCAGGACGAATTCATCCTGGTGCAGGAGGGCACGCTCGACCTCAAGCTCGATGGCAAATGGGTCAAGGCCCATGCCGGCGACCTCGTGCGCATGCCGCGCGGCATTCCGCACGGCTATTTCAACAAGTCCGATAAGCCGTGCCGCGCGCTGTTCTGGGTCTCGCCGATGCAGAAGCTGGAGGCGCTGTTCAACCAGCTGCACAATCTGACCGACCCTGCCGAGGTCGTGCGCATCTCGGCGCTGCACGAGGTCGACTTCCTGCCGCCCGAGGCCAACGACTAGGCACGGGCCCCTCGTCCACTTTCATCTGCTTGCAGCTCCGCCGGCCGCGCCTTGCGGCCGAACGTGGCCGCTTGCCCGCGGAAAACACATCGATTGCGAGCCAATCCCATGGTCAGCCCCAAGCATGTCTGCGTGATCGGCGCCGGCGTCTCCGGCCTTGCTGCCGCCAAGGCGTTCTCCAGCCGCAGCCACCGCGTCACCATCGTCGAGCGCAGCGCCGATCTCGGCGGCGTCTGGGAGCCGGCGCGCTCCTACCCTGATGTGCAGACCCAGAGCCCGAAGGAGCTCTACCGCTACACCGACCGCGCCATGCCGGAGGCCTATCCGGAATGGCCGACCGGGCCCCAGGTTCACGCCTATCTCACCGACTATGCCAAGAGTTTCGGTCTCGACCGCATGCTGCGCCTCGGCACCGAGGTCGCCGGCATGGCACGCCGCACCGACGGCAAGCCCGGCTGGACGCTCGCGCTGAGGACCAAGGACGGCACGAGCACGAGCGAGGATTTCGATTTCGTCGCGGTCTGCACCGGGCAGTTCAACGAGCCGCGCGAGCTGCATTGCCCCGGCGAGGACGCCTTTCTCGCACAGGGCGGGCAGATCCTGCATTCGTCGAAATACGGCGATCCCACGCTGGCGAAAGGACGCCGCGTGGTCGTACTCGGCGGCTCGAAGTCCGCGACCGACATCGCCGTCAACGCGGTGAAATCGGGCGCGCGCGAGGTCACCATCGTGATGCGCGAGCCGGTCTGGCGCATTCCCTATTTCATCGGCGGCCTCGTGAACTTCAAGCGCATCCTCTACATCCGCGCGCAGGAGGAGATGTTTCCGGGCTGGGGCATCGGCGCGATGACGCGGCTCGCGCACCGCATCGCCGCGCCGCTGGTGTGGGCGAACTGGCGCGGGCTGGAGAGCCTGCTCAAGGCGCAGCTCAAGCTCGGCCGCTGCAAGATGGTGCCGAAGGAGCGGATCGAGGATGGCGTCAACTGCTCGGTGCCGATCGCAACGCCGGGCTTCTACCCGATGGTCGCCGACGGCCGCATCAAGGCGGTGTTCGGCACCTTCGGCCATTATGACGGCGACAGCATCGTGATGAGCGGCGGCGAGCGCATGAGCGTCGACGTCGCGGTGCTCGCGATCGGCTACAAGCTCGGCGTGCCGTTCCTGCCCGCGGCCTACGAGCAGAAGCTGGTCGATTCCGACGGGCAGTACCGGCTCTACCGCCTGATCGCCAACCCTGACCTGCCCGAGCTCGGCTTCGTCGGCTTCAACTCGTCGTTCTGCACCGTGCTCTGCGCCGACCTCGCCGCCAACTGGCTGGTACGCTATGCCGACGGCCAGCTCGCCAACCAGCCGACGGCGCGGCGGATGCACGACAAAATCGAGATGATGCTGCACTTCAAGCGTGTCGAGCGGCCGGCCGCGGGCGTCTATGGCGGTCTCTGCGTCGCGCCCTATCACTACCGCCATTTCGACGAGCTGATGGCCGACATCGGCACCAAGAACCAGAAGACCGGCGGGCTCAAGGGGCGCTTCCAGCCGCCGGATGCGGATGCCTATGCGAAATTCCTGGCGACGGCGCCCGACTATCGCGCGACCTGAGCAGAAGAATTGCGGCTGAGCGGGATTTGCATCTCGCCAGCCCTAGCCTCCAATGCTTACGATCTCCCTGGCATCGAATCGATGGGAAACGGCCATGGGATCCAGACGTCTCGCCGCCCTTGCGGCTGTTGCCTTCATCGTCGCGGCGCCCGCCGTCGGACAACAGCGCGCGCTCACGCCTCGCCAATCCGAGGCGGTCGCCACCTATGAGCGGGCGCTCGGCGATTTCAAGTCGATCCTCGCCGAGCGTCGGCGCCAGATCGATGCGAAGCAGCCGCTGCCGAATCTCCCTGGACAGGCGCTCTATCTCGCCCGCGTCGCCGTGATCAGTTCTTACAAGGATCTCACCGACGCCATGCCGTCACGGATCGGCAGGCCCAACAAGTTCGAGATTCCTCCGGCCTATTTCGATGCCGACATCGAGCCGCTGATCGACGAATATTCAAAACTGTTCGACGTCATGGAGGCGCCGCCGGCGAATGCCCAGAACTCGCCGACGCCGTTCAAGGACGTCGTCGATCTCGCGACAGTGATCGCACGCGCCAAGGGGCTTGCGCCCGCCCACGCCGACGCTGCGGGGCGCATCAGCCTCGGGCTGTTCTTTGCCGAGACCAACGGCAAGCAGAACGTCCGCAACGGACGCTCGAACACCTATATGGGCAGCTTCCAGACCGGCCCCTCAGAGGATCGCAACGGCCGCAGGAAATGGGAGGCCATCAAGGGCGAGATTGCGGCGATCGATCCGGGCTTGAGCGCGCGCGACGACAAGGAGGAGGCGCGGGCCCGCGGCACCGATCACCGCTTCAACCACTGGACCAATGTGCGCGACGGGCTGATGAATGCGCATGCGGATGTGTTCCGCGAGATCCCTGGAATCGTGAAGACGCTGCCCGACCCGATCGACCAGATGAAGCTGTTCGAATTGATTCAGATCGTGCCCACCCCGACGAGATCGGCGCTCAAGTCGGGCGATCTCTTGAACTACAGGGTGTCTAGCCCGACGATCATGAAGCATCTGCGCAACAACAGCATCTTTGCTTTCGGACAGGCCGACCGGGCGCGCAGCTCGGCAAGCTTCCGCGAGATCCTCGCCGCGATGTGGCTGTTCAACCGCAAGTTCGAGAAGGCGATGGCGAAATACGCGGAGATCAAGCCGCGCTAACGATCGGTTGCAAATGCTACCGGAAATTGTAGCCTCGCGATCTCATCGACGGCACGGACAATGTCATGCGCATGCTCATTCTCGGCGGCAGCCAGTTTCTCGGGCGCGCGATCGCCGCTCACGCCTGCGCCACAGGCCACGACGTGACCTGCGCAGCCCGCGGGCTCGCGGGGCCGATCGCCCCGGGCGCACGCTTTGTGCGGATCGATCGCGACGTCGCTGATGGTCTTGCGCCACTGCCCGGCGAGACGTTCGACGCTGTCGTCGACGTCTCGCGTCATCCCGGCCAGGTCCGCCGCGCGGTCGCGGCGCTGAAGCGGCCGGGCGTGCACTGGACCTTCGTCTCCACGATCAGCGTGTATGCGGACAACCGGATACTGGGACAGCGCGCCGACACGGCGCCATTGCGCGAGCCTGCGGCCGAGGATCTGGAGCACAGCACCGGTGCCATTTACGGCGCGGCCAAGGTCGCCTGCGAACAGGCGGTCGGCGGCGATGCCTTCATCTGCCGTGCCGGCCTGATCGCAGGGCCGGAGGACCCGACCGGGCGCTTCACCTATTGGCCGGCGCGGCTCGCGCGCGGCGGCGAGGTGCTGGCGCCGGGATCGCCTGACGATGCCGTCCAGTTCGTCGATGTCCGCGACCTCGCGCAATGGATCGTGCATGCGGCGGAAGTTCGCCTCACCGGCATCTATGACGGGATTGGACCTGTGCGCTCACGCGGCGAGTTCATGGCCGAATGCGCATCGGCGCTGAACGCATCCTGCACATTCACCTGGGTCGATCGGGCGTTTCTCGAGGCACACGACGTGCGGCGCTGGGCGGGTCCGCGGTCATTACCGCTGTGGCTGCCGCTGCCCGACTTCGCCGGTTTCCTGACTCGCGACACCTCGCCCGCGCGCGCGGCCGGATTGATCTCGCGACCGCCGGGAGACACCGCGCGCGATACGCTGCATTGGCTTCACATCACCGGCGGCCCGGTCGTCGGGCTCACTGGCGATGAAGAGAAGGACGTGCTCGCCGCGTGGCACGCGGAAAGAGTGACCCAAGTCTCCGGCCTGTAGCTGTCTGTCAGCGTCTTGAGGAAGGCGACGAAATCCGCCTCAAAGTCGCTTGGTGAAATGGTAGCGGCGAATGCCGCCGCCCAGCGTCTTGTTGCTGGAGGCATCGGCGATCTCTTCGCGCACGTTCTCATATCCCGCGTTACGATACAGCGCCAGCGCATCCTCCTGAAGCTCGGACGTACTCAGCTGCAACTGCAGACGATCGCGATGGCGGCACTCCTGCTCGGCAAACGCCAGCATCTTTCGCGCAATGCCGCGGCGCCGCGCCGCGGGAGCGACGTACATGCGCCGTAACTCCATCGCATGCTCGCCAAGGGCCTCTAGTCCAAACATACCAACGATTTCGTCGCCATCGACAGCGACCCAAAAACCGCCGTTCCGGCTCGAATAATAATCGGAGAGCCGATCTATCTCCTCTGCGAGCGAGCGGCTAATGTATCTTTCAAACGCCTCCTCCAAGCGCGCTGGCGCCAACAGACGATTTACCCGGATGAACAGCTCCCGCACAGGAACTGCATCGGGCGGTGAGAAGGCGCGAATCTGAATCTCTCTTGTCATGGAGCCGCAGCCGTCACTCCGTCCGGATCTGCGAATCCTTCAGGCCGTTGTCGTCATAGGCCTTGCGCAGCGTGCCGTTGGTCGTGGCCTCGGTCATGAACTTGGTGACGAAGGCCAACGCCTGCTGATGGCCGAGCGGCACGGCGACGGCGGTCACCGTCTTCTTGAAGGTCTCGTCCAGCACCTTCGTCCCCGGAATCTTCTGCGCCATCTTGTTGAGCTGGTCGCGCGACAGTGCGAAGGCGTCGATCTCGCCGCTCCTGAGCAGGCCGAAGATCTCGTCATAGGTCTGATAGCCCGTGACGGTCGCATGCTTCAGATGCGCGATCGCGCCGCGCATGGTGGTGGTGGCGTTGACGGCCGCGACCTTGAATCCGGGTTGGTCGAGCGTCGCGAAATTGGTGACGGCGGAGCCGGGCTTGACGATATAGGTCGCGTCCGCGACCTCGTAGATCGGGCCGAACATCATCTTGGTCTCGCGCTCGGGATCCCTAGGGAGCCAGGTGACATCCCACGTACCTTTCGACGCAGCGTCGGTGATCTGTCCGGAGTTCTGGTGGACGACATATTCGACGGGGACGCCGAGCTGGGCGGCCATCGCCTTGCCGAGATCGACGGGAACGCCGGCATAGCCGGCTTCGGTCTTGGTCGACCAGAATGCGCCGCCTGCGGGGCTGATGGCGATCGCGACCCGCAGCTTGCCGGTCGGTGCGATCTCGTCCTTCAGACCGTCTGCTAGCGCCGGCATGGCGACCATCGCTGCGAGAACGAGGCCGGCAAGGCCCGAGTGGAGGGACGTGGGCATGTCATGTTCTCCTCACCTTTTCTTCTTTTCTTCTTGGCTTCTTCCCGGCTGACTCGCGTAGCGTCACACGGTCTTTGACACAATTCTGGTCGATCGTGCGCTCGGTGAAAAGCGGTTTGTCATGGCAAATCTGTCAAAGGCCACACCGCCCTGTGCAGCGCAAGGCCGGCGACTGCCATGGCTATGGTGTTCCACGGACGGTCATTTGTTGGTAGCCTGCCGCACCGACAGACGATACTCGGGGGCTAGCGAATGACCTCATCGAATCCCGCATCTCCTGCACGGCGCAATGGAGCGTGGAGACAGGCCGGGCGGACACTGGCCGCCGCTGCGGCCGTGGTCGCGCTGGCCGGTTGCGAGGACAAGAACACGTTCGTGGCACCGCCGCCGCCCAAGGTGGACGTGGCAACGCCCGTGCAGCGTCCGGTCACGCGCTACATCGAAGCCACCGGCAACACCGCGCCGATCAAGAGCGTCGATCTCGTGGCGCGGGTGCAGGGCTTCCTGCAATCAATCGACTATCAGGACGGCGCCTTCGTCAAGCAGGGCACCCAGCTCTTCACGATCGAGCCCGAGACCTACAAGCTCAAGGTCGAGCAGGCGAAGGCGGCCGAGGTCGGCGCGCAGGCCACGGTCAAGCAGGCCGAAGCCGATTTCAAGCGGCAGGTCGAGCTCGTGCAGCGCCAGGCGGTCTCGCAATCCACCTTGGACACCTCGACATCGACCCGCGACAACGCGCAGGCCAACCTCCAGCAGGCCCAGGTCAATACGAGGCTGGCCGAGGTCAATTACGGCTACACCAGGGTGACAGCGCCGTTCGACGGCATCGTCAGCGCCCACCTGGTCTCGGTCGGCGAGCTCGTCGGCGTCTCCTCGCCAACCCAGCTCGCGACCATTGTCGCCATGGACCCGATCTGGGTGAACTTCACGGTCAACGAGCAGGACGTGCTGCGCATCCGCGCCGAAGCGGCCCGCCGCGGACTGACCCCCGCCGACATGAAGCAATTCCCGATTCAGGTGGGACTGCAGACCGAGACCGGCTATCCGCATGAGGGCAAGCTCGACTACGTCTCGCCGACCCTCAATACATCAACCGGCACGCTCGCGGTGCGCGGCGTCGTGCCCAACGACAAGCGGGTGCTGCTGCCCGGTTATTTCGTCCGGGTGCGCGTGCCGTTCGACCAGGAGAAGAGCGCCCTGCTCGTCCCCGACACCGCGCTCGGCAGCGACCAGGGCGGCCGCTATCTGCTGGTGGTCAACGGCGACAACGTCGTCGAGCAGCGCAAGGTGCAGATCGGCCCCGTCGACAACGGCCTGCGCGTCATCGAAAGCGGCTTGAAGCCGGAGGACCGCGTCGTCATCGCGGGGCTGCTGCGGGTGATCCCGGGCCAGAAGATCGATCCGCAAACAACGAAGATCGAGCAGCCGCAGGCGTCTGCCAAGTAGGAGCGCCAGCCATGATCTCAAAGTTCTTCATCGAGCGGCCGGTCCTGTCGAACGTCATCGCGCTGTTGATGATCCTGATCGGCGGCGTCGCGCTGTTCAATCTCGCCATCGCGCAATACCCCGACGTGGTGCCGCCGACCGTGCAGGTCACCACGCGCTATCCCGGCGCCAGCGCCAAGACCGTGATCGACACCGTTGCCTTGCCGATCGAGCAGCAGGTCAACGGCGTCGAGGACATGCTCTACATGCAGTCCTACAGCGGCTCCGACGGTACCTATACGCTGACCGTGACCTTCAAGATCGGCACCGACCTCAACTTCGCGCAGGTGCTGGTGCAGAACCGCGTCTCCAGCGCATTGTCGCAGTTGCCGCAGGCCGTGCAAAACCAGGGTGTCACCGTGCAGAAGCGGTCGACCTCGATCCTGCTGTTCGTGACGCTGACCTCGCCGGATTCGAGATACGACAGCCTTTACCTGAGCAACTACGCCACCATCAACATCCGCGACGAGCTCTCCCGCCTGCCCGGCGTCGGTAACGTCACCGTGTTCGGCGCCGGCCAGTATTCGATGCGGGTCTGGCTCGATCCGAACAAGCTGCAGGTCCGTGGCCTCGTACCGCAGGACGTCATCAACGCAATCCAGCAGCAGAGCCAGCAGGTCTCCGCCGGCCAGGTCGGCGCGCCGCCGACACCGCCGGGACAGGCATTCCAGTACACGCTCAACGTCAACGGACGGCTCGACGACACCAGCCAGTTCGAGGACATCATCGTCAAGTCAGGCAGCAGCGGCGACGTCACGCGGGTGCGCGACGTCGGCTGGGTCGAGCTGGGGGCGCAGACCTACAGCCAGATCTTTTCGCTCAACAAGCAACCGGCCGTCGGCATCGGCGTATTCCAGTCGCCCGGCGCCAACGCGCTCCAGGTCGAGCAGGCCGTCGAGAGGAAGATGGCGGACCTCGCCAAGCGGTTCCCGGAAGGCATCAGATACGACACGCCGTTCGACACCACCAAATTCGTCGAGGCCTCGGTGCACGAGGTCTACATGACACTGATCGAGGCCGGCCTCTTGGTGCTGGTCGTGATCCTCGTGTTCCTGCAGGACTGGCGCGCGATGCTGGTGCCGGCGACGACCGTGCCTGTCACCATCATCGGCGCCTTCGCCGCGATGGCGGCGCTCGGCTTCACCATCAACATGTCGACGCTGTTCGCGATCGTGCTCGCGATCGGCATCGTGGTCGACGACGCCATCGTCGTGGTGGAAGGCGCAGCCCACAACATCGAGCAGGGCATGAACGGCCACGACGCCGCGATCAAGGCGATGGACCAGCTGTTCGCGCCGATCGTCGGCATCACCCTGGTGCTGATCTCGGTGTTTTTGCCGGCCTCGTTCCTCGCCGGGCTCACCGGGCGCATCTATTCGCAATTCGCGCTGGTGATCGCGGCGACTGCGCTGCTCTCCGCCATCAACGCGGCGACACTGAAGCCGACGCAATGCGCGCTGTGGCTGCGGCCGACTGTGCCGCCCGAGCAGCGCAATTTCTTCTACAGAGGTTTCAACGCGGTCTATAACCGCGTCGAGCGCGGCTACACACGACTGATCACCTTCCTCGTGAAGCACGCCACCATCTCGGTCGCGTTCGCGCTGCTGGTGATCGGCGCCAGCGGCTACGGCCTGTCGCGGGTGCCGACCGGCTTCCTGCCGATCGAGGACCAGGGCTATCTGATCGCCGCCGTGCAGCTGCCCGACGGCGCCGCGCTGGAGCGGACGCAAGCCGTGCTCGACAGAGCGAGCGGGCTGATCAAGGAGACGCCCGGCGTGGCGCAGGTCATCACCATCGCCGGCATCTCCGCACTCGACAACAGCGCCAGCCTTGCCAATGCCGGCGTCGCCTACATCATCCTGAAGGATTGGGATGCGCGCAAAGGCCCCGGCGAGGATCTGCGCTCGCTGGTGTACGGGCTCAACGACAAGCTCGCCACCATCATGGAGGCACGCACGCTGGTGCTGCCGCCGCCGCCGATCCAGGGCATCGGCAACGCCGCCGGCTTCTCGATGCAGGTCGAGCTGCGCGACGGCAACAGCGATTTCGCCAAGCTGCAGGCGATCACCGGCGCGATGGTCAGCAATGGCCAGAGCCAGAGCGCGCTGCAGCGCGTGCAGTCCTCGTTCCGCTCCTCGGTGCCGCAGTTCAACGTGGAGATCGACCGGGTCAAGACCCAGACGCTGCACGTCACGACCGACCAGGTGTTCTCGGCGCTGTCGACCTATCTCGGCTCGTCCTATGTCAACCAGTTCAACAAGTTCGGCCGTGTGTTCCAGGTCTACACCCAGGCCGATCCCGCGTTCCGCGTCACCGAGCGCGACATCGCCAACATGCAGGTGCGCAACTCGAACGGCGACATGATCCCGATCGGCACCGTCGCCAAGATCACGCCGGCCACGGGACCGTCGCTGATCAGCCTCTACAATCTCTATCCGTCCTCGACCGTGATCGGCCTGCCGGCGCAGGGATACTCCTCCGGCCAGTCGCTGAAGCTGATGGAGGAGATCGCCGACAAGACGCTGCCGCCGGGCACCGGCTACGAGTGGACGGCGATGTCCTATCAGGAGAAGGCGGTCAGCAACCAGATCTACTGGGTGTTCGGCCTTGCCATGCTGCTGGTCTATCTCGTGCTCGCCGGCCAGTATGAGAGCTGGTACGCGCCGATCTCGGTGATCCTCGCGGTGCCGCTGTCGCTGCTGGGGCCGATGCTGATCCTCTCCGGGCTCAAGATCGACAACAACCTGTATTGCCAGATCGGGCTGATCCTCCTGATCGCGCTGTCGGCCAAGAACGCGATCCTGATCGTCGAGGTCGGGCTCGAGCTGCACGGCCGCGACGGCAAGCCGGTGGTGGAGGCCGCGATCGAGGCGGCGCGTGCGCGCTTCCGCCCGATCCTGATGACCTCCTTCGCCTTCATCCTCGGTGTGGTGCCGCTGGTGCTCGCCACCGGCGCCGGCGCCAGCGCGCGCAAGTCGATCGGCATCACCGTCTTCTCCGGCATGCTGGCCTCGACCTGCCTCGCCGTGCTGTTCGTGCCGGCCTTCTTCGTGGTGGTGCAGCGCTTCGAGAACTGGCGGGCGAGCAAGAAGGCGGTGAAGGTGGAGACTGTGGCGGAGGTGAAGTAGTCGTCATTGCGAGCGCAGCGAAGCAATCCAGAGCCTTTCCGGAGAGAGAGTCTGGATTGCTTCGTCGCTTCGCTCCTCGCAATGACGGCGGAGAGGGAATGCACCGTAGTTCACGCCTTCTCCGCCGGAGCCTGCCTTGCCTCGCCGCTCGACACCAGCAGCACCGAGACTTTCGACTGCCGGAGCACGGCGTCGGCGACGCCGCCGAAGGACAGGTGGTCGGCCTGGATGCGGTCGACGCCCATGACGACGAGATCGACGTCGGTGGTGTCGATCTCGCGCAGGATCGCGGCTTCGGGCGCCCGGTTCACCCGCAGCGTGGTGGTGATGTCAACGTCATAGCGGGCGGCGAGATCGCTGGCGTCCTTGAGAATGCCCGCCTCCTGGCCGAGGCCACGGGAGGCGCCGCGCTGCGCGCCCTTGTCGCGCGTGGTCGCGACATAGATCACCCGCAGCGAGCCTGATCCTCCTTGCGCCAACGCGACCGCGACCTCGGCGCCGCGCTTGGAGATGCCGCTGCCGGAGACCGGAACGAGGATGTTGAGCGCCTCGGGCGCCGGCTGCTTCAGGTGCTTGCCCTTGGCCGCGACGATCGCGAGCGGCCCTTCGAACTTCGCGGCGATGTCGTCGATCCTCCGGTCGAAACGGTCCTTGGTCGCGATGACCTTGTCGATGCCAACCACCAGAAGATCAAAACCCTTGCGCGCTTCATCGGCGATGGTCTCGCCGAGCTCCGCCTGCCGCGCGCGGGTGACGACATCGACGTTGCCGGCCTCGCCGTCGCCATGGGCGGACACGACTTCGGCGGCTTTCTTCACCACCGCTTCGTGGCTCTCCTCCTGGTCGCGGCCCTTCTCCCGCTCCTTCGCGCTTTTGCCGATATGCAGGACGGTGATCGGCAGGCCGCGCATGCCGGCGATCAGGCCGGCGATGTGCGCGGCAAAGATGGCGTTGGCGCTTTCGTCCACCGCCAGCAGAGGGCGCTCGAGATTGGCGAGGAAACCGCGCTTCTCGAATTCCTCCCGCTCCAGCCGCTCCTTCTCGTCCTTGTTCATCGGCAGCCTTGCCAGCGCCGCGCGCAGCATCGGCGGCATCGCCATCGTGGTCACGATCGCCATGGTCACGATCATCGTGAACAGGTTCTGGCTCAGCACGCCGATGGACAGGCCAATGGTCGCGATGATCACCTCGGTCGAGCCGCGGGCATTCATGCCGCTCGCCAGCGCCAGCGATTCCCGATGGTTCAGGCCCCCCAATGTGCCGCCGACGAAGGCGCCGCCGAACTTGCCGACGCTGGCGATCACGACCAGCAGGCCGGTGAGCATCAAGAGATTGGGATCACGCAGCACCGACAGATCAGCGCTGAGGCCGGCAAGGCCGAAGAACACCGGCATGAAGAAGGCGGAGATCAGCCCGCGCAGGCGCTCGTCGATCTGCCGCGTCAGGATCGGGGATTCCCCGACCAGGATGCCGGCGACGAAGGCCCCGAGCACGGTGTGCACGCCGATCAGATGCGTGATCAGCGCCATCACGCTCATCAACAGCAGGATCACCGTGATCACCGCCGCCGCGCTGACGAGATTGTCGTTGGCCCAGCGGATCAGCTGGAACACCAGGCGGCGGCCGATGGTGAAGCTGACGGCCAGGAAGGCGAGCGTGCCCAGCACGGCTTTCGCCACCGAGGCGATATCCAGCGTACCGTGCGAGGCCAGGCTGAAGATCACGGCGATGATGATCCAGCCGATGGTGTCGTCGATGACGGCGGTCGCCACGATGATCTGCCCGACATTGCGGCGCATGAAATTCATCTCGCGCACCACCACCGCGACGATCTTGACCGAGGAGATCGACAGCGCCGTGCCCATGAACAGCGAAGCGACCAGGCGCTGTTGCGGATCGGGCAGTAGCGCATCGGGCAGAAACTCTCCGAGCGCGAAGCCGCAGGCGAAGGGCACGAGGATGCCGGCGATCGAGATCGCGATCGCGGCCCTGCCGACTTTCCGGACCAGCTTGAGGTCGGTCTCCATGCCGGTGAGCAGCAGCAGGAGCAGGATGCCGAACTGGGCAATGCCGTCGATCATCGCCTTCTGCTCGGGGGTCTTGGGGAAGATCGCGTGCTGCGCCTCGGGCCAGATCCAGCCGAACAGCGACGGTCCGAGGATGATGCCCGCGAGCAACTCGCCGATCACCGAGGGCTGGCCGATCCGCTGCATGATCTCGCCAAGACCGCGCCCCACAGCGATCAACAGCACGATCTGCGCCACCAGCAGGAATTCGGACGGGCCGGCCGATTTGCCGCCCTCGGCACCGGCCGCAATGGTGGTGAGGACAAGCGCCGCGGGGACGAGGCCGACCGGACGGAGCAGGCGCCATGGCATGCAGGTGTCTTTCCCCCTTTGCCTGCCCCGAGGTTGGGGCCACGAGGATAGAACCCGCGGGACGTGGAGCGGGTTCCCGGTTCACGGGGCGGGATATTCGCCGTCGTTGCGAGCGCAGCGACTTGTCCGCCGAAGCCTTGGCGAAGGGGACTCGCAACTCTGGGTCCCGGCTCTGCGCTGCAACGCTCACGCGTTGCGGCTTGTCCGGGACACGAGGCGCCTCACACCGGCTGTGGCGTCCGGATCTCGCGCGGCAGGATGATGGCGGCTGCGATTGCCAGCAGGCAGAGCGCGGCGAAGGCGTGCAGCATGGTCACGAAGCCGCCCTGCTCGTAGAGCCAGGCGACCAGGCCGACCGAGGCGCCGGCCGCGGTGAAGCCGATGAAATAGCGCACGGCGTAGGCGCGCGAGCGCCATTCCTCGCTGGTGTACTTGCCGACCATGGCATCGTTCACCGTGACCTGCCCGAATGCGCCCATGACGATGCCGATCGAGACCAGGATCAGCGGCAGATTGTTCAGGCTGGCGGCGAGATAGAGGAACGGCGCCAGCATGAAGGACAGCGGCAATGCCACCGTCTTCAGCGAGTAGCGGTCGAGCAGCCGGCCGATCGTGTACTGCGTCATCGCGCCGAACACGTAGACGCAGGCCGCAATGATTCCGAGCAGCGCCGGGCTCTTCGTCAAATCCGCGAGACGCTCCGCGAACAGCTTTGGCAGCGCCACGGTGACCGCGTTGAAGGTCGTGGAGATCGCGATCACCACGATCAGCAGCGACAGCACCACGCGCCACATGTCCTGCTTGGCCACCCGCGCCTGCGCCGCGGCCTGCTTGGTGCCCTTGCGGTCCTCGTGCACGACCATCATCGCAAAGGCGACGCCGATCAGGATCGTGACCACGCCGGGAACGATGAAGGCGAAACGCCAGCCGAGATATTGGCCGATCACGCCTGTCACCAGCGCCGATGAGGCCACGCCGAGATTGCCCCAGACGCCGTTGATCCCCATCTCGCGGCCGAGCCGGTCGGCATAGGACACGATCATGGCGGTGCCGACGGGATGGTAGATCGAGGCAAAGATGCCGATCGCCAGCAGCGCCGCGCCGAGCTGCGCCGGGGTCTGCACGAAGCCGACCGCGATCATGGAGAGGCCGATGCCGACGAAGAAGATCAGCATCATGTGGCGGCGGCTCCAGCGGTCACCGAGCCAGCCGGTGAGCAGCGAGCCGGCGCCGAAAGCCACAAAGCCAGGTGTCGCGTAGGGCAGAAGTTCCGAATAGGCCATGCCGAGCGCCGGTCCCATGATGATGACGGCGGCGGCGAAGATCAGCATCGAATAATGGTCGATGAAATGGCCTGCGTTGACGAAACCGATGACCCGGCTGGCGCTGTTCATACGAATCCTCTCCTGCTCCGAAATGAGTTATATGTCCTCCCCATGACGGGATGCTGCCAATGACTGTCTTGGAAACGCCAATCTTGGAAACGCCAATCCTGCGGGAGGTCCGGAGCAACCACCGCTCGCCCGCGGGCGTGCATCTGGTCGCGCGCGACTACCCCAAGGGTTTGCGGATCGATCCGCATTTGCACCGCGAGGCGCAGCTGATCTATGCGGCCAAGGGCACCATGCAGGTGACGACGCCGGGGGGACGCTGGCTGGTGCCGCCGGACCGCGCGGTCTGGGTCCCGGCCGGGCTCGAGCATGCCATCGATCTGCTCGCCGACATCGAGATGCGCACGCTGTATTTCGACCTGTCCTGGCTCAAGCGCGAGCAGCGCTATGACGGCCTGACCCGGGAATTCGTGGTGCGGGTGTCACCGCTGCTCAATCAGGCGATACTGGCGCTGTTCGACGCGCGCAACACGGAGGAGCGCACCGAGCTGCTGGTTCGCCTCGTCATGCTGGAATTGCACCAGGCTGAGGATTCCGCGACCTTCGTGCCGCTGCCGCGCGAGTCGCGCTGCCGCCGCGCCGCCCTGATCGTGCTCGACGATCCGACCGGCCTGCACGACATCGACACGCTGGCGCGCGAGGTTGGAACTTCCGCGCGGACGCTGTCGCGGCTGTTCTCGACGGAAACGCAGCTGAGCTTCAAGAGCTGGTGCCAGCGCGCGCGGATTGCTGCGGCGATCCAGCGGCTGTCGACGGATGCGAATGTGTCGGTGAAGCAGCTCGCAACCCAGCTCGGCTATGCCAGCGTGCCCGCGTTCTCGGCCGCGTTCCGCCGGGTGACCGGGCGGACGCCGACGGAGTTTGCCGGCAAAGCTTGAGGCAGCCTCGGCATTGCGAGCACAGAACTCATAGGGTGGGCAAAGCGCCGCCGTAGCTCGAAGAGCGAAGGTGGAGGCGTGCCCACGATTTCTTCGCTGCAGTCAAAGATCGTGGGCACGGCGCAAGGGCGCCTTTGCCCACCCCTACGGCAGCTCGTTTGGGGTGAGCACACCCGCTCCCTCAACGCCCACGCTATGCCGTCATTCCCCAAACGCACGGCCCAACTAAAGTTGCCGCATTCCTCCGCTTGATTGTGATCGGTTTCCGCCCAAATCCCGTGTAAGCTTCGGCAACGCACAAACCTGATACGAAAGCCCCGATGGCCAACGCCTTCTTCTCCGACCTGCTCGCCACGATCTCCGAGCGCGGCCGCACGCTGCTTCGTCGCGGCGAGTCCGCCGACACCAGACGGGATGCCGACGGGCTGATCGATCTCTGCGATGCGCTGCTGTCGGGCCGGGGCGAGGCATCGGGCATCGCCATCGCGCGTGAGGTGCTCGACATCTACCGTGAGCTGGATCCTGCGGGACGCCGCGCCTTCTTCCACGGGCTGGTGCGCGATTTCGGCCCGGACCGGGAGCGCCTGGCCAAGGCGATCGAGAAATGGCGCGCCGCGCCGAGCGACGAGGACGCGAGCTCGCTGCATTTCGCCTCGGAGCCGCGGCGGCAGGAGCTGATCCGCCGCCTCAACCGTGCGCCCGGCGGCACCGGCGATCTCGTCAACATGCGCGCCGATCTGCTCGGCATGATGAACGGCCACACCGACCTCGCCGCGCTCGATCGCGACGTCTCGCATCTTCTCTCTTCGTGGTTCAACAGGGGGTTTCTCGTGCTGCGCAGGATTGACTGGTCGTCCCCGGCCAACATCCTCGAAAAGATCATCCGCTACGAGGCCGTGCACGAGATCTCGGACTGGGACGATCTGCGCCGCCGCATCGATCCGGTCGACCGCCGCTGCTACGCCTTCTTCCATCCCGCGATGGTCGACGAGCCCTTGATCTTCGTCGAGGTGGCGCTGACCGAGACCATCCCGGGCGCGATTGCTCCGCTGCTTGCAGTCGACCGCCAGCATCTGCCGATCGAGCGCGCGCGCACCGCCGTGTTCTATTCGATCTCCAACACCCAGCGCGGTCTCGGCGGCATCTCCTTCGGCAGCTTCCTGATCAAGCAGGTGGTCGAGGAGCTGCGCCGTGAAACGCCCAAGCTCGACACTTTCGTGACGCTGTCACCGGTGCCGGGCTTCATGCCATGGCTGAAGCAGGACAAGGACTTGCCGCTGTCCGACGAGGACCGAGAGGTGCTGAAGCGCCTCGACGATCCCAAATGGTTCGAGAGCCCCGAGACGACGGCACAGCTCCGCGCCGTGATCGAGCCGCTCGCGGCACACTACTTCCTCAAGGCGCGCACGCCGAAGGGCAAGCTGATCGATTCCGTCGCCCGCTTCCATCTCGGCAACGGCGCCAGGCTGGAGCGCATCAACTGGCTGGGCGATCTCTCGCCGAAGGGCGTGCGGGAATCCGCCGGCGTGATGGTCAACTACCTCTATCGCCTCGACGACATCGAGAAGAACCACGAAGCCTACGCCAATGACGGCGAGGTGGTGGCGTCCAGTGCGGTGAAGAAGCTGCTGAAGGGCGAAGGAAGGCGGCTGCTGGATATGCGGTTGTCGTAAGCCACACAGTCAGTCGTCGTCCCGGACAAGCGCAGCGAAGCGGAGCGCAGATCCGGGACCCAAAACCACAGGATTGGGTTTGGCGAAGACTCGGTGTCAGCTCGCTCCCTAACCTCTCCCTGGGGTTATGGGTCCCTGCTTTCGCAGGGACGACACCGAGTAAGTGGCGCGATTGTCGCGCGCCACTCGCGCTTAGCAACCCCTACTCCGCCAGCGCCTTCATTTCCTTGTAGAGATCCGACTTGCCCTCGAAGCCGATGCCCGGAAGGTCTGGCATGGTGATGTGGCCGTTCTCGACGCGCACGCCATCCGGGAAGCCGCCGTAGGGCTGGAACAGGTCGGGATAGCTCTCATTGCCGCCGAGGCCTAAGCCGGCTGCGATGTTGAGCGACATCTGGTGGCCGCCGTGCGGGATGCAGCGACTGGGGGACCAGCCGTGGGTCTTCAGGACTTCCAGCGTGCGCTGGTATTCGCAGAGGCCATAGGACAGCGCGCAGTCGAATTGCAGCCAGTCGCGGTCGGGGCGCATGCCGCCGTAGCGGATCAGATTGCGGGCATCCTGGTGGCTGAAGAGATTCTCGCCTGTGGCCATCGGGCCCGGATAGAATTCGGCGAGCGCGGCCTGCAGCGCATAGTCGAGGGGATCGCCGACTTCCTCGTACCAGAACAAGGGATAGTCGCGCAGCATCTTGGCATAGGCGATGCCGGTCTCGAGATTGAAGCGGCCGTTGGCGTCGACGGCGAGCTGCGCGTCCTTGCCGATCTCCTTCAGCACCGCCTCGATGCGGGTACGGTCCTCGTCGATATCGGCGCCGCCGATCTTCATCTTCACGACATTGTAGCCGCGGTCGAGATAGCCGCGCATCTCGCCGCGCAGCATCGAGAGGTCCTTGCCGGGATAGTAATAGCCACCGGCGGCGTAGACGAACACGCGCGGATTGGCTTTGACGCCGTGACGTTCGGCGAGTAGGCGGAACAGCGGCTTGCCGGCGATCTTCGCCACTGCGTCCCACACCGCCATGTCGATGGTGCCGACTGCGACCGAACGCTCGCCGTGGCCGCCGGGCTTCTCGTTGGTCATCATCGCGCCCCAGACCTTGTCGGGGTCGAGATTGTCGCCAGCCGTATTCAGCAGCGACTTCGGATCGGCCTCGGTGATGCGCGAGGCAAAACGTTCGCGGATCAGGCCGCCCTGCCCGTAACGGCCGTTGGAGTTGAAGCCGTAGCCGATCACGCGCTTGCCGTCGCGCACCACGTCGGTGACGACGGCGACGAGGCTCGTCGTCATCTTGGTGAAGTCGATATAGGCGTTGCGGATCGGCGAGGAGATCGGCTTGGTGATTTCGCGGACGTCGACGATGCGGACGGACATGGGGCTGGCCTTGGGTGTTGAGAGGAATTCGCCGGACTGTCTCCCCGTCATCCTGAGGTGCGAGTGATGGGGCGCTCAGCGCCCCATCGGGAGCCTCGAAGGATGAACGGCCGAGGTGCAGCCGGGCTGTCGCCCTTCGAGGGCCGCTGGAGGAGCGGCCACCTCAGGGTGACGGTCTTGCATTTGGACGCGCGGCGGATTCGCATCGCCCCGGAATGACGGTGGTCTATTTCTTATCCCTGAAATACGGCTCCACCGGGCCGTGCACCTTGATGGTCAGCGGGTTGCCGTGGCGATCCTTGGCGTTGCCGGCGGTGACGCGGACCCAGCCTTCGCTGATGCAGTATTCCTCGACATTGGTCTTCTCGACGCCCTTGAAGCGGATGCCGACGTCGCGCGCCAGGATGTCCGCGTTGTAATAGGGGCTGTTCGGATCGACCGACAGGCGGTCCGGAAATTCGTCGCTCATGATTGTCTCGCTCACAACAGTGTTTCGATTTGACTCCGCAATCCTTCGGGCCGCGCGGTCGGCGCGTAGCGCGCGACCACCTTGCCGGTACGGTCCACCAGGAATTTGGTGAAATTCCATTTGATGGCGGCGCCGAGAAGCCCGGATTGCTGGCGTTTCAGGTACTCATACAGAGGGTGCGCATTGGCGCCGTTGACGTCGATCTTCTCGAACAAGGGAAAGGTGACGTCGTAATGGGTCGAGCAGAACGCCTGGATCTCGTCCGCCCGCCCCGGCTCCTGCGCGCCGAACTGGTTGCAGGGAAAGCCGAGCACCGAGAAGCCGCGCGGCGAGAGATCGCGATGCAGATCTTCCAGGCCGCGATATTGCGGCGTGAAGCCGCATTTGCTCGCGGTGTTGACGATCAGCAGCACCTGCCCCTCGAAACGTTTCAGGGCGACCTCCTCGCCGGCAAGCGAGTTGGCCTTGAAATCGTAGATCACGGACATCGCTAACCCACGGGATCGATCGGCGACGGCGGCACGCCGCCCGCCTCGATCGCCTCGCCTGCGAGCAGGCACAAATCCTCGCGATAGCGGCCGGAGACGATGTGCACGCCGACGGGCGCCTTGCCGACGAGACCGGTGGAGACCACAAGGCCCGGCAGACCCATGAAGGGAATGGCGATCTGCGGCAGCTGCGCTTCCCAGACCCGCTTGAACGACTCGTCGTCCTTGCGATCAAGATGATCGGGGAACGGCAGCTCGCCGGACACCGGCGTCAGCAGCACCGCGTATTTTTCGAAGAATAGCATCCAGTCGCGGGTCAGGGTGGCTCTTCGGGTCAGCGCCTTGGCGTAATTGGCCTGGTCCATCGGCGTGACCCTGGCGCGGTTGCCGCGCAGGCACGCCAGCGCGCCGGGATCGCCCTCGCGCTCGGCCATCTCGAGCTGGGCCTCGTAGCCGTCGCCGAGCCAGAGCTTGATCTGCCACTCGACCGCCTCGCGCATCGGCGGCGTGTCATCGATGATGTCGACGGTCCAGCCCGCGCGCTCCAGCCGCTTGCCGGCATCGCTCACCGCCGCCTTCACCTCCGGCGTCGCCGCAAGGCCGCCAGGATTGAGGCAGAGCGCGGCGCGCTTGTCCCGTGCGGGGCCTTCCAGCGGCACCGGCACGAACCAGGGATCACGGATGTCGCGGGCCGACATCGCAGCCAGTGAAATCCTGAGGTCGTTGACGGTGCGCGCCAGCGGACCCGAGACCGCCATGATCTGCGGCCCGATCGGACGCTCCGGCAGCGCCGGGTTGAAGGCGGGGATGCGGCCGAGCGTCGGGCGCAGGCCGTGCACGCCGCAGGCATAGGCGGGATAGCGGATCGAGCCGGCAATGTCGGTGCCGTGGGCGATGTGGCCGATGCCGGCCGCGACCGCCGAACCGGCGCCGCCGGACGAGCCGCCCGGGGTCAGAGAGGCGTCACGCGGGTTCTTGGTGTCGCCATGGACGAGGTTGGTGGTGAACCAGCGATAGGAGAAGGCCGGGCAATTGGTGCGGCCAAGGAGAATGGCGCCCGATTTCCGGAAATTGGCGACCACCGGATTGTCCTCGCGCGCGATCAAATCGCGCTGGAGCTTGAGGCCGTTGGTGGTGGCAAAGCCCTCCTGATCGACATTGGCCTTGATGGTGACGGGCACGCCGGCGAGCACGCCGGGGTCCTCGCCGCGCGCGATGGCGGCGTCGACGGCGTCGGCCTGCTTGAGCACGTCGTCCGGCCGGTGGTCGATCACCGCGTTGAGCTGGGGATTGACGGCGTCCAGGCGGGCGAGCCCGGCCTTGGCCGCCTCCCGGGCGGACACCTTTTTGGACTTGACGAGGGAGGCGAGGTCGGCAGCCGACAGGCGCCAGAGATCTTGCATGGCTTGCTCCGTGTAACCGGCGTCTTTTAGCGCCGGGAACGCGGCAAAGCCATGCGGATTTCGCAAGGGCGAAGGCGCTGGGGCGCCGGGTGGTGCCCCATTCTCCGTCGTCTTTGCGAGGAGCCCTTGCGACGAAGCAATCCAGACTTCCTCCGCGGAGAGTCTCTGGATTGCTTCCTGCGCTCGCAATGACCGGAGAGAGCGCCCGCTAATGCCGCGTCGCGGACGCGTCCGGGATGTCGAGCAGCGCCTCGGTGAAAGGAAACTCCAGCACGATCTCGCCTTCGGCGTCGGTCACCTCGATCACGGCGTCCAGCAGGGCGCGCTGGGTGCCCTCGGATTTCACCACTTCAAGGATCATCTGGCGGGCGACCTCCCAGGCGCGGTCGGGGTTGCGCAGATCCTCGCCTTCGGGATCCACGATCAGTTCGTCGCCGATACGGGTATTGAAGTAGTATCTGGGCATCATCGAGATCCAGTTGGGTCGCCTGTACCGGATTGAAAGCTGCACTGCACTCACAACTGCTTTATCAGGACAGGGTTCGCGACCGAATGCGCCGAACGCAAGGCAGCGCCCCAGAAGTGAGCGTTCCCGAAGGCATTTTTCGCGGCGCAACATGAGATTCTCGGGAAAATTTCACTGGCGAACTTCCCAGCGCGCATTAATTTAACGGGTGGGCGATACGTCCGAATTCGCGAAAATGGAGTGCCAAAATGGCTTGGAAAGCCCCGAAGATCGTCGAAGTGCCCTGCGGCATGGAAATCAACATGTATGTGAGCGCTACCCGCAAGTAAGCGGTTGGTGATCTGCGTTCAGCGCAGGTGGGTCTTTCGGTCACGACCGGTTTCCGAATGAGGGAAATCGTGTCGGCCTGAGATCCACCTCGTGACGTTGCTTCCAGGAGACGGATCATGCTTCGCGTCGTCGTCCTGGGCGCCGCAGCCGGCGGCGGAGTGCCGCAATGGAATTGCGGCTGCGAGGGCTGCCGGGCGGCCCGAGAGAACGGCCATGAGCTCTTGAGAACCCAGGCCTCGGTCGCCTTCAGCGGCGATGGCGAGCACTGGTTCCTGATCAATGCCTCACCGGACCTCCGCCAGCAACTGAATGCCACGCCGCAACTGCACCCCAAGGCCGGGGCGCTGCGCCATACGCCGATTGCGGGCGTGATCCTGACCAACAGCGAAGTGGATGCGGTGGCCGGCCTGCTCTCGATGCGCGAGAGCTCGCCGTTCACGATCTATGCGCATGAGAAGGTGCTGGCGATCCTTGCCAGCAACAGCATCTTCAACGTGCTGAACGAGAAGCACGTGCGGCGCCAGCCGATGGCAATCCGCGAGCCATTCGAGCCGCGCCTGCCCGACGGCACCCGCTCCGGACTGGAGGTGCTGTCCTTCGCAGTCTCTGGCAAATCGGCCTGGTATCTGGAAGGCAAGGCGCATCCCGGCGGGGACAGCGGCGACGGCGACACGCTGGGCCTGAAGATCACCGACAAGGCGACCGGCAAGTGCTTCTACTTCATCGCGGCCTGCGCCGAGGTGACCGACGCGCTCAAGGCCGAGATCGACGGCGCTTCGCTCGTGTTCTTCGACGGCACGGTCTGGCAGGACGACGAGATGATCAAATGCGGGCTCGGCCAGAAGACCGGCAAGAGCATGGGACATGTCGCCATGTCCGGCGAGGACGGCGCCATCGCACGGCTGGCCGACCTCGCTATCGACAGGAAGATATTTCTGCATATCAATAACTCGAACCCGGCGCTGCTACCTGCCTCATCCGAGCGCAAGGCCGTCGAGGCGGCGGGCTGGCAGATACCGGCGGATGGAACGGAGATCGTGCTGTGAATGCGGCGTCAATGACTGGAATGACTGCGCTCTCGATCGGCAAGGATCTGAGGCTCAACTCGGCCGAGGAGCTCGAGGCGACGCTGCGCCATATCGGGGCGACGCGCTATCACAGCCTGCATCCGTTCCATAAGCTGCTGCACGGCGGCAAGCTGAACAAGGGCCAGGTGCAGGCCTGGGCGCTGAACCGCTACTATTACCAGAGCACGATCCCGATCAAGGACGCGGTGGTGATCTCGCGTTTCCGCGACCGAGCCACGCGCCTGGAATGGCGCCACCGCATCGAGGATCATGACGGCGACGTCGGCAGCGAAGGCGGCATCGAGCGCTGGCTGAAGCTGACCGAAGGCCTAGGCCTCGACACGGCCTATGTGGAATCGACCGAAGGCATTTTGCCGGCGACGCGCTTCGCGGTGGAGGCCTACGTGCATTACTGCCGCGAAAAAAGCCCGCTGGAGGCGATCGCCTCCTCGCTCACCGAGCTGTTCGCGCCGAACCTGCATGAAGAACGCATCTCCGGCATGCTGCAGCACTATGATTTCGTCAACCCCGACATCATGAGCTACTTCAAGCGCCGCCTGGCGCAGGCGCCGCGCGATGCCGGCTTTGCGCTCGACTATGTCAAGGCGCATGCCACGACGCCGGAGCAGCGCGCGCAAGTGTGCAACGCGCTGATCTTCAAGACCAACGTGCTATGGGTGCAACTCGACGCACTTCAGCACGCCTATGTCGAGGGCAACATTCCGCCGGGCGCGTTCGTGCCCAAAGCGGGCTGAAGAGGAGCTGCAATGGCCGGGCCGCGTCACATCAGCGTCAGCGAGGCGAGCCGCCCGGTGCTGCCGCGGCATGCCAAGCTGAAATATGACGAGACGCGGAAGGTCTGGGTGATCCTGGCGCCGGAACGCGTGCTGGCGCCGGACGAGATCGCCGTTGAGGTCTTGCAGCTCTGTAATGGCGAGCGCAATGTCGGCGATATTGCGGACGCGTTGGCGGCAAAATACGCCTCGCCACGCGAGGCGATCCTCGCCGACGTCATCGTCATGCTGCAGGATCTCGCCGACAAGGGCTTTCTCACGGAGGCCCGGGAGAAGACGTCATGAGCGATGTGCTCGGCAACCCCATGATCCCCCCTGATGCCAGCGACAGCCTCGCGGTGCTGGAGAAGCAGCGCTCGACGGCGGAGACCTTTGGCATTCCGCTCGCGGTGCTGCTCGAGATCACCCATCGCTGCCCGCTGCAATGCCCCTACTGCTCCAACCCGGTCGAGCTCGATCGCTCGGGCAAGGAGCTGACCACCGAGGAATGGAAGAAGGTCTTGAGCGAGCTTGCCGAGATCGGCGTGCTGCAGGTGCATTTCTCCGGCGGCGAGCCGACGGCGCGCAAGGACCTCGTCGACCTCGTCAAGCATGCCAGTGACGTCGGCCTCTACACCAACCTGATCACCTCGGCCGTGCTGCTGACGCGCGAGAAGCTCAGCGATCTCGCCGATGCCGGGCTCTGCCACGTGCAGATCAGTTTCCAGGGCGTTGAAGAAGGCCTCGCCGATCGCGTCGCCGGCTACAAGAACGGGCACCGCAAGAAGCTCGAGGTCGCAAAGTGGACGCGCGAGCTCGATCTGCCGCTCACCGTGAACGCGGTGATGCACCGCCAGAACCTGCACCAGTTGCCTGACATCATCCAGATGTCCGTCGATCTCGACGCCGACCGGCTCGAGGTCGCCAATGTCCAGTATTACGGCTGGGCGCTGAAGAACCGTGCCGCGCTGATGCCGAGCGTGGCGCAGTTAGATGAGTGCACGCGCATCGTCGAGGAGGCGCGCGAGCGGCTGAAGGGTACGCTCGCGATTGACTACGTCGTCCCTGATTATTACGCGCTGCGGCCGAAGAAGTGCATGGGCGGCTGGGGCCGGCAGTTCTTCAACATCTCGCCCGCCGGCAAGGTGCTGCCCTGCCACGCCGCCGAGAGCATCACCGGGCTCGACTTCGAATCGGTCCGCTCCAACCATTCGATCGCCTGGATCTGGCAGAACTCCGAGGCCTTCAACCGCTATCGCGGCACCGGCTGGATGAAGGAGCCGTGCAAGTCTTGCGAATTCCGCGAGATCGATTTTGGCGGCTGCCGCTGCCAGGCCTTCGCGCTGACCGGCGATGCCGCCAACACCGATCCGGCCTGCGCGCTGTCGCCGCTGCACGAGACCATCTTCAAGCAGGCCGAGCGTGAGGCCGAGGGCGAGACCAGCCGCTTCCTCTATCGCAACTTCGCCGGCGGCACCCTGGAATCAGAGAATGGGGCCTGACGCCGACGCAGGCACAGCGGCGAGGCGTGCCGATCCCTTTGCGCCGCTGACCTCCGACATGCTCGACGTCGGCGACGGCCATGAGCTCTATGTCGAGAGCGTCGGTCGCAGCGACGGCATTCCCGCGGTCTACCTGCACGGCGGGCCCGGCAGCGGCTGCCAGCCCGATCATCGCCGGCTGTTCGACCCTGATCGCTTCTGCGCCGTGCTGTTCGACCAGCGCGGCTGCGGCCGCAGCCGGCCCAAGGGATCGCGCGAGCACAACACCACGGCACATCTGATCGCGGACATGGAGAAAATCCGCGAAAAGTTCGGCTTTGACCGCTGGATGGTGGTCGGCGGCTCCTGGGGTGCGACGCTGGCGCTGGCGTATGCGCAGGCCCATCCCGAGCGCGTCTCCGGCATCGCGCTCCGCGCGACCTTTCTGGGCACGCGGGCCGAGGTCGAGACGGCCTTCACGGGGCGCCTGCCGCAATTCTATCCCGCGCTCTACGAGGATTTTCTGAGCGTGCTGCCGCCTGAGGAACGCGCGCGCCCGGTGGAAGCCTATTATCGCCGCATCCTCGATGCCGATCCGGCCGTTCACGGACCTGCGGCCCGCGCCTGGCACGACACCGAGCGAGCCCTGTCGGAGCACAAGGCGGCCAAGACGCGGCTGGAGCTGGCGTCGCTTAACGTCTGGCGCACGCTGCCGGCGACGCCGTTCATGGAGGCGCATTACTTCATCAACAACTCCTTCATGAACGAAGCCCAGCTGCTGCGGAACGCGGACCGGCTCGCCGGGATTCCCGGCATTGTCGTGCAGGGCCGCTACGACCTGTTGTGCCCTCCTGAGACATCACACGCGCTCGCGAGAGTTTGGCCGGGTTCCGAGGTTCGCCTCGTGGAAGAAGCCGGACATTCGCTCTATGATGCCGGCGTGAGGGATGCGGTCATGAAGTCGATTGCCGACCTTGCGTCGAAGGCCGCGCGCTAATGCGCGAAAAAGGACAACAAGAAAATGCCGCTCGCCGGAAAGGGCATGCTGCTGACGTCGATGAATATCGACGCAGCCAATGAGGCCGATTTCAACCGCTGGTACGATCGAGAGCATCTGGAAGAGCGCGTCGCGATCGAGGGCTTTCTGGAAGCGCGGCGCTATGTCGCGCATGCCGCCAATCCCAAATATCTCTCGCTGTACTCGACCGCGACTCTCGACGTGCTCGACAGTCCCGCCTATCGGGCGCGCCTGTCCAACCAGACCGAATGGTCGCGGCAAAGCATGGCGCATTTCAAGGACATGCTCCGTGTCGTCGCGCGCATTACCATCAGCAACGGCACCGGCCGCGGCGCTGCGCTCGGCCTCGTGCGGCTGCGGCCCACAGCCGACAATGCTGGCGCATGGCGTGATGCGCTGCAAGAAAAGCTGGCGCCGCAGGACCGAGAAGGCATCATCTCGATGCATCTGCTCGAGAGCGAGCCGGAGCTCTCGGGCACGACCGCGGACATTCCGGCGGTGCGCAACGAAGGCGCACGCGACTGGTTCGTGCTGATCGACGGCACGCATGTCGGCGCGGTCTCGGCCGTCATCGCCGAGCGCTTCACCGGCCCTGCTGCATCGCCCTTCCCGCTGCCCGTCTCGGTCGGAACTTACAGTCTGATGTGGGACCTCGCGAAGAGCGATATCGCGCGCGGCTGAACATATCTGCATCGCAACATATTGCACCGCACGCGCATCGCGCGCGGCCGTTAATGCTGTGCGCGCGTAGCTCCCATGAAAGCGGGGACGCGCGAAACTTTGCCGTTGTACTTCGGAAAGGTTCTAATAAGCTAACCCAATGACGTCATTCAGAAACCAGATCGCAGCGCGTTAAGCGTTCGCCAAGCTCAGAAGAGGCCGCCGGGTCTTTGAGCCTGCGCGGACAGGGTAGGAATGAAACCGACCGATATCGCGGCCCCCGACTACTTTCACAAAGTGGTCGATTGCCAATGGGCCTGTCCTGCGCACACCCCGGTTCCCGAATATATCCGACTGATCGCACAAGGCCGCTATAGCGACGCCTACATGATCAATTGGAAGTCGAACGTGTTTCCCGGAATTCTGGGACGCACCTGCGATCGTCCCTGCGAGCCGGCGTGCCGCCGCGGACGCGTCGAGGAGACGCCGGTCGCAATCTGCCGGCTCAAGCGCGTCGCCGCCGATTTCAAGGACGACATCAAGCAGCGCCTGCCGCGCCCTGCACCGAAGAACGGCAAGCGCGTTGCCTTCGTCGGCGGCGGTCCGGCCTCGCTGACGGTGGCGCGCGATCTCGCGCCGCTCGGCTATCACTGCACCGTATTCGATGCCGATCCGGAAGCCGGCGGCATGATGCGCACGCAGATCCCGAAATTCCGCCTGCCCAATTCGGTGATCGACGAGGAGACCGGCTACATCCTGGGTCTCGGCGTCGAGTTCAAAGGTGGCCACCGCATCGAGAGCATGAAGTCGCTGCTCGCGGAGAAATATGACGCGATCTTCGTCGGCTCCGGCGCGCCGCGCGGCCGAGAGCTCGACATTCCCGGCCGCAAGGAAGCGGCTGGCAATATCCATATCGGCATCGAATGGCTGGCCTCGGTCTCGTTCGGCCATATCGACAAGATCGGCAAGCGCGTGATCGTGCTCGGCGGCGGCAACACCGCAATGGACTGCTGCCGCACCGCGCGCCGGCTCGGCGGCGAGAAAGTCACGGTGATCGTGCGTTCCGGCTTCGAGGAGATGAAGGCCTCGCCGTGGGAGAAGGAGGACGCGCTCCACGAGGATATTCCGATCCTCAACTACATGGTGCCGGTGGCATTCAAGCACGTCGCCGGCAAGCTGATCGGCGTCACCTTCCAGCACGTCAAAGCCGAATATGACGCCAAAGGCCGCCGCAACCTCGTGCCTTCGGGCGATCCCGATCAGACCATTCCCTGCGACGACGTGCTGGTCGCGGTCGGCCAGGAGAACGCCTTCCCCTGGATCGAGCAGGACTGCGGCATCGAGTTCGACAAATGGCACATGCCGAAGGTCGGTCCCAAGACCTTCGTCTCGACCAATCCAAAAGTGTTCTTCGGCGGCGATGCCGCGTTCGGCCCCAAAAACATCATCTGGGCGGTCGCGCACGGCCATGACGCCGCATTGTCGATCCACAAGATGCTCTCGGGCGAGGACATCACCGAGCGGCCGCTGCCTGAGGTGCATGTCTCATCGCAGAAAATGGGCATCCACGAATGGAGCTATGACAACGACATCTCGATCGACAAGCGCTACAAGGTGCCGCATCGCGACAAGGTGATCGCGCTAAAGGACATCCGCGCCGAGGTCGAGCTCGGCTACGACGTCAAGCTGGCGCTGGGCGAAGCCGAGCGCTGCCTGAACTGCGACGTGCAGACCGTATTCTCGACCTCGCTCTGCATCGAGTGCGATGCCTGCGCCGACATCTGTCCGATGGACTGCATCACCTTCACGGGCAATGGAGAAGAAAGCGATCTGCGCCAGCGCCTGAAGGCGCCCTCGCCGCATCCGGACCAGGACCTCTATGTCTCCTCGGATCTCAAGACCGGTCGCGTGATGGTGAAGGACGAGGACGTCTGCCTGCATTGCGGGCTGTGCGCCGAGCGGTGTCCCACCGGCGCCTGGGACATGCAGAAATATTTCATCGACATGACTCACGCAGGTTCGACATGCCCGACAAAAAGCCGATCAGCAGCGTAAACGACTTCGTCGTCCGCTTCGCCAACGTGAACGGCTCGGGCTCGGCCAGCGCCAACGAGATGTTCGCGCGCGCGATCCTGCGCCACGGTGTTCCGGTCTCCCCACGCAACATCTTCCCCTCCAACATCCAGGGCCTGCCGACCTGGTACGAGGTGCGGGTGACCGAGGACGGCCATCTCGGCGCCCGCGGCGGCGTCGACATGATGGTGGCGATGAACCCGCAGACCTGGGACAAGGACGTCGCCGGCATCGAGCCGGGCGGCTATCTGTTCTACGATTCCACCAAGCCGATGCCGTCGACGAAATTCCGCGACGACATCACCGTGATCGGCGTGCCGCTCACCGCCATCACCAACTCGACCTATACCGATCCGCGCCAGCGCCAGCTGTTCAAGAACATCATCTATCTCGGCGCGCTCTCGGCGCTGCTCGACATGGACCCGAAGCTGATCGAGCAGCTGATCGGCGAGCAGTACAAGGGCAAGGAAAAGCTGCTCTCCTCCAACGTCCACGCGCTGCATCTTGGGCGCGACTGGGCGCTGCAGAACCTGAAATGCCCGCTCGGCCTCAGGGTGAAAAAGTCGGACAAGGTCGGCGACCGCATCTTCATCGAAGGCAACAGCGCCGCCGCGCTCGGCGCCGTCTATGGCGGCGCCACGGTATGCGCCTGGTATCCGATCACGCCGTCCTCGTCGGTGGCGGAGGCCTTCACCGCCCATTGCAAGAAGTACCGGCACGACCCTGAAACCGGAAAGGCGAAATACGCCATCGTGCAGGGCGAGGACGAGCTCGCTTCAATCGGCATCGTCATCGGCGCCTCCTGGAACGGCGCCCGCGCCTTCACCGCGACATCGGGCCCCGGCATCTCCTTGATGACCGAATTCATCGGCCTCTCATACTTCGCCGAGATTCCGGCCGTGATCATGAACATCCAGCGCGCCGGCCCCTCCACGGGCATGCCGACCCGCACCCAGCAATGCGACATCATCGCCTGCGCCTATGCTTCGCACGGCGACACCAAGCATGTGTTGCTGTTCCCCGAGGATCCCGCCGAGGCCTTCGAATTCGCGGCCGCCGCGTTCGATCTCGCCGAGCGGATCCAGACCACGATCTTCCTGATGCTCGACCTCGACATCGGCATGAATCACCGGCTCTGCCGTCCGCTGAAATGGGACGATGCCAAGCAATACGACCGCGGCAAGGTGATGACCGCGGAGATGCTGGAGGAAGGCCGCGACTTCGGCCGCTATCTCGATGTCGACGGCGACGGCATCCCCTACCGCACCTATCCCGGCACGCACCCGACCAAGGGCTCCTATTTTACCCGCGGCACCTCGCGTGATCGCTATGCGCGCTACTCCGAGGAGGGCTCGGTTTACGCGGACAACATGCAGCGCCTGATGCGCAAGTTCGAGACCGCGCAGGACCTGGTGCCGCGACCGCTGCAGGCCAATGCGGAACGGCCGACCAAATACGGCGTGATCTATTTCGGCTCGACCTCACCGGCGATGGACGAGGCGATCGGCCTTTTGGAAGCGCGAGGGCATCAGCTCGACCGCCTGCGCATCCGCGCCTTCCCGTTCCATTCGAGCGTGGCGAGCTTCCTCGCCGAGCACGATTTCGTCTACGTCGTCGAGCAGAACCGCGACAGCCAGCTACGCCAGCTCATCGTCAACGAGAACGGCATCGACCCCGTCCGCCTCGTGCCGATCGTGCATTACGACGGCTCGCCGATCACCGCCCGTTTCATTGCAAAAGCCATTGGCGACCACCAGGATCACCTCAAGGTGACCCCGCTCCGCAAGGCCGTGTCATGACCTATATTGCCAAGCCGAAATTCCATCATCCGGGGCTGAAGAAGAACGAGCTCGGCTACACCCATCGCGACTACGAGGGCAAGATCTCGACGCTGTGTGCCGGCTGCGGTCACGATTCGATCACGGCTTCGATCATCGAGGCCTGCTACGAGCTCTCGATCGAGCCGCACCGGGTGGCGAAGATCTCCGGGATCGGCTGCTCCTCGAAGACGCCGGATTATTTCCTCGGCAATTCGCACGGCTTCAACTCCGTGCACGGCCGCATGCCATCGGTCTTGACCGGCGCCAACCTCGCCAACCGCGATCTGATCTATCTCGGCGTGTCCGGCGACGGCGATTCCGCCTCGATCGGGTTCGGCCAGTTCGCGCACTCGATCCGGCGCGGCGTCAACATGACCTACATCGTCGAGAACAACGGCGTCTACGGCCTGACCAAGGGCCAGTTCTCGGCCACCGCCGACCGCGGCTCGAAGTCCAAAAAGGGCGTCACCAACACCGACAACGCCATCGACCTCGTTGCGATCGCATTGCAGCTGGGCGCCACTTTCGTGGCGCGCAGCTTCTCCGGCGACAAGACCCAGCTGGTGCCGCTGATCGCGGCTGCGATCCGCCACAAGGGCGCGTCCTTCATCGACGTCATCAGCCCCTGCATCGCCTTCAATAACCACGCCGGCTCGACCAAGAGCTTCGACTATGTCCGCGAGCACAACGACGCCGTGAACCGGCTCGACGTTCTAGTCGGCCGCGATCCCATCGCGGTGGACTACGCGCCGGGCACGGTGCAAATGGTCGAGCAGCATGACGGCAGCAAGATCGCGCTGCGCAAGATCGACGCCGACTACGATCCGCATGACCGGCTGGGCGCCCAGACCTTCCTTGCGCGGCACGCCGCCAAGGGGCAGATCGTCACCGGTCTCCTTTACGTCGACCCCGACGCGGAAGATCTGCACGAGCATCTCAACACGGTCGAGACGCCGCTCAACACGCTGGAAGCGGATACCCTGTGCCCGGGCTCGGCGGTGCTGGACAAGATCAACGCCAGCCTGCGCTGATCATTTGCTCCGCGCCGAAGCCGGCGACCTGACGCGTATCGTGATCTTCTCCGACACGACCGGCGGTTCGAACGGATAGTGCTTGGCGTCGCCGAGCACCAGTTGCAGGGTGTGAGTCCCCGGCGCAAGGTCCAGCATGGTCTCGGTCTGCCCTGCGCCGAAATGCAGGTGCGACTTGTCCTGCGGGATCGGCTCCTTGGGATCGATGGGATCGTTGACGTCGACCAGCAGATGATGATGACCGGCATTCTGGTAATCGTCGCCGGCATGCGTCACGCCCATGTTGCGCAGGCCGAACCGGACCCAGAAACCACCGCGAACCTTCTGCCCATCGTGCGGCGTGATGAAATAGAGTTTCGCGTCCTTTGGCGCGGTCTTTCCCTGCGAGCAGGCTGCGCCCGGGTGCACTGCGATCGCCATCGCCAGTGCGACACAATGAATGATCTTCATCAAATCCACTCCAGCACTTACGGACTGAGCGCGACGCGGAATCCATGCGTGGGGTAACGGACATTGGTGTCGTAACCATCGCGGTTGGATGGCCTCACATATCTCGCATCGTTCTTCCACGAGCCCGAGCGCAGAACGTGCGAGCTGCAGTCCCCGCCACCCCATGCCGAGCCGTCAGTGGGTGCGCCCTGATAGGTCCTGTGCCAGCAGTCCTCGACCCACTGATCGATACCGCCACCCATGTCGTGGAGGCCGAACGGATTCGGCTTGAAGCTGCCGACCTTCGCCGGCTGCTCGGCCGCGAGGTCACCGCAATCCTTGCAGCCGGCCACGCCTGGCTGAAGCTTGTCGCCCCACCAATATTTGCTCTGCGTGCCGCCGCGCGCGGCATATTCCCATTCGGCCTCGCTCGGAAGCCGGTAAGGCTTCTTCGTCGCCTGCGCGAGCCAGGCGGCATATTGCTGCGCGTCGGTCCAGCTCACATTGCCGATCGGCGCATCCTCTTTGCCGGTGGCGGTGAAGCCGCACGCCTTTGCAGCCGCGCATTCGTTCCATTCCTGCACCGTCACCGGATATTTGCCGATCGAGAACGGTTTGACCGTGACCTGGTGGACAGGACGTTCGGTCGGATCGTCATTGCTTCCCATCGCAAAGCTGCCGCCGCGAATGGGGATCATCTCGGGTTCTCGGACCGCCGTCACCGATGGAGCGGATGCCGGAGATGGTGAAGGCGATGCTGCGGGCGACGGCGTCGTTGTGGGCAACGGAGAAGCCGCGGGTGCAGCTTGAGGCGCCGGTACCGGCGGGCTCGGTAACGACGGAACGGATTGCGGCATCGGCGAAGCTGACGGCGCCGCGATCGGAGGAGCGGCAGCCTGTTGCCCCACCTGGCTGCGGTGCTGCACCAGCACGTACCAAAGCACGTAGCCGGCAATCACCAGCAATGCCATGATCAGAAGAAAGAGCAGCATGCTCTCGCGCCGGCCGCGCGTCCTGCCTACCGCGTCTGCGTCCGGCAGCACGCGATAGACGCGCACCGGATCCGTGATGTTCTTGACCTTGCGGTCTCCGAGCGACTCATAGCCGCACACCACCTTGTGCTTGATCTGCTCGTAGATCGCGCCTGAGATATAGACGTGACCGGGCTCGGCGATACCCTCGATACGTGTGGCGATGTTGACCCCGTCGCCGTAGACATCGTCCGGCTCCACGATGACGTCGCCGAGATTGACGCCGATCCGGTATTCGAGCCGTGAATGCTTGGGAAGCGGGGCGTTGCGGCCGATGAGATTCTGCTGGATGACGATGCTGCATCGAACGGCCTCGACAGGACTGTCGAAGATGGCGATGAAGCCGTCGCCCGTCGTCTTCACCAGCGTGCCATGGTGCTCGACGATGCTGGGCTGGATGATATCCCGCTCGATCCGCTTGACGCGGACATGCGTGCCCTCCTCGTCGGCCTGCATGATGCGACTGTAGGAAGCGATGTCGCCGACAATGATCGCCGCGAGGCGACGAGGCATGGGGCCGTGTGGAGGCGGCTCGTCCTGATTTCCGGATCTGAAGTTGCGAATTTCGCCCATTGCGGGGGACTCCACAAACCTACAAAGGCAGCCCCAGCTTACGACCGCTAAAGGCGATCGTCTGTGAAGGCTATCACATTGATGAAATGGAGCAATGTCGAAGGACTCGCAGGGATCGAGTTCCGGAAGGCGAAGGCGTCGCATCGGTTGAACCTTCCTCGCCCTCCCGGTGACTAACGCCGTGCCTGGAACTGTCCATCCCGCTCCGCGCTGTGATGATCATGTACGACTTGCGCGGGTTGAACGCGTCGCACCTGGGCCGCGTCTAAAGCCTACAGCTCGCTCCTGCGTTCGAGGCCATCATGAAGCTTTCTCTCCTGACTGCCCTCGCCGTTGCCGCACTCATCAGTACGGCCCACGCGGAAGAGGCCGACGACGTCCGCGAAGCCAGCAAGGCCGAAGCCGAGACCTTCAACACGCGCATGTATGCGGGCGCGCCCGGCAACAAGGCCTATGCCTGCTTCGTCCGCCGCTACGATGCGGAGCACCTGGCGCGGCATCCGAAGCAGAAGGTCGCTTCGATGAAGCTGCTGATCTCGGCCGAGTTGGACAAGGAAGACAAGGAGCTGCACAATTCCTTCCGCCTCGGTTTCAGGTACCGCCATCGCTCCGGCGATTTCGACTCCAGCGGTTCTTGCAACCACGCCGTATTCACCAAGGACGGCAACGAGGTTCGCCTCGGTTGCGGTGTCGATTGCGAAGGCGGTGGCATCGGCGTTGCGCTGTCCAAAGACGACAAGTCGACGATCGTGCGGCTCGAACGGGTCCGGGTCTGGCAGAACAACAAGCCGGATGACGAGGCCGAGCGGTCGCTGGTCGGCGGTGCCGACGACAGGATCTTTCGGCTTGATCGCACCGACAACAGCGAGTGCGCTTCGCTGGTGACCGACCGCAAGGAACTCGCCGCGCTCCGCCACAAATGATGATATGTCTCCGGCAAAGTCAGTCGAGGGAGATCGCCATGAACCGGCGGAACATCTTGTGGAGCGCAATCTCGGCCCTCGGCGCGGCATTCGGTGCCTCCGGCGCGAAAGCCGCGACGGGAGCGGGCGCGGGCAACAAGCTGAAAGTGGTCTACCATCTCAGCGATGCCGAGAAGGTCAACTTCGTGCTCGGCAACATCCAGAACCACATCGACGGTGTCGGCGGTCCTGATCACGTCACGATCGCGCTGGTGATCCACGGGCCGGCGCTGAAGGCATTCTACTCGGCGCAGGCGAACCCCGACATCAGCAAGCGCGTCGGCGAATTCTCCAAGGACGGCGTCGAGCTCGCCGCGTGCGGCAACACGATGAAGGCGCAGAACGTGACGTTGACCGAGCTGCTACCGGGCTTCGTCAGCGCGGAAAAGGGCGGCGTGGTTCGTTTGGCTGAGCTGCAGTCGCAGGGGTATCTTTATCTGCGGCCGTAGGGGCTGCTTCTTACCCACACGACAAGTGCACTCCCTCCCCCGCCTGCGAGGGTTGGGGAGAGGGTGGCTCCGCAGAGGGACAATCCCCTAGAGGAAAAAGCCCTCACCCGGCGCGCGGGTCGATGCTTTGCATCGCCCGGAGGTAAGGCGGAGCTCGTAGCGCCCTCCAAACTCATCCTCATCCCGCTTGACTCACCCATAACCTCGCGGTTATGAGTTAACCCATAACTTCCTGGTTATGGATTCCCATGTCTCTCGCCCCCGACCTCCTGTTCCGGACGCTCGCCGACCCCACAAGGCGGGCGATCTTCGAGCGGCTGTGCCGCGAGGGGGAGCAGACGGTCGGGGCCCTGACCGCGAGATCCGGCGTTTCCCAGCCGGCCGTCTCGAAACATCTCGGCGCGTTGAAGCTGGCCGGCCTCGTGCGGGACCGCCATGAGGGGCGGCAGACCCACTACAGCGCGCAGCCCGGCGCACTCGATCCGCTGCGCGACTGGACCAGCCAGATGACCGGATTCTGGCAGAGGCGGCTCGACGCACTCGACGATCTCCTGAAGAGGATGGACCAATGACCGAAGCCTCAAGCGAAACACGCTCCGTCGTCGTCGAGCGCGAATTCGCCTTCCCGGCCGAGCGGCTCTGGCGCGCGCTGACGCAGCCGCATCTGATCGAGGAATGGCTGATGAAGAACGACTTCAAGCCGTCAGTCGGTCATCGCTTCAATCTTCGCGGTGAATGGGGCGGCGTGCTGGACTGCGAGGTGCTCACCATCGAGCCGCAGAAGACGCTCGCCTACACCTGGAATTTCTCGCATGAGGACGCCGCGTTCAACCTCAGGAGCGTCGTGACCTTCACGCTGACGCCGACCGGCGCGGGCACTCACCTACGCGTCGAGCAGGCGGGCTTCAGCCCGACGCAAAAGCAGGCTTACGGCGGCGCGCATGCCGGCTGGAAGCAGTTCCTTGCCAAGCTGGACGAGGTGCTGGCGCGGGTTGAATAGCCCCGGCCGGCCGTATCCATTCCAATCATTTTGAGAAGGAGACCCCAGTGAGTACAGACATGTGGATTCGTCAGATCCATCGCTGGTTGTCGATGGCTTTCACGCTCGCCGTCATCGCCAACATCGTCGCCATGACCATGCAGCTCCAGGCGGTCTGGATCGGCTTCCTGGCGCTCGTCCCGCTGATCCCGCTGCTGGCGACCGGGCTCTATCTGTTCGCGCTGCCCTATATCGGCCGCCGCGGCAACGCGTGATGCGAGGCGAGACGATGAAGAAGGCAGTAGCAGCGAAGAAGAGCAGCACGAAAGACGCGACTGGGCCGTCGCCCTCCAAGCTGATCGACGGCAGGATCAAGGAGCTCGGCGACTGGCGCGGCGAAATGCTGGCGCGGGTCCGCGGCCTGATCAAGCAGGCCGATCCTGAGGTCGTCGAGGAATGGAAATGGCGCGGCGTTCCCGTCTGGGAGCACGACGGCATCATCTGCACCGGCGAGACCTACAAGGAAGTGGTGAAGATGACCTTTGCCAAGGGCGCCGCGCTGGACGACCCGGCCGGCCTGTTCAATTCCAGCCTCGACGGCAACGTGCGGCGCGCGATCGACATTCGCGAAGGCGAGAAGATCAACGAGAAGGCGTTGAAGGCGCTGATCCGCGCGGCGGTTGAGCTGAATGGGTCGAAGAAGAAGGCGGCGAAGAAGCGGCCGGCGTAGAACAGCCGTTATCCAGCCGCGAATCTCTTCCTTCTTCCCTTGTGGGAGAAGGTGGCACGAAGCGCCGGATGAGGGGTCTCCTTCGACACGTAAAGGTGCGGAGAGATACCCCTCACCCAAGCGAGCTTGTATCTTCCGGCGTCGCCGCCCTCTCCCACAAGGGGCGAGGGCACATCAACGCGCATCTCGCCTTATTGCCGCGCAGACGGCAGCCTCAAGCCACCGCCGCCGGGATCGGACGCGGGCTCACGACGTATTCGCGCATGACCTTGTCGTTGGCATCGACCTCGATCAGTGCGACGTCGTAGGTCCAGAGATCGGCCAGGTGCTGCAACACCCGCTTGGCATCGGTCTCGTTGAGTTGCGAGCCTTTGATGACGTGGTGGTGCAGGATCAGCCGGCGGTCGCCGGAGAGATCGACGTCGACCACCTCGATATTGGCGTCGATGAAGCCGACATCATGCTGCCGTGCCAGCTCGCGGCGGACGCGGCGGAAGCCGCGCTCGTCGTGGATGGCATCGACCCGGATGCCGGCGCGCTCCTCGGGATCGTCGTGCAGATGGAACATGCGGAAGTGCCGCATCAGCTTCGGGCTCAGGAACTGGGCGATGAAGCTTTCGTCGCGGTAGTTGGCCCAGACGTCGCGCAGCACGCCCATCACGTCGCCCTTGCCGGCGATGTCGGGGAACCATTCGCGGTCCTCGTCCTCCGGTTTGGCGACGATGCGCTCGATGTCCTGCATCACGGCAAAGCCGAGCGCATAGGGGTTGAATCCGGAGAAGCGCGGGTCGTCGAATTCGGGCTGGAACACCACATTGGTGTGCGATCCCAGGAATTCGAGGAAATTGCCGTCGGTGATGCGGCCCTGCTCGTGCAGCTTGGTCATGATGCGATAGTGGACGTAAGTCGCCGTCCCCTCGTTCATCACCTTGGTCTGGCTCTGCGGATAGAAATATTGCGCGATGTGGCGGACGATGCGCAGCAGCTCGCGTTGCCACGGCGCCAGTCGCGGCGCACTCTTCTCCAGGAAATAGAGCAGGTTTTCCTGCGGCAGGCCGAGCAGCTTGCGGCGGCGCTCGATGCTGAGCGCGGACCGGCTCTTGGCCGCGCCCTTGGGGACGGTGCGCCAGAGGTCGTTGAAGACCTCCTCCTCGTGCTGGCGACGGCGCCCTGCCCGCTTCTCTTCGGCCCGCAGATCCAGCTTCTTCTTGCCGGGATAGCGGTCGATGCCGTGCGACATCAGCGCATGCGCGGCATCGAGCGTCCGCTCGACCTCGACGCGGCCGTAGCGCTCCTCGCATTGCATGACATACGTCTTGGCGAAGTCGAGATAATCCAGGATGCCGTCGGCGTCAGTCCACTGCTTGAACAGGTAATTGTTCTTGAAGAAGTGGTTGTGACCGAAAGCGGCGTGCGCGATCACCAGGGTCTGCATCGTCGCCGTGTTCTCCTCCATCAGATAGGAGATGCAGGGCGAGGAGTTGATCACGATCTCATAGGCGAGCCCCATCAGGCCCTTGCGATAGGACGCCTCATGGTAAGCGAATTGCTTGCCGAACGACCAGTGCTTGTAGAACAGCGGCATGCCGACGGAGGAGTAGGCATCCAGCATCTGCTCGGCGGTGATGACCTCGATCTGGTTCGGATAGACGTCGAGCCCGAGATCCTTCGTCGCCACCGCCTCGCAGGCATCGGTGATGCGCTGCAAGGTGTGGAAATCCCAATCCGCGCCTTCGAACAATCGTTCCGTCATGGAGCGGCTTTCTCCTGGGCAGTTTCGCGGCGCTGGAACAGATCGTGGAACACCGGAAAGATCTCGCTGCGCTCGCTGACCTTGCGCATCGAGAGCGGTGCGCCGCTGTTGCGCAGGCGGTCGTAGAGAGTCCAAAGCGAGGAGTCGGAGAGATCGAAGGCGCTGCCGCCGGATTCCCCGACCTCGAGATAGGCAAAGAACTGACAGACCGGCAGGATCTTGTCGGTCAGCAGCAGCCCCGTGAGCTCGCCGTCGGAATAGGAATTGTCGCCGTCGGAGGCCTGCGCGGCGTAGATGTTCCAGTCCGACGGATTGAAGCGCTCGCGCACGATCTCGTGCATCGCCTGCAGCGCGCTCGAGACCAGCGTGCCGCCCGAGGCCGGGCCATAGAAGAAGGTCTGCTCGTCGACCTCCTCGGCGCGGTCGGTGTGGCGGATGAAGACGATCTCGACATGCTTGTAGCGGCGCTTCAGGAACACGTAGAGCAGCATGTAAAAGCGCTTGGCGAGATCCTTCATGTGCTCGGACATCGAGCCCGACACGTCCATCAGGCAGAACATCACCGCCTGCGCCACCGGCTTCGGCACCGTCTCGAAGCGGCGGTAGCGGATGTCGAGCGGATCGATGAAGGGAATCCGCTTGGTCTTCGCCTTCAGCTTCTCAAGCTGGGCGAGAAGCACCTCAAGCTCGTCCTCGTCGGTGCAGGCGGCGATCGCGGCTTCCAGTTCCTCGATCTCCTCCTTGCGGGGACGCTTGAGCGCGATGCGGCGGGCGAGCGCCAGCTTCACCGTCCGGCTCACCGAGATGTTGGCGGGCGAGCCCGACGTGGTGTAGCCGGCGCGCTGAATGCCCTCGCTCTCGGTCTGCGCGATCTTGCGCTTGGCCAGATCCGGCAGCTCGAGATCGTCGAGGAAGAGATCGACGAACTCGTCGCGGGAGAGCACGAAGCGGAAGGCATCCTCGCTGTCGCCTTCGCCCGGGCCGGAATTCTTGGCGCTGCCCTGGCCGGAGCGCTGCAGATAGTCCCCCTCGATGAACTTCTTGTTCCCGGGCAGCACCATGTCGCGCGTTCCGCCTTCGCGGCGGAAGCGCGGCTCGTGCATGCCGTCGAGCGGGATCGTGACCTCACCACCCTCCAGGACGTCCTTGATGTCGCGTTCCTGCGAGGTCTTCTTGACGGCGCCCTGCACCAGGGATTTGGCCCGACGCAAGAACCGCTGGCGGTTCTCAAGACTCTTGCCGCCTGGATTCAGGCGCCTGTCAATAATGTGAATGGGCACTTTACCATCCGCCTCAACCGGCCTGCTTCACACGCATGTACCATTCGACGAGCCGGCGAACCTGACGCTCGGTGTAGCCACGCTCCACCATGCGTGCGACGAACTCGCCGTGCTTCTTCTCCGTCTCGCCGTCCTTCTTCGATCCGAAAGAGATGACCGGAAGCAGGTCCTCGACTTGCGAGAATATCCTCTTTTCGATCACGTCGCGAATCTTCTCGTAGGAGGTCCAGGTCGGATTTTTGCCACCGTGCTGGGCCCGCGAGCGTAACGAGAATTTGACGACCTCGTTGCGGAAGTCCTTGGGGTTGGCGATGCCCGCCGGCTTCTCGATTTTGGTCAGCTCCTGGTTCAAAAGCTCGCGATCGAGCAGCTGGCCGGTGTCGGGATCCTTGAAGTCCTGGTCCTCGATCCAGGCGTCGGCATAGTCGACGTAGCGGTCGAACAGATTCTGGCCGTAATCCGAGTAGGATTCGAGATAGGCCTTCTGGATTTCGTTGCCGATAAACTCGGCGTAGCGCGGCGCCAGATCCGCCTTGATGAATTCGAGATAGCGCTTCTCGACTTCCTCCGGCAGCTGCTCCCGGCGGATCGACTGCTCCAGTGCGTACATCAGATGCACGGCGTCGGCGGCGACCTCCTGCGGATCGTGGTTGAAGGTCGCAGCCAGGATCTTGAAGGCGAAGCGGGTGGAGACGCCGTCCATGCCCTCGTCGACACCGGCGGCGTCGCGATATTCCTGGACGCTGCGCGCCTTCGGATCGGATTCCTTCAGGCTCTCGCCGTCGTAGACCCGCATCTTGCCGAACAGGGTGGAGTTCTCGTGCTTGCGCAGGCGCGACATCACCGAGAACCGCGCCAGCGTCTCCAGCGTCGAAGGCGCGCAAGGCGCCGACGCGAGCTCGGAGCCCTGGATCAGCTTCTCGTAGATCTTCTGCTCCTCGGTGACGCGCAGGCAGTAAGGCACCTTGATCACGCAGATGCGGTCGATGAAGGCTTCGTTGTTCTTGTTGGCCTTGAAGCTCGCCCACTCGGCCTCGTTGGAGTGCGCGAGGATGACGCCGGTGAACGGGATCGCGCCGATGTTCTCGGTGCCGATATAGTTGCCCTCCTGCGTCGCGGTCAGCAGCGGGTGCAGCATCTTGATCGGCGCCTTGAACATCTCGACGAACTCGAGCACGCCCTGGTTGGCGCGGTTGAGGCCGCCGGAATAGCTGTAGGCGTCGGGATCGTTCTGTGCGTAGGTCTCGAGCTTGCGGATATCGACCTTGCCGACCAGCGAGGAGATGTCCTGGTTGTTCTCGTCACCGGGCTCGGTCTTGGAGATCGCAATCTGGCGCAGCCGCGACGGCTGGATTTTTGCGACACGAAACTGGGAGATATCGCCGCCGAAGGCTTCCAGCCGCTTGTAGCACCACGGGCTCATCAGGCCGGTGAGACGACGGCGCGGAATGCCGTATTTCTCTTCCAGCATCGGCCCGAGATGATCGGGATCGAACAGGCTGAGCGGGCTCTCGAACACCGGCGAGAGCTCGTCGCCGGCCTTGAGCACGTAGATCGGATGCACTTCCATCAGCGACTTCAACCGCTCGGCGAGCGAGGATTTGCCGCCGCCGACCGGCCCGAGCAGATAGAGGATCTGCTTGCGCTCCTCCAGGCCCTGCGCCGCATGGCGGAAGAAACCAACGATGCGCTCGATGGTTTCTTCCATGCCGTAGAAGCCGGCGAAGGCCGGATAGGTGCGGATCGTGCGGTTCAAAAAAATACGGCCAAGGCGTGGGTCCTTGGCCGTGTCAATCGTCTGGGGCTCGCCGATCGCCGCTAGTAGTCGTTCGGCCGCGTTCGCGTATTTCATGGGATCGCTTCGACACGATTCCAGATATTCCGCCATCGACATGTCGTGCTGGCTTCTCGCCTCGAACGACCGAGCGAAAGCGTTGAATAGAGAATCGTTGTACATGATCCCTCTCCGCGTGAGTTCCGCTACAAGCTGAAACGAAAGCAGTTACCGGACCGTTCCTCAGGCCGTTTCGAATCAGCGTGAGCACATGACGATCATTGGACACCCGGGTGCCGACACCACGCAACGCACAACGTAGGCACTCGTTGAGTTACGAACAGGCACCTGCCCGTATTTTGTGCGAATCTCTGTCTATATTGGCTCATTTCCAGAAAATGTCACTCAGTCGCAACATCCGGGCGTTACCGGGGATGAGTCCATCCGGCGTTGCAGCATAGCGATCTGCGAGCGGCGATCTTATGACGCTTGTACGGCGAAGCCTTGAGCGCCGCCTTGGTTTCCACCTTGGGTGCCGCGTTCATCTTCCTGCTGCAATGCGGCGCGCGGAGTGCTGGCAGCGTGACAGTCGCGGCAAGCGCGCAGCAATGTATCAAAATCGGTCGCCAGGCCGTCCGACAGGATGACGATACGATCGTTTCGCACGCAACGGGCCAAATCGCGGATGCCGCAGAGCTGCTGCTGCAAGGCCGGCGTCGGCGTCAGCACGATCATCTTGTGGCCGCGGCTTTCCTCAGCCGAAATCTCTGCAATCGAATCCCACGGCAGAAATTCATTGCCGATGCGGAGATCGCGGATGCCGTAGGGGGTGACGACCACCACCGCCCCCCGTTCGGCGGGCAGCATCCAGATCAGCCAACAGGTCACCAGGCCGAACAGCGCGACGCCGGCATAGCCGAGCGTCGTGTCGTAGTCGCCCAAACCGTCCCACAAGTCGAAGGCGAGGCTGGCGCTGAGCAGGGTCATCGCAAAGCCAGCCGCGACCAGCAGCCGCAACCGCGTCGCGCATCGCCTGATTTCGAGATCGCGGGATGCGTCGATGGTCATGGCAGATTGCTGGCTGTCGGCAACACCAAACGCCAGACCTTCAGGATGGGCGTGCATGCTCTTCCCCAGCATGGCCATTCGCGGCCGAACCACGATGCACCAGACGGACCGGAATCCGCTGATGGCACTCCACGCAGCCACTGGCTGACGACGAAGCGGCCGGCGTTACGCAACGAGACCCGGCCGAACCTTCGGCCAACGACTTTTTACGCAACAACCGCTACTCCCGCCCGAATCGCCATGATCGCGACGGAGTTACACTGGAGGTATGACGCCTGTACCCTTGATTGGTTCCCTCCCGGGTGCATGTAAGCTAGAGGATAGCGCGTCAGGACCGGCGCGGAAACCCCTCGCCCGCAGGCTTGGAGATAAATAAGCATCATGAATCCCGTCAAAGAACTGGAAAAGCACGGACAAGCCGTCTGGCTGGACTTCCTGGCCCGCGGCTTCATCGCCAAGGGCGACCTGAAGCGGCTGATCGAGACCGATGGCGTCAAGGGCGTCACCTCCAACCCCTCGATCTTCGAGAAGGCGATCGGCAGCTCGGACGAGTATGACGCCCCGATCGGCAAGGCGCTGAAGCGCGGCGACCGGACCGTGGCCGACCTGTTCGAGGCCGTCGCGATCGAGGACATCCAGAATGCAGCCGACGTGCTGCGCCCGGTCTATGACCGCCTCGAGGGCGGCGACGGCTATGTCAGCCTGGAGGTCTCGCCCTATCTCGCCATGGACACATCAGGCACGGTCGCTGAGGCTCGCCGGCTCTGGAAGGATGTTGGTCGCAAGAACCTGATGGTGAAGGTGCCGGCGACGCCGGAAGGCCTGCCGGCGATCGAGCAGCTGATCGGAGACGGCATCAGCATCAACATCACGCTGCTGTTCTCCAAGGCGGTCTACCTCCAGGTGGCCGAAGCCTACATCGCCGGCCTCGAAAAATACGTCGCAGGCGGCGGCGACCCCTCGCATGTCGCGAGCGTGGCCAGCTTCTTCGTCAGCCGTATCGACAGCGTGGTCGACAAGCAGCTCGACGACAAGATCGCCCGCGCCAACGATCCGTCCGAGAAGGAGCGGCTCGCCGCGCTCAAGGGCAAGATCGCGATCGCCAACGCCAAGGTCGCCTACCAGGACTACAAGCGCCTGTTCTCGGGTCCCCGCTGGGACAAGCTCGCCGCCAAGGGCGCCAAGCCGCAGCGGATGCTGTGGGCCTCGACCGGCACCAAGAACAAGGATTACAGCGACGTCCTCTATGTCGAGGAGCTGATCGGTCCAGACACCATCAACACCGTGCCGCCGGCAACGCTGGATGCGTTCCGCGACCACGGCAAGCCGCGCGACAGCCTGGAAGAGAACGTCGAGGACGCCTACCGCGTGCTGGAAGAGCTGGAGCGCTCCGGCGTCTCGCTGGACGCCATCACCGAGGAGCTCGTCAAGGACGGCGTCAAGCTGTTCGCGGACGCCGCCGACAAGCTCTACGGCGCCGTCGCCCACAAGCGCGCCACGGTGCTTGGGCCCGCGCTGGACCGCCAGTCTCTCTCGCTCGGCGACGGGCTCGACAAGGCCGTAACCAAGAGCACGGAGGAATGGCGGGCGTCCGCGAAAATCCGCAGGCTGTGGCAGCGCGACAAGTCGGTCTGGACCGGCACGGACGAGGACAAATGGCTCGGCTGGCTCGACAGCGCCGCCAAGGCCGACGTCGCCGATTACGAGGACTACGCCGGCCGCGTGAAGGGGCAGAAGTTCTCCGACGCCGTCGTGCTCGGCATGGGCGGATCGAGCCTCGGGCCGGAGGTGCTGGCCGAGACTTTCGGGAAAAAGCCCGGCTTCCCGAAGCTGCATGTGCTGGATTCCACCGATCCGGCGCAGGTGCGGGCGATGGAGGCCCGGATCGACATCTCCAACACCGTGTTCATCGTCTCCAGCAAGTCCGGCGGCACCACCGAGCCGAACGCGATGAAGGACTATTTCCATGAGCGCGTTGCGCAAGCACTCGGCCCGAAGGCGAAGACCGGCTTCCGCTTCATCGCGGTGACCGATCCCGGCTCATCGCTGGAGAAGGCCGCCAAGAAGCTGAACTACGCCCGCATCTTCCATGGCGAGCCCTCGATCGGCGGGCGCTATTCCGTGCTGTCGCCATTCGGCCTCGTGCCGGCGGCGACCGCCGGCATCGACGTCAAGACCTTCGTCAAGCATGCGCTGGCCATGGCGCGCTCCTGCGGACCGGACGTGCCGCCGAGCGAAAACCCGGGCGTGCAGCTTGGCCTTGCCATCGGCCTCGCTGGCCTCGAAGGCCGCGATAAGGTGACGATCCTGTCGTCGAAGAAGATCGCCGATTTCGGCGCCTGGGCCGAGCAGCTCATCGCGGAATCGACCGGCAAGGAAGGCAAGGGCCTGATCCCGATCGAGGGCGAGCCGCTGGGCGATCCTTCCGTCTACGGCAACGATCGGTTCTTCATCGACATCCGCGTCGAGGGCGAAGCGGATGCCGCCCATGACTCCAAGCTTGCCGCGATCGAAGCGGCCGGCCACCCCGTCGTGCGCATCGTGATGAAGTCGATCGACCATCTCGGCCAGGAGTTCTTCCGCTTCGAGATGGCGACCGCTGTGGCGGGCTCGATCCTCGGCATCAACCCGTTCGACCAGCCGGACGTAGAAGCCGCCAAGATCAAGACCCGCGAGCTCACGGCGTCGTTCGAGAAGACCGGCGCCTTGCCGGAAGAGCAGCCGGTGGTCAGCACCGATGAGGCCGATCTCTACACCGACGAGGCCAACGCCACCGCGCTGCGCGCCGCCGGCGCCAACGGCGACCTCGCCTCGTGGCTCAAGGCGCATCTGTCGCGCTCCGGCGACGGCGATTACGTCGCCCTGCTCGGCTACATCGCCCGGGACAAGGTGACCATCGACGCGCTTCAGGCCATGCGGCTAGAGGTCCGCGAGAAGCGGCAGGTCGCGACCTGCGCCGAGTTCGGACCGCGCTTCCTGCACTCCACCGGGCAGGCCTACAAGGGCGGGCCCGACAGCGGCGTGTTCCTCCAGATTACCGCCGATGATGCCAAGGACCTGGCGGTGCCGGGCCAGAAGGCCAGCTTCGGCATGATCAAGGCGGCGCAGGCACGCGGCGATTTCGACGTGCTCACCGAACGCGGCCGGCGCGCGCTACGCGTGCACCTCAAGGGCGGACTCAAGAAGGGTCTCGCGGCACTCAATGCGGCACTCAACGACGCGCTGAACTAAGGGAATATCGCAGATGCAACTCGGCATGATCGGCCTCGGCCGAATGGGCGGCAACATCGTTCGCCGCCTGATGCGCCAGGGACACTCGACCGTGGTCTATGACAAGGACGCCAAGGCCGTAGCTAGCCTTGCCGCGGACGGTGCGGTCGGCTCCTCGACGCTCGAAGACTTCATCTCGAAGCTTGAGCGGCCGCGCACGGCCTGGGTGATGCTGCCTGCGGGGCACATCACCCAGACCACGATCGACACCATCGCGGGCGTGATGCAGCCAGGCGACGTCATCATCGATGGCGGCAACACCTTCTGGCAGGACGATGTCCGCCGCGGCAAGGCGCTGAAGGAACGCGGCATCCACTATGTCGACGTCGGCACATCGGGCGGTGTCTGGGGCCTCGACCGCGGCTATTGCATGATGATCGGCGGCGAGAAGCAGGTGGTCGACCGGCTCGATCCGATCTTCGCCGCGCTGGCGCCCGGCGCCGGCGACATTCCACGCACGGAAGGACGCGAGGGCCGCGATCCCCGCATCGAGCAGGGTTACATCCATGCCGGCCCGGTCGGCGCCGGCCACTTCGTCAAGATGATCCACAACGGCATCGAATACGGCCTGATGCAGGCCTATGCCGAAGGTTTCGACATCCTCAAGAACGCCAACATCGCGGCTCTCCCGGCAGATCACCGCTACGATTTCGATCTCGCCGACATCGCCGAAGTGTGGCGGCGCGGCAGCGTGATCCCGTCCTGGCTGCTCGATCTCACCTCGACGGCGCTCGCCGACAGCCCGCAGCTGGCGGAATATTCCGGCTTCGTCGAAGATTCCGGCGAAGGACGCTGGACCGTGAACGCGGCGATCGACGAGGCCGTGCCGGCCGAAGTTTTGACCGCGGCGCTCTACACACGTTTCCGTTCCCGCCAGGAACACACCTTCGCCGAAAAAATTCTCTCCGCGATGCGCGCAGGTTTTGGCGGTCACAAGGAGCCGAAGCAGCCGGGCGCCGCGAAGCCCAAATAAGAGCTCAGTAAGCGTAACTAAGCGAAGGCCGACAATTCGTGACAAAAGACCCGCAAGTAAAGCGCAAGCCGGAAAATTGCGCCTTCGTCATCTTTGGCGTGACCGGCGACCTCACTCATCGGCTGGTGATGCCGTCGCTCTACAATCTGGCGGCCGAGCATCTGTTGCCGGAAAAGTTCTGCGTCGTCGGCGTGGCCCGCAGGGGGCAGTCGGATGACGAACTGCGCAACAGCCTGTTGAAGGGACTGCGCCAGTTCGCGACCCGTCCCGTGGACGACGACATCGCAAAGAAGCTGCTGGAATGCGTGACCTTCGTCGAGGCCGATCCGAAGGACCCGCCGTCGTTCGATCGCCTGCGCGAGCACCTGGATTCGCTGGAATGCGCGCAGGATACTGGCGGCAACCGGCTGTTCTATCTGGCAACGCCGCCCACTGCGTTCGCACCGACGGCGCGCGAGCTCGGCCGCACCGGCATGATGAAGGAGAACGGCGCCTGGCGGCGGCTCGTGATCGAAAAGCCGTTCGGGACCGACCTCGCCTCGGCCAAGGCGCTGAACGCCGAGTTGCTGAAGATCATGGACGAGCACCAGATCTACCGGATCGATCATTATCTCGGCAAGGAGACCGTGCAGAACATCCTGGTGCTGCGCTTTGCCAACGGCATGTTCGAGCCGATCTGGAATCGCAACCACATCGATCACATCCAGATCACCGTGGAAGAGAAGCTCGGCGTCGGCCATCGCGGCGGCTTCTACGATGCCACCGGCGCGCTGCGCGACATGGTGCCGAACCACCTGTTCCAACTGATGTCGCTGGTGGCGATGGAGCCGCCGGCGCGCTTCGACGCCCATTCCGTGCGCTCCGAGAAGGCCGAGGTGCTCACGTCGATCCAGCAGCCGAGCCGCGAGGATGCGCTGCAAAACTCGGTCCGCGCGCAATATCTCGCGGGCCGCGTCGGCGACGACGATATCCCGGACTACCACAAGACCCAGGACGTCAAGCCCGGCAGCAGCACCGAAACCTTTGTTGCGCTGAAACTGATGATCGACAATTGGCGCTGGGCCGGCGTGCCGTTCTATTTGCGCACCGGCAAGGCGCTGGGCCACAAGCGCACCGAAGTCGCGATCAAGTTCAAGCAGGCGCCGCTGTCGATGTTCTCAGGCACGACCGTCGATCGCCTGTCGCAGAATTTTCTCACCATCGGCATTGCGCCGACCGAGACCATCGAGCTGCAGTTCAACGCCAAGATCCCGGGGCCGAGCGTCACCATCGACGGCGTCGAGATGAAATTCCGCTACGGCGATTATTTCCGGGCCGATCCCTCGACCGGCTACGAGACGCTGATCTACGACTGCATGATCGGCGACAACATCCTGTTCCAGCGCGCCGACGGCATCGAGGCCGGATGGCAGGCAGTGCAGCCGTTCCTGGACGCCTGGAAAAGCGCGGGCACCAACGGCATCGAGACCTATGAAGCCGGCAGCGACGGCCCGGCCTGCGCCGACGAGCTGCTCCGGCGCGACGGACGAAGCTGGCGGAAATTTTCGTGATGGCGGCGGCCGGACTGCCGGAGCTGATCGTCGCGGCCGACGCCGGGGCGCTGGCGCAAGCCGCGGCCGAACGGGTGATGGTGCGGATCAAGGCCAACCCCTCGCGCATCGCGATCTGCCTCACCGGCGGCTCCAGCCCGAAAAAGCTCTATCAATTGCTCGGCAGCGAGCCCTGGCGCGGCAAGATCCCGTGGGACCGCGTGCACTGGTTCATCGGCGACGAACGCTTCGTGCCTGAGAGCGATCCGCTCAACAACATGGCGGTCGCGCGCGCGGCCTTTCTCGACCGCAATGCGCCCTCCGGCCATATCCACCCGATCCCGACCACGGCTGACAATCCGGACCGAAGCGCCGAGGCCTATGCGCGCGAGCTGCAGGCCTTCTACGGTTCTGAAAATCTCGATCCGGCGCGGCCGTTGTTCGACTTGGTCCTGATGGGCGCCGGCCCCGACGGCCACACCGCCTCGCTCTTCCCGGGCTTCCCCGAAATCGAGGAGACCGAACGCTGGGTGGTCGGGGTGCCCAAGGCCAATGTCGCGCCTTTCGTGCCGCGGATCTCGCTCACTTTGCCCGCTCTGGCGTCCTGCCGCGAAATGCTGTTCGAGATTGCCGGGCATGACAAGCAGCCGATCTTGACGCGCCTCGTCAATGGCGAGACTCTGCCGGCCTTACGCGCGCGCTCGAATGGTGAGACCGTCTGGCTGGTCGACAGGGCCGCGCTTCCGGAGGGAATTCGTGGCGGGCGTTGAAGCACCTTGTGCATTGATCGTGATGGGCGTGTCGGGTTCGGGCAAGAGCACGGTTGCGGAAGCACTCGGCGAGCGGCTCGGTTGGCGCTTCGAGGACGGCGACGGCTTTCATCCCGCCAGCAATGTCGAGAAGATGCGGGCCGGCCATCCCCTCACCGACGAGGACCGCTGGCCCTGGCTCAACGCCATCGCCGACGAAATCGCACAGGTTTGCGACAAGGGCGGGCATATCATCATCGCCTGCTCGGCGCTGAAGCACACCTATCGTGACGTGCTGCTGCGTGGACGCGACGACGTCCGCTTCGTGTTCCTGAAGGGAACCAAGGAGCTGATCGCCGAACGGCTGGCGCAGCGCAAGGGGCATTTCATGCCGCCTGGGCTACTGACGAGCCAGTTCGACACGCTGGAGCCGCCGGAGGCGGGCGAGCACGTCATCACCGTCTCGATCGACGAAACCGTCGAAGCGATCGTGGACGGCGTGGTGCGGCAGCTGAAACTGGGTACTGCGAAACGCTGAGGCAAAACCGTTAGGTCCTGTCATGACGCAAATCTCACTCGTAGTGTCCGACGTCGACGGCACGCTGCTGACCAAGGACAAGACGCTGACGGAACGCGCGAGGAGTGCGGTGCAGCGGCTGCACAAGGCCGGCATCGGCTTCACCATCACCTCCAGCCGTCCCGCCATCGGCATGCGCTTCCTGATCGAGCCGCTGGCGCTCTGGCTGCCGGTCGGCCCGTTCAACGGCTCCTCGATCGTCGATCCGGAGATGCGGCCGGTCGAGCAGCACCTAATCCCGGCCAGCGCGGCCGAGCGGTCCTTGCAGATCCTCCGCAAGTTCGGCGCCGACATCTGGCTGTTCACCACCGACAAGTGGCTGATCGACAACCCCAGCGGTAAATACGTCGCGCACGAGCAGCATACGATCCGCTCCGATCCCACCATCGTGACGGACTTTTCGCCTTACCTTTCGAGCGCCTGCAAGATCGTCGGCGCCAGCGCCGACGCCGCCAGGCTCGAGGCTTGCGAGAAGGCGATGCAGGAGGCGCTAGGCAACGAGGCAACGGCAGTGCGCTCGCAGACCTATTATCTCGACATCACCCCGCCCGGCTTCAACAAGGGCACCTTCGTCGAGGCGATGGCCAGGCGCCTGGGCATTGCGACCGGCGCCGTCGCCACCATCGGCGACATGCAGAACGACCTTGCGATGTTCGCCGTCAGCGGCATCTCGATCGCCATGGGCAACGCCACCGACAACGTCAAGGACCAGGCGACGCACGTCACCGCGAGCAACGAGCAGGATGGTTTTGCCGAAGCGATGGAGATGATCTTGAAGCGGAATGGGGTGGGCTGAGCGATCGGCCTAATTCGGTGTGCGATCTTGGGAATTGAACATCTCACTCTTCTGGATGATGGCGCGCAGCTATTCCGGCGGGCGCTGACCTCAGATGCGGTGAGCCAGCTCAAGGCAATCCTGTCCCATCTGCCGCCTGACCACGCGGGCCTGAGACTAAGAGGCGTCGACGGCCTCGCGCCCTTCCTGGCCACGAGCGGAGATATCGGAAGCTGTGCCGCGTCGGCGCTTGGAGAAGCCTGCCGCCCGGTCAGGGCCATCCTGTTCGACAAGACGGCTGCGACGAACTGGGCTTTGGGCTGGCATCAGGATCGCACGATCGCCGTGAAAGCGCGCGTACCGGTCGACGGCTTCGAAACATGGAGCGTCAAGAGCGGCATGCAACACGTCGAGCCGCCCTTCGCATTGCTATCGGGTATGGTAACTCTGCGAGTTCATATTGATCCTGTCCCGGCAAGCAATGCGCCGCTTCTGATCGCGCCCGGATCGCATAAGCTTGGGCGGATTGCCGAGGAGGACGTAAAGGACGTCGTCCGGCATTGTGGCACCATCGCGTGTGTGGCCGAGGCAGGCGATATCTGGCTCTACGCGACGCCGATTCTCCATGCATCGGAGGCGGCGACCACTCCGATGCATCGCCGCGTCCTGCAAGTCGACTTTGCCGTAGGCGAGCTTGCGGGCGGCCTAGAGTGGCTCGGGGTCTAGGGGCAAGCGGCTATGACTATTTCGACCGCTGCACCGCCGGCTTCTCGCTCTCCTGTCTTGCCGCCGACAGATTATGCGCGGTGTTGATCAGCGCGATGTGCGTCAGCGCCTGCGGAAAGTTGCCGGTCTGGCGGCGGGCGACTGAATCGTATTCCTCCGCCAGCAAGCCGACATCGTTCGCGATGCCCACGACGCGATCGAGCAAGATCTGCGCCTTGTCGAGATCGCCGGCGAGCACATGGGCATCGGCGAGCCACAGGCTGCAGGCCAGAAACGCGCCTTCGAGCGGCGGCTGCCCCGCAGGCAGCTCGCGCGGATCGTGCCGCAGCACGAAGCCGTCGCGCATCAGGCATGTCTCGACCGCGGCGATGGTGCCACGGATGCGCGGGTCCGACGGCGGCAGGAAGCCCACGGCCGGCAGGAGCAGCACGCTGGCGTCGAGCAGCTTCGAGCCGTAGGATTCGACGAAGGCATTTTCCTCCATGTCGAACCCCCGATCGCAGACGTCGCGATGAATGGCCTCGCGCAAGGTACGCCAGTGCAGCAGCGGCGCCTTGAAGCCGAAGGTCTCGGCGCTCTTGATGCCGCGGTCGAAGGCGACCCAGGTCATCACCTTGGAGAAGACGTAATGCCTGGGCTGGCCGCGCCGCTCCCAGATGCCGTGATCGGGCCGGTCCCAGACTTCGGCCAGATGATTGAGCACGGCACATTCCAGCGCCCATGTCGTTTCATCATCGAGCTTGAGCTTGGCCATGCGCGACTGGTGGAAGGCGTCGATCAGCTCACCGTAGACGTCGAGCTGGAGCTGCGCATGCGCGGCATTGCCGACGCGCACCGGCCTCGCGCCCTCATAGCCGTCGAGCCAGCCCGCCTCCCATTCCAAGAGCCGCCGCTGGCCCCAGATGCCGTACATGATCTGCATGTTCGCCGGAGAGCCGGCCGCCGCGCGCAGCAGCCAATTGTGCCAGGCCAGCGCTTCCTCGGTATAGCCCGAGTTCATCAGCGCCAGCAGCGTGAAGGTGGCGTCGCGCAGCCAGCAGAAACGATAATCCCAGTTCCTGCTGCCCCCGAGCTTTTCCGGCAGCGAGGTGGTGGGTGCCGCGACGATGCCGCCGGTCGGCGCGAAGGTCAGCGCCTTCAGCGTGATCAGCGAGCGCATGACGAGGTCTTGATAGTCTCCGTCGCGGGCGCAATGGCCGCACCAATCCTGCCAAAACTTTTCGGTGTCCTGAAGCGCGATCTCCGGATCGATCGGCGCGGGCGGCTCCAGATGCGAGGGGCCGTAGGTCAGCACGAAGGGTACCGTCTCGCCGGCCTTCACCTCGAAATCGGACACCGTGGTCAGATCCTCGCCGCGGGTCTCGACCGGCGTGCGCAGCACCGTCATGTCCTGGCCGGCGATTGCCATCAGCGAATGGTCGATCCGCCGCACCCAGGGGATATCGGTACCGAAGCCGAAGCGGATGACGAGCTCCATCCGCATCTTCACCGCGCCGCTGACGCCGCGGACCAGCCGCACGATGTCGGACGCCTTGCCGCGCGGCGGCATGAAATCGATCAGCGCGACGGTGCCGCTCTTCGTCTCGAAACGCGTTTCGAGGATGAGAGTGTTGCCGAGATAGCGGCGCGAAATCTTCGTGACGTCCTCGCCCGGTGCGATCAGCCAGCGGCCATTCTTGTGGGTGCCGAGGATGGCGGCAAAGCAGGCATCGGAATCGAAGGCCGGCCAGCACAGCCAGTCGATCGAGCCGTTGCGCCCGACCAGCGCCGCGGTCTCGCAATCACCGATCAGCGCATAGTCCTCGATCCTCTGAGACAATGTCGTGCGAGCCTTGAAAGAGCCCTTGTAACCCTCGCGCGTCAACTCCCGCCATTCAGCGAACGTTCCCGCGTCGCGGCTCGCAAGGCCGTGAGGTCGACCTTCGCGGCGATCTTGTCGAGCGCGACCGGCAAGCGCTGACGCCAGTTCGGATGTTCGTCGATCGTGCCGGGAATGTTGGGCTGGTCGATCACGCCGAGCAGGTCCTCCATTGAGACCGCGAGCAGCCGCGACGGCGTGCGCGACAGGAAGGCCAGCACGGAATAGAGGTCGTTGGCACGAATGCCGTTCTGGCGCAGGATCTCGTCGAGCCTGCCGAGCGCATCCCAGCGCGCCTGGTCGTTCTCGCCGGGATCGAGCCCGAGCGAGCGCTTCATCTTGAGGTCACTGAAGGAGCGCCAGCCGGCATAGGTCGACAAATCATGCGTGTTCAGCGTGACCAGCGCGTTGGGCCGGTAATGGTCGACGTTGCGGAAATGGCCGGCATCGTCGCGCTCGAACATCATGACGAGATAGGACCAGATACCGAAATCCTGCATCATCTCGCGAAAACCTTCCGGCACGGTGCCGAGATCCTCGCCGATCACGATGCATTTGTGGGCCGCGCTCTCGCGCGCCACCGCGCCAAGCAGCGCCTCGAACGGCATCTGCACATAGGCACCGTTGTCCGGCTTGAAGCCGCGCGGCACCAGATAAAGCCGCTTCAGCCCGAGCACGTGATCGAGCCTGATAGCGCCGGCATGGCGCATTGAAGCGGCGAGCATGTCGGCGAACGGCACGAAGGATTGCGCTTCCAGGCCGCCGGCGTTGAAGCCGGCAAGGCCCCAGTCCTGGCCGATGGTGTTGAGCACGTCGGGCGGCGCGCCGACGGCGAGATGACGGGAGATCGCCATCTGCTCGTTCCAGGCATCGAAGCCGTTGGACTGCACGCCGACGGCGACATCGAGATAGAGCCCGACGCGCATGCCGAGCTGGCTGGCAAGCTCCTTGGCAGCATGCAGCTGGCTATCTGCGGTCCATTGCACGAATTCGACGAACTCGACCTCGCGCTTGTCAGGCCCATTGCGCAAGCTGGCGCATTTTGCCTCATCCGGTTGCTGCCATTCAACCGGCCATTCCCACCATGGCGCGGTGAAACGATGGCGCAGCACCTCGAAGCAGGCGAAGCGGGACAATAGGGGCGCGCGGGCGGCGCGGAAGGCGTCGAACGCCTTGCGGCGCGCCGCGCTTGCCGTCGTCACGAAGCTGTCAAAGGCGGCGCGCAGGCCCAGCCATTTCAACGCCGCCATATCGGCATAGGGGACGCGGTCGCCTTGGCGCAGACGCGCCGCGGTCGCGGCTGCGTCGGGGACGAGGTCTGCGGAGAATTCGGGAATGGCCTCGACGTCGATATAGAGCGGATTGAGGAACAGCCGGCTGTTCGGCGAATAAGGGCTGCAATCGGCCGGGTGGTCGTCGAACAGGACATGCAGCGGATTGAGCCCGACGCCGTCGGCCCCGAGCTGCTTTGCGAGCCGGACCAGATCGGCGAGATCGGTGAAATCGCCAATGCCCCAATTGCGGTCCGAACGGACGCTGTAGAGCTGCACGGCAAGCAGCCAGCCGCGGTCGAAATCGCCGCCGAAGGCGCGCTCGGGCGCCACGATCATCGGCACCTCTTCCGTCACACCTTCCGCATCAGTCAGTGTCAACCGGTGATAGCCGAGCGGCAGGCCGGCAGGCCAGGCGATCACGGGCTCGCGGGCCTTGCCCTCGGCGATCACCTCCGCCTTTGCGGTCAATTTCCACTTCAGCGGCGGCGCGCCGATCGTCGCCAATTCGGTGCGCGGATGCCCTAAGGCGCGGACCACGACCGGCCCGCTGACGAAGCGATAAACCCGCTTCTCCGGCAGGGCATCGAGGATGGATTTGAGGGCCACGGGATCGGTGACCCGCAGCTTTCCGAGGGCGTCGATGAATTCGGATTGAACGCCCTTGATGCGGGCTTGAGCTAAAAGATCCATTCGGCACGCAGCTTGCAGGCCACCCTTTTGCCGGGGGCATCAATTTTAACGAGACGGTGGAAGACGTTAGTCAGCCCTAACTCGCAGACCGCGCTACCCGTTCCCGAGGGAACTAATGACACACAACCGGCTTTCTATATAGGTATCAAGCGTAGGTTCCCGACAAGGGAAACGGGCTCCTGCTTTCTTGTCAATGGCATCACCGTGAACAAGACAATTCAAACTGTCGAAAGTGCCGCAGCCGGCAGCGCTTTCCTGATCGAGGACGTCTATCCCGCAATCGACGCCGGCCGCTTCGCCGTGAAGCGGATCGCGGGTGAGCGCATGGAGGTGTGGGCCGATGTCTACCGCGATGGCGACGCCGTGGTCGGGGCCGCGCTGATCTGGCGCCGCGAGCAGGACCGCGACTGGAAGCACGAGCCGATGGACCATCGGGGCAACGACCGCTGGTCCGGCGGATTCACACCCGTTGAGCCCGGGCAATACGTCTATGCCGTCGAGGCCTGGACCGACGAGTTCGCCACCTGGTCGCACGGGGTCGCGCGCAAGCAGCGAATGGGTGCCGATGTCAGCCTCGATGCGATCGAGGGGGCCGGGCTCCTGACCAAGGCGCATGGCGCGCGACAGGACGCGGCGGCCGTCATCGTCAAACAGTGCGAGGATTATCTTCAGACTGGCGATGTCGCCTCGCTGCTTGCCGCCGAGCTCGGCAATGCCATGGCAGAGAGCCAGTCCAGGCCAGACCTGACCCGCTCGCAGCCCTTCCCGCTGACCGTCGACCGCGACAAGGCGCGCTTCGGCGCCTGGTATCAGATGATGCCGCGCAGCCAGAGCCAGGTCGCCGGCCAGCACGGCACGCTGCGAGACTGCATCGCCCGCGTGCCTGATATCGCCGCGATGGGTTTTGACGTGCTCTATTTCACGCCGATCCACCCGATCGGCCGTCGCCGCCGCAAGGGCCGCAACAATGCGCCGGTGGCAACCGAAGGCGAGCCCGGCTCGCCCTACGCGATCGGAGCCGCCGAGGGCGGCCACGATGCGCTGCATCCCGAGCTCGGCACCATCGAGGATTTCCGCGCGCTGGTCGCGACTTGCCTGGAATATGGTCTCGAGCTCGCGCTTGATTTCGCCGTGCAATGCTCGCCCGACCATCCCTGGCTGACGCAGCATCCGGAATGGTTCAAATGGCGGCCGGACCGCTCGGTGCGGACGGCCGAGGGACCCTATTCGGACATCGTGATCCCCGATTTCAACTCCGTCGACAGGGCCGGGCTGTGGAATGGGTTTCGCGACGCCATGCTGTTCTGGATCGATCAAGGCGTCACCATCTTCGCCATCGACAACCACGACACCGCGCCGCTTGCGTTCTGGGACTGGCTGGTCCGCGACATCCGCCGCCGGCATCCCGAGGTGATCCTGTTCTCCAAGACGTTTGCCCGGCCGAAGCTGATGAAGGGCCTCGCCAAGCTCGGCTTTGCGCAGTCCTTCACCTATTTCCCGTGGCACACGACAAGGTGGGAGCTGGAGCAATATCTCGGCGAGCTGACGCGCTATCCCGAGCGCGACTTCTATCGCCCGAACCTGTTCGTCAACACGCCCGACCTGCTGCCCTATCATCTCCAGAGCGGCGAAGCCTGGGCATTCAAGTCGCGCCTCGCGCTGGCGGGGACATTGTCGGGCAATTACGGCGTCTACAGCGGGTTCGAGTTGCTCGAACACGAGGCGATGCCCGGCCGCGAGGAATATCTGGATTCCGAGAAATACCAGATCCGGCAACGCGACTGGGACCGGCCCGGCAACATCAAGTCCTACATTGCCGCGCTCAACCGCATACGCAACGACAATGCCGCGCTCCAGCAAACGGCGAACTTGCGCTTTCTCGGCGTTGAAGACGGCGAGACGATCGCCTTCGTCAAGGAAGCGGCCGAGCCTGCCAATACCGTCCTCAGCGTGATCGCGCTTTCGGGCCATTTGCGCGAGTGCTGGCTGCCGCTGGGCGACGTCACCGTTGACGCCGGCGGGCAGCGGCACCATGTGACGAAACTCGAAAACCTTCTCACCGGCGAACAGTCCCGCATCGAATGGGGCGGGATCAGGTTGCGTATCGATCCCGACCGCGATCCGGCGCTCTTGTTCCGCTGCCTGGCGTAAGGGGTCACGCCATGAATGTTCTGTCTTCCGTCGACACCAAGAAGCTTGAGGCTGCCGAGATCGTGGATGAGCTCTGGTACAAGGACGCCATTATCTATCAGCTCCACGTCAAGGCCTTCGCCGACAGCAACAATGACGGCATCGGCGATTTCGCCGGTCTGACCGAGAAGTTGCCCTATCTGCAGGAGCTCGGCGTCACCGCGCTGTGGCTTTTGCCGTTCTATCCCTCGCCGGGGCGCGACGACGGCTACGACATCGCCGACTACGGCTCGGTCAATCCCGATTTCGGGACCATGAAGGATTTCAAGCGCTTCATCCAGGAAGCGCAGAAGCGCGGCCTGCGCGTCATCACCGAGCTGGTCGTCAACCACACCTCGGACCAGCACAAATGGTTCAAGCGCGCGCGCCGCAGCCATCCCGGCTCCAGCGCCCGCAACTGGTATGTCTGGAGCGACACCGACCAGAAATACCAGGGCACACGGATCATCTTCACCGACACCGAGAAGTCGAACTGGACCTGGGATCACGAGGCCGGTGCGTTCTACTGGCACCGCTTCTTCTCGCACCAGCCGGATCTCAATTTCGACAATCCGCGCGTGGTCAGCGCGCTGATCCAGGTGATGAAGCGCTGGCTGGACGCCGGCGTCGACGGCTTCCGGCTCGATGCCATTCCCTATCTGTGTGAGCGCGAGGGCACCTCGAACGAGAACCTTCCCGAGACGCATGCGATCATCAAGCGCCTGCGCCACGAGCTGGATTCCTATTCAAAGGGCAAGCTGCTGCTGGCCGAGGCCAATCAATGGCCGGAGGACGTGCAGGAATATTTCGGCCGTGGCGACGAGTGCCATATGGCCTACCACTTCCCGCTGATGCCGCGCATCTACATGGCGATCGCGCAGGAGGACCGCTTTCCGATCACCGACATTCTGCGCCAGACACCTGATATTCCGGCGAGCTGCCAATGGGCGCTGTTCCTGCGCAACCATGACGAACTGACGCTGGAGATGGTCACCGACGTCGAGCGCGACTATCTCTGGACCACCTACGCCAACGACCCGCGCGCCCGCATCAATGTCGGCATCCGCAGGCGCCTTGCGCCGCTGATGGACAACGACCGGCGCAAGATCGAGCTGATGAATTCGCTGCTGCTGTCCTTCCCCGGCACGCCGATCATCTATTACGGCGACGAGATCGGGATGGGCGACAACATCTATCTCGGCGACCGCAACGGCGTCCGCACGCCGATGCAGTGGAGCCCCGACCGCAACGGCGGCTTCTCGCGCTGTGACCCCGCCCGCCTCTACGCGCCGCTGATCATGGACCCCGTCTACGGCTACGAATCGGTAAATGTCGAAGCGCAATCGCGCAGCCTGTCGTCGCTGCTCAGCGCCACCAAGCGGCTGATCTCGGTGCGCAAGTCGACGCTCGCTTTCGGCCGCGGCACCATGACCTTCATCCGCCCAGCCAATCGCGCCGTGCTGGCCTATGTCCGGCAATATCGCGACGAGGTGATCCTCTGCGTCGCCAATTTGTCGCGCGCCGCGCAAGCGACCGAGCTCGACCTGTCGCCCTGGAAGGACCGCATCCCGCAGGAGATGCTCGGCCGCACCCGCTTCCCCGCGATCGGCGAACTGCCCTACATGATCACGCTGGGGCCTTACGGCTTCTACTGGTTCCAGCTTCAGGAACGCGACAAGTCCGAGCCGGTGACGCCGCGCGCGGTGCCGGAGTTCGAGACGCTGGTGGTGCCGGTGAACTCGAACTGGGTGTCGCTCGCCCGCGAGCGCGGCGTGTTCGAGCGCGACGTGCTACCGGGATTCTTGTCGCGGACGCGGTGGTATCCCGAGCACAATCCCAAGCAGATCAAAACCACGCTGACCTCGGCCGTGCCGTTCTGCGACATCGGCGACAACAGGCCCTGGATCGCTTTTTTCCAGAAGGCCGACCAGGGCGCCGCGTCGCGCTACGTGCTGCCGATGCAGATCGAGTGGGTGCGCTTCGACCGCGAGCGCTTCAACCCGAAGGCGCTCGCCGCCGTCCGCCAGGGTGCGCGAGAGGGCACGCTGCTCGACGTGGCGACCGATCAGATCTTCATCGGCCTGTTCCTGCGCAACCTGTCGCAGAATTTGGTGGTGGAAGAAAACAATCTGCGGCTGGAGTTCAAGGCGACGAGCCGCTTCGCCGATTACACCATCAAGGAGCCCGAACGCATCCGCGCGATCGAGCAATCGAACAGCACCGCGCTGGTCGACAACCAGTACGTCGCCAAGCTCTATCGCCAGCTCGAAGGCGGCATCAACCCCGAGATCGAGATCGGCCATTATCTCACCGAGGTCGCGCGCTTTGCCAATACGCCGGCGCTGCTCGGCAGCGTCGAGCTGGTCGAAGGCGATCAGCGCAGCACGCTCGGCGTGTTGCATGCTTATGTCGAGAACCAGGGTGACGGCTGGACCGTGACCACGGGCTATCTCGATCGCTATATCGACGAGCAGCGCGTGCTATCGGCAGGCGAAGCGCCGCGCGAGACCCAGGAGCAAGCGCCTTATCTGCACTTCATCGCGCAGATCGGCCGGCGGCTCGGCGAGTTGCATGTCGCCTTGGCGGCGGCAGAGCCGCACGATCTTGCTCCAGAGCCGATCGGCTCTGCGCACGCCAAACGATTTGTGTCCGACCTCAAGGCACGGGCCGAGCGAATTTTCGAGCGGCTGGCCGACAGCCGCGACGGCCTGCGGGAGGCGGACCGACCGTTGATCGACCGGCTCGCCGCCGTGCGCACGTCCCTGCCCGACCACCTGAATGCGCTATTGCCTTCCGGGATCGGCGGGCTGAGCATCCGTCATCATGGCGACTTCCGCCTCGGGCAAACTCTGATCGTGAAGGACGATATCTTCATCATCGACTTCGACGGCGATCCGCGTCTGCCGCTGGCCGACAAGCGGCGCAAGGCGCCGGCCGCGCGCGACGTCGCCGGCCTGATCCGCTCGATCGATCTTTCGGTTAACGCGGCGCTGAGCCGTGCGCTCACGGGCGCTTCCGACGAGCAGGGCCGGATCACCGCCGCGCTCGACGAATGGCGCGAGCGAGCCGCCGCAACCTTCCTGTCCGCCTATCGCGAAGCCATGACCGATCGACGGCTGTGGCCGGAGGATCGGCAATCCGCGGAAGGCCTGTTAAGGTTTTTCCTGCTTGATCAAGCCTTCGATGAAGTAGAGTACGAGCTGTCCAACCGGCCTGAGGGGCTCCATGCGCCGCTGACCGGACTGCTTCGCATTCTGTCCAGTGCCGGGAGCGAAGCCCATGCCTAAACTGCCTGCCGAGGCCTATGCGATCATCGAGGGCCGCCACTCCGACCCCTTCCACTATCTCGGGCTGCACCCCGAAGGCGATAAAAGCGTGGTGCGCGCTTTTCTCCCCGAGGCCTCAAATGTCGAGGCAGTTGGCGAGCATGGCGAAGTCGCTCCGCTCGACCGCGTGCATGATTCCGGCCTGTTCATCGGCGCCCTGCCCAATGGCTCGAAGCACTATCAGCTGCGCGCAAAATTCGGCGGCAACGTCGTCGAGTTTGAGGACGCCTACCGCTTTCCGCCGATCCTGACCGATTTCGACCTCTATTTGCTCGGCGAAGGCACCGATCAGCGCCTCTACGACAAGCTCGGGGCGCATCCGATGCGGCTCGAGGGCATCGACGGCATCGGCTTCGTGGTACTGGCCCCGAACGCACGCCGCGTTTCCGTGGTCGGCGATTTCAATTTCTGGGACGGACGGCGCCATCCGATGCGGGTGCGCGGCGCCGGGTATTGGGAATTGTTCATTCCGCATGCCAAAGCCGGCGATCACTACAAGTTCGAGATCATCGGGCCGCACGGCCATCTGCTTCCGCTGAAATCAGACCCGATGGCCTTTGCCAGCGAAGTCCGTCCGAAGACGGCCTCCATCGTGCTCGACGAAACGCATTTGCCACGGCCACGCCCGGCGCCTGACGGCATCAACGCGCTGTCGGCGCCGATGTCGATCTATGAGGTGCATCTCGGCTCGTGGCGTCGCAAGAACGGCGATGAATGGCTGACCTATCGCGAGCTGGCCGAACAGTTGCCGGCCTATGCCCGCGACATGGGCTTCACCCATCTCGAATTCCTGCCCGTGAGCGAGCATCCCTTCGATGGCTCCTGGGGCTATCAGCCGACCGGCCTCTATGCGCCGACCAGCCGCTTCGGCACGCCGGAGGATTTTGCCGCCCTCGTCGATGCCTGCCACCGCGAGGGTGTCGGCGTGCTGCTCGATTGGGTGCCCGGTCACTTCCCCGACGATCCGCACGGGCTCGGCAGTTTCGACGGCACCGCGCTCTACGAGCACGCCAACCCGCTCCAGGGCCGCCACCTCGACTGGGGCACCTTGATCTACAATTACGGCCGCACCGAAGTGACTAACTTCCTGGTGTCGAACGCACTGTTCTGGATGGAGCGCTATGCGATCGACGGCTTACGCGTCGATGCCGTCGCGTCCATGCTCTATCTCGACTACAGCCGGCCGCCCGGCGCCTGGATCCCGAACCAGTATGGCGGCCGCGAAAACATCGAGGCGATCAACTTCCTGCGCCGCTTCAACACCGAGGTCTTCGCGCGCTTCCCGCAGGCGACCACGGCGGCCGAGGAGTCCACCGCATGGCCGCAGGTCTCGCGCCCCGTCGAGTTCGGCGGGCTCGGCTTCGGCTACAAGTGGAACATGGGCTGGATGCACGACACGCTGAACTACATCAGCAAGGACCCTGTTCACCGCAAGCACCATCACGGCGAGATCCTGTTCGGCCTGCACTACGCGTTCTCGGAAAACTTCATCCTGCCGTTGTCCCACGACGAGGTCGTGCACGGCAAGCGCTCGATCCTCGGCCGCATGCCCGGCGACGAGTGGCAGCGCTTTGCGAATTTGCGCGCCTATTACAGCTTCATGTTCGGCCATCCCGGCAAGAAGCTGTTGTTCATGGGCGCGGAAATCGCCCAAAGCCGCGAATGGAATCACGACCAGTCGCTCGACTGGCACCTGCTCGAATACAAGTATCATTCCGGCATTCAGTCACTGATCCGGGACCTCAACCGGCTCTATCGCGCGGTGCCGGCGCTGCACCAGATGGACTGCGACCAGGCCGGCTTCGAATGGCTGATCACGGATGACGCCAACCGCAACGTGTTCGCCTGGCTGCGCAAGGGATTCGACGAGCAGGCGCGGTGTCTCGTCATCATCAACTTCTCACCCAATGTCTATCGCAACTATCGCGTTCGCGTGCCCTTTGCCGGCAAGTGGAAGGAAGTGTTCAATTCGGACTCCGCCCATTATGGCGGCAGCAATGTCGGGAACATCGGCGAGGTTCATGCCGTTGAAGGCAAGGCGCCCGAGCTCCGCCTCACCATTCCGCCGCTCGCCGCGATCTTTCTCGTTCCGGAAAGCTGACACATGCGCCTGACTGCTGGATCGCCTGCACGCCTCGGCGCAAGCTGGGACGGACGCGGCACCAATTTCGCGCTGTTCTCCGCGAACGCACAGAAGGTGGAACTCTGCCTGTTCGACACGCAAGGCCGCCGCGAGCTCGAGCGCATCGAGCTGCCGGAAAGAACCGAGGATGTCTGGCACGGCTATCTCAACGACGTCTCGCCCGGCCAGCTCTACGGCTATCGCGTGCACGGCCCCTACGAGCCCGAGCACGGCCACCGGTTCAATGCGAACAAGTTGCTGCTCGATCCCTATGCCAAGCGGCTCGCGGGACGCCTGGTCTGGAGCGATGCGCATTTTGCCTACCGCACCGGGAGCCCGCGCGAGGATCTGTCCTTCGACCGGCGCGACAATGCCCGCGGCATGCCCAAGGCCGTCGTGGTCGACGAGACTTTCAACTGGGGCCGCCGCGAGATCCGTCCCAACATCCCCTGGGAAGACACCGTCATCTACGAGGCCCACGTCAAGGGTTTGACCCAGAAGCGCGACGACGTGCCGCCGAACCTGCGCGGCACCTATGGCGGGCTGTCTTCGCCGGCGATGATCGAGCACCTGAAGAAGCTCGGCGTCACCACGGTGGAGCTGCTGCCGGTGCACAGCTTCGTCGACGACCGCATCCTGGTCGAGAAGAAGCTAGCCAACTACTGGGGCTACAACTCACTCTCCTTCTTCGCGCCGGAGTTGCGCTACGCCCAGGACAATGCGCTCGACTCCTTCCGCACCACGGTGGCGCGCCTGCACGATGCCGGCATCGAGGTGATGCTCGACGTCGTCTACAACCACACCGCCGAGGGCAACCATCTCGGCCCGACGCTGTGCTACCGCGGCATCGACAACGCCTCCTATTACTGGCTCAACCGCGAGAACCCGCGCTATTACGATGACTTCACCGGCTGCGGCTCATCGGTGAATCTCACCCATCCGCGCGTGCTGCAGATGGTGATGGATTCCCTGCGCTACTGGGTCGAGGTCTGCCACGTCGACGGCTTCCGCTTCGACCTCGCCACCACGCTCGCGCGCGGGCCGAACGGTTATGATCGCGGCATCTCGTTCCTGACCGCGATCCGCCAGGATCCGGTGCTTGCGGCCGTCAAGCTCGTCGCCGAACCCTGGGACCTCGGCCTTGGCGGCTATCAGGTCGGCGCATTCCCCTCGCAATGGTCGGAATGGAATGATCGCTATCGCAGCGCCATGCGCCGCTACTGGAGCGGCGAAGGCAGCCTGATCGGCGACATCTCCAGCCGGATGACGGCATCGTCCGACCTGTTCAACCATGACGGACGGCGGCCGCGCGCCAGCATCAATCACATCACCGTCCATGACGGCTTCACGCTCGCCGATCTCTTCAGCTACAACGAGAAGCACAACGAGGCCAACGGCGAGGACAACCGCGACGGCTCCAACGACAACCACAGCAACAATTGCGGTGTCGAGGGGCCGACCGATGATCCTCAGATCCTCGCCCTGCGCCGTCAGCTTCGCAAGAACGTGCTGGCTTGCCTGATGCTGGCGCAGGGCGTTCCGCTGATCCTCGCCGGCGACGAGGTCGGCAACTCGCAATCCGGCAACAACAACGCCTATTGCCAGGACAACGAGATCGGCTGGGTCGGCTGGGACAATCTCGGCAAAGAGGGCGACGACATGGTCGATTTCGTTGGCCATCTCGCCGACATCCGCCGCCGGTTCTCGCAGCTTCGCAGCCATCGCTGGCTCGACGGCCGCCCCGCAGACGGCGTGTCGTACGGCGCATTGTGGCTGACACCTGCGGGCGACGAAATGACGGAGAACGACTGGAAATTCCCGGAGGGAAGATTCCTCTCCTATGTGATGGGCCCGGTGGAACCGGGTGGGGCCGCGATCTTTATCGTACTGAACGCCGCCCCCGAAGAGATCGCATTCAAATTGCCCAAAATGACCGAATACAAGAGCTGGCAGCAGATCTTGAACACGACCGATGCCAAGCTGAATACGGTCGAGTTCCCGCCCGGGAGCGACAGCAAGGCGCCGCCGCGCTCGGTGCTCGCCTTCGCGGGGGCGCTATGAGGCCATCCTTCGGGGCGAGGCCGACAAAGGACGGCGTGTCGTTCCGCCTGTGGGCGCCTGGCGCGCGGCGTGTCGACCTCCTGCTCGACCGAAGACACGCGATGCAGCGCCGGCAGGATGGCTGGTACGTGGCCGAGATTTCCGGCCTCACCGCCGGCAGTCCCTACAAGTTCAGGATCGATGACGAGATCGAGGTACCCGATCCCGCCTCGGCCTTTCAGCCCGAGGATGTGTTCGGGCCGAGCCAGGTGATCGATCACGACGCCTTTTCGTGGCGTGCGCGCGATTGGCGCGGCCGCCCCTGGGAAGAGACGGTGCTGACCGAGACCCATGTCGGCACCTTCACCTCCGAAGGCACTTACCGCGCCATGATCGACAAGCTCGATCATCTCGTCGCAACCGGCATCACCGCGCTGGAATTGATGCCGCTGGCCGATTTCGCCGGGCGCCGCGGCTGGGGCTATGACGGCGTGCTTTGGTATGCGCCCGACAGCGCCTATGGCCGGCCCGAGGACCTGAAGACGCTGATCGACGAAGCGCATCTGCGCGGCCTGATGGTGTTCCTCGACGTCGTCTACAATCATTTCGGGCCCGAGGGGAATTATCTCGGCCGCTATGCGCCGGCCTTCTTCACCGATGCCCACACGCCCTGGGGCAGTGCGATCGACTATCGCGTGCCGCAGGTGCGCGCATTCGCGGTCGAGAATGCGCTGTCCTGGCTCAGCGACTACCGTTTCGACGGCCTGAGGCTGGATGCCGCCAATCACATCATGGCGATCCCCGGCGAGCAATCGATGCTGCAGGACCTCAGCGTCGCCGCCGGCGAGCTTGCCAAGGCCACGGGGCGGCACATCCATCTCGTGCTGGAGAACGGCGACAATCGCGCCAGCCTGCTCGACGCGGCGCAGGAGCCGCCGAACGGCAAATATCGGGGACAGTGGAACGACGACTATCACCACGTCTGGCACGTGATGCTGACCGGCGAGCTCGCCGGATACTACGCGGATTATCAAACGCCGCGGCTCGATCTCGCCCGCGCGCTGGCCTCCGGCTTCGTCTACCAGGGCGAGGTTTCGGAGTTCTGGGGCAAGAAGCCGCGCGGCGAGCCGAGCGGCAAGCTGCCGCCGGCGACCTTCGTCAATTTCGTGCAAAACCACGACCAGATCGGCAACCGTCCGCTCGGCGACCGGCTCGAGAGCCTGGCATCATCGCAGCAGATCGAAGCGGCGCTTGCAGTGACACTACTCGCGCCGATGGTGCCGATGCTGTTTCAGGGCGAGGAATGGGGCTCCACGGCGCCTTTCCCGTTCTTCTGCGATTTCCACGGCGAACTCGCCGATGCCGTCCGCAAGGGGCGCAAGCAGGAATATGCCTGGGCTTACGAGAAGTACGGCGACGAGGTGCCCGACCCGCTCGATCCGGCAACGCTGCAATCAGCCGTGCTCGACTGGACCGGCCGCACGCCGCAGCAGGACGCGCGGCTCGCGCTGGTCCGGGAGCTGCTCGCGCTTCGCCGCAAGGAGATCATGCCGCGGCTGAGGGGCGCGAGCTTCGGCGAGGCCGAGGCGGCCGACAGCGGCCTGCTCACCGCGCATTGGCGCATGGGCGACGGCACGGTGCTTCGCCTGTCCGCCAACCTGTCGGACCAAGAAATCATCTCCAATGTCAGCGCGGGTACGCCGATCTGGGGCGGCGACGGCGACCGGCTTGCCCCCTGGTCGGTGGTCTGGCGCCTCGGAGGTTAGGATGCCTCCCGCCATTCCGCTCGCGACCTACCGGCTTCAGCTCACCGCGGATTTCGATTTCGACAAGGCCGCCGCGGTGGTGCCCTATCTGAAAGCGCTGGGGATTACGCATCTCTATGCCTCGCCGGTGATGAAGGCGCGCAAGGGCTCGACCCACGGCTACGACACCGTCGATCACAGCCAGTTCAGTCCGGAGCTTGGCGGCGAAGCCGGCTTCGCCCGGCTGAGCGAGGCGCTGACCAGGCACGACCTCGGCCTCATCATCGACTTCGTGCCCAACCATGTCGGCGTGCATTTCGCCGACAATCCCTGGTGGCTCGACGTGCTGGAATGGGGCCAGGCTTCGCCCCACGCGGTCTCCTTCGACATCGATTGGGATCAGCTCGCCTACCGCGCCCGCGGCGGCGTGCTGCTGCCGATCCTGGGGGCGTCCTATGGCGAGGCGCTCGAGCGCGGCGACATCGAGCTGCGCTACGATCCGGACCAGGGAAGCTTTTCCGCCTGGTATTTCGAACATCGCCTGCCCGTCGCGCCGGAGCGCTATGGCGAGATGCTGCGCATGATCGTCAAGGAAGCGGATGCCGCCGAGACGGAGGCCGGCAAGCGCCTGCTGTCGCTCGCAGCGCGCTATACCGGATTACGCCGCCCCAACCGCAAGGAAGCCCCCGCGTTCAAGGCCGAGCTCAGGGAGATCCCTGGTGCTGCCGAAGTCATCGCACGGGGCCTTGCCGCCTATCGTGCCGCCAAGAACCGTCCCGCGCAGACGCTGGCGCTGCATCATCTGCTCGAACGCCAGCACTATAAGCTCGGGCACTGGCGGCTTGCCTCCAGCGATATCAACTATCGCCGCTTCTTCGATGTCAACGGGCTCGCCGGTCTGCGCGTCGAGGACGCGAGCACCTTCGCCGCCACGCACCGGCTGGTGAAGCAGCTCATCGCCAGCGGCAAGCTGCAGGGCATCCGGCTCGATCACATCGACGGCCTGCGCGATCCCGCGCAATATTGCCAGCGGCTGCGCCGGCTGGTGCGCGACGCCCAAGGAAATACCAAGCCGTTTTATACGGTGATCGAAAAGATCCTGTGCGAGCACGAACGCCTGCCGCACTTCGCCGGGGTTCAGGGCACCACCGGCTATGAATGGATGAACGTCATCACCCATGCGCTGGTCGAGGCCGGGGGACTGGGGGCGCTGGACGAGACCTGGCGGCAGGTCAGCAACCGGCCGCCGCGGCTTGCGCCTTACGTCAAGGACGCCAAGCGGCGCGTGCTGGAGACGCTGCTCACCAGCGAATTCACCGTGCTGACCCGCCTGCTCGCGCGCATCGCCAACGGGCATTACTCGACGCGCGATTTCTCCGCCGACAGCCTGCGGCAGGCGCTCGAGCTCTATGTGCTGCATTTCCCGGTGTACCGCACCTATCTGACCAACAGCGGCCCGACCGCGCCCGACCGCAAGCTGATCGACGACACCATCGCGCGCGCCCGCGCGGAATGGTTCGCCGCGGACGAAGGCATCTTCGACTTCCTGCGCGACGCGCTGACCATGGACCTGCTCAAGCCTGGCCGCCCCCCGCACAGCGCCCCGCGCGTGCGTCGTTTCGCGCTGAAGGTGCAGCAATTCACCGGACCGATGATGGCGAAGTCGCTGGAGGACACCGCGTTCTATCAATTCCACCGGCTGCTCGCGCTGAACGAGGTCGGCGGCGATCCCGCCAGCACCGGGCTCACGATTTCCGCCTTCCACGAGACCATGCAGGCCCGCGCCAGGGAATGGCCGCTGGGAATGACGGCGACCGCCACCCACGACACCAAGCGCGGCGAGGACGCCCGCGCGCGCATCGCGGCGCTCAGCGAGATTCCCGGCGAATGGACCAGCGCAGTGGCGCGCTGGAAGGTGTTGAACGCGCCGCACCTCACGCTCCACGGCAATTACCGCGCGCCGTCGGCGACGTTCGAATACATGCTCTACCAAACCCTGCTCGGAGCCTGGCCGCTGCACGGGCCGGTCGATGCCGGCTTCGTCGAGCGCATCCAGGCCTATGCGCTGAAGGCCGCGCGCGAGGGCAAGGAAGAGACGAGCTGGCTCAACCCGCATGAAGCCTATGAGAACGGCATCAAGAGCTTTATCGACAAGATCCTCGATCCTGCACTGTCAGGGGAATTCCTGGATTCGCTGCAAACGCTGGCCCGACGCGTGGCGCTGCTCGGCGCCTTGAATTCTCTAAGCCAGCTCACCCTCAAGGCGACGCTGCCCGGCGTGCCCGACTTCTACCAGGGCACCGAGTTCTGGGACCTGTCGCTGGTCGACCCCGACAACCGTCGCCCGGTCGACTTTGGCGCGCGGCACGCGGCGCTGGATTCGTTGGACGATCCGGATTGGCGTGGCCTGATCAAGAGCTGGCCCGACGGCCTGCTCAAGCTGGCCTGGACACGGCGTCTTCTCAAGCTGCGCAATGAACTCGCCGACGTCTTCGCTCAAGGCGACTATCAGCCGCTGGCGGTGCGCGGCGCACATGCCGACCATGTCATTGCCTTCGCCCGCCGTCATGGCCGCGCTGCGGCGATCGTCGTGGTCGGGCGTCAGTTCGCGCCGTTCACCCAAGCCGGCCGGGAATGGCCCACGCTGGAGGGATTTGACGCGGCCGTCGATATCACAGGCTATGCCGCGACGGGCCTTGAGGGCCACGAACTGCCGGTCACCCAGGCTTTCCGCGATTTTCCCGCCGCTGTCATCGAGGCCCGCACGGCAAGCGCCATCAGGCCCGCGCGGCCGCGCGTGCGCGCCTGAAGCTACTTTCCGTCGTCCTTGGTCAGCAGCAACTGCCCGCGCTTCTTGATCGTGGCCTGCGCCATCTCGGCAAAGCGCTGCAACAGCCAGGGCAGCACCACCTGGACCTTGACATGGTCTTCAGCGACGTCGACCTGACCCGTCGCGATCTGCCCGAGCGCGCGAATGCGAAACGCCATGCTGTCGCCGGTCCAGCGCTCCTCCTCGACCTGCATCACCGGAATGCTGGCTGCCGCCCGGCCGAGCCCGGTCTTGAGCCGGCGCACCGCCTCCTCGCGGCCGAGACGGTGCGGAATAGAAACGACAAGCGGTGCTGACATGGCCCTGCCCCGTGATGATCAATCCTCACATAGTCATGCCGGACGAAGCGGCAAAGGTTCCATGCAACTTGGACCTGTGGCCCTGTTTCAAACCCGGAACTTAAAAACCTGCGGCAAGTTGCCCTCGCACAAGGGGACAGGTGCAAACGACCCTTTCAACAAAGGGCTGAGGAGATTCGCATGTCAATCGGTACGATCATTCTGGTCATTCTGGTCATCGCCCTGCTCGGCGGCTTCAGCGGCATCGGCGGCGGCCCGTTCTACGGCACCGGCTATTACGGCGGCGGCGGCCTCGGGCTGGTCATCGTCATCCTGTTGATCCTGCTGCTGATGGGACGGATCTAGGACGAGAACTCGTAGGTGGGCAAAGGCGCTCTTGCGCCGTGCCCACCTATTCGTCGTAATGAAAAAGATTCGTTACAACGAAAAAAACGTGGGCACTCTTCGCTTTGCCACCCTACGGGCGCGGTGCCCGGAGCGCGACCTACTTCCTTTTCCCCGCAAGCTTCTTGATCGCCGCCTTGGTCGAGGCGGCCGCATCGTCATAGTCCTCCCACGCCTTTGACCGCGGCAGCAGGCCCGGCACGGTCCGCAGCGTATAGCGCTTCGGATCAAGATCGCTCTTCACCTGCGCCCAGGTGACGGGCATCGAGACCGTTGCCCCGGCGCGCGCCCGCGGCGACAGCGGGGCCACCGCCGTCGACATCCGGTCGTTGCGGAGATAGTCGAGGAAGATCTTCCCCTTGCGCAGCTTCTTCGACATGTTGAGCAGATAGCGCTCTGGATCGTCGTCGGCCATCCACTGGCAGACGCCTTGCGCGAAGGCCTTGGCTTCCTTCCAGCTCACCTTGTCGCGCGCGCCGTGAAGCAGCGGCACCACCACATGCAGGCCTTTGCCGCCCGTGGTCTTGCAGAAGCTCTCCATGCCGACATCGGCCAGCCGCTGCCGCATCTCCTTGGCGGCCTCGACGACATCGGCGAACTCCACATCCGGCGCCGGATCGAGATCGAACACCAGCCGGCCCGGCGTATCGTAGGCATCAGGTGCGCAATTCCAGGGATGCAGCTCGACACCGCCGATCTGCGCGACGGCGGCAAGCCCTTCGACGCGATCGATCTGCAAATAGGGTTTGCGATCGCCCGAGACCTTGGCCAGCTCAAGCAAATTCGAGGTGCCCTGCATCGCGTGACGCTGGAAGAACGTCTCGCCGCCGATGCCGTCGGGCGCACGCACGATCGAGCACGGGCGCCCTTTCAGATGTTCGATCATCCAGTCGCCGACCGCCTCGAAGTAGCGCGCGAGATCGAGCTTCGTCGCGCCCTCGCCGTCACCTCCGTCGGGCCACAGCTCCTTGTCAGGCTTGGAGATGACGACGCCCATCACCTCGGCGGTGCCGGTGTCCTTCGATCGCTTGGCTGTCTTCGCCGCGCGCTTGCGGGGCGTGGGCTCGGCAAGCTCGGTATCGACAGGCGTCTCCGCCTCGACCTCCTCGGCGGGCTTGTCCTGCCGCAAGCCCTTGAACGCGGCCTGGCGGATATTGCCGTCGGCAGTGAAGCCGGCGAACTCGATCTCGGCCACGAGCTCCGGCTTCAGCCAGTGCACCTCGCGGCTCTTCTTCGGCGCGTTCTTGCCACCGAAGGGGCTCTCCTTGGCCTCCATGGCCTTCAGGGACGGCATGATGCGCTTGACCTTGTCGGCGCCAAAGCCGGTGCCGACCATGCCGACAAAGACGAGATGATCGCCGCGATGCACGCCCGCCATCAGCGAGCGGAATTTGCCGTTGGTGGTCTTGTAGCCGCCGATCACGACCTCGTGGCCGGCGCGGCACTTTGCCTTGGTCCAGCTCTCGGTGCGGCCGGAGCGATAGGGCGCGTCCAGCTTCTTCGACACCACGCCTTCCAGCTCAAGCTTGCAGGCCGATTGCAGCACCGCATCGCCGCCGCTTTCGAAATGCTCGACATAGCGGATCTGAGTCGATTTCCGCTTGCGCGCTCCCAGCAGCTGCTTCAGCCGCGCCTTGCGCTCGCCGAGCGGCAGACGCCGAAAATCGAGATCCTCCGCGAACAGGAGGTCAAAGGCAAAGAAGATCAGCTCTTCGGTCTTGCCGTCCGACAGCGCGGCCTGGAGCGAGGAGAAATTCGGCGCACCGTCGTGATCGAGCGCCACGATCTCTCCGTCGATCATCACGTCCGGCAGCGCCGCCGCCTCCTTCGCGATCGAGGCGAACTTGTCGGTCCAGTCGAGGCCCTTGCGCGTCTTCAGCGTCGCCTTGCCGTCCTCGACCCGGAGCTGCACGCGGTAGCCGTCGAACTTGATCTCGTGGCACCAGCCTTCGCCGGCCGGCGGACGCTCGACCGACGTGCAGAACTGCGGCGGCACGAAGTCCGGTATCTCGACGATCTTCTTGCCATTGGTCGCAGTTGTGGCCTTCTTCCTCGCCGTCCTGGTCTTGACGATCTTGCCGCCCTTCAATGCCGTGCGTGGCGCCGGCTTGACCGTTTGCCCTTTCGCTTCCTCGGCCCGGTTGGATTGCCAGACCGCGTCGGCCTTGGTCTTCGCACCCTTGGCCAGCATGAACGGCTTTGGCGCGCGCCCCTTGCCCTCGGCGATCTGCTCCATTGCGCGGCCGGAGGCGACGGACTTGTCCTCATCGAGAATGTCGTTCTTGGCCCCTTCACGGACAAATTCGTCGCGGTGCTTGATCAAGAGCCAGTTGGTGCGCTTGCCGCCGGTACGGTCGTTGCGCATGCGGACCAGGACCCAGCTTCCGTGCAACTTGTCCCCATGCAGGGTGAACTTCAAATCGCCCTTCTTGAAGCCGCGTTCGGGATCTTCCGACTCCCAGGTGCCGCGATCCCACAGCATCACCGTGCCGCCGCCGTACTGCCCTTCCGGTATCGTGCCTTCGAAATCGCCATAGTCGAGCGGATGGTCCTCGACCTCGACCGCCAGCCGCTTGTCGTGCGGATCGAGCGAGGGACCCTTGGTCACCGCCCAGGACTTGAACACGCCATCGAATTCGAGCCTGAGATCGTAATGCAGCCGGCTCGCGTCGTGCTTCTGAATCACGAAGCGCCGCTGCTTCGACGGCGTCACCGCCGTTTTGCCCGACGGCTCCGGCGTCTTCTCGAAATCACGTTTCTGTCGATAGGTGGAGAGTTTTTGCAGCACGACCGGTCCCGCTTCTCTTTCGGGGCTTCAAGCCTATCACGGCCAAAGTCCCATCCGGAACCAAAACCCCGCGGGGCGGTTGGGGTTCCAAAACGCCTTGAAAACGCTGGAGAATGGAATGGCCCCGCGCGCCTATTGGAAGGGAACGTTGAAGCTCTCGCTGGTCAGCTGTCCGGTCGTGCTTTATCCGGCGACCACTGCGGCCGAGAAGACGCGGTTTCACCTGATCAACCGCGAGACCGGCAACCGACTCAAGCAGCAGATGATCGATGCCGAGACCGGCGATGTCGTCGAGAGCGACCAGAAGGGCCGCGGCTACGAGCTGCGCAAGGGCAAATATGTCGAGATCGAGCCGGAGGAGCTCGAGGCGGTCCAGATCGAGAGCAACCATACCATCGACATCGAGAGCTTCGTGCCGAGCGATGAGATCGACCAGCGTTACCTCAACCATCCCTATTATCTTGCACCCGACGGCAAGGCCGCGGTCGATGCGTTTGCGGTGATCCGCGACGCCATGAAGGACCAGGAACGGGTGGCGCTCGCCAAGATCGTGCTCACCAACCGCGAACACATCATGGCGATCGAGCCGCTCGGCAAGGGCCTGCTCGGCACCACGCTGCGCTTTCCTTACGAGCTGCGCGACGAGGACCAGTTCTTCGACGATATCAAGAGCCCGAAGATCACCAAGGACATGGTCGAGCTTGCCGGCCACATCCTCCAGACCAAGGCCGCCCATTTCGACCCCGGCAAGTTCAAGGACGAGTACGAGAACGCGCTGAAGGCGCTGGTGAAACGCAAGGCCAGCGGCAAGAAGATCGAGCTGCCGGAGCCCGAGGAACGGCCCAGCAACGTCGTCAGCCTGATGGATGCGCTGAAGCAGAGCCTGAAGGGGCGTGGCGGCAAGAAGACGGCGGCGAAGTCGCATGCCCGCCGCGCGACCGGACGGCAGCGAACCGCGAAGAAGGCGCATCGGTCCACGGCGCGGCACAGGAAGGCGGGTTGAGGAAACTGCTCGCCCAGCACTCGATATCGTAGGGTGGGCAAAGCGAAGCGTGCCCACCACCTTTATCAAAATCGCGAGAATGGTGGGCACGGCGCTTTGCGCCTTTGCCCACCCTACGACTGTCGAAGTCGGAGCCTAATCCCCCGCCTTCAACCGGTACCCGATCCCCGTCTCGGTCAGCACATATTGCGGCCGCTCGGGATCAGCTTCGATCTTCTGGCGGAGCTGGCGGACATAGACGCGCAAATACTGCGCGTCGGTCAATTCGTCCCACAGCTCCTTCAGCAGAAAGCGGTGGGTGAGCACCTTGCCGGCGTGCTGCACCAGCACGCGCAGCAGGTCGTATTCCTTCGGCGACAGCTTTATCTCACGCTCGCCGGCCTTGACGATGCGGCGGACGAGATCGACCGAGAGATCGCCGCTGCGAAACACCGGGCGCTCGCCCTGGACCTGGAGCTGGTGCCGCAGCGCGGCGCGCAGGCGGGCCAGAAGCTCGTCCATGCCGAACGGCTTGGTCAGATAATCGTCGGCGCCGAGATCGAGCGCCTGCACCTTGCCGGCTTCGTCGCCGCGGCTCGACAGCACCACGATCGGCACGCCTTCGTTGCGGGCACGGATGGTGCGCAGCAGTTCGTGTCCCTGCACGTCGGGCAGGCCGAGATCGAGGATGATCAGCGCGGGCTCCTCAACGAGCTTCTCCAGCGCGATCTTGCCGTTCGACGCTTCCAGGATCTCATAGCCTTGCGTCGTCAGCCCCATCCGCAGCAATTTGCGGATCGGCGGCTCGTCGTCGATGACCAGGACCTTGATCGGCGCAGCGCTCATGCGGCGGTATCCAATGCGCGGCTCTCTGCCGGAACGGGAAGACGGATGGTGAGGACAGCGCCACTGCGGTCGCTGCGGTTGGCGGCCGAGATCGTGCCCCGCATCGCCTCGACGAAGCCACGCGAGATGGCGAGCCCGAGCCCCGTGCCGGGACGGACATGATCGCCTTTCTGCACACGGTAGAACTTGTCGAACACGCTATCGAGCTCGTCAGGCGGAATGCCGGCCCCCTCGTCCGCGATCTCGAGCACGACATGATCGCTGTCACGCCGGCTGCGGATCGAGATGGTGGTCTCGGGTGGCGAATATTTCGCGGCATTGTCGAGCAGGTTGAACAGCACCTGCTCGAACAGCACCGCATCGAGCTGCAGCATCGGCAGATCGGCGGCCAGCACCAGCTCGACCTCGTGCGCGGTGAGAATCTTGGCTGCACGCCGCAGCGCGCTACCCACGATCTCGCTGAGATCATGTAGCGCCGCGTTGGGCACGATGGCGCCCGATTCGAGCTTGGTCATGTCGAGCAGGTTGGCGATGAAGCGGTTGAGCCGCTCGGATTCGTCGATCACGGTCGCGAGCAGGTCGCGCTTCTCGGTGTCGGAGAGGGCGCCGGCGAGATCGCGCATGGTGGAGGCCGCCCCCAGCACCGAGGCGAGCGGCGTCTTCAGATCATGGGAGATCGAGGTCAGGAGCGCCGAGTGCAGCCGCTCGGACTCGACGGTGCGCTTGACGCGGTCCATGTCCTCGACCAGCAGCACGCGCTCGACCGCCAGCGCGCCCTGATCGACCAGCGCGTCAAGCAGGCGGCGCTGGTCCGGTGTCAGCAGCGGACCGGTACGGTCGTCGTCGATGCCGATGACGCCGATCGGGCCGCGCCCGGTGCGCATCGGCAGGAACAGCCGCTTTGCACCCGGCAGCGTATCCGAGCCGCGGCCGGCGGGGCGGTCGTTGCTCCAGGCCCAGTTGGCGGCGGCAAGATCGGCCTGATCGAGCTCGTCCTCGGGCGGATAGCCGGATTTCACCGTGAGCAGACCTTCTTCCGGCAGCAGCAACACCACCCGGACTTTCAGCATCAACGCGATCTGGTAGGCCGTCGCCCACAGCACATCGTCGAGCGTCGCGGTGCCGGCGAGCTTGCGGCTGAAGGCGTAGAGCTGCTCGCTCATCCTGATCCGGCCGATGGCGGCATCGGCCTGGGTGCGCACGCGCGCCGCGACATTGGAGACAATCATCGCGACCACCATGAACAGCACGAAGGCGGCGACGTTGGTCGGGTCGGTGATCGTGAAGGTGTGGATCGGCGGCAGGAAGAAGAAATTGTAACAGAGCGAGGCTGCGACAGTCGCCAGCAGCGACGGCCATAGTCCGTAGCGGACCGCGACCGCCACCACCGCCGTGAGTAGCACGAGGTCGACGTTCTCGATGCCGAACCGCGGCTGAATCAGCTCGGCGGCGCCAAGGCCGATCAGCACGATGCCGAGCGCCTTCAGATATGGCAACGGATTGAACGGCTCGGACCGCACGGCGGTTTGCACCGCCGTCTTGGGCGCCGCTTCGCCCGGCAGCTCGTCGCCGGCGATGACATGAACCGTGATGTTGCCGGCGCGGCGCACCAAATCGTGCACGACGGAGCCGCGTGTCATCTCGAACCAGCGCGAGCGGGTCGACTTGCCGATCACGATCTGGGTGACGTTGTTGCCTTGCGCGAAACTGACGACGTCATCGGCGATGCGGCGACCGACCGCCGGAATCGTCAACGCCTCGCCGCCGAGCGATTCCGCGAGCCGCAGCGTATCGGCCAGCCGGTCGCGCTGCTCGTCGGACAATTGCAGCGATCGCCGCGTCTCGATCGAAACCGCGGTGAATGGCGCATGCAGCCGGTCGGCCAGCCGCTTGGTGTAGCGGACGAGACCGGCCGCGCGCGGATCCTCGCTGACGCAGACGAGAATGCGCTCGCCCGCAGCCCAGGGCCCGGGAATCGCATTGGCCTGCATGTGGTTGAGGAGCTGCTCGTCGACCCGCTCCGCCGTGCGGCGCAAAGCGAGCTCGCGCAACGCCGTCAGGTTCCCCGGCGAGAAATAATGCTCCAGAGCACGCTCGGCCTGCTTGGGCACATAGACCTTGCCCTCCTTGAGGCGCTGGATCAAATCGTCGGGCGTGAGGTCGATCAGCTCGATCGCGTCGGCGCGATCGAACACCGAGTCCGGCACGGTCTCGCGCACCCTGACATGGGTGATCTGCGCGACGACGTCGTTCAGGCTCTCGATGTGCTGGATGTTGACGGCGGTGTAGACGTCGATGCCGTGGGACAGCAACTCCTCGACGTCGAGATAGCGCTTGGGATGGCGGCTGCCCGCCGCATTGGTGTGGGCGAGCTCGTCGACCAAAGCAATCTGCGGCCGACGCGCGATCACCGCATCGAGGTCCATCTCTTCGACGATCTGCCCGCGATAGTCCAGCCGCTTGCGCGGGACCATCTCGAGCCCGCGCACCAGCGCCTCGGTCTCGGCGCGGCCGTGGGTCTCGACGAAGCCGACCACGACGTCGATGCCGGACTTGCGCTTGGCGTGAGCGCTTTGCAGCATCTCGTACGTCTTGCCGACGCCGGGGGCGGCGCCGACAAAGATCTTCAGCTTGCCGCTCGCGCTCCCTTCCCGCCGCGCCGCTTCCAGCAGCGCCTCGGGCGACGGACGTTGTTCGGGATCGCGGCGCTCTCGGACCATTTTTCCAATATAATCAACTGCGTGACGCGAGCCTAGACCGCTACTTGGCGGCGGCGCGATCCAGCGAGAGATTCAGTGCCAGAACGTTAACCCTGGGTTCGCCAATCAGACCGAGCAAGCGGCCTTCGGTATTGGCGGTCACGATCTGCTTGACCTGATCCTCCGGCATATTCCGCGCCTTGGCCACGCGCGGCACCTGGAATTGCGCCGCTTCCGGCGAGATATCAGGATCGAGGCCGCTGGCCGACGTCGTCACCAGGTCGACCGGCACGGTAGCGCTCGGATTCTCGGCCTTGAGCTTGTCTACATCTTCCCTGAGCCGGTCGGCCAGCGCCTTGCTGGTCGGGCCGAGATTGGCGCCGCCCGAATTGGCGGCGTTGTAGGGCGCGGGCACCGTCTTGGTCGAATCATTGGGGTCCGGCGCAACCGTCGCCGAGGGACGGCCGTGGAAGTATTTGTCGTCCCTGAACTCCTGCCCGATCAAGGCGGAGCCGATCACCTTGCCGTCCTTCTCGATCAGGCTGCCTTGGGCCTGCGCAGGGAAGAGCGCGCCGGCGATGGCCGTCATCGCCAGCGGATAGGCAAGGCCGGTGATGGCCGTGAGCACCAGCAAGAGGACGATGGCGGGGCGGATTTCTCTGAGCATGTTGGTCTCCTAAGTCTTCGTCATGGCGCGCGGCGCCTTGCGCCGCGCCAGGACGGTCAAGCCAGGTGCAAGGCGGTGACGACGAGGTCGATTGCCTTGATACCGATGAAGGGAATGACGATGCCGCCGAGGCCGTAGATCAGGAGGTTGCGCCGGAGCAGCGCGCCGGCACCGACCGCGCGGTAGGCAACGCCCTTCAGCGCCAGCGGAATCAGCGCGATGATGATGAGTGCGTTGAAGATGATCGCCGACAGGATGGCGCTCTGCGGGCTCGACAGGTTCATGACGTTGAGTACGTTGAGCTGGGGATAAAATGCCAAAAACATCGCCGGAATGATCGCAAAATACTTTGCGACGTCATTGGCGATCGAGAACGTCGTCAGCGCGCCGCGCGTCATCAGAAGCTGCTTGCCGATCTCGACGACCTCGATCAGCTTGGTCGGGTTGGAATCGAGATCGACCATGTTGCCGGCCTCGCGGGCGGCCTGGGTGCCGGTGTTCATGGCGACACCGACGTCGGCCTGCGCAAGCGCCGGCGCGTCATTGGTGCCGTCGCCGCACATCGCAACCAGCTTGCCCTTGGCCTGCTCGTCGCGGATCAGCTTGAGCTTGTCTTCGGGGGTGGCTTGCGCCAGGAAGTCGTCGACCCCTGCCTCCGCTGCGATGGCAGCCGCCGTCATCGGGTTGTCGCCGGTGATCATGATGGTGCGAATGCCCATGCGGCGCAGCTCGGCAAAACGCTCGCGGATACCGCCCTTGACGATGTCCTTGAGCTGGATGACGCCGAGCAGCTTGCCGTCCCTCGCGACCGCCAGCGGCGTGCCGCCGGACTTCGATACTTCATCAGCAATGGCCTGGATCTCGCGACCGAGGTCCGACAATGCCGCCGGCTGGATCGCCCGCGCGGTGTTGCCGGAGGCGACCGCCATCGGTGCGCCGCCGCCGACATAGTTCAGCATCGCATCGACCGCGCCCTTGCGCACCGACGAGCCGCCGGCATCGACGCCGCTCATGCGGGTCTGCGCCGTGAACGGGATGAAAGTCGCGCCAAGCTCCGCCATGTCGCGGCCGCGGATGCCGTATTTCTCCTTTGCCAGCACCACGATGGAACGGCCTTCCGGCGTCTCGTCGGCAAGCGAGGCGAGCTGAGCTGCGTCGGCGAGCTCCTGCTCGGTCACGCCGCGCACTGGGCGGAAGGCGGTCGCCTGGCGGTTGCCGAGCGTGATGGTTCCGGTCTTGTCGAGCAGCAGCGTGTCGACGTCGCCGGCAGCCTCGACGGCGCGGCCGGACATCGCCAGCACGTTGAAGCGCACCAGGCGGTCCATGCCGGCGATGCCGATCGCCGACAACAGCGCACCGATCGTGGTCGGGATCAGCGTCACGAACAGCGCGACCAGCACGATCACCGAGATCGAGCCGCCGGCATAGGCCGCGTAGCTCGGAATGGTGACGGTGGCGAACACGAAGATGATGGTGAGGCCGGCGAGCAGGATGTTGAGCGCGATCTCGTTCGGCGTCTTCTGCCGCTCGGCACCCTCGACCAGCTTGATCATGCGGTCGATGAAGGTCGAGCCCTGGGCCGCCGTGATGCGGACTCGGATCCAGTCGGACAGCACCTGCGTGCCGCCGGTCACCGCGGAACGATCGCCGCCGGATTCGCGAATGACGGGCGCGGACTCGCCGGTGATGGCGGCCTCGTTGACGGAGGCGACGCCCTCGATCACCTCGCCGTCGGAGGGAATGGTGTCGCCGGCCTCGACCAGCACGATGTCGCCGACCTTCAGGCTCGTACCCGGTACCAGCTCGAAGGCCCGGCCGACACCCGTCAGGAGCTTGGCCTGGCTCTCGGTGCGGGTCTTGCGCAGCGAGTCGGCCTGCGCCTTGCCGCGGCCTTCGGCCACCGCTTCGGCGAAATTGGCGAACAGCACCGTGAACCAGAGCCAGACGATGATCTGGAAGGTGAAGCCGAGGCCTGAGCCGCCGGTGACGACGTCGCGCAGGAAGATCACCGTCGTCAGCGCGGCCACGATTTCGACCACGAACATCACGGGGTTCTTCACCATCAGCCGCGGGCTGAGCTTGGTGAAGGAGGCGCGGATCGCAGGCATCACGATCCCAGGGTCGAGCATTGCCGAAACGGCAGCACGTTTTTGCAGTTTCATCGTATCCATGGAGGTCACTCCAGACAATCAGAAGAGGTTGCCGGCGTTCATCGCCAGATGTTCGACGATCGGGCCGAGCGCGAGCGCCGGGAAGAAGGTCAGGCCGCCCATGATCAGGATGACGCCGGCGACGAGGCCGACGAACAGGCCGCCGGTGGTCGGGAACGTGCCCGTCGACGGCGGGATCGACTTCTTCTCCGCGAGCGAGCCCGCGATCGCCATGGCGGGGACGATCATGAAGAAGCGGCCGACGAACATCGCGCTTGCGAGCGTGAGGTTGTAGAAGAAGGTGTTGCCGGTGAGGCCTGCGAAAGCCGAGCCGTTGTTTCCGGCCGCCGAGGTGAAGGCATAGAGCACTTCGGTGAAGCCATGCGGGCCGGCATTCGCCATCGAGGCGACGGCCGCCGGATAGACCACGCCGACGGCGGTCCAGCCGAGGATCATCAGCGGCAGCACCAGGATGGCCAGCATCGCCATCTTGACCTCGCGGGCCTCGATCTTCTTGCCGACATATTCCGGGGTGCGGCCGACCATCAGTCCGGCGACGAAGATCGCGAGGATGACGAACAGCAGCATGCCGTACATGCCGGCGCCGACGCCGCCGACGATGATCTCGCCGAGCTCGATGTTGATCAGCGGGATCATGCCGCCGAGCGCGGTGAAGCTGTCATGCATGGCGTTGACGGCACCGCACGACGCGGCGGTGGTGACGACCGCGAACAGCGAGGACGCGACGATGCCGAAGCGGACCTCCTTGCCCTCCATGTTGCCGCCGGTCAGGCCCAGCGCGTGGAGCATCGAGGTTCCGTTCGCTTCCGCCCAATAGGTGATGGCGACGCCTGCGACGAACAGCACGCCCATCACGGACAGGATCGCCCAGCCCTGGCGCTGGTTGCCGACCGTACGGCCGAACACGTTGGTCATTGCGGCGCCGAGCGCGAAGATCGACAGCATCTGCACGAAATTCGACAGCGCGGTCGGATTCTCGAACGGGTGCGCCGCGTTGGCGTTGAAGAAGCCGCCGCCATTGGTGCCGAGCATCTTGATCGCCACCTGGGAAGCGACCGGGCCGAGCGCAATGGTCTGCTTGGCGCCTTCGAGCGTGGTCGCCTCGATATACGGGCCGAGCGTCTGCGGGATGCCCTGCCAGACCAGGAACAGCGTGTAGACGACGCAGATCGGCAGCAGCACGTAGAGCGTGCAGCGGGTGACGTCGACCCAGAAATTGCCGACTGTGCGCATCGAGGCGCGCGAGAAGCCGCGGATCAGGGCCATCGCCAGCACGATGCCGGTTGCGGCCGACAGGAAGTTCTGGTGCGTCAGGCCGAGCATCTGGACGAGATAGGACAGCGTGCTCTCGCCGCCGTAGTTCTGCCAGTTGGTGTTGGTGATGAAGGAGACCGCGGTGTTGAAGGAAAGATCCTCGGCGACCGCGCCCTGCCCGGCCGGATTGAAGGGCAATACGGCCTGAAGCCGCATCACGCAGTAGATGACGAGGAAGCCGCCAACATGGAACAGCAACATGGAGACCGTGTAGGTCAGCCAATGCTGCTCGCGCTTCTCGTCAACGCCGGAAATCCAGTACACGCCGGCCTCGATCGGGCGCAGCACCGGCGACAGGAACGTCCGCTCGCCGTTAAATACGCGCGTCATGTACCAGCCGAGCGGCTTGGTCAGCGCAACAATAATGGCGCAGAACAGAATGATCTGGAGCCAACCGATCACAGTCATGGAATCAACCCTTCAGGCTTGGTGTCCGGCGCAACAGGGGCAGGAGCACCGTTAGCAGGCAGGCGACGAGCACAGTGTCCGCCAGCAGCAATTCGACGAGCAGCAGCACGGGTCAGAACCGCTCGGGCCGCAGCAGCGCGTAAGTGAGGTAGAGCAGCAGACCGAACGAGACGGCACCGGCGAGCGCATAATCGAAGATCATGGGTTGCTCCGTCACAGCCGTTCGCAGGCGTAGGTGTAGCCGATGGCGAGGGCGAAGAAGACGAAGCCCAGCGCCAGCATCAGAATGTCCATCATCGGATTGCTCCTCGTTGCGTCGCTTAAGTCCGGCGCAACCTTCTCTCGGTGACCCGGCTGGCTCGCGAAGGACATGGAAGGCACGTCCACGCATGACAGCCGGGACTTTTGACCGTGCTGAAATGCCAGCGCAGGCATAGGTTTTCGAGATGAGGCCTATGGCGAAGATATAGGAATCTCATAAAAGCGGCGGTGCTGCTCGCGAGGCAACCTCACTGTCGTCCCGGACAAGCGAAACGCAGATCCGGGACGACGGTGGAGAATGGCGAGCCACCCCGCCTCTCCCGCACTTATGAAATCCCTATATCTCCCCCCTCTTCCCCATCTCGTTTTCAAATGCCTTTGGGGCCCATCCTGGCAATGCCGGCCGACTGACCGACACCAATTCCAGGAGGCCTGACATGACCGCCCCTCTCCGACGCCTCGCCCCACCTTCCCTCGACCAGCAGCTTCGCGCGGCACCGGCGATGACCCGGCCGTTGATGCTCGACATCATTGCGCACGCCTGCCGGCGCGTCCCCTCACTCGGCCAAGGCGAACGCGCCGCACGCATCATGCGCCTGATCGACGTTGAAGCCTGGGCCGATGTGGCGCTGGCGCTGATCGAGCTCGAGCTGCCGATGTGGCAGGTCCGTCGCCTCGCCTATGACGAGGGCGAATGGCATTGTGCGCTGTCGCGCGAACGCGAGCTGCCGGACTGGCTGGATGCCGCTGTCGAGGCGCGCCATTCCGACCTCGCGCTGGCTCTGCTGTCGGCCTTCATCGAGGTCCGGACATCGGCTGCGGACGTGCCGCGGCCAAGCGTTCCTTCCGTTCGTCCCCTGCTGGATCCGCTGTGCGAGCCAGCCGTCTGCGACAATTTCAGTTGAAGCCTCCTGACAGAAGGATCCCGGAAAATGCCGATGCTGACACATCGCTTTGAACAATCGCTTCACTGGGCCCAACGCCAGTCAGGGCTCTCGAAGATGCGCAGAGCCCGGCTCGAGCGCCTCGCGCTGCATGCGCTGACCGTACTCTCGATGGGCAGCGTTCTCACCGCCCTGATCGCGCTAAGAGCCGCCATCTATTTCTGGCATCTCGGGGATTGACCACCATGCCGCTCCTCAAGGGAAATCTCGAGCATGTGGTCACAATCACCATCCTGACCATGACGCTGAGCCTGATCTGGGGCGCGATCCTGACGCTCGTGATCACGCTTGTCGCGCGCGGGCTCGGCGTCTAGTTCCTCGCTTCCCGCTCGATCAGCCGCGCCAATTCCGCCGCGGTGACCTCGATCGGCCGGCCGCTGCGCTCGACCCGGGCCTGGATCAACGCGCCCTGGAGCGCCGACGTGCAGAGCACCGCAAGCGTTTCCGCGCGAGATCTGACGAAGCCGTCAGCGACAAGCTTGTCGCGCAGGATCGACAGTCGCGCCGCATAGGCCTTGCGGCCGGCATCGGACAAGGCGCGCTCGCGCGGCGCAAGCTCGAGCAGCACGGTCGTAATCGGGCAGCCGTTGCGAAAGCCGGAGCCCTGCATCCAGCCCGCCAATAGTCTTGCATGCGCTCGCAAGAGGTCGGCGGTCGAGCCGCACTCTTCCGCGAGCCTGGCGACCGTCGCCGCGACGCGGCGGCCCGCCTCCTCCACGGCCGCCACCGCGATCGAGGACTTTCCATTCGGAAAGTAATGGTAGAGCGAGCCCTTCGGCGCACCGCTGACGTCGACGATGTCGTTCAGCCCGGTCCGGGCATAGCCCTGGCGGCGGAACAGTGTCACCGCGGCATTGATGATGGGCTGGCGGTGTTTTGGCACGGCCGGCATGGCGCTCTCCCCCCTCGCACGAAATTATATTGATTGGTCTACATCAGCCTCCGACAGTCAAGCCTGGTTCATGACAGGAGAGGCAAATGCCAATGGGAGTGAGTTTTGAGGTGAGCGACGGCGTCGCGCGGATCGGGCTCGACGACGGCAAGGTCAATGTGATGTCGACCACGATGCTGGGCGAGATCGGCGCGGCCTTCGACCGGGCCGAAAAGGAAGCCGAGATCGTGGTGCTGCGCTCGGCGCGGCCCGGCATCTTCTCGGCCGGCTTCGATCTCAAAGTGTTCGGCTCGGGCGATGCCGCCAAGAGCCTCGAGATGGTCCGCGCCGGCGCCGAGCTTGCGCTGCGGCTGATGTCGTTTCCGCATCCGATCGTCGGCGTGATGGAAGGTCACGCCTTTCCGATGGGGGCGTTCCTGCTGCTCGCCTGCGACGTCAGGCTGGGCGCGCGCGGACCGCATCGCATGGGGCTGAACGAGGTCGCGATCGGCATCGCGCCGCCGAGCTTTGCCATCGAGCTCGCGCGCAGCCGCCTGCATCCGGCCTGGCTCAGCCGCACCGTCACGCTCGGCGAGATGTACGAGCCCGAGGAGGCGTTGACCGCCGGCTTCCTCGATCGGGTGGTTGCGCCCGAAGCCGTCGACAAAGCCCTTGAGGAGATCGTCGCGGCGTTGCGCGCGATCCACAAGCCGTCGCATGCGACCGCGAAGCAGCGCCTGCGCCAACCGGCCACGGACGCGATGCGGATTGCGATCGACCGTGAACTGACCATGGCTGCCTATGAGGCGAGCAACCGGGCGCGCAGCGCGGTGGCGATGCCCGGTTGACGCCGCCTGTCCGACGGAAAAGACCCGGCCGATCTGGCGCAATTCCAGGGAAACGTGTAGAGCGGTTTCATGAGCATCAGCACCGTCAACGTCGTCGCCCACCCCCTAGTCCAGCACAAGCTCTCGCTGATGCGGGAGAAGGATCGCTCGACCAAGAGCTTTCGCGAGATCCTGAACGAGATCGGGATGCTGCTCGGCTACGAGGTGACGCGTGATTTGCCGCTGGAGCTGGTCGATATTGAAACGCCGATCGCACCGATGCAGGCGCCCAAGATCGCCGGCAAGAAGCTCACGCTGGCGCCGATCCTGCGCGCCGGCGTCGGCTTCCTCGACGGCATGCTGGCGCTGATGCCCTCGGCGCGCATCGCCCATATCGGGCTCTACCGCGACCCCGAGACGTTGCAGGCCGTGGAATATTACTTCAAGGCGCCGCAGGACCTGTCCGACCGCGCCGTGATCCTGATGGATCCGATGCTGGCGACCGGCAACTCGGCCTGCGCCGGTGCCTCCCTGCTCAAGGCCCGCGGCGCCCGCGACATCCGCTTCGTGTGCCTTCTGGCCGCGCCCGAGGGCATCGCCCAGTTCCAGAGCGAACACCCGGACGTGCCGATCTGGACCGCCGCGATCGACGAGCGGCTCAACGACCACGGCTACATCGTGCCGGGCCTGGGCGATGCCGGCGACCGGATGTTCGGCACCAAGTAGACAGGTTGGCGCGATCGGGTTACTCCCCTTGCCATGAGTGCCAATGCGTCTTCGCTGCAATCGCTGATCCGGACCGAGGCCGCCGCCAATCCCGCCTTCGTATGCGACGGCACGCCAGTCTCGCGCGCGGAATTGGCAGCCAAGATCGAGGCGACCGCGGCCTGGCTTGCGGCACAAGGCATCGGCAAGGGCGACGTGGTCGCAGTCTGGCTGGTCAACCGGATCGAATGGGTCGCGCTGCTATTCGCCGCCGCAAGATGTGGCGCGATCGTCGCGGCCGTCAATACACGCTACCGGAGCGCGGAAGTCGCGCATTTGCTTCGTTTGTCCGGCGCCAGGCTGATGGTGGTCGAGGCCGCATTCCGCTCGGTGGATTTTGCCGCGATCCTCACCGACATCGCCAAGGACGAGGTGCCCGCGCTGCAACGGCTCGCGGTGATCGGCGCGGATGCGATCCCGGCGCACTGGCCCTGTGTGCGGTTCGATGCTTTCGACAGGCCTTATCCGCCCGTCCCGCTGGCCCAGGACAACATCGACCTGCCGGTGCTGCTCTACACGACATCGGGCACCACCAAGGGGCCGAAGCTCGTCGCGCATTCGCAGCGGACGCTCACCACGCACGCGAGCTGCGTTGCTCGCGCGCTGCAGCTTCATCCGCAGCGTCATTCGCTGCTGGCCATGCTGCCGTTCTGCGGCACCTTCGGCATGACGAGCCTGCTCGGCTTCGTCGCGGCGGGTGCGACCGTCCACGTGCTCGACGCCTTCGAGGCGGCGCCGGCGCTGAAGATCCTCGGCGAGCACAAGATCACGCACGCCTTCGGCTCCGACGAGATGTTCCGGCGCATCCTCGCCCTCACCGATGCACCCCGGCCGTTTCCGCATCTGGAAGTCTGCGGCTTCGCCGCGTTCCAGCCTGGCTGGCGCGAGCTTGCCGCGGAGGCCGAGGCGCGCGGCCTGCCGCTGTTCGGCCTCTACGGGTCGAGCGAGGTTCAGGCCCTATTCTCGATCGCCCGCCCCCTCGATGCCTTCGCCGACCGCATCGAGGGCGGCGGCTGGCCGATGTCGGCCGACGCAAAGGTACGCGTGCGCGACACCGAGACCGGCGAGCTTGCGGCTAGCGGCATTTCCGGCGAGATCGAGATCAACGCGCCGTCAAGTTTCCTCGGCTATTTCAACAATCCGGATGCGACGCGCGATGCGCTCACCGCGGACGGGTTCTTCCGCACCGGCGACATCGGCCGACTGCGCGGCGACGGCTCCTTCGTCTACGAGACCCGCGCGGGCGATGCCATGCGGCTCGGCGGCTTCCTCGTCGCGCCCGGCGAGATCGAGGACGAGCTCAAATCATGTGCCGGTGTGGCCGACGCCCAGGTGGTTGCAGTCGATCTCAAGGGTCAGGCGCGCTGCGTCGCCTTCGTAATCCCGGCGAAGGAGACGCCAATGCAGGAGACGCTGGTCGCGCGCCTGCGGGAGCGGCTCGCCGGCTACAAGGTCCCGGCCCGGATCTATGTGGTGGAGGCCTTCCCGGTCACCGACAGCTCCAACGGCGTGAAGATCCAGCGCGCCAGGCTTCGCGCCATGGCGATGGAGCGGATTGCCGCCGAATAGGCGAGCCTATTTGGTTTGCGCCACAAGGCTCGTTCAGTACGACTTCGCGAGCCCCAGCACCTTCTCCGCGATGAAGCTGAGCGCGAGCTGCGGGCTGACCGGCGCGATGCGCGGGATCAGCACTTCTCGCAAGTAGCGCTCGACGTGGAATTCCTTGGCGTAGCCGAAGCCGCCGTGGGTCATCACGGCCTGCTCGCAGGCCGAGAAGCCCGCTTCGCCCGCAAGGTATTTTGCGGCATTGGCTGAGGCGCCACAGGGCATGCCCTTGTCATATTGCCAGGCCGCCGACATCACCATCAGCCAGGCCGCCTCGAGCTCGACCCAGTTCACCGCGAGCGGATGCTGGATGCCCTGGTTCTTGCCGATCGGACGGTTGAACACCACGCGCGTCTTGGCATATTCAGTGGCGCGCGCCAGCGCCAGCTTGCCGAGGCCAACCGCCTCCGCCGCGATCAGGATGCGCTCGGGGTTCATGCCTTCGAGGATGTACTGAAAACCCTTGCCCTCTTCGCCGATGCGATCCTCCATCGGGATCTCAAAATCTTCGAAGAACAGCTCGTTGGAATCGACGATCTTGCGGCCCATCTTCTCGATCTCGTGGACCTTGATTCTGGTGCGGTCGAAATCGGTGTAGAACAGGCTGAGGCCGTGGGTCGGCGAGCGCACCTCTTCCAGCGGCGTGGTGCGGGCCAGCAACAGGATCTTGTGCGCGACCTGCGCGGTCGAGATCCACACCTTCTGGCCGTTGACGATGTAACGGTCGTTCTTGGCGACCGCACGGGTCTTCAGCTGCGTGGTGTTGAGGCCGGTGTTGGGCTCGGTGACGGCAAAGCACGCCTTCTCGCGGCCCTCCACCATCGGCGGCAGCATGCGCCTTCGCTGCTCCTCGGTGCCGAACACGACCACCGGATTGAGGCCGAACACGTTGATGTGCACGGCGGATGCGCCAGACATCCCGGCGCCGGACTCGGCGATGGTGCGCATCATGATCGCAGCTTCGGTGATGCCGAGCCCCGAGCCGCCATATTCCTCCGGCACGCAGATGCCGAGCCAGCCGGCGTCGGCAAGCGCCTTATGAAAATCGTGCGGGAAGCCGCCGTCGTGGTCCTTCTTCAGCCAATAGGCATCCGGAAAGCCTTCGCAGATCTTGGCGATGGCGTCGCGAATGGCTTCCTGCTGATCGGTGAGCGCGAAATCCATGATCTTGATCTCCGTCTTGGGAGCCGCGACCGCGCCATCTCCCGTCTCTTCGCGTTCCCCGCTCAAAGGCCGTGGCCGCTTGCGTCGCGCCCTGACGTGCCCTTGCCTGGGTTCTTAGCTCGAAAAACCGCGTACAGATACGTGAATTTGTCTATCAACTGTGTCTACCATGCATAGGGTCATGCGACGTAAAGCGATGAGCGCGCCGTTATTTCGCAGGGAGGAAACCGCGATGGCCGGACTTTATTTCGAAGACTTTTCCGTAGGCCAGGAGTTCAGGCATCCGCTGACCCGGACCGTCACGGAGATGGACAACACCATGTTCAGCTTGCTGACGCTCAATCCGCAGCCGCTGCATATCGACGCGCATTTCGCCGAAAAGACCGAATTCGGTCAGCGCATTTTCAACAGCCTTTACACCCTCGGCATCATGATCGGCATGACGGTCTATGATACGACCATGGGGACCACCGTTGCCAATCTCGGCATGACCGACGTCACCTTTCCAAAACCGGTTTTCCATGGCGATACGTTGCGGGCGACGACAAAGGTGCTCTCGGTGCGGGAATCCAAATCGCGGCCCAAGGCCGGCATCGTCGAGTTCGAGCACCATGCCTTGAACCAGAACGACGAGATCGTCGGCAAATGCCGCCGCATGGCGATGATGCACAAGAGGCCGGTCTGATGCGTTCGATGCTGTTCGTGCCGGGCGATTCCCCGCGCAAATTCGAGAAGGCGAGCGAAGGCAAGGCCGACGCGCTGATCATCGACCTCGAGGATTCCGTCGTCACCGAGAAGAAGGCGGAGGCGCGCGGGTTGACGCTCACGATGCTGAAGGGCCGCCCCGGCCCGCACCAGCTCTATGTCCGCGTCAACGCGCTCGACACCGGCATAACGCTCGCCGATCTCGCCGCGGTGATGCCGGGCAAGCCCGACGGCATCGTGCTGCCGAAATCGCAGGGCGGTGATGACGTAAGGCAGGTCGCAACCTGGCTCGAAGCCCTAGAAGCCGCGGCCGGCACGGAGCTGGGCTCAACCCGCATCGTTTGCGTGGCGACCGAAACCGCGGGCTCGATCTTCGGCCTCGGCAGCTACAAGGGCTGCTCCCCTCGCCTCGCCGGCCTCATGTGGGGCGCGGAAGATCTCTCGGCTTCGCTCGGCGCCACCGAAAAGGCGTCCGGCGGCGTGTTCCATAGCCCCTATCGTCTCGCGCGAGATCTCTGCCTGATGGCGGCGGCCGCGGCCGAGGTCGCGCCGATCGATACCGTCTATACGGACATCGATAACCTCGCCGGCCTAAACACGCGCGGCGCGCCGCGACGGGTTTTCCGCCAAGGCGCTGATCCATCCCAAGCATGTCGACGTCGTCAACGCCGCCTTCGCGCCGACCGAAGCCGAACGCACCTGGGCGGAGAAAGTGATCGCGGCGTTTGCCAGCAATCCCAATTCCGGAACGCTGCGGCTCGACGGCCAGATGATCGACAAGCCGCATCTTCGCGCCGCGAAGAAGATCCTCGGCCAGCCCTAGGGCAGCCGGGGGCTGCGGCCGAAGGCGTCGGCTCGAAGCTGCGGCCTTAGTCGAACCCCTGAACCGGCGGCGCCGAGGCTTGCGCCGGAGCGGCGGGAGCGGCCTGAACCGGCGGAGCCGGATTGCCAGCAGCTCGCATCTGACCGTTGGCTGCCATCGCCTCGCGGGTGCGCGTCGGGCTCCTGGTCGCGGCCGCGCGGCGCGGCGGCGGCCGATGTCCTGCCGAGTGCGAACCTCTCATACCCCAGGACCGAGCGATCGAAGGTCCGGCAGTGTAGCCGATCAAGGCTCCGGCAACCGCCCCGACCGGGCCCAGCACGACCGCGCCGGAGACGGCACCGAGTGCTGCATCGCCGGCGCGCTCCTGCGCAACCGCGCTCACGGGCACACACGCCAGCATTGCGACAGCAGTAATCAGAGCCTTGGTCATCGGAGCGCCTCCCTCGCGGGAAATCACTCGTTCCCAAATATGGCCACAGGAGGTTCGCTTGCCGGCCAACAAATGGCAATCGGCGGGTGGAACTCCCCTGGCGCAGGGCTGCCGCCGCCAACCGGCGGTTGCGACGGCGGCGTGGAACTACACGATCTTGATCGACATATCAGGCAAGCCCTCGAGCTTGCACAGCAGCACGTCGCCCTTCACGACGGGACCGACATTCTCCGGCGTGCCGGAATAGATGATATCGCCGGCTTTCAATTCGAAGGCTTCCGACAGCTTTGCGATCTGCTCGGCCACGTTCCAGATCATCTTGCTGAGATCCGAGTTCTGCTTCACCGTGCCGTTGATCGCCAGCGAAATGGCACCCTTCTCGAAATGGCCGGTCTTGCTGGCCGGGTGAATCGGGCCGATCACCGCGGCGTGGTCAAAACTCTTGCCGATCTCCCAGGGCTTCTTCTCCGCGGCCATGCCGTTCTGGAGGTCGCGCCGGGTCATGTCGAGGCCGAGCGCGTAGCCATAGACGTGGTCGAGCGCCTTATCGACCGGGATATTGGTGCCGCCTGATTTCAGGGCGGCGACAAGCTCGACCTCGTGATGATAGTTCTTGGTCAGTGACGGATAGGGATGATCGGCGACCTCGCCGACCGCGACGTTCTGGATCGCGTCCGTCGGCTTCTGGAAGAAGAACGGCGGCTCGCGGTTGGGGTCCGAGCCGCGCTCGATCGCGTGCGCGGCGTAGTTGCGCCCGATGCAGTAGATACGGCGGACCTGAAACACCTGGCTCTCGCCGACGATCGGGATCGTCACCATCGGCACCGGAAAGACCGGCTTCGGTCCGGCCTGCGCTGCGGCCGGCGCCGCTTCGGCTATCCCCGCCGCGGTCATCGCGGCCGCGGCAGTGAGCACGTCACGTCGAGACGTCTTCGTCATGGTTCTGTTCCCTGGCTTGGGGGAAGTTTCCTCGAGGGCGTTCTTAGAACCAAACGGTCCGCAGGCCAATGGCCCGGCTGCTGCATCTTGAGTCGCGAGACGATCGACATCAGGATTTCAGCGAACTCCGCGCCGTCTCCGGCGCCATCAGCGTCGCGACGATCGTGATGATGGAGAGGGCGATGATGTAGACGGACACGGCCCAGTACGAGCCGGCCCACGCCAGCAGCGCAGTCGCAATCAGCGGCGAGAAGCCGCCGCTCAGCGCCGCCGCGACATTGGCCCCGAGCGAGGCTCCGCTGTAGCGCACCTGGGTGCGGAACAACTCCGGCATGAACGCGGCCTTCGGCCCGAACAGCAGCGCATGGGTCAGCGTCATCGTGACGACGAGCGCCAGCGTGATCAGCGCCGGCTCCTTCGTATCGAGGAACCAGAACAACGGAAACGCCAGCGCCACCGAGAACACGCCGCCGGCAAGGTATAGAGCCTTGCGGCCGAAGATGTCGGACAGCCAGCCGGCGAGCGGCAGCGTCGCGAACTCGACGAGGGCGGCATAGACCACGGCATCCAGGATCACCTGCCGCGGCAGCCCGAGCTTCGTCGTGGCATAGACCACGGTGAAGACGGTGAGGAGATAAGCAAGCCCAACCTCCGACACCGTGATGCCGATCGCCAGCAGAAAGCTGCGCCAGTCGCGGCGGAGCACTTCCAGCACCGGCTGCGCCAGCACCTCCTTGCGCTCGACCACTTCCTTGAAGTGCGGCGTCTCCGCGAGCTTGAGCCGCACGATGAAGCCGACACCGACGAGCAGGATGCTGATCAGGAACGGCACGCGCCAGCCCCAGCTCAGGAAATCGGCTTCGGGCAGCTTGGTCATCAGGCCGAAAATGCCGGTCGAAGCGGCAACGCCGACGGGAAAGCCGATCTGCACCAGGCTGCCATAGAAGCCGCGGCGATTGCCGGCATGCTCGATCACCATGACGACCGCGCCGCTCCATTCGCCGCCCAGGCCGATGCCCTGGACGAAGCGCAGCACGATGAGCAGGATCGGCGCCCACACGCCGATCTGGCTGTAGGTCGGCAGGCAGCCGATCAGGAAGGTGCCGAGCCCCATCGCGATCATGGTCGCGACCAGCATGGTTTTGCGGCCGAGCCGGTCGCCGTAATGCCCGATGATGGCGCCGCCGATCGGCCGCGCCACGAAACCGACCGCATAGGTCGAGAACGCCGCCAGCGTGCCGACGAAGGGATCGAAGCTCGGGAAGAACAGCTTGTTGAAGACCAGCGCCGCCGCCGTGCCGTAGATCAGGAAGTCGTACCACTCGATCGCGGTGCCGAGCGCGCTCGCCCACACCACGTGCGCCGTCGTCGATTTCTCCGCCGCCGCGGAGACTCCCGTTGCTGCCGTCATGCCCTGCCCCAGAGATTCCCGCGAGCATCATGGCCAATCGTGCCGAGGGTTGCAACCTGCAGGGGTGATGGCTCTCACAGGATAACAACGCGGGATTTTGTGCGCCTGTGTCGCAACATCCGTCATTGCGAGGAGCTCTTGCGACGAAGCAATCCAGGCTGCCTCCGGGAGAGAGTCTGGATTGCTTCCGCCTTCGCCAAGGCTTCGGCGGACAAGTCGCTGCGCTCGCAATCACGGGCGCTGAAGCAGCGGTGCCCCCTGTCGTCTCATCCGCCGAGAGGAACTCATTCCGGACCCCGAATTCACCATTGACAAACTTATCTGCTTATATCTAATTCAACTCAAGAACAGCCAACCGCGCCATGCGGCCAATAAGAGAGAGGAAACAACGATGAGAGGGCTTCTGGCCTGCGCCATGCTCGCGGCCATGACTTCGGCAGCCATGACCACAGTCGCCACCGCGCAAGTCTCCGACGACGCGGTGCGGATCGGCGTGCTGACGGATCTGTCGAGCTGGGGCCGCGACAACTCAGGGCCGGGCTCGGTCGAGGCCGCGAAGATGGCGGTGGAGGAATTCGGGCCGACCGTGCTCGGCAAGCCGATCGAGATCATCAGCGCCGATCACCAGATGAAGACCGACGTCGGCGTGCAGATCGTGCGCGGCTGGTTCGACAACGGCAAGGTCGACGCCGTCGTCGACATCCCCAATTCCGGCATCGCGATCGCCGTCCACAACATGGTGCACGAGCGGGGCAAGGTCGCGTTGCTTTCCGGCCCCGGCGCAAGCTCGCTGACCGACGAGCTGTGCAGCCCGAACACCGTGCACTTCACCTACGATACCTACGCGCTGTCGAAGGTGACGGCCTCCGCCGTGATCAAGGAGGGTGGTAAGTCCTGGTACTTCATCACCGCGGACTACGCCTTCGGCCAGCAGCTCGAGAAGGACGCCACGCGCTTCGTCAACGAGATGGGCGGAAAGGTCCTGGGCGGCGTCAAGCATCCGACCAACACCGCGGACTTCTCCTCCTTCGCGCTCCAGGCGCAAAGCTCGAAATCCGACGTCGTCGCTTTCGCCAAGGCCGGCCAGGACACCGACAACGCGATCAAGCAGTCCGGCGAGTTCGGCCTCGTCCAGGGCGGCCAGAAGCTCGTCGGCCTCCTGATGTTCGACACCGACGTACACGCGATCGGCCTCAAGGCCGCGCAGGGCACCTACATGACCACGGCCTCGTACTGGGCCATGGACGAGGCAACGCGCGCCTGGTCGAAGAAGTTCTACGAGCGCACCAAGGTGATGCCGACCATGATCCAGACCGGCGTCTACGGCTCGGTGCTGCACTATCTGAAGGCCATCAAGGCGGCCGGCACCGACGATTCCGCCAAGGTGATGGCCAAGATGCGCGAGCTGCCGATCGAGGATACATTCGTCCATGGCGGCAAGTTGCGCGAGGACGGCCGTGTCATTCGCGACATGTATCTCGCCAAGGTGAAGAAGCCCGAGCAGTCGAAGGAGCCGTGGGATTACCTGGACATCGTCAAGACCGTGAAGGGCGAGGACGCCTTCCGCCCGGTCTCCGAGTCCAAATGTCCGCTCCTGAAGAAGTGAGGCCCAGATGACCGGCAGCGAGCATAGCGCAATTGAGACTTACGAGTGCGATGTGCTCGTGGCCGGATCAGGCTGCTCCGGCATGTCGGCCGCGATCACCGCGCGCCATCGCGGCCTCGACGTGCTGATCGTCGAGAAGGAGCCGCGCTTTGGCGGCACCACCGCCCGCTCCGGCGGCTGGCTCTGGATTCCCGGCACCTCGCTGGCAAAGGCCTACGGCATCGCGGAAGCGCCGGAGCAGGCCCGCACCTATTTGCGGCACGAGGCCGGCAACAATTACGACGCGGCACGCGTCGATGCATTTCTCTCGGCCGGTCCCGAGGCTGTCGATTTCTTCACCACCAAGACCGCGCTCCGCTTCGACATGCCGCTGGTATTTCCCGACTATCACGCCGAAGCACCCGGCGGCGCACAAGGCGGTCGCTCCATGGTGACGCGCCCGTTCGACGGCCGCGAGCTCGGCGACCTCATCAAGTCGCTGGGCATGCCGCTGCCCGAGCTCACCGTGTTCGGCATGATGCTGGGAAGCGGCAAGGAGATCATCCACTTCATGCGCGTGACCAAGTCGCTGACTTCCGCGGTCTATGTCGCCAAGCGCTTGTCGCGTCACCTGATGGACGTGCTGCGCTACGGCCGCGGCATGACGTTGACCAACGGCAATGCGCTGGCCGGGCGCCTCGCGAAATCCGCCCAGGACCTGAAGATTCCGATGTGGCTGTCCTCGCCCGTGCGCGAGCTGACGGTCGAGAACGGCGCGGTCACCGGCGCGATCGTGTCGCGCGAGGGACGCGAGGTGCGCGTGCTCGCGCGCCAGGGCGTCGTGCTGGCCTGCGGCGGCTTCCCGCATGATGTGGAGCGGCGCAAGAAGATGTTTCCGCACGCGCCGACCGGCAACGAGCATTTCTCGCCGGGGCCATCAGGCAATACCGGCGATGGACTGCGTCTTGCGGAGCGCGCAGGCGGACATATCGAGGACCGGCTGCCGAACGCGGCGGCCTGGGTGCCGGTGTCGCTGACCACGCGCAAGGACGGTTCCAAGGGCGTGATGCCGCACTTCATCGACCGCGCCAAGCCCGGCGTGATCGCGGTGATGCGCGACGGCAAGCGCTTTGCCAATGAGGGCAATTCCTATCACGACTTCGTCCAGGCCATGATCAAGGCCGCCAAGCCCGGCGAGGAGATCGCCGCCTTCCTGGTCTGCGATCACCCAACGCTGCGCAAATACGGTCTCGGCTGCGTGCCGCCTTTCCCGATGCCGCTGGGTCATCACTTGACTACCGGCTATCTCATGCGCGGCGACACGCTGGAGGCGCTGGCGGCGAAGGCCGGCATCGACGCCAAGGCATTCGCCGAGACGGTCAAGCAGTTCAATGCCACCGCGCCGCAAGGCCATGACGCCGCCTTCGGCAAGGGCTCGAAGGCCTATAATCGCTACCAGGGCGACGCGATGCACGGCCCCAACCCCTGCGTCGCGCCGGTCGAGAGCGGGCCGTTCTATGCCATCAAGATGGTGATCGGCGATCTCGGCACCTATGCCGGCATCGTCACCGACGCGAACGCGCGGGCGCTCGATGCCGAGGGCCGGGTCATTCCCGGGCTCTATGCCGCCGGCAACGACATGGCGAGCATCATGGGCGGCAATTACCCGGGGGCCGGCATCACGCTTGGGCCGGCGCTGACCTTCGGCTACATTGCCGGGCGTCATCTCGCCGACAGCGCCGCCAAGCGCGACGCGGCGTAAGCCAAGCGCATCGGAGGCGCATGAAGAGGGAAAGCCGCGGCATCCAGTCCATCGAGGTCGGCGGAGAGCTGCTCCGCGCGCTCGCAAGGTGCGGCGAGCCGATGATGCTGCGCGATCTCGCGCGCGAGGCCGGCATGTCGCCGGCCAAGGCGCACCCTTATCTCGCCAGCTTCTCCCGCATCGGGCTGATCGAGCAGGACGAGACCACCGGCCGTTATGAGATCGGCGCGCTGGCGCTGGAGCTCGGCCTGATCAGCCTGCGCCGGCTCTCCGGCGTGCGCATCGCAAGGCCGAAGATCGCCGCGCTCGCGAGCCAGATCGGACATGCGGTCTCACTGGCAGTCTGGGGCACGTACGGCCCGACCGTCGTCCAGCTCGAAGAGCCGGCCCAGCCGGTCCACATCGTGATGCGCGCGGGCTCGGTGATGGCGCTGCTGGAGACGGCCACCGGCCGCGCCTTTGCGGCGTTCCTGCCGGAGAAGACTATCAACGCCGCGCTGGAGAGCGGCCTCGATCGTCACGGCGTCGGTTACAATCCGAAGCGCACCGTGAAGGGCGCCAAGGTCGCCGAGATGCTGACGGAGGTCCGCAAGCACGGTCTCGCCCGCGCGCTCGGCGATCCCCTGCCCGGCGTCAATGCATTCTCGGCTCCCGTGTTCGATCATACCGGCCATGTCGCGCTGGTCATCACGGCGATGGGACCCGAAGGCACGTTCGATGCGCGCTGGGACAGCCCGATCGCGCATGCGTTGCGGGATTGTGCCGGCGGCATCTCGAAGCGGCTCGGCTACGGGATGACGGTCGCGGCGGAGTGAGGGCCTACTTCTCCTTCACCGGCACCGTGTAGTTCAGGACCAGCCTTCCACCGTCCGGATAGATCGTCTGCCCGGTAATGTAGGACGCATCGTCGCTCGCCAGGAACGCGACGACGGACGCCACCTCGCTCGGCTCGCCGCCGCGGCCGGCCGGCGTGCGTGACATCACGGTTTTGCGCGCGTCCTCCGAGGTGTAGATCGACGACGCCACCATGTCGGTCAAAATCGTGCCCGGTCCGACCGCGACGACGCGGATGTTGTGCGGGGCGAGCGCGACGGCGGCGACCGAGGTCAGCTGCTTCATGCCGCCCTTGGACATCGCGTAGGTCGCCAGCGCCGGGATCGCCAGCAGCGCGTTCACCGAGGACATGTTGATGATGACCCCGCCGCCGCCTTGCGCGATCATTTGCTTCGCCGCCGCCTGGACGCCGAAGAACGCGCCCTTCAAATTGATGCCGATGATCTCGTCGAATTCCTCCTCGGATATCTCCAGGATGTCCCGGTTGCGGGCGACGCCGGCATTGTTGACCATGATGTCGAGCCGGCCGAATTCCTTCGCGGCGGTGGCGACGAGCTGATCCACGTCAGCACGTTTGGCCACATTGCCGACGATTGTGCGCAAGGCATCCGGCCGGGCGAGCTCGGCGGCTGTCGCGGCGAGGCCCTCGGCATCGACGTCCGAGATCACGACCTTGACGCCGTCATCCAAAAATCTCTTCGCGCAGGCCTTGCCGATGCCACGCGCCGCGCCGGTGATGGCGGCGACCTTGCCGGATAACTTCATGGGCTCGCTCCAGGACTTGTGACGATCTCACGGACGCGTTCACGCAAAGACGCGCGGGCGCAGTCCGGCGTGAAACCAGGTGATCATGGAATAGATGTCGTAGACCGGCAACCCGACCTCGGCCTGCAACGCTGCCGCATAAGGCGGCATGTTGGTGCATTCGAGCACGATCGCGCCGACATCGGGATTTTTGGCGACAAGCTCCTTGCCGGCCTCGACCACGTCACGCTCGGCCTGCGCGATGTCCATATCGTCCTTCTCGGCCTTGATCAGGACGCGGAAGAATTCCTTGCCGTTCTCGGTGCCGACCAGCGGCGTGTCGAGCGGCACGCCGGCGCCCTCGAGATGAGCCGGCGTCAAGGTCGAGCCCGACACCGTGACGAGGCCGACGCGCTTGCCCGGCGGCAAGGTCGCCTGCACCCACGGCACCTGCATCAGCGACGAGGTCGCAACGGGAACGCCGACCGCGGCCGCGATCTCCTTCTGGAACAGCGAGAGGAAGCCGCAATTGGTGGTGATGGCTTCAGCGCCGAGCCGCACCAGATCCTTGGCGGCATCGATGAAATCGGGCAGCAGGCCGGCCGCGCCCTTCAGCACCACCTTCTCCGGCGAAGCCCCGCTCACCACGCGATAGAGCACGGGGAAAGGCCAGGTCGTGCCGTTGCCCATGTCGCCGGGAATGCGGGGGAAGCGCGCTTCCAGCATCAAGATGCCGAGCGGCGCGCCATAGATGGCCTTGCCGCCGCGGGCGATGCGAGAGGGTAAATTGGCCGAACTGGTCATGCTGCGACCTCAGAGGAAACGTTCGGGCGCAAACGGCGCCAGCGGAATCTCGGGCGGCTTGCCGCTAAGCAACTGCGCGACGAGCCGGCCGGTACGGGCCGAGCCGACCAGCCCGACGTGGCCGTGGCCGAAGGCATAGACGATGTCACGCGAAGCGCGCGCATAGCCGATGCAGGGACGTCCATCCGGCATGCTCGGCCGATGGCCGAACCAGGTTTTGATGCGCGAGGCCGGAATGTCTTTCGGCAGTTTTGGAAACATGCTGACAAGGTGGTTGCGCAGAATTTCGGCGCGCTTCCAGTTCGGCGCGGCCTGAAGGCCGGCGATCTCGACCGTGCCGGCGGCGCGCAGGCCCTTGTCGGTCCAGTTCACCACCATCTTGGCGTCGGATGCCATCATCGAGCTGCGCGGACCTGACTCCGGGTTCTCTATCATGACATGGTAGCCGCGCTCGGTCTCGAGCGGCAAGGGATCTCCGACCGATGCGGTGAGCTGCTTTGATCGGGCGCCGGCCGCGACGACGGCAGCATCACAGGCGATCTCGCCGGTCTCGGTAAGGACGGCCATGAGCTTGTCGCCATTCAACTTCAAGCCGGTCGCCTTGGCCCGCATATGCGTGACGCCACTGGCGATCGCGTGGTTGGCAAGCGCCGCAACATAAGCGCCGGGATCGCGGCAGCGTCCGGCCTCCTCCACCACCACGCCAAAGGTGTAGCGCGGATGCAGATCAGGCTCACGCTGGCGCATCTCGTCGGCGTTGAGCTCCATCCATTCGACGCCGACCTTCTTGCGCAGGCGCCAGCCGAGATCATTGTCGAAATTGCCGCGCGACGGAAACACATGCATCACGCCATTGCGCTCGATCAGCTCGGGCACGCCGGCCTCCTCCGCCAGCTTCCGGTGCAGCAGCGGCGCGTCCTTCAACAGGTCGCGCAGCGCGAGGGCTGTCGTCTCGACCCGCGCCTCGGTCCAGCCCGAGAGCAGATATTTGATCAGCCAGGGCAGCGCCTTCGGCAAATACGACCAGCGGATCGCGAGCGGCCCGAGCGGGTCCATCAGATAGCCCGGCACCTTCTTCCAGATGCCCGGCTCCGCCGGCGGGATCACCGAATGCGACGACAGCCAGCCGGCATTGCCATAGCTCGCCGCCTGTTCGCCGCCTGGCTCGCCCGGATCGATCAGCGTGACGCGATGGCCCTCGCGCAAGGCCTCGATGGCGCTGATGACACCGACCGCGCCGGCTCCGATGATCGCAACGTGGCGACCGGTCGTCATCGCTTACGCCTTCACCGCGGGCGCAAAGTCCTTGCCGACTGAGATCGCGCGCGGGTCGATGATGCAGTGGAGGATCGACGGCTTGCCGGAGGCCAGCGCACGCTCGAACGCCGGCGCGAACTCTTCGGTGCGCTCAACGCGCTCGCCATGGCCGCCGAATGCCTTCGCGTACATTGCGAAATCAGGGTTCTTGAGCTGGGTGCCGACCACGCGGCCGGGATAGTCACGTTCCTGATGCATGCGGATCGTGCCGTATTGCGAATTGTCGACGACGATCACGACCAGCGACGCGTCATACTGCACGGCGGTCGCGAATTCCTGACCGTTCATCAGAAAGCATCCGTCGCCGGCGAAGGCGACGACGGTGCGATCCGGATATTGCCGCTTGGCGAGAACCGCGGCCGGGACGCCGTAGCCCATCGAGCCCGAGGTCGGCGCCAGCTGCGCGGCAAAGCTGTGGAAGCGATGATGGCGATGGATCCAGCCGGCATAATTGCCGGCGCCGTTGCAGACGATGGCGTCCTTCGGCAGCCGGTCGCGCAGCCAGGTCATGACCTGGCCGTACTGGAACGTGCCCGGCAGCTCGCGGGCGTTCTCGGTCCAGGCGAGATAATCGGCGTGCGCCTTGGCGGCCTCGCCCTTCCAGGCCACCGCGCCTGAAGGCTTCAGCGTCTCGACCGCGGCGGCGAACGCGGCGGGCGTCGCCTGGATCGCGAGCGCCGGCTGATAGACCCGGCCGAGCTCTTCGGAGCCCGGATGCACATGGATCAGCTTCTGCTGCGGGTTCGGAATGTCGAGCAGTGTGTAAGACGAGGACGGCATCTCCGACATGCGGCCGCCGACGAGAAGCACGACATCGGCGTTGTCGATGCGCGCCTTCAGCCCCGGGCTCGGTCCGATGCCGAGATCGCCGGCATAATGCGAATGGTCGGCATCGATCAGCGAGGCCCGGCGGAACGAGGTCGCGACAGGGAGGTCGAAGCGCTCGGCAAAGCGGGCGATGCTCCTGGTCGCCCCATCCGTCCAGCGCGAGCCGCCGAGGATGACGAGCGGCGCCTTGGCGCTCGCGAGCAACGCGCCGAGCTTCTCGATATCCGCAGGCGCGGGCCAGCTCACGGCCGGCTCGATGCGCATGGCATCGGCAACGGCGGCGGTCTCGGTCAGCATATTCTCGGGAAGCGAGATCACGACGGGACCGGGGCGGCCCTGCATGGCGACGCGGAAGGCGCGCGCCACCAGCTCCGGAATGCGATCGGGACGATCGATCTCGACCGCCCACTTCGCCATGGTGCCGAACACCGCCTTGTAGTCCAGCTCCTGGAACGCCTCGCGCTCGCGCATGCCGGTGTCGACCTGGCCGACGAACAGGATCATCGGCGTCGAATCCTGCATCGCAATGTGGACGCCGTGGCTGGCATTGGTCGCGCCGGGGCCGCGGGTGACGAAGCAGATGCCGGGCCGCCCGGTCAGCTTGCCGTAGGCCTCCGCCATCATCGCCGCGCCGCCTTCGGCACGGCAGATCATGACGTCGATCGGGCTGTCATGCAGCGCATCGAGCGCGGCCAGATAGCTCTCGCCCGGCACACAGGTGACGCGCTCGACGCCCTGGGCCACGAGCTGATCGATCAGGATCTGGCCCCCGGTGCGGGTGTTGCGGATGGTCATGACGGCTCCCTCAAGGCTCTGGCGATGCGCTATTATTCGGAGACTGCGTAGGACAGGCCGAGAGGGCGCGCAAGATCGAAAGGCTTCTCGCAGCCTGCGCAGAGGTCATGCCCGTCGGTGCCGTTTGCACGACGCCTGTTCGTCGGGCTTGGTGCAGGGATTGCGGTTGGCACGTCATTGCGAGGAGCCCGCGACAGAATTGCGTAGCAATTTTGCGCTGGTGCGACGAAGCAATCCAGTGCCGTAGGGTAGGCAAAGGCGGACTTGCGCCGTGCCCACGATCTCCCTCCATAAGCAACAAGAGCGTGGGCACGCTGCGCTTTGCCCACCCTACGATATCGGTTGTGACTCGCAGACATGCCTCCACCTTCTCGCGGCGCTTCCGCCCGAGCTTTGCTGTCCGCTTCACGCCCTCTCCGAAGAAAAAGGGCGCAGGGAAGGCCGGGTGCCGGCTGGCACCCGCAAGACCCCCGTGCGAAGACATTGCACACGCAATGCACGAGGGAGACACAGGGCAGCCGATCATCCGGCCTTCCCTGCGCGATGTTTGACGGCCTATGGCGCGCTCTCCCCGGAGACGAGTTCCTGCTTGCCTCCGTCACCCCGCGGATTGGCGGCGCGCTTCGCCCGGTCGGGCTCGGCGCACCTCCGCAAGGCTTGGGTGTAGCAACGACAGCCAGGACCACGCGATTTGGCCGTACGCTTCAAGCGCCGTTCGTCCGCACGCCGCCGGGACCTCACGGGGTTCTCCCGCCCTGCTCCCGCCTCTCGTGCACGACGCCGCCGCGTCCACCGCTCCCCGATCCGCGGCTCGTGACGACGTACGACCGCCCCTTTCGCCGGATCAGGATGGCCGACACATACGCTGAAACCGAATTTCGGTAAAGTGGAATATTTTTGCACTTCTGGATTGACAGAGGGCGACACAGGACGATGGCGTAGCCCGGATGGAGCGCCAGCGTAATCCGGGACGGTGTGAGATGCCGGGCGAAGGCCCCGGATTACGCTAACGCTCCATCCGGGCTACGAGCGCTGAAATAATTAGGCCTGACGGTGCATCAAGCCGCAATCAAGCGATGGCTACCGGGCTTCGACGTCTTCGTTTACGATCCGGCCGAAACCACATCGTCGAGGACACCGGAATGCAAACCATCGGCTTGATCGGGGGCATGAGCTGGGAGAGCACGACACTCTACTACAAGCTCATCAATGAGCGGGTCCGCGACCGCATGGGCAAGCTGCATTCGGCGCCGCTCCTGCTGTATTCCTACGATTTCGAGGAAATCAAGCAGATGCAGTACGCCGGCCGCTGGCGCGAGGCGGCGGCCAGCCTGGCGGAGGTCGCCCGGCGTCTTGAAGGCGCCGGCGCGCGGGCGATCGTGCTGTGCACGAACACGATGCACAAGCTGGCGCCCGACATCATCTCCAGCGTGACCGTTCCGTTCACCCATCTTGGCGACGCGACGGCCAAGCGGATCCGGGCGAAAGGTTATCGGCAGGTCGGGCTGCTCGGCACCAAGTTCACGATGGAGGAGGACTTCTACATCGACCGGCTGCGCGCGCATGATCTCGACGTGCTGGTTCCTCCCACTGAGGCGCGCGCCGACGTGAACCGCATCATTTACGACGAGCTGTGCCTCGGCATCGTCGCCGATCCCTCGCGCCGCCGCTATCAGGAGGTGATGGCAGCGCTGGTCACCGCCGGCGCCGAGTGCATCATCCTCGGCTGCACCGAGATCACGATGCTGGTCGGCCCTGACGACACATCAGTGGAGACGTTCGACACGACGGCCATTCACGCCAAGACGGCGGCGGATTTCGCCATCGGGTGATGCGATGTCGGCCGTCGCCGAGCCCCGCCTCTATCACCGATGCTCGATCGCGCGAATCGCGCCGCGAAGCTCGGCGAGACCGCGCAGGCGGCCGATCGCGGTGTAGCCGGGATTGGTGCGCTTGGTCGCCGCGAGATCGTCGAGCATGCGGTGACCATGGTCGGGACGGAACACGATCTGCTTGTCGGGCGAACGCTTGGCGTTCTCCTTGAGCAGCGCCTTGAGCACCGCGACCATGTCGACGTCACCGTCGAGATGATCGGATTCGTAGAACGACAGCCCGTCGGCCTCGCGCTTGGTGGCGCGGAGGTGGGCGAACGCAATACGCGGGCCGAAGCGTTCGGCCATTTCAGGCAGATTGTTTTCGGCGCGCACGCCGAGCGAGCCCGTGCACAGGCAGATGCCGTTGGCCCTGGACGGCACGGCGTCGAACAGCGCCTGGTAGTCGTCGGCGCTCGAGGCAATACGCGGCAGGCCGAACAGCGGCCGCGGCGGGTCGTCCGGATGCAGGGTCAAGGACACCCCGAGCTGCTCGGCCACCGGCGTCACGCGCCCGAGGAATTCGACGAGATGCTGCCGCAGGATCTTTGGCGTGATGTCGCGATAGGTCTCCAGCCGATCGCGGAATTGCGGGATGGTCATCGGCTCGGTGGTCGAGCCGGGCAGCGCGCTGGCGATCACCATGACGAGATAGTCGATATCGGCCTGGCTCATCTGCTCGAACAGCGCTTTCGCACGCGCCTGCTGCTCGGGCGAATAGTCCTGCACGGCCGCAGGGCGCTTGAGGATATGCAGCTCGAAAGCGGCAAAGCGGTCCTGATCGAAGCGCATGGCGCGGGCGCCGTTCGGCAGCTCCCATTCCAGATCGGTGCGGCACCAATCGACCACCGGCATGAAATTGTAGCAGATGATCTTGATGCCGGAAGCCGCGACGGCTTCGAGGCTCGCGATCCAGGCCTCGATCGACTTGGTCGCCTTGCCGCCGAGCCGCTTGACGTCGTCTGGGATCGGAATCGATTCCACCACCGACCAGGTCAGCTGCGAGCGGCCGGGCTGGCCGCGCTCGATGAAGTTCTTGCGCTCCTCCACCGCCTTGCGCGTCCAGGCTTCGCCAATCGGCACCTGATGCAGCGCCGAGACGATATCGCTCGCCCCGGCCTGCCTGACATCGTCGAGCGAGACAGGATCGTCGGGCCCGTACCAGCGCCAGCCTTCGAGCATCATGCGCAATCTCCTAAAGCGTTTTCGAGCGAAGTGGGTATCGGTTCGCGTGAAGAAAACGCGTCAAAACAAGAGTCAATTCGCGGTCAGCACGACCTTGACGCTCTGCGAGCGGTCGAGCGCCAGCCTGAGCGCATCCGGCGCGGTCGACAGCGGACGCTCGGCGGTGACCAGCGACAGCACGTCGACGCTGCCATTGGAGATCAGTTCCACCGCGGTTGAGAATTCGAAGCCGAAGCGGAACGAGCCGCGCAGGTCGATCTCCTTCGCCATCACCGCATTCGACGGCGTCGGAATCTGGCCGCCCGGCAGATTGCCGATCTGCACCACGATGCCGCCGCGCCTGACGATGCCGATGGCGCTCGCAAGGCCCGCGGCCGTTCCCGAGACCTCGAACGCGACGTCGTAGGGACGCGACGCGGCCTGCGCCTTCAGGCCCTCTTCCCCGGCCGACACGTTCTCGACATGCGAAGCACCGAGCTTGGTCGCGAAGGCCAGCGGGGCCGGCGCGATGTCGGCCACCGTGATATCGGCCATGCCGGCGCGGTGGGCGGCGAGCATGGTCAGAAGCCCGATCGGGCCGGCACCAAAGATGATGCCGCGCTTGCCCTCGATATTGCCGGCACGCGCGACCGCGTGCAGGCAGACCGAAAGCGGCTCGGCCAGCGCCGCGGCCTGGTAGGACACATGGTCGGGAATCTTCACGCACTGCGCGGGGATCGCGTCGAAGTAATTGGCAAAGCCGCCCTGCATGTGCGGCGTCTTCGAGGCCGAGCCCATGAAGTAGATGTTCTCACACAGGTTCGGCCGGCCCTCGCGGCAGGCGACGCAATGGCCGCACCAGCGCGAGGGATTGACGGCGACGCGGTCGCCGACCTTCAGGTTCGCAGCCGCGCCGGAGATCTCCACGACCTCGCCCGAGATCTCGTGGCCGAGCACCAGCGGCGACTTCACCACGAAATCGCCGGTCCGGGCATGGCGGAAATAGTGCATGTCCGAACCGCAGATGCCGCCGGCGCCGAAGCGGATGCGCACCATGCCGTCTGCGAGCTTGTCGAGCGGATGCTCGATCATGCGCAGATCTTCGGGCCCGAACAGGGTAGCGGCGAGAGCAACGGAGGTCATTTGGAGAGTCCCATGTATTTTGGCAGCCAGAGGGTCAGTTCGGGAATGTAGGTGATCGCGATCAGCGCGAGCATCAGCGGCACCAGCCAGGGCAGGATCGCGACCGTGGTGCGCTCGACCGAGAGCTTGGCGACGCGGGCGAGCACGAACAGCACCATGCCGAGCGGCGGATGCAGCAGGCCGATCATAAGGTTCAGCGTCATGATCAGGCCGAAATGGATCGGGTCGATGCCGAGCTTGAGCACGATCGGCAGCAGGATCGGCACCAGGATGGTGATCGCCGCCGTGGTGTCGATGAAGCAGCCGACGAAGAGGATCAAGACGTTGGCGAGCGCCAAAAACACCCATTTGTTGTGGGTGACGCTGAGCATCCAGTCCGACAGCGTCTGCGCCGCCTGCGACACCGTCAGCAGCCAGGCGAAGATCGAGGCTGCCGTGACGATGAACAGCACCGAGGCCGTGGTCTCGATGGTGTCGAACGTCGCCTTCGCCACCGTCTGCAGCGTCATGGTGCGGTAGCGGACGAGGCCGAGGAACAGCGACCAGATTACGGCCGCGACCGCGGCCTCCGTCGGCGTGAACCAGCCGAGCGTCATGCCCCCGATCAGGATCACCGGCGCCATCAGCGCCATCACCGCCGAGAAGTCGAAGTACCAGTCGATTGCCAGCAACGTGCCGAGGCCGATCACCACGGCGACGTTGACCGAGAGGCCGGCCAGCACCATCAGCCAGATCGCCATCGGGAAAGACAGCACGATGAGGATTTCGAGGCCGGCCGAGCCGAGCTGCGGCCAGGAGAACGGCGTGTCGCTGCCCCATTTGTTCTTGTGCGCGAAATAGGTGACCGTCGCCATCATGAACAGCGTCAGCACGACGCCCGGGATGACGCCGCCCAAGAACAGCGCGCCGATCGAGACGTTGGCCATCATGCCGTAGATCACGAAGGGCAGCGACGGCGGGATGATCGGGCCGAGCGTCGCCGAGGCCGCGGTGACGCCGACCGAGAACTCGGTGGAATAGCCGTGATCCTTCATCGCCTTGATCTCGATGGTGCCGAGACCGGCGGCGTCCGCGATCGCGGTCCCGGACATGCCGGAGAAGATCACCGAGCCGATGATGTTGACGTGGCCGAGGCCGCCGCGCATCCAGCCGACCAGGGCGACGGCGAATTTGTAGATGCGGCCGGTGACGCCGGCGATGTTCATGAGGTTGCCGGCCAGGATGAAGAACGGCACCGCGAGCAGCGGAAAGCTCTCGACGCCGGCGATCATGCGCTGAGCCAGCGTGACGTCGGGCGTCACGCCGCTGACCAGGATGTAGAGCAGCGACGACGCGGCCATGGCGATCGCCACGGGAACGCCGAGCAGCATCAGGATGAGAAAGCCTCCGAGCAGCAGCAGCATGATGTCAAATCTCCGATCCGTCGTAGGCGCCGGGTCGTTCGAGGACCGAGTAGCCTTGCCGCCAGTGTTGCAGCGCCGCCTGCACCGAGCGCAGGAACATCAGTACGAAGCCGAGCAGCACGGCGTAATAGACGTAGTTCTTGGGAAAATTGATCGTCGTCATCTGCTCGTCGCCGATGATCTGGATGTAAGTCCAGACCAGCTTGGTGGCGTAGCCGAAGAAGGCGATCCGGATCAGGTCGATCAACGTCGACAGAGCGCGCGCCACGAGATGTGGCAGATAGCGGTAGACGAGATCGACCTGGATGTGCCGAGACAGCCGCACGCACATCGAGGCGCCGATGAAGACGACGCCGATCAGGCAATAGGTCGCGATCTCCTCGGTCCAGGCGTAGCTGTCGTTGAGCACGTAGCGGGTGAAGAACTGGAGGAAGACGGCGAGCGCCATCACCCAGAAGATCGCGAGCGCCACCCAGTCCTCGAACGCGTAGATGCCGAGGTCGACCTTCGGCGTCGCCTCCTCCTCGAAGGTATGGGCGATCTCGTCCGCGGTGATCTGCCGGTGTATTTCGGCGGTGGACATGGATTACCTCTCTCCAAATCGTCGTTCCGGGGCGACGCGTCCGCGTCGAACCCGGAACCTCGAGATTCTCAGGTGCGCAATTGCGCACCGTAGTTCGGTCCTACGGACCGCCCCGGGATGACGACTACGTCGTCACTTCACCGCCTGGATCTTTTCCCAGTCGGCCTTGCGATAGCCGAAGGTCTCGAACGCGACGTTCTTCAGCACGGTGTCGCGGAACTCGTTCTTGTCGACCTCGGTCACGCTCAGGCCCTTCTCCTTGAAGAAGGCGACCAACTTGGCCTCGTTCTGCTTGATCTCCGCGGTCGCCTTGGCGGCGGCTTCCTGGGCGACGTCGGTGAAGATCTTCTTGTCCTCGTCGGAGAGCTTCTTCCACAGCGCGCCCGCAACCACCGTGTTGAGGTGATCGACGATGTGGCCGGTCAGCACGATGTGCTTCTGTACCTCGTAGAACTTCTTGGCCTCGATCGTGGTCAGCGGGTTTTCCTGCGCCTCGACGGTGCCGTTCTGGAGCGCGAGGTAGACTTCGGCGAAGGCGATCGGCGCAGTGTTGGCGCCGCAGGCGCGCGGCATCGCGAGATAGGCCGGCACGTCCGGCACGCGCATCTTCAGGCCCTTCATGTCGGCGCAGGTCTTGATCGGCTTGTTCGACGAGGTCTGGCGCACGCCGTAATAGGTCACCGCGACGATGTGGTGGCCGCTCTTGTCCTCATAGCCCTTGGCGAGCTCCTTGAAGATGTCGCTCTTGGTGTAGGCGAGCAGATGATCGGCGTCGCGGAAGGTGTAGGGATAATAGGTCACGCCGATCGGCGGGAAGCTCTTGGCCGCGAAGCTCGAGCCGGAGATGATGATGTCGACCGAGCCGAGCGAGAGGCCCTGGTTGATGTCGGCTTCCTTGCCGAGCTGAGAGGCCGGATAGACGTCGATCGCATAGCGCCCGTTGGTGCGCTTGCCGATCTCCTGCGCGGCCCAGACCGAGGCGGTGTGGAACGGCTCCGAGGTCTCGTAGACATGGGCCCATTTGAGCTTGGTCTGCGCCACACTGGCCTGGGTGGCAGCCAATAGCGTGGCGGCGGACATCACTGCTGCAATCGTCATTTTCTTCAACATCGACTTTTCCTCCATCGTTCAAGTCTGCTTCTTGTTCGCCCGCCCCGGCACGGATGCGGGCCGTACAATCTCATCGCTGCCGCGCGCTGCCGCTCTTGGCCCGCTTCTTCGGTGGTCGCTTTGGCACCGCCGGCTTCGCCGGGGATCGGACGGTGCGGCTCCGCCCCGAAGATGATCCCGCCGCTTTCTCGGCGCCGAAATTCTGCGCGAAGCGCTCCTGCGACCGCGCCAGATGCGCGCGCATCGCATCGCGCGCGGCTTGCGGATCATGCGCCGCGATCGCCTCGCGCACGGCGCGATGCTCGTCGAGCGCGGTACGCCAGGTGCCCGGGCTTTCGAAATAATGCGCGAGCTGCGCGAAATAGGGATTGAGGCGCTGGTCGAACAGCTCGCCGACCACGCGCACCAGAACGGCATTGCCGAGGCTGCCGGCGATCGCGACGTGAAACGCGCGGTCATGCACCATCGAGGCCTCGCCGGGATGCTCGACGTTCTCCATCGCGATGAGCGAGGCGTCGATGCGGGCGATGTCGTCCCTGGTCGCGACGCGCGCGGCCTGTTCGGCGATGGCGCTTTCGAGGAATTCGCGGGCGCGCAGCAGCTCGAACGGCCCCTCGATGACGGACGCGGCCGCGGGCGCGGCGATTGCGGCGGGCTCGATCACATAGATGCCGGAGCCGACGCGGATGCGCAGGCGGCCCTCGACCTCGAGCGCAATCAAGGCTTCGCGCACGGTCGGCCGGGACACCCTAAGCTGCTCGGCGAGCTCGCGCTCGGTCGGCAAGCGGCTGCCGACCGCGTACTCGCCGCTGTCGATCAGGCTTCGCAATTGATCGGCGACCTGGCGATAAAGCCGTCTCGCCTCCACAGCTTCCAGCGGCACGCTGGTCCTCCCGAAAGGGTCGCGCGGGGCACTCGAAATGCCCGCGGCCCGCCAATTTTGGAAAATTGGTCTTACCAATTGACCGGAGCATTGACCTGATACGGGCGCCATGTCAAGCAGCGGCAAAGCAAAGGGGAGACGTCCATGCGCCCAGGTTCAATGCGCCTTGGCCGCGCCAATCTCGGCCGGCTGCCGCCAGCTGTCCGCCGCCCGGCCTACGACCGGTCGCGCATCACGCCCGGCATCGTGCATCTCGGCCTCGGCGCGTTTCATCGCGCGCATCAGGCCGTCGTCATCGACGATTGTCTTGCCGCAGGAGCCGCGTCCTGGGGCATCGTCGGCGCCAGCCTGCGCAGCCCGGATACGCGCGACGCCCTCGCCCCGCAGGATCATCTCTATACCGTTGCCGTGCGCGCCGCCGAAGGCACCGAGCACCGCGTCATCGGCGCGCTGCTCGACAGCGTCGTCGCACGCGAAAGCCCGGCAGCGTTGGTCGAGCGGATGGTCGATCCCGCCATTCGTATCGTCTCGCTGACGGTCACCGAGAAGGGCTATTGCCACACGCCGCAGACCGGCGATCTCGACGAGCGGCATCCTGACATCGTGCATGATCTCAACAATTTCGACGCGCCGCGCTCGGCGCCCGGCTTCATCGTCGCTGCGCTGGCGCGGCGGCGCGCGCTGGGGGCCCCGCCGTTCACCGTGCTGTGCTGCGACAATCTCGCCGCCAACGGCCACACCGTGCAGCGGATCGTGACGCAGTTCGCCGCGCTCCGCTCCAGGGAACTCGGCAAGTGGATCGTGGACAATGCCGCTTTCCCCTCAACCATGGTCGACCGTATCGTTCCGGAGACGAATGATGCCGACCGCGATGCGGTCGCGAACGCGCTCGGCATGCGCGATGCCTGGCCTGTCATGACCGAGCCGTTCACGCAATGGGTGGTCGAGGATCGTTTCACCGCGGGCCGGCCCGACCTTGCTGCAGCGGGCGTCGAGCTCGTCGCCGACGTCAAGCCGTTCGAGTTGATGAAGCTGCGGCTGCTCAACGCCAGCCATTCGGCGCTGGCTTATCTCGGCTATCTCGCAGGCTACGAGACCATCGCCGGCACCATGCAGGATCCGCATTTCGCGCGGCTTGCCGCACAGGTGATGGAGGAGGCCGCGGTGACGCTGACGATGCCTGCGGGCACTGACCTTGCTGCCTATCGCGCCTCGCTGCTGAAGCGCTTTGCCAATCCGGCGTTGCATCACCGCACCTGGCAGATCGCGATGGACGGCTCGCAGAAGCTGCCGCAGCGGCTGCTCGGCGCGATGCAGGATCGCCTCGCGAGGGGCCTGCCGATCGCAACGCATGCGCTCGCGGTGGCCGGCTGGATGCGCTATGTCAGCGGCCTCGACGAGCAGGGTCGCACCATCGACGTGCGCGATCCCCTTGCCGCCGAATTCGCCGCGCTGGCGCGCGAGGCGGGGCCTGTTGCCGAGCGGCTCGCGCCTGCACTGCTCGGGGTTCAGAAGGTGTTCGGGCCGCTGGGTGCTGATCCGCGCCTGCGCGAGGCCGTGACCACGGCGCTCGGCCGTCTTTACACGGAAGGTGCGCGGCGGGCCGTGGAGACGCTCGTCTCGGCCTGACCACTGAGCGGGCAATGCTGCACTGCGGTCTAAATCGGACACAAGGTCGAACGGAAGTCGCGCTTGATTTTTGCCTGTCCTTGCCCCACCCGAGAGCGATGGCAAAGGACAGCAAGATCATCGCCGCCAACGCGGCCTTTTACGCCGCGTTTTCGACCGGCGACTTCGACGGCATGGAACGGATGTGGGCGGACGACGACGGGATCTCCTGCATCCATCCCGGTTGGCCGGCCATCATCGGGCGCGCGACGGTGATCGGAAGCTGGCGCGACATCCTGCAAAGCCCGGAGCGGCCGCAGATCGTCTGCGCCGAGCCGCAGGTCATCGTCGACGGCGATAGCGCCCGCGTGCTCTGCATCGAGATCGTCGACGGCACCGCCCTGGCCGCCGCGAACCATTTTCGCCGCGTCGGGGACGAGTGGCGCCTGGTGCACCATCAGTCGAGCCCGATCGCGCAGATTGTCGAGCAGGCTGAAGACGATAGAACGAGCCACCGGGTCCACTGAACGCGGCGGACACACGAGCGTGATCTACTGTGCATGGGGTTGTTTTTCAGTTTCTAGTTTGGCCAGTTCCGACAGGTCATCCAGCACGGCCCGCGCCGCGGAAAAATCATCATCCGCAAAGAACATGCTGCGGGTGATCAGAACCGGAATGCCGGCGCGTGAGGCCGCCATCAGCCCGTTGGCGGAATCCTCTATTGCCACGCAGTCGGCCGCGCCGAGCTGCAGCCGCGCCAGCGTTTCCAGATAGACGTCCGGTGCCGGTTTCTTGTGCCTGACATCGTCACCGGCGACGATGGCGTCGAACTCGGCAGCCCAGTTCGCCCCCAGCGCCTGCGACAGCAGCGCATCGATGTTGCCGTGCGAGGTCGTGGTCGCAATCGCCAGCCGCTGGCCGCGCGCCTTCGCCGCAGCGAGCAGCTCCGTCACGCCCGGCCTTAAGGGACAGCAACCGGTCTCGATCAGCCCGGCATAGTGCGCGGTCTTGATGTGGTGAAGCGCGGCGATGGCCTCGTCCGGCAATGACGGGCTGATCCCTAATCTTTCGTGGTAAGCGCGCATGCGCTCCTTGCCGCCGGTCACCCGCAGCAGGTCCTTATAGAGAGCGCGGTCCCACTGCCAGTCGAGACCGTGGCGGGCGAAGGCATGGTTGAAGGCCTGCCGATGCAGTTCCTCCGTCTCGGCCAGGGTGCCGTCGACGTCGAAGATCAGCGCGGCCGCGCGCCGGATCAGCGCATCCGCCGGGGCGAAAGCGAGCGCCTCTGCCTGCATGATCGATGCCTCCCTGTGACAGGCGAACATCGCCCGAGGCAGAAGGCGAGACAAATCGCAATATCTTTTGCCGGACCCAAAAATCTCTTATGAGCAAACGACGCGCGACGGCGCGGACGGGAACTTTCGACCTGCACGGGAGACGCATGCGGCTCTTCATCCTTGGCCTCGGCTATAGTGCCCGGCATTTCGTCCGCAAACATCGCGGCAGCTTCTCGCATATCGCCGGCACCGTGCGCGATCCCGCGCAGCGGAACGGCCTTGCCGACATCGAGGTCCACGCCTTCTCCGGCGAGCCCCTCGCACGCGAGACGACCGAGCAGGTCCGCGATGCCGACGTCCTTGTGGTGTCGATCCCGCCCGGTAGCGGCGGCGATCCCGCCATCACGGCGTTCGGCGACGTGTTGGCGGCGGGCCGCCGCAAGATCGTCTATCTCTCCACCATCGGCGTCTACGGCGATCACGGCGGCGGCTGGGTCGACGAGAGTACCCCGCCGCAGGCAACGCTCGACCGCGCCCGCATGCGGATTGCTGCCGAGCAGGCCTGGATGGACATTGCGCACGGCGATGCCGCGATCCTGCGGCTTGCGGGCATCTACGGCCCCGGCCGCAACGCGCTGGCGACATTTCGAGCGGGAACGGCGCGTCGCATCATCAAGCCCGGCCAGGTCTTCAACCGCATCCACGTCGACGACATCGCGAGCGCGATCATGGCCGCGATTCAGCACAGGGGCGGCGGGACCTGGAACGTCTGCGACGACGAGCCGGCACCGCCGCAGGACGTGATCGCCTATGCGGCGAAACTGATGGGCGTTGCGCCGCCGCCGGAAGAGGCGTTTGCCACCGCCGAGATGTCGGCGATGGCGCGCAGCTTCTATGCCAGCAGCGCCCGCGTCTCCAATGCGAGACTAAAGCGCGAGCTCGGCGTCACGCTTGTCCACCCGACCTATCGGCACGGCCTCGATGCGCTGTGGCATGCAGGCGAAGCACGATAGGGTTCCGGCGTCCCGGCGCGTCCCAGACATGCTTTGCCCGCGCTTGACTTCGCGCCGGTGCAGTCGTGATCTAGGCGTGCAACGAGCCGCTCACACAACGAGCTCGTGCGGGAGGACATAATGAACAAGACGATCGCCATGATCGCGGCGGCGGCTGCCGTCATCACATTCAGCACGGCCATCGCCGCGCCGCTGCCCGAAGCCAAACCCGACGATGTCGGCTTCTCCAGTCAGGGCCTTGCGCGCCTCGACAATTTCTTCGCTCGCGAGATCGCCGCCAAGCGCGTCCCCGGCGCGGTGGTCGCCATCGCGCGCGACGGCAAGCTCGTGCACTACAAGGCTTACGGCATGCTCGATCCGGACAAGGGCACGCCGATGCCGATCGATGCGATCTTCGCGCTGGCCTCGATGACCAAGCCGATGGCCGCGGTCGCGGGCCTGACGCTGATGGAGCAGGGTCGGCTGCCCCTCCAGGCCAAGCTGTCCGATTACTATCCCGGCTTTGCCGACATGAAGGTCGGCGTGACCGAGGCCAACGGTTCGCTCAAGCTGGAGCCGCAGGCCTCGCCGATCTTCATCCACGATCTCTACCGGCACACCTCCGGATTGATGTATGGCGGCCGGCCAGACAGTTCGAGCCCGGTGGCCCGGCAATATCCTGACGGCGTCGCGCCCGCGATCGAAGGCGACACCCAGGCCTTCATCGACCGCATCACCAAGCTGCCGCTGGCGCATCAGCCCTCGACCGAGTTCGAATACGGTTTTTCGATCGACGTGCTCGGCGCCGTCGTCGAGAAGGTGAGCGAGCAGAAGCTCGGCGAGTATCTCGCCGCCAATGTCTGGCAGCCGCTCGGCATGAAGGACGCGACTTTCCATCCGACCGACGCGCAGCGCCCTCGCCTCGCCCGCCCGTTTGCCAACGATCCGCTGACCGGCAAGCCGCAGGCGATCAAGCTGCTCGACACCCCGACCAAGTTCGACTGCGGCGGCGCCTGCTCGTTTGCGACGGTCGGCGACTACGCCCGCTTCGGGCAGATGCTGCTCAACGGCGGCGAGCTCGACGGCCAGCGCATCCTCGGTCCGAAGACCGTGCATCACATGACGACCAACCATCTTGGCCCCGAGATCAAGAACAACGTGGCCAATGTCGAGCCGCATCGCGGCGGCTTCGGCTTCGGCCTTTCGGTCGCGGTTCGCACCAGCGAAGGGCTGTCGTCGGTCCCCGGCAATCCCGGCGAGTTCACCTGGAACGGCGCCTACGGAACGCAATTCTTCTGCGACCCGAAGGAGCGTCTCGTCGTCGTGGTGGGAACGGCTGCGCCGGGCGAGCTCAGAAAGTATTATCGCGAGCAGGTTCAGGACATCGTCTATGGTGCGATGGTGAAGTGAGATCGGCGCGCACTGAACGAAAAAGGGCGGCCGATCGGGCCGCCCTTTTGTTCTGACCCAGCGCTCAGCTCAACACGCCGTACTTCTTGAACCAGGCCTGCGCCTGCTTCCAGGCATCTTCCGCGGCGTCCTTGCGGTAACTGCCGCGGTAGTCGGCATGGAAGCCGTGCGGCGCTTCGGGGTAGATCTTGAATTCGGCCGTCTTCTTGCTCTGCTCGAGCGCGGCCTTCATCTGCTCGACCTGGGCGACGGGAATGCCGGTATCGGCGCCACCATAAAGGCCGAGCACCGGCGCCTTCATCTCGGGGGCGAGCTGCATCGGGCTCTTCGGCAACAGCGGATTTTCGGGGTCGACCAAGGTGCCATAGAAGGCGACGCCGGCCTTGAGCGCGCCGCTGTGGGCGGCATATTCCCAGACCGTGCGACCGCCCCGGCAGAAGCCGATGATGCCGAGCTTGACCGTGTCACCGCCCTGCGATCCTGCCCATGCCACCGTCGCGTCGAGATCGGACATGAGCTCCGCGTCCGGCTTGGCATTGACCACCGGCAACAGATCCTTGACCTCGGCGACCTTGGTCAGATCGATGCCTTTGCGGAAGTAATAGTCAGGCGCGATTGCGAACGCACCAAGCTTGGCGAGGCGCCGCGTCACGTCCTTGATGTATTCGTGCAAGCCGAAGATCTCCATCGCCACGATGATCACCGGCACCTTGGTATTGCCGGCAGGACGGGCAAAATAGACGGGCATCTCTTCGGAGCCGACCTTGATCCTGGCGTCACCGACCTGAAGACCATTGGCGTCGGTCGTGATCGCCTCGGCGCGCACGGGCCCGGCCGCAAGCGTGTAGCCGGCGGCGACGGCCGCGGTGGCGCTCATGAATCCGCGGCGCGAAACCGGGGCGGCTTTCGTCAACCCGACGACGTCGGATGTCATGGTGGTTTCGAAGCTCATCGGTCTATCCCTTGCTGCCTGTACTGATGCCCCCGGGGGCGACGCATTCGCCAATAGTTGCCGGCGAGATGCAAATCACCAGCCTGCGAGCACGCGCGCTTTCAGGCCAGACCGTGCCAGGCGACCGTGGCTGCCAATGCTGCACGACGTTGAATGGCGCTGACTATTTCGAGTCCAAACGACACTCTGACATTCCCATCGCTCGTGCGCCGGACTTAACCGTCTAGCTGCACTGCATCGCAACATCCATTAACCGAAAAAGACGGTTCTCTCACGGCTGCCCGCACCGCCAATTGCCGCGGCTGATGCGCATGTGCGCGCATTCGACGCGCTCACCCGCAACAAATGGACACCGCAGCGGCAATAATGACACATCATGTTGCTCGCGCATCGGCACATCACCGTCAATCACGTGCGAGCCGTCGTCATTTGATTGAAATTTTCAGCGGACTTGAGCCGTGCGATTTACTCGAACTTTCTTTGTGACGCCCTAGTTCCACGGCCGGAAGTTCCATCTCTGCAACGAGAGCTTCTTCCCCACGCGCGGTCCGCCGTCCGGCAACGGACCAAGGGTCACGCGAGGACTTCATTCTCGTCCACACAGATTGCGCACCCCAAGGCTCAATTGAATAAAGCTTTATCCGATCTGGAATTGAAATGAATTTGGCTCGCGAATCGATTGAACTGTTGGAGCAAGTCGCACGAATCCTGTGGTTCGAAGGCACCAAGCACGGCTTGCGCGACCGCGAGTGGATGGCGCTGCGCTTCCTCTCCCGCGCCAACCGTTTTTCCCGGACGCCTTCGGCGCTCGCAAGTTACGTCGGCACCACGCGCGGCACTGCCTCGTTCATCATCGGGGAGCTCGAGCGGCTGGGTTACATCGAGCGAAAACGCTCGGCCACCGACAAGCGCTCGGTGATGCTGAGCGTGACGCAGCAGGGCAAGAAGTTCCTGGTACGCGACCCCGTCAGTGTTCTCATCGAGGCGATTGCCGTCCTCGACGACGAGGTCAAGATCCGTTTCCGCGACACGTTCCGGCACGTGCTGGATCAGTCGGACGCGGCCGAGCAGCGGCACCACACCGACGTCTGCAAGCGATGCATCTTCCTCCGCGAGGAGCGCACCACCACCGACAGCAAGGCAGCGGCCGAGTTCAGCTGCCGCCTGTTTCGCTCGCCGATCGCGGAAGCGGAGGTCGATCTGCTATGCACCAGCTTCGAGCATCACCGCCAATAGAGGACAGCCCTCGATCAGGGCGTCGCCTTGCGTGACGAATAGATGACACCGCCGCTCGCCTCCACCACCAGGCGCCCGTTCTCACTCCTGATCTCCTCGATGCGGCCAAGGCCGGGCACCTGCTGTCCCAGCACCGCCTCGATGACGCCGTTCGGACCCTGCAGGATCGCAATGCCTTCATAGGCCTGGCGGACCGACCAGCCCTTGATCACCTTCCGCGGCGCCGGCGCGCGCTCCGACGGAGACACCGAGCCCGTGAACTCAGGTGCTGCGGCCGAGGCCAGCATCGATCCTTGCTGTGGCGAGGGCTGCGATTGCACCATGGCCGGCGCCGGAGCCGGCGTCTGAACCTGTGCTTGAGCGAGCTTGTCGAGCTTCACTGTCGAGGACGAACTCACCCGCTCGATACGGTCCAAATTCTCGGCGAACCTGCCGAAACGGTCATTGGTCGCCTTGCTCGATTGATCCACCGCGGTGCGCAGGCCGTCGAGATTTTCCGACACGCCCGACACCTGCTTGCGCAGATGCGCGACGGTCTCGCGCAGATTCCTGATCTCCGTATTGGCTGCAACGTTGTTCTGGGCGGGCTGCGTGGTGAGATAGGCGATCACGCCGGTGCAGGCGCAGACCACCAACATGGCGGCGACCGCCAATGTTGCGAGCGGCGCAACCCATGTCGGACGGGGCGGCGCGGGCTTGGCGACGATCACGGCCGGCTTGATCACTGTCGGCGCGGGCTTGGGGATCGCCATCTTGTCGAGACGCGCCTTGGCGCGAATACGTTTCAGCCCCTCGAGTGCCTCCTTCGCGAGAGCTTCATCGCTTGCCGCGGCCGATGCCCGCTTTGCGCCCGCAGCGGGCCTGGGCGCTCGCGCCATATCGTCCTTCGTATCGCGTGCTTCGAGAGTCGGCTTCGTCGTCGCGGAAACATCAGCGGTCGCGTTGGGACGAGCTTGTCCATCGGACAACATGTGAAAATGCTCCGTTCGGTTCGATCTGTCGAACGGTGACGTTATTTGCCGAAGCTTGCCTGAAACGTGCGCATCGAAAACTTTTCCATCGCGCGCGATGCGACGTCACATGAGTCAATCGCGTCATGCACGTGGCGAGAGTGCGACTCGAAAGACACACACTCGCCAAGATTTCGCCAAGCTGGAGTCTCGCCGCCACACGTGAGTCGAATTGTCGCATGGGGAAACACTCCCATGAGAGTCAATCCCGGGTTGAAAACCCCTCGGTATGCCTCATCCCCCACACCACCTAAAATAGCTGTGATTGTACGGGGATGCGGAACCTTAGACCCATCACGATGCAGAACTAGTTTAGTTTCCAAATCAACTGATGCGTTTGAATATATCAAGAAACAACCCGAAACAAACCAACAGCATCAAGCACACGTAGCAATCGCTTTGTTACGCACGCTTGATCGGAAATCGGCAATTGTTACGGTCCTACTCAAGTGATTCTCGCCAGTTGGCGAGGAGATCGACACAGATTCAGTGGCGTTCGGACGCGATGAGCAACTTGGCGCAACTGTTCTAGGTCGTTTCTCAATCCGCCCCGCGAGGTGATCCGTAAGACACCCGCCGGGCCTCACGCAGTAAGCGTTCAGTATCGAGTTGAAGTAACAGGCCTGCGAGACGCAGGCACTGAATGCGTAGGGCTGCCCGCGAATATCGAAACCATAACAACGGTTCGCGGGAAGGAATGTCGTCAAACAGCATCGTTGCCGAGCCGGGCATCACAACAACCAACCGGCCGCGACAGGTGCGAAACAGGGGCGAAAGACTGATGTATATTATCGTTGATGATCGCGAGAGCGTCGCGAACAGCTATGTCGGAGGGCTCGTTCGCGAAGGCGTATCGTCGATCGGCTTCTCCTCCGGAGAATTCTGGGACTGGCTGCAATCCGCCAGTGAATCGGATCTGGCGGCGGTGGACGCCTTCCTCCTCGGGGATTGCGATGCCCGCGGAAGCCTGCCGCGGGCGATGCGCAAGCGTTCCTCGGCTCCCATCATCGCCATGAGCGGCCAGAAGATGCTCAAGAACACGCTGGAGCTGTTCGAGTCGGGCGTCGACGACGTCGTGCACGTGCCGATCCACCTGCGCGAGATCCTGGCCCGAACGGCCGCGATCGCGCGCCGCCGGGTGGGCGAGCTGCCGAGGCCCTGCGAGAGCAGGATCCAGGTCTTCTTCAACGGCCGTGACCCCGAGATCGCGGGCCACGCCCTCACCCTGCCCCGCCGCGAACTGCGCATTCTCGAGTATATGGTCAGCAATCACGGCAAGTGGATCACCAAGACGCAGATCTTCAACGCGGTCTACGGCATCTTCGAGTCCACCTTCGACGAGAGCGTGATCGAGAGCCACGTCAGCAAGCTGCGCAAGAAGCTCCGCGACCGCCTCGGCTTCGATGCGATCGTGGCCCGGCGTTACGTCGGCTACCGCCTCGACATCCCGGCCGGCGAGACCCTCGACGTGCCGATGCGGGAGCTCGACGAGGTCGGCATCATCCTGAACAGGGCGCATGCCGTCCCGGCCGCCTATCCGGTCAACAACTGACACGGCACAAGCCTGCGGGCGAAACCAACAACGGCCTCTGCGAAGCAGCTTCGCAGAGGCCGTTGCACGTTCGGGGCGGGAGACGGATGGGATGAGCCCTACGAGTGCCCCGATGGAGCTGCGTTCCCCTACCCCTGGTGAGCAGGGCAATCGCATATGGGCGCGATTTCGCCTGTGGCCATCCTTCGAGACGCCCGCCGTTGGCGGGCCCTCAGGATGAGGACCGAGAGCGTTGCGCCAGTTTTGACGAGTGTCGATGCCCGCTTAGCCTCATCCTGAGGAGACCGCGAAGCGGTCATCTCGAAGGACGAGGCGCGCGCTCAGCTCGCGCAAAGCGCCAAATGCGATAGCCCCTGCATCACGTTCTACGGCTTCTGCTGAAATTCTTCCTTGGAGACGTAATTGAAATCCTCGACCAGGACGTCCTGGACGACGTCAGCCTGCATCCGCTCGTTGACGCGCTGCTTGATGGCGGCCGTCAGGATGGAGAGGTCGTAGCGGGCGAGCTTCCTGAAGTCGAGACGGTCGTCGGCATAGATCCTGCGAAAGGCCTCGTCGACGACGAACGGCTCCGGCGGAACGTTGAGCTGGTGCATCGTCCGCGCCTCCACGGTGTAGACGAAGCGCGCGACGATATAGCCCTGCACATTGCCGTTCTCGACCATGGGCACGCTCAATGCCCGGGTCTTCTGGTATTGCAGGCCGTCGAGATATTCGTCCTTCGCCGGCAGCAGGCTGCCGTTCTCCTTCCAATAGGCCACGCCATAGCTCGTGCCCGCGGTGAGGATGCATACCCAGAGCCCGGCCAGCACCAGTCTGATCATTTTCCGTCCTGTGCTGCGCGGCCGGTATAGGTGCCGTCCGACTCGGCCTCCTTGATCGCCTTGACGATGATGCCCGCGACCTCGCGCACCGCGTCGTAGTGCATTTCGAGGATCGAGCGATTCCGCTCGAGCTTCTCGCGCAGCCGCCGAATTTCCTCGGTGACCTCGACGTCGCCGCCGAGATGCATCCGCGCCCGCATCAGGCGGACGAATTCGAGCATGCTCCGGCTCTTCCGCGCGCTGAAGTCGTCGAAATCGATCTTCTGACGCGTCGTGAGCGCGACCGTCTCCTCCTCGACGATGCTCTCGAGCCGGCGGATCGCTGCCAGCAGGCCGCGCACTTCATCCGATCTCGCCGCATCCGCGCCGTCGACCACGGCCTCGCCGCTCATGATCGGCAGCAGCACCGGCAGCAGCGCATCGGCTTCTGCTGCTTCCGTCGTCATCACCCCGGTATCCACGACCGGCTGCTCGATCACCATGGCCGCCGCGCTGTCTTGTGCCTGCATAGGAAATTCACCCTTCAACTTCTGTCACCCGTTCGCGGATCTTCATCCGGCCTTGCCGGCACCGTTCGGCCCCGCTGGATTGGCGGCGGCCAGCTGCTTGGCGATGCCAATGCCGTTGCCCTTAGCCAGCTGGCTGCCGAGTTGCTCCGCCAGCATCGACTTCCAGACGCCGCCGGCCGTGCCCTTGCCAAAGACCTGCTCGGATTCCTTCGGCAGCATCGTCTCGACGAAGGTCTGGAGGATGAAAGCTTCGAACTTCCGGTACACCTCGCCGGATGCCGGCGCCTTGATCATCCGCACCGGCGCCCCGTTCACCACATCCGACTGCGCCTCGGAAACCTTCGTCGCGGTCTGCTCGGCAGCCGCCTTGCCGGCCTCCGCGTCCATGGTGGCGGCGAAGTCGGCATCGGAGGACTTCAGCGCATCGAGTTTCGCGGTCGCCGCGCGCTGGGTCACGGGATCGGCGGCCTCGAGGACGTCGAGAACGAGGTCGGGCGTCGCGGTCACGATCATGGCTTGTTCCGATTGGCTGGCCGTGGCATCCACGCGCGCACGGCTGGGCTTATTCCCGTCATCTCCTCGAGGGAGCGCTTCTCGGCGTCGCGGAGCTTGTCGGCCAGCGCCGCCTTCGCGACCTGCTCGAGCTGCTTCACGCGGCGGCTCTCGGCGCGGACCTGGTCGAGCTGCTGCGCGGCCTGCGTCTGGATCGCGCGCGCACCGACACTCGTCCGGTTCAAGCGCCGCGCGATCGACTCGCTCGACGATCCCGCTGGCGGCTTGCCTTCATTCAGGGCTCCCACCAGCCATTCCTGCTCGTCCCGCAGGCTTCTCTCCTGCTGCCGCAGCTGCGCGAGCTGCCATTCGGACAGCCGGAGCTGGAGCTTCACCAGCGAAACCATCCGGCCGAGCTTGTCCGCGCGCGACGTCATCACAGCATCATTCCGCCAGCCAGGACGAGAGGCCGAGCATGAATTGCGTCAGCAGCTCGTCGCTCGTGAGGTAGAGCAGCAGGAAGCCGCCGAACAGCACGAAGGGCACGGAGATGAAATAGACCGGAATCGCCGGCGTCAGCTTGTTGATCAGGCTGACCGCCAGGTTGACGATCACCGAATAGACGATGAACGGGCTGGCGATCCGCAGCGTCAGCACGAATGCTTCCGACAGGCGGCCGACGAGCAGGTCGAGCGCCATGCCGCCGCCGAGCCTGTCGCCGGGACGCCAGACGTCGTAGGAATTCATCAGCCCGCGCAGGACCTGCCAATGCTGGTCGGTCATGAAGAACAGCGTGGTGACCGACACCATGATCAGCGGCACCAGCGCCGGCGCCGGATCGCTGTCGGCAACCGGCGTTCCCGGGATGTTGCTGAGCCCGATCGCGCTCGCCATCACGGTCGCCATGGTCTGGAGCGCCAGAAAGAACACCCGCCCGCCGAGCCCGATGACGCTGCCGACCACGAGCTCGGAGCAGATCAGGAGCGCCAGCGTCAGCGGCGCGGCGTTGTCCGTGAGCGGCTTCAGCACCGCGATCAGGATCGGCGTCAGCGCGAAGGTCGTGACGAGCGCGACGAACAGGCGGACCTGGGCCGGAACGTTGACGCTGGAAAAGCCGGGCACCAGCATCAGGCAGGCGCCGATGCGGCAGAACACGATGAACGTCACCAGCACGCTGTCGGCAAGGCCGCTGATCACGACACGGCTCCGAGCGCCCTGATCTCGGCGCTGCGCGCGACTTCGACATGCGACAGGATCGGCAAGGTCGGGAACACCCGCTCCAGGATCATCCGGACATAGGGCCGGGCTTCCGGCGTCACCGCCAGCACGACGCTGGTGCCGTTCTCGGTGAACTTGCGGATCGCGGCGCTGGCCTCGGTCGCGAACTGCTCGATCAGGCGCGGATCGGCGTCGAACTCGACGACGTCGCCCTTGGCGTCGCGCTTCAGGCTCTGGTGGAACGCCAGGTCCCAGCGGTTGCCGAGCCTGACGACGTTGAGCACGCCGTTGTCGGAGAGATCGCCGCAGATTTGCTGGGCAAGCCGGGTCCGCACGTGCTCTGCGACCTGCTCGGAGCGCCGCACATGAGGCGCGATCTCGGCGATCGCCTCGAGGATGAGGTGAAGGTTGCGAATGGAGACGCGCTCGGCCAGCAGAATTTTCAGGATCGCCAGCAGGCCGGAATAGGAGATCTGCGACGGGCAGAGATCCTCGACGAGGCGCTTGTACTCGGGATCGAGCCGGTCGAGCAGCGCGCGCATGTCCTTGTAGGACAGTAGCTGGGCGAGGTTCGCCCGGATCACCTCGCTCAAATGCGTGAGCAGCACCGACAGATTGTCGACCGGCTTGCAGCCCTGCCGCTTGACTTCGTCCGTGAAGGCTTCCGTCACCCACAGCGCCTTCATGCCGAAAGCGGGTTCGACCACTTCTTCGCCGGGCACGTCGGGCTTGCCGTCCTTGTCGACCAGCACCAGCACCTCGCCGAGCCTGAGCTCGCCATGGGCGACGCGGGTGTCGTGGATCCGGATCTGGTAGCCCTTGGGGTCGATCGACAGATTGTCGCTGAGCTTGATCTCGGGAATTACGAAGCCGTACTGCTTGGCGAACTTCTTGCGGATCTTGGCCACGCGGTGGGCCAGCTCGGTGCGCGAGCCCAGCAGATGGACCGAAAGATGGCCGCCGAGCGCCAGCTCGATCTCGGCGGTCTTGAGCTGGTCCTTGACGGATTCCTTGGCCTCGGCCTGGGCGCGCTCGTCGGCCTTGCGCGCGTCCTCCTTCTGCTTCAAGGCCGCCTGCTGCTTCGGCAGCGAGTAGCCGACGAAGGCCATGACGCCGCCGAGCAGCACGAAGGGCGCCAACGGCAGCCCCGGCATCAAGGCGAGCACGAACATCATCAGCGCGGCGGCCGAGACCGCGCGGGGATAGCCGCCGAGCTGGCGCAGCACGGCCTGCTCGGCCGATCCTCTCGTGCCGCCCTTGGAGACCAAGAGGCCGGCCGACAGCGACACGATGAGCGCCGGCATCTGCGACACCAGACCGTCGCCGACGGAGAGCTTCGTGTAGACGTCGGCGGCGCGCGACAGCGTCAGGCCGTGATGGGTGACGCCGATGATGATGCCGCCGAAAATGTTGATCGCGGTGATGATCAGGCCGGCGATGGCATCGCCTCGAACGAATTTCGAGGCACCGTCCATGGCACCGAAGAACGCGCTCTCTTCTTCGAGCTCGCGGCGCCGGCGCTGGGCTTCCTTGTCGTCGATCAGGCCCGCCGACAGATCGGCGTCGATCGCCATCTGCTTGCCGGGGATGGCGTCGAGGGTGAAACGGGCGCCGACTTCGGCGATACGCGTCGCACCCTTGGTGATCACGACGAAATTCACCGTGACCAGGATGGCGAAGATGATCAAGCCGATGACGAAGTCGCCGCCCATGACGAACTTGGAGAAGCCTGCGACGACGTGGCCGGCGGCCTGCTCGCCCTCCCCGCCGCGCGACAGGATCAGGCGGGTGGTCGCGACGTTCAGCGCCAGCCGCAGGATGGTCGCGATCAGCAGCACGGTCGGGAAGGCCGAGAAATCGAGCGGTCGCTGGATCCACAGCGCGACCATCAGGATCAGCGCCGACAGCGCGATCGAGAACGCAAGGCCGAGATCGATCAGGATCGGCGGGATCGGCAGGAACAGGATCGTGAGCATGGCCACGATACCGCCGGCGAAAAAGGCGTCGGCCCCCAATCGTCGTGGGGTCGGCAGGCTAGCAGCTAACGTATCGGCCATGGGTCACCGGCAGAGGGTCCACCCCTAATCTGCCCGGCAAAGCTTACGCGGGGATGGTGGCAGATCGCCGGCGCGGATCAGAAGCCGCGCTCGATCCGCGAATAGACCATCTCTGTGAAGGTGGAGAGGTGTGCTCCGATGAAGGAGCCGGAGACGGCAACGACCAGGAGAATGACGATGATCTTCGGAACGAAGGTCAGCGTCACCTCCTGGATCTGGGTCAGGGCCTGGATCAGCGCAATGATGGTGCCGACCAGCATGGCCGCGCCGACCGCGGGCCCGGAGGCGACGATGATGGTCCAGATTGCAGCCTGGACGATGTCGAGAGCGTCGCGTTCGTTCATGACTGGCTGATCGTGAGTCCCGGCCCGACCGCGACCTTGGTGCCGTTCTCGAGGGTCGCGATGGAGCCGTCGGCGTTGATGGAGACCGAGACGACCTTGCCGCTGAAGCTGGCGCCGGTGGCGTCGGTGAAGCTGACGGTCTTGCCGATCAGGCCGTTGGCCTGTGACAACGACTGCGAGGACAGCAGCGCATCCAGCTTCGAATTGGTCTGCATGGCCTGCTCGACCGTCGAGAGCTGCGCGAACTGGCTCATATATTGCGAGGTATCCATCGGATTGGTCGGATCCTGGTTCTTCATCTCGGCGACGAGAAGCTGAAGAAACGTGTTGTAGTCGACGCTGTTGCTCGAGGTCGAATTGGTGGAGCCGGTCGAACTGGACGACTTGCTCGTGCTGTCGGTCGCGCTGTTGACGTTCATGTAGCTCTCCGCTGTCAGGCAGCCTGGAATGGGGACTCGGTGATGGCGCCGGCCAAGATGGCCTGCTCCACCGGGAACAGGGCCCGGATCCGCTTCAGAGCCTCGAAGTAGCGGGTCGCCTCGACCAGCTCGTCGACCGCGCCCAGTCCGTCCAGCATCTCGCGGCTCTCGCACACGGCGCACAGGGCCGCGTGATGCTGTGCGTAGAGCGCCGCGGCGTCGCGGATGTCGGTCGGGTTCATCAGCATGAGCTGGACGATGAAGTAGAGCTGCCGCAGCGCCGTGGTGGCGTCGGACGCCTGCATGACCTGCCCTTCGAGCAGGAACATCACGTCGTTGACGAGCTCGACGGAGACCTTGCGGTCCACGCGCAGCACCGCGCCGTTGATGTAGATCCGTTCGCCCGCCCGCAATGAGATCTTCATCAAAGAGCGTCTCGGATCAGGCGGTTGATTTCGATGAGCTGCATCACGTCGTTCGACCTCTCCTCGCGAAGCCGATCGGCCTCCTTGACGACCCACAGGCCGATCGAGATGATGTCGGCGCGCAGCTTGTCCGGGAGCCCGTTCTCCGGATGCGAGAGATCCTCGATGAAGATCGTCCATAGCCGCCGCACATAGAGCAGGCTCTCGACCAGATCCTCGAGGCGGAACACGCCTCGCTGAATCCGCTCGAGCCGGTCGATGCCGAGGCTGAGCGCCTGCCGCTCGCGGCCCCGCGCCTCGTAGCCGCTCTCGTCGACGACCGATTCATAGGCTTCAAACGTCATCAGCATCACTCTGCGCAGGAGACCGGTTAACAAAACGAGGCTGCGAGCCTCGGCTCTAGAGATAGTTGATGAGGCTGATCTGCTGGAGCTGCGAGGTCAGCGCGAGCGCCGTCTTGATCTGGGTCTGCAGGGTGTTGACGCGGACCGAGGCCTCGGTCGGGTCGACCGCCTCCAGCTTGACGATCTGGTCGTTGAGGATGTCCTTCTGGATCTTCAGCTTCTCGGTCGCGCCGGTGACCCGCTGCTGGATCGAGCCGACGGTACCGCCGAGCACAGCGAGATCGTTGATCGCCCCGCTGACCAGACTGATGGCCTTGTCGACGACGACCTGAAACGTGTCCTTGCTCAGGCTCGTGTTCCCGAGATCAGTGAGCATGGTGTAGGCCTCGGCCAGCTTGCGGAAGCCGGGCTGGTTGGCGCTGACCGAGCTGTCGACGACCTCGGTCGTGGAGATACGGCTCGACAGCGTCTGGTCCGTGGCCGACGACCAATTGGCGTTCCAGGCCGGGCTCGCGAACTCGGGGTCGAGGGTGTTGTCGAGGAAATTCTGCATCTGCGCCGGCGTGATGGTGCTGACACCGGCCGCAGCCTGCGAGAAGCCGAACGTCGCCAGGAAGTCCGCATCGACCTGGTTCTTGCTGGCCGAGCCGGCCGCGTAGTTCGTGATGGGCACGGTCTGCGTATCGATTCCGCCGAACAGATACGACCCGTTGTAGGAGACGTTGAGCGCGCCGATGACGTCCTGAAGGTTCGCTGACGCGCTCGGCAGGATGATCTTCGCGCCGCTGTCGGCGTCGCGGGCCGCGATCAGGTTCTTGAGGAATTCCGACGCGGTCTTGCCGAGCTGCGTGATCCGGTTCTGGGTCACGTCGAGGCGCCCCGAAACCAGCTCGTTGGTGTCGACGAGCTGATCGGCGAAGTTGAAATCGGCGCGCAGCGCCACGTCACGGCCCGTTCCCGTGCCGAGCTCGAGGCCGACATCGGCGAAACGCCCGGTGGTCGCCTCCTTCGAGGCCTTGGTCAGCGCGCTCTGGTTGTTCGTGATCGACGACCTCAACGATGAAGACAGCATCAGGGTCGAGATGTAGTTCGCGCTCATCATGACTTAATTCCCCACGGCAGCCAGCAGGCTCTGCAGCATCTCATCGACGGTGGAAATGATCTTCGACGACGCCGAATAGGTGCGCTCGACCTGGAGCATCAACGCCATCTCGTCGTCCATATTGACGCCGCTGACGTTGGACAGCGCCGCAGTGCTGCGGTCGAGCAGCGTATTCTGATACTGGACGTTGTCGTCGGCGGTCTTGCGCTGGCTTTCGATCCAGCTCGCCGAGGAAGACGCGAACTCGATCACGCTGCCGCTCGGCTTGCCCTGGGCCGTGGCATCGAACGGCTGCGGCGCTTCCATCTTGTTGATGAGCTGCTGCAACCGCGCCGAGAAGCCGGCATTGCCGGTCGTGTTGTAATTATAGGCGGCAACGCCGCTGATCGCGCCGTCGCGCAGCAGGTTCGGGTTTCCGCCCACGGCCGGATCGACCGAAGCGGCAACCGAGATCCTCCCGGCGAGGCCCACCGAGATCGTGGCGCTCGCGGGCATCGCGGGCGCGCCGGGATAAGTGAACAGGCCGGGCCGGTCCGCCAGCGTCGGGACAGCCGACTGGTCGCTTTCCTTGAAGGCCTCGATCAGGCCGCGCGCGATTTCGTCGAGCTGGCTCTGATACGTGACCGTGTCCTTGTCGCGCAGCTGGGCCAGGCCGGCGAGCTTGCCGGACTTGAGCGGCATGACGGAATTGGCACCGGTCACGGGAACGCCGTCGATGAAGACGGCATTGCCCGTGGTGCCGGCGGTATAGGCGTTGGTCGGCGCAAAGCTCACGGCCCGCGCCGTCTTGTCGAACAGCACGACGCCGCTGTCGGTATAGAGCGCGGCATCTCCATTGGTCCGGATCGACATCGAGACGCCGACCTCCTGCGACAGCCTGGAGACGATGCTGTCGCGCTGGTCGAGATAGTCGGTGACGTCGTCGCCGGAGATCGTACCCTTCACGATGGCGGTGTTGACGGTCTGGAACTGGGACAGCAGCTGGTTGATGTTGGCGACCGAATTCGCCATGTCGGCGTCGGCCCCCTCGCGGACCGACTGCACCGTCCTTGTGGCCTGGTTGAGCCCGGTCACCATGTCCTTGGCGGACGTCACGGCGGCCTGCGCCAGGGTCGCATTGTCGGTGGAGTTGGCGAATTGCTGCAGCGCCTGCTTCAGCTTGTTGAGCTGGGCGGTCGGTGACTGCTCGAGCTCGGGATCGTCCACCGTCGCGGCCGCGATCTTCTGCAGGCCGTCATAGATCACGTTCTGCTTGGCCGACGACGAGGTCGCGGTCAGCACGTTCGAATAAAGGCCCGAACTGGCCGCGCGCTGGATCGCCGCGACATAGACGCCGGTGCCGGGTAGGTTGTCCAGCACGGCGATCTTGCGCGAATAGCCGGTGGCGCTGGCACCGGCGATGTTGCGCGAGATCGTCGACGACTGGATGCCCGACGCCATGAGCGAGGCGCGAGCGGAGTCGAGGGCGGCGGTAAGGGACATGATCTGCTCTTGCCGGGGGTGAGCGCTGGAGAATTCAGCGCTTCAGGTTGACGACGACATCGAGCAGGTCGGCGCCCGTCTGAAACGATTTCGAGTTGGCGGTGAAGCCGCGCTGCGCCTCGATCATCCCGGTGAGCTCGTCCGCGAGATCGACGTTGGAGTCCTCCAGCGCACCGGACTGGACCGTGCCGAGCCCGCCGGTGCCGGCATTCCCGGCCTGCGCATTGCCGGAATTCATGTTGGTCGAATAGACGTTGCCCGGCTCGGGCGTCAGATTGTCGGGGCTCGCGACGTCGGCGAGCATGATCGTGTAGAGCGTCAACTGCTGCCCGTTCTTGAGGATCGCCGTCACGTGGCCCGCCTCGTCGACATCGACCTTGTCGATCGCCGCGGGGACGCTGCCGTTGACGGTGGCCTTGAAGCTGAAGTCGGCTCCAACCTGCGTCATGTTCGACAGGTCCATGGTCATCGCCGCGCCGCCCGGGACCGTGAACGTAAGGCCCGTCGGGCTCGCCGCGGCCAGCGCGCCCTTTCCGGTCGCGGTGGTGTCGAAGGTGAAAGTGGTGGCGGCGGCGAGCGAGGTGCCCGTCGCGGAATTGTAGACCTGAACCTGCCAGGTATCCGAGCCGGCCGCCGTCGCGGTGTGGGACATATAGACGTCGAGCGTAACGGCCTGACCGATATTGTTGTAGGCGACGATCGAGCTTTTCGACGAATATGACGCCGGACCGGGCGGACCGGCAATGACAGCCGCCTTCGGATCGAGATTGCCGGTCGTCAGGGTGCCCGCAGTCGACGGCACCGGCACCTGCGAGACCTGGGCGATGTTCACGATCTGCATTCCAGCCAGGCTGTTCTGCGAAAAATTGGTCACTTTACCGGGCTGGCCCAGAAGGTAGTAGCCGGCCGCGTTGACGAGGTTGCCCTGAGCGTCCGGCACGAAGGAGCCGGCGCGCGTCAAATATTGCTGCGTGTTGGTGGCGTTCGAGACCACGAAGAAGCCGTTGCCCTGCACGGCAAGGTCGGTGGACGACGTCGTGAACTGGGTATGTCCGGCGTCGCTGATGGCGTAACGGACGGTCGTCTCGACGGCGCCGGAGTCGTAATTGCCGGAGCCGCTCTTCAGGATCAGCGAGGAGAATTCGGTCGAAGCCCGCTTGTAACCGGTGGTGTTGACGTTCGCGATGTTGTCCGAAACCGTCGACAGCTTGTTGGACTGCGCGCTCATACCGGAAACGCCGGTGCGCATAACACCATACAGGCTCATGAAGTGGGCTCCTTTGGTAGGTTGCAGTTACAATGGGGGATCTTGCTTGCGCGGGGCTGATGGTTCGGAACCATGCACAACTTCACGTCGTCATGTCGTTTTCGGCTGACAGAACGAGCGCGCCTTGTCGGTCCAGGCGCCGAAGCCGCTCGACACGAGGTGAGCTACGATGTGACAGACATAGCGCTTCTGCGCCGGCTGGTTGTTGGGGCCGGCATTGTAGCGAGCCACCGCCATGGTCCAGCTGCCCTCGCGCTGCTTCAGCTCTTTCAGGAAGCGCGCGGCATACTCGACGTTCTTGGCGGGATCGAACATCGCGCGCACCGAGGCGAACTTGTCGCCGTGATAGTAATGATTGATCTGCATGCAGCCGAGATCGATCAGCTTGATGCCCTTGCCGCGCATGGCCTGGAAACTTGCGATCGCATCATCCATGTCCCTGGCGAACACGGTCTGGCCGTCGGCGCCGAGGGCATAAGGATGCAGCGCGCCGCGGCGGCCGGTCTCGGTGAGACCGACTGCATAGAGAATGCCGAGCGGAATCCCATGCTGCTGGGCCGCGCGCGCCATCTCGCGCTCGCAGGGGCGCACGACGTCGGTGGCCGCGTCCGCGGCGCCCGCATTACAGATAAACAGGGCCGCGACGATTCGGCTGACCCACGTCCTGGTCATGACGCGTCTCCTGGGGCTGGCGTTCCTGGCGGGCCTGTTTCGCGCCGCCATCGGATTGCCCCGACGACGTGCCTGCGCCACCGAACGCACCTTGCGACTGCGACGAGGGCTGTTGCTGGCCCGAGAGCTGCGGCTGCGACTGGCCGGAACCGCTCTGGAATCCATCCAGCGAGCCGTGCTGCACGGGCGCGACGTCGGCGACATAACCCGCCGTCTGCATGAGATCGCGGATCTGGTCGCGCTGCTGATCCAGCATCTGGCTCGTGTCCTTGCGCGCGGCCGCAAGGTGGACGGACACTTCGGTGCCGACGAGACGAAGGCGCACGGTGACGTTGCCGAGCGCCGGCGGCTCGAGATTGATGGTCAGGATCTTGAGCGGCTGATCCGGCGCATTGGTCTGGGATGCTGCGAGATCGGGCGCTGCCGACACCGCCGGGGCTGCGGAGTCCTTCAGCTCGGCGACGACCGCATTGGCGACCTGTTGCGGGGCGTTGAACTGCGCCGGGGGCAGATGGGTCTCCTGCTGGACCACGGTGACCTTGGTCGTCTCGGGCAACGCGTCGCGCGTCGAGACCTTGGCGGCGCGTTCGACATTGGCCGTGACCGCCTCGAAGCCTGAGGTCGCGGGCATGGCTTTGGCGGAAGCCTCGCTGCCTGGCTGTGCGGCCGCGGCTTGCGATGCATCGCCTTGTGCACGCGCGCCGGTCGGAACGGCAGCAGACGGCACGGAATCCGCTGTCGCTGCAACCTCACGCCTCGTCCCGGATGAGCGCTCGTCGCGCGCGGGCACGTCTTTCCTGTCGCCCGACTGCGACGGCATTTGCGGCTTCGCGGCCGATGCGGCAACGAGATCCTGTCCCACGATCGCGGGAGCGTTCGGGCGGTTTGAAACGTCCGGCTTCGGATCATGGCCGACCGGACTTTGCGTCTCCGACGATTTGTCGGTCGTCTGGTCGCCAGCCTTGAGCACGTCGGTCGCCTCGGTGCGCTCGTCCGTCTCGTCCTTCGACTTGTCCTTGCCTGCGGGGTGGGCCAGACGCGTGGGCAGCGCTCCGGCCTTCGCGGTCGTATCGTTGCCCTCATCGTTGAGTGCCTGCTTGGCGAGGTTCGAGACGGTGTGGAGCAGATCGTTGAACGACGAGCCAGCCTGCGACTTGGCCCCGGCGCTCTTTGCCGAACGCGACGTGCCGCGGATGTTGAGGCTCTCGGCGAGACCCGAGAAGAGCTGTCCGGAGGTTCCACTGAGCTTGGTCATGGGCGGCGGTCCCTGGTAAGGAGTTCGAGTTCGCCGAGCTGCTTCTGCGCGCGCGCGAGCGTCACGGTCGATGACGCCAGATCGAGACGCGCCGGCGTTGCCGGAGGCTTGTCGGCCGAGGCGGCGGATCCGCCCGGAAACGGCTTGCGAACATCGAGCGCGAGCTGCACCGTGGCATTCATAAGGGGCACGTCGCGCTCGGGCAGCTTCGACCGGTCGACTGCCTTCAGCTCGGCAAGACCGCCGTCATATTCGTCGGTGAGCGCTCGCGCGGCGCCGCGGAAGAAATGCGCCCGCTCGCGATCCGCCGAGGCGTCGGCGCTGAGCGTCAGCGCCCGCTCGCCGGCAAGCCGCGTCACGGCCATCTGCCCGCGCACCATCGCCGCGCGCGCGATCACGAGATAGAGCTTGAGGCGGCTCGCGCGATCAATCTGCTCGAGCAGCGCTGCGATCCGCGCGAAGCGGCGATCGTCGAGCGCCAGACTCGATTGCGTCAGGCCCGAGGAAAAGCGCTGCCAGAAATCGCCAGCATAGATCGAGTTGCGGTAATGGCGGATATAGGCCAGCGCCAGGAACTCGAACTTGTCGAAATCCTCCGCCTGCCCCACCAGCAGGATCTCGCGCCGCAACGCCGCCTCCTCCACCAGCGTACCGGGCAGGAGCAGGCGCGCGTCGTCCAGACGCTCGATCGCCAGCGATGCCTCGGAACGCGCGAACAACGCGCCCTGGACCAGCGCGACCTGTCCGCCGAGGCCGGAGGACAACGTCCGCGGCTTGACGTCCTTGAGCAGCTCCCGCGCTTCCTCCTGACGGCCCTCGACATAGGCGAGCGCGCCGTTGAACAGCCGCTCGTCGACGTTCATCTTGTCGCGCGGCAACTTGCGGACGATTTGCGGCGCGCCGCCGCTGAGCAGGTAGATGACTGCAGCCTGGCTGTTCTGCGCATTGCTCCACACGTCCGGATCGGCGGCGAGAAACTTCTCTCCGATCTGCCGGATCAGCGCGACGTGGCTGCCATGCGCGGCGGTGTCACCGTTGGCGATGCCGTCCTGCACGGCTTGCAACGCGCGGACGAGCTCATAGGGCTCGCCCGACTGGCGCGCGGGTTGTGCGAGCGCGTTCGCTGCCGTGAACGGCAGGAGCAGCAGGACGGCGCAGAGGAGCGGCCTGATCAAGGGCGCTTCTCACGGATCAGGATCTCGATTCGGCGGTTCTGAGCAGCCGCCGGATCGCTCGGAAGCTTCGGCCGGCGGTCGGCATAGCCTTCGACATGCTCGATCCGCTGCGCGTCGACACCGGAGCGAACCAGCATGTAATAGGCCATCTGCGCGCGGGCGGTCGACAACCGCCAATTGCCGTAAGTCTCAGAACGATACGGCCGATTGTCGGTATGGCCGCGGACGATGATCATGCCCTGGCGTTTCGTCAGCAACGGCCCGATCTTGTCGATCACGCGGATCAGCTCGGGCCGCGGCTCGGCCGAGCCGACTGCAAACATGCCGAAGCTCGCATCGTCGGTCAGGCTGATCAGGAGGCCCTCCTCGACCTGACGCACCTCGGCCGCCGGCCCGGCGCCCGCCTTGATGTCAGATAGCGCGTCCGCGATCGCGGCCTGAAGCTGCTTCACGGTCGGCTGCTGGGTTTGCGCCGCATCGCGCGGCTCAGACTCCTTCGTCGTATCGTTGGGACGCGCCTGCGCGGCGGCGTTGACTTGAACGCTCGCTTGCGCGCTGCCCTCGCGCGGGGCTTGCGCCGGCGCAGGCCCCGGCGGCAATAGCGGCGACAGGTTTGCGGACGACGCATCCGCGTTCGGCGCCAGGCTTCCGCCGGCATCGTCCGCCTTGGCACCACGGGCCTGCGGCTCGCCCTGATTTGTGCCTGAGGCGCCGTCGCGCGCGGAGGCATTCGGCTTGGGCTCGCTCTCGATCATGCGATCGGCATCCTTGGATGCTTGCGGCGCCAGCTTCCAATAGCCGGGGTCGAAGGGATCGCGGTAGGCGTCGCCGCCCTTTAGACCATCCTCTTCGGCAGACGTCAGCGCGCCGGCGCGCCGCTGTCCCGTGGACTGGTTCGCGCTGTTCGCGATCTCGGAGAGCGTTGCATAGGGATCACGGAACAGGACTTTCTCTTCATAGGAGGCCGGCTTCTCGGCCGTCGGCGAGTCGCCGCGACGTTCCTCGTTCGAGCCGGCCGGCTGACGCTTGCCGTCCTGACCTTCGAACGAGGTCGGCTCCTTCTTGGAGAGATTCTTCAGGCCCTTCGGCGCGGGGGCATTTTCCGCGAGCTGGATCGGATTGAAATAACTCGCGACGACCTGCTTCTGATCCTGGTTGAGCGCGTTGAGCAGCCACATGACCAGGAAGAACGCCATCATCGCGGTCATGAAGTCCGCATAGGCGATCTTCCACACGCCGCCGTGATGCGCCTCCTCAGCGAAAGCGCTGCGCCGGCGGACGATCACGAGTTCATGCTTGACCTCTTCCATGGCGGGTTACCGGCGTGCTTCCTTCAGGCGCTCGCTCCAGGCCGTGATCTGCGTCTCGATCACGGTCTGGTCGGCCACGACGCGAACCTCCAGGGTGTCGGCGGCCTCGTACTCGATGCCGGTGCGCCTGGACGCCTCGAGCTGCGTCTTCACGAGGTCGAGCAGCTCGCTCGGGCCGGTGACCTTGAACGCCGGCACCGACGAATTGCCGGTCAGCGCCGCGATCTGCTCGACCAGCGATCCGATCGCCTTGTCGCGGACCGCCTCGGTGAGGAACGGCAGCAGTATCCGCGCCACGGAGCTTGCGATGTTGGTCTCGATCTCGCGGCAAGCCGTCTCGAAGCCGCTCACGATCGCGACCGCCTGCTGGTCGGACCATTTGGCGCGCTCCTCGCCGAGCCGGATCGCGCTGCGGACGCGCTCCTCGGCAAGCCTGGCGTCGCCTTCCGCGACGCCGGCCGCATGGCCGCGGCGGTAGGCATCGTCCAGGACATTGGCCGGCGGCGCTTCCGCCTTCGGCGCCGGAGACGGCGACTGCGGCAGCGGCTGCGAATGGGCCTGAGGCTGCTGCGGAGGCTCGCGCATGACCTCCTTCGGCCTCGTCAGCACGTCCTGGATCCTCGGCGGCGGAGGCGGCGGTGATTTGGCCCGGCCGTTCGCGTCGAACTGCGTCAGGAACTTTCCGATTGCCGCGTTCATGCCGCCTCCTCGCGTCGCATCCAGTCTTTAAGGATCGCTGCGGCCTGCGCCTGGTCGAGCCGGACGATCTGCTCCAGTCGCTTCTGCGGCGTTCGCTGCATCTTGCCTTCGAGATCTTCGACGAGATTGAGCTCGGGGTCCTGACTCTCGGCCAATGCAAGGGCCGCAGCAGCCTCGATCTCGGCGGCCTCGGCGGCCTCAACCTGCTCCTGCTCCGCGCGATGGGTCAGAATGCCGTTGACCGCCGGCCGCAAGCCGAACCAGACCAGCATCGACGCAACGGCCAGGATCGTCACCGCGTTGATGACGCTGCCGAGCTGCTTGTTGATCATCTCGACGAAGCTGATCGGCGGCACCGGGGCCAGCTCACGCGAGCCCTCGATGAAGTCGACGGCCGTCACCTGGATCTGGTCGCCGCGCTGCTTGTCCAGTCCGCCGGCCGTCGCCGCGAGCTGGCTGATCTCGGCGAGCTTGCTGTCGACGATGGCCTGGTTGCTCTTGTCGCCGAGATCGGCGACCAGCCGCGCCCGATTGACCAGGACGGCGATGAAGAGCTTCTTCACCGAATAGCCGTCGCTCACCGTCGTCGTGGTCTTGGACGAGACCTCGAAGTTTGTGACGTCCTCCCGGCGGGTCTTGTCTTCGCTGGAGTTCTTGCCGCCGCCGGCGTTGACCTGCTGATCGGGAAGGTTCTGCTGCACCGTGGTCGGCGTCGAACGGTCGGCGTTCTGCGAGGATTCCTTCTCGCGCACGTTCCGCACCGAACGCTCGGCCCGGCTCTCCGGATCGTAGACGGTCTCGTTGATCTGCCGCTTGTCGGTAGAGAGCTGCGGTGCGACGCTGACCTCGAAATTGTCGAGGCCCAGATACGGCGTCAGCGCCTTGCGGATGTTCTCCTGCACCATGCCGCCGACCGTCTTCTGCAGGCTCGCCATCTTGGTCGGGGCGGCGCTCGCCTCGTCCTCCTCGGCGAGCAGCATCGAACCGTCGGCATCCAGCACCGTCACCTTGTCGCGGTTCATGCCTGGAATGGCGGCGGCGACGAGATGGCGGATCGACTGCGCGGTGCGGGCCTCGATCGCGCCGTCGGTGCGCAGCACGACCGATGCCGATGGCGGCTGCTGCGTCGCGCGGAACGAGCCGCGCACCGGCAGCACGATATGCACCCGCGCCGCCTTGACGCCCTTCATCAACTGCACCGTGCGCGCGATCTCGCCTTCCAGCGCCCGGAGCTTGGTGACCTCCTGCATGAACGAGGTCAGGCCGAGCGAGCCGATCTTGTCGAACAGCTCGTAGCCGGAATTGGCGCTGGTCGGCAGCCCCTTCTCGGCCAGCAGCATCCGCGCCTGCATGGTCTGGCTCGGGCGTACCGAGAGCGCGTCGCCGGCCGTATTGACGTCGAAGGTGATGTTCTGCTCGCGCAGCGCGGCGCCCATGCGCGTCACGTCTTCGCGGGTGAGGCCGGTATAGAGCGTCTCGAATTCAGGCCGGCTCAGATAGTACGCGCCGCCGACGACCGTCACGAGAACGGCAAAACCGATCAGGCCCAGGGCCATCAGGCGTCGCGGCCCAAGCTCCAGCAGATTGTTGAGCAGTTGCTGTACCTGCGCACGACTGAGCATATGACCTCGTACCAATGCGAACGTACGGGACACTCCGCTGCCAACCTTGTCTGAAGGTTGCGCAAGGACACGAATGTGTCAGTTCGCAGGCGAGGCGTTGCAATTTTACAAGAAGGCCTATTTTACAAGAAGGCCTATTTTACAAGAAGCCCTGACAAGGCAATCGGGCCAGCGGCTACGTGCGCCGGGACGCATGGCCGCACGATCGGCCGCGGCGTATCGCATGAAATTCAACGTCGGGAGATCGATTGCGGGCGTCTTGTGCCGCCCTCCGCCGGTCACGGCGGGGACCGTGCTCCCTTAAGGGAGCACGGTCGTTTTCAAGAGCGCCGCTTAGCCGCGGAACAGCGACAGGATGCTCTGGCTGTTCTGGTTGGCGATCGAGAGCGCCTGAACGCCGAGCTGCTGCTGGGTCTGCAGCGCCTGGAGCCGGGTCGATTCCGCGTTCATGTCGGCGTCGACGAGCTGGCCGATACCGCGATCCACCGAGTCCATCAGCGACTTCACGAACTCAGTGTTGTTCGAGATGCGGTTCTTGATGGCGCCGAGGTTGGCGGCGGACTGGCTGACCGTGTTGATCGCGGTGGTGACCTGCGCGATGTAGCCGTCGAGGATGGTCTGGTCGGCCGTCGAGTCGGTCAGCGAACCGATACCGATGGTGTTGACGGACGCGCTGCCGGTCACCGTGTCCAGGATACCGCCTGTGGTCGCGGTGTAGAGCGAGTAGTTGGCGACCGTCACCGTGATGGTGTTGATCGTCGGCGTGCCGCCGACGCGCGAGAACGACGACACCAGGTTGACGGTGGTCGGCGTGGATGCGTTGGTGCTCAGCCAGTTGACGCCGTTGAACGTCGCCGCGTTGGCCACGTTCTTCATGTCCTGCTGGATCTGGGTGATTTCGGCCTGGATCTTGGTGCGGTCGATGCCGGCGGTCTTGGCTTCGACCAGCAGCGCCTGGAGCTTGGTCAGGCCGGAGTTCTGGTCGCCGATGACCTTGTTCAGAGCGGTGTATTCGGTGTCGACCGTCGCAGCCGACAGACCGAGCGAGTCGGAGACGGCGGAGAGCGCGGCGTTGTCGGCGCGCATCGAGGTCGCGATCGACCAATAGGCCGAGTTGTCCGAAGCGGTCGAGACGCGCTGGCCGGTGGAGATGCGGTTTTCGGTGGTCTGCAGGCTGGCGCTGACATTCCGGAGGGTCTGGAGCGCAGTCATTGCAGCGGAGTTGGTAAGCAGGCTGGAAGCCATCTTTGATGTCCCTTTGAAAACAGATTGGATGGGGACATACCGGGCTTGCACCGGTACGACAGGGCGGCATCATGCCTTTGGGCTGCGGAAATGCGCGTAAACCCAATCCGTCGTAACGGCCAGACTAGCCGGCGAAGCTTGTGCGGGGCTTGTGGCGCTGTGCCCCCGCTGCAACAGGGCGGCCGAAATCACGGTGCGCGGGTCAGGCAAACGAAAGGGCCGCGCTTCGCAAGAAGCGCGGCCCTCCCAAGATCGTCGAAGGCTTAGCGGAACAGCGACAGGATGCTCTGGCTGTTGTTGTTGGCGATCGAGAGCGCCTGAACGCCGAGCTGCTGCTGGACCTGGAGGGCCGCCAGGCGGGTGGACTCCTGGTTCATGTCGGCGTCGACGAGCTGACCGATACCGCGATCCACCGAGTCCATCAGCGACTTCACGAACTCCGAGTTGTTCGAGATACGGTTCTTGATGGCGCCGAGGTTGGCGGCGCCCGAAGACACCGTGCCGATCGCTGCGGTGACCTTCGCGATGTAACCATCGAGAATGGTCTGGTCAGCAGCCGAGTCGGTCAGCGCACCGATGTTGAGGCTGTCGACCGACGCGCTGCCGCTCACGGTGTCGAGGATGCCGCCCGTGCTCGAGGTGTACAGCGAGTAGTTGGCGACGGTCACCGTGATCGAGCTGGTGGTCGGCGTAGAGCCGACACGCGAGAACGACGACACGAGATTGACGGTCGTCGGCGTGGAGGCGTTCGTGCTCAGCCAGTTGACGCCGTTGAAGGTCGCCGCGCTTGCGACGTTCTTCATGTCCTGCTGAATCTGGGTGATTTCCGACTGGATCTTGCTGCGATCGATACCGGCGGTCTTGGCTTCGACCAGCAGCGACTGCAGCTTGGTCAGGCCGGAGTTGCTGTCGCCGAGGACCTTGTTCAGAGCGGTGTACTCGGTGTCGACGGTCGCGGCCGACAGACCGAGCGAGTCGGAGACGGCGGAGAGCGCGGCGTTGTCGGCGCGCATCGAGGTCGCGATCGACCAATAGGCGGCGTTGTCCGCGGCGGTAGCCACGCGCTGGCCGGTGGAGATCCGGCTCTGCGTGGTCGAGAGTTGCGAGCTGACAGACCGCAGGGTCTGGAGCGCGGTCATGGCGGACGAGTTCGTGAGTAGGCTTGACATTGCGAATGTCCCTTTATGTACGCGTTACATTTTCATCAGGGGACATACCGGACTTGCACCGGTACGGAGGGGCGGCATCATGCCTTTGGACTGATGTGGGTGAGGTCCAACCCGCCGTGACGCCTTGCTAACACGTCGAATCTTGCCGCCGGATTAAGATCGGCTTGAATTCCATAGCAATATCATATGGTTAATATTACTTTCCGCTAACCATAACGAGCCGGGCCGACGCTCGTCGCCGTTACGAGAACGAGCGCACCAGTCCGGAGGCGAGCAGATTCCAGCCGTCGATCAGCACGAAGAACAGCATCTTGAACGGCAGCGCCAGGATCGTCGGCGGCATCATCATCATGCCCATCGACATCGTCAGCGTCGCCACGATCATGTCGATGACGAGGAACGGCAGGATGATGAGAAATCCGATCTCGAACGAGCGCCTCAGCTCGGAAATCATGAAGGCCGGAATGATGACGCGCAAATCGACGCGCTTGTCGTCGAACTTCTTGCGAAAGCTCTCCGCGGCGAGCGACTCGAAGGTCTGCAGATCCTTGTCGCGGACATGGGCCAGCATGAACTCGCGGAACGGATCCGTGATCTTCAGATAGGCCTGCTCTTCCGAGATCTCGTTCTTCATCAGCGGCCGGACGCCGGTCTCCCAGGCGCGATCGAAGGTCGGCGCCATCACGTAGAAGGTCATGAACAGCGCGAGGCTGATCAGCACCAGGTTGGCCGGCGTGGTCTGCAGGCCGAGGCCGGCGCGCAGGAACGACAGCGCCACCGCAAATCGCGTGAAGCTCGTCACCATGATGAGCAGTCCCGGCGCCACCGACAGCACCGTGATCAGCGCCATCAGCTGGATGATCCGGCCGCTGGTCGAGCCGTTTCCGGGCGGCAGCAGCGAGTTGAGGTCCGGAATCTGGGCGAGCGCCACTTCGGGCAGCACGACCAGGACCAACGCGAGCAGCAGGATTTTCACTCTCACTGAATCACCAGAGTCTCAATGATCAATTCGCGCACCTTGCCCGACGAGCGGATATTGGCGCGCTCGGTCAGGTCGTCGCGCAGATGCTGAAGCCCGCGCGATCCCTCGAATTGCGTCACCGTCGCCGACCGCAGATAGGTGACGATGTCCTCGCTGATGTGGGCAGCCAGGATGCCGGCATCCTCGTCGCTCATGCTCTCGGTCACCATGGAGGCCTCGATGCGGGCCCAGTTGTTGGCCGGCGCGGCGAGGTTGGTCACGATCGGCGACAGCTTCCTGAGCCGCGCGCTGCCGGCGTAGCTCGAGGCAAGCGGCGGCGGCGTGGCAGTTTTCTTCGCGTCGGCGACGCGCTCGGCGGCCGCAAACAGATGCAGCCCGGCCAGCGCGCCCGCACCGATCGCGACAAGGGTCAGCACCACGATGGCCGCAATCAGGCGCATCACGTCCCCTGCCCTCGCGGCGCGGCCAGACCGGCGCGGACTTCAGAATGGTGCCACGGCGTCATAGATCCGATGTCCCCATCCAGGCTGCTGCACGTCGGACAGATTTCCGCGACCGCCATAGGACACGCGGGCCTCGGCGATCTTGTCGTAGGAGATCGTGTTGGCCCGCGAGATATCGCGCGGACGCACGATGCCGCCGACGTTGAGCACGCGCATCTCCGTGTTGACGCGAAACTCCTGCGAGCCGCTGATCATCATATTGCCATTCGGCAACACGTCGGTGACGATGGCCGCGATCGAGAGCTTGATGTCCTCGGTGCGATCGATCTGGCCATTGCCCTTGATCTGGGTGTTGGTGCTGAGATTGGCGTTGGTCGATCCCTTGTCGCTCCACCCTGCGACGTCCATCAGCCAGTCGAGCCCGAACTTGACCTGCGAATCGCGCGAGCGACCGGTCTTGTTGTCGAGCTTGGCCTTGTCCTGCATCGAGATGATCACCGTCACGACGTCGCCGGTGCGCCGGGCGCGGGGATCGCGGTAGAGGTCGGTGCCGTCGTCCCAGGTCGAGCGATAGCTGACAGGCGTGCGCATGCGCGGCGTCACGGGAATCGGATCGGCCTGGGTCCGAAGGCCGCTGCCGACCGGCGACATTTGCGGGCCGGTCAGGACCTCGGACGGATCATGGAAGCATCCGGCCAAGGGCACGGACGCCAGCACGAGCGAGAGGATGAGGATCGGCTTCTTCATCTATTTGGTCTTTCCGTCATCCACGCGACGCATTCCGCCGAGCAGGTCGGCGAGGTGCGCCGCGCGTGCCGTATCCATCTCGTTGAAGATCGCGCTCGAGTTCCTCGGGCTAAGCTTGGCGAGCACGGCGGCGGCAGTCTCATCCGCCATGCCGGCAATCTGGGTCGCCGCAGCTTCGGGCTTCATGCGCGAATAGATCTCGACGACGCTGGCTTCGGCCTTCTTCAGGAAGTCGTCGCGCAACGCCATCCACTTCTCGTATTCGACGCGCTTGGCCTCGACCTCGGCGATCCGCTCGCGCAGCAGGCTCTCGGCCTTTTCCAGCTCCTTGAGCTGCCAGGCCAGCCTTGCATCGACGGCGGGATCGGCGACGTTGCTGCAGAACAGGGCGACTTCATTGTCCGCCGATACCGCGGCCTGTGGCGGCGCAGGTTTCGGCGGCGCCGTGACGCTGCCGGGCTTGGCCGGACGTGCCGGTGGTGGTGCAGGTGCAGCCGCTGGCGTCTGGGAAGCAGGCACCGCGCCGGTGGTCGCGGGTCCCTGGTCTTCGGCCGCCCATGCCGTCGCCCGGATCGACGCATTGTCGCCTGGCATCGTGGTGACCGGCAGCGGCTTCTGCGGGCCGGAGGCGCGGGCGCGCGCGAAGGAGAGCAGGTTGAGCGGCTTCGGCGGCTTGGCCTCGTGCAGGGCCAGCACGGGCGACGCGCCCGCGAGCACGGATGCCGCGATCAGCAGGAGGAGTTTGGCTTTGTGATCCAGCTTCAGCATCGGGCGGCGTGCGATTCTCGGTCGAGACACGAGCATTGAGCGACCAAGCTTGCACGACGCTTGCGCATCATTGGACGATGACATCGGCCTGGAGCGCACCAGCCGTCTTGATCGCCTGCAGGATCGCGATGATGCCCGACGGCTTCAGGCCGATCTGGTTCAGCCCGCGCACCAGGCGCTGGAGATCGACCCCGCTGAGGATCGCCACCTGAGATCCGGCCTCGTTGGCCTCGACCACGGTCTGCGGGACCACCACGGTCTGCCCTCGCGAGAACGGCGCCGGCTGCGACACTACGGGCATCTCCGTGACACGTACCGTCAGATTGCCGTGCGTCACGGCGACGGTCGATATCCGCACGTCGCGCCCGATCACGACAGTGCCGGTGCGCTCGTTGATCACCACCCGTGCCGGCGTGTCAGGCTCGACCGTCAGTTCGCCGATCTCGGCAAGGAAGCGGACAGGGCCGATGTGGCGCGGCTTCGACAGCACGATGGTGCGGTAGTCGCGCTCGAAGGCGATCTGCGCGCGGTAGCGTCCACCGGCGTAGCGGTTGATGGCGTCCAGGATGCGTGTTGCGGTGACGAAGTCGGGGTTCTTCAGCTGCAGCACCAGGAACTCCATCTCATGGAGACTTCCTTGCACCTCGCGTTCGACCAGCGCACCGTTCGGGATGCGCCCGGCCGTCGGCGTACCCTGACTGACGTTCTGCGCCTGGCCTCCGACGCTGTAACCGGCGACCGTGATCGCGCCCTGCGCCACCGCGTAGACGGCGCCGTCCGCCGCGCGCAGCGAGGTCATGACCAGCGTACCGCCGAGCAGCGAGGTCGCATCGCCGAGCGACGACACCGTCACGTCCATGCGCTCGCCGGGCCCGATCGAGGGCGTCAGGTCCGCAGTCACCATCACGGCCGCGACGTTGCGCGTGCGCAGCGTCGTCGGTCGCGTCGGATTGTTGGTGCTCGTGGTCTCGTTCCTGACGTTGATGCCCATGTTCTCGAGCATCGATTGCAGGGACTGCTCCGTGAACGGAGCGTTGCGAAGCGTGTCGCCGGTGCCGTTCAGGCCGATGACGAGGCCGTAGCCGACGATCTGGTTTTCGCGCAGGCCCTTGATGTCCGCGATGTCCTTGATGCGGACGGCGGCATGGGCGCTGGCGGCCGAAAGCAGCAGGACGAGCGCAAGCAGGATTCTGGTCATGACCCGTCCACGACCTTCACGGTGCCGTCCGGCTGGACCACGCCCCTGATGATCACCCCGGTATCCGTATTGCGCACCGGGATGAGCGCGCCGGACGCACCCGATTGCATCGCCGAGCCGTAAGTGACGATGGACAGGCCGCTGTCTTCCACCACGACCTTGACCATGGCGCCGCGGGCGACGGTCCAGGGGTCTTCCACCGAGTTGGTTGGGATGGGCTGGCCCGGCAGCAGCGCGCGCCGCGCCATGCGGCCGACCAGGACCTGGCGCCCTTCGACGAACATGGCAACGCCGAGCACGCTCGGCGCGAAGGCGCGCTCGGTGATCATGTCGTCCCGGATCAGCTCGCCGGCGCGGATTGCAACCGCCGGCACCGGAAGCCGCTTCTCCTCGGCCTCGGCGAGGCGCGCTGAAGCCAGAACCAGCAGCACGGCGGCCAACCCGCGCACGATCAGGCCCACCCTGTTCAACATCGAGACACCGGAACTAGCGCATGCCCTTCGATACTGTCTGGGCCATTTCGTCCGAGGCCTGGATGACCTTGGCATTCATTTCGTAGGCGCGCTGCGCCGAGATCAACTCGGTGATTTCCTTGACCGGGTCGACGTTCGAGGCTTCGAGCCATTTCTGGTTGATCTTGCCGTACCCGGAATCGCCAGGCAGGCCGACGACGGGCGTGCCCGACGCCGTGGTCTCCTTGTAGAGATTGCTGCCCAGCGGCTCGAGGCCCGCCTCATTGGCGAAGTTGGCGAGGTTGAGCTGGCCGATCTGGCGCGGGTTCACCTCGGTATCCAGCTTGGCGAAGACCTGGCCGGTCTGGTTGACCGTGACCTCGACCGTGCCCTGCGGTATTGTGATCGCGGGATCCAGCAGATAGCCGTCGATCGTGACGAGCTGGCCGTTGGCATTGGTGTTGAACGAGCCCGCGCGGGTGTATTGCACCTCGTTGTTCGGACCGAGCACCTGGAACCAGCCGCGGCCGTTGATCGCCATATCGTAGGGGTTGCCGGTCTGCGTCAGCGCGCCCTGGATGTGCAGCTTGCGGATCGCGGCCGACTTGACGCCGAGACCGAGATTGGCGCCTTCCGGGATCGGCGACGAACCGTTGACGTTCGCGACGCCCTGCATGCGGTCCATCTGGTAGAACAGATCGGTAAACTCGGCGCGCGCACGCTTGTACGACGTCGAATTGATGTTGGCGATATTGTTCGCGATGACTTCGATGTTGGTCTGCTGGGCGTTCATGCCCGTGGCCGCAATGGCGAGCGATTTCACAGCTTCATTCCTTCAGATCAAATCGACATCCGGACGACTTCCTGGTAGGCCTGCACGACCTTGTCGCGAACCGCGACCGCCGTCTGCAAGGCCTGCTCGGCCGACATCAGCGCCTCCACGACCTTGCGCGTCGATTCCTTGCCTTGCATCGCCGAGATCGACGCCGCTTCGCCTGCCTTCAGCGTCCCGATCGCGTCGGTCGTCACCTGCTTCATCACCGATTCGAAGCCGACATCGTCGGTGGACTGAATGGCGGTCGGAGCCGCCGGCGAGATGGCCTGCGCCTCGGTCGCACGGCTCGCCGCTTGCCCAGCGGAAATCGCAGTGGATGAAATTGCCTCAAGCATTGTCAGCTCCTCAAGAGGTCGATGGTCATGCCGAGCATCGACCTCACCTGTTTCACGACCTGGAGATTGGCTTCATAGGACCGGTTGACTTCCCGCATGTCGGCCATCTCGATCATCATGTTGACGTTCGGAAGCTTGACGTAGCCGGCCTTGTCGGCAGCGGGATGTCCCGGGTCGTACTCCACGCGGTACGGCGTGGTGTCGACCCCGATCTCCTTGACCTTCGCCAGCTGCGAGCCCGAGGCGCGATCCATCGCAGCATCGAAGGTGATCGTCTTGCGCTGATAGGGATCGGCGCCGGCGGTGCGCCCCGTCGAGGTCGCGTTCGCCAAATTCTCCGAGACGATGCGCATACGCGTCGACTGCGCTTCGAGCCCGGAGCTCGCGACCGTCAATGACGCTTGCAGTGAGTCCAGCATCTCAATTCACCTCAGCTCTTCGCGCTCGACAGCAGCATGCGGTGAAACGACCGCACGACTGCCGAGTTCATCGAGTAATCGCGACTGACGTCGCTGCCCTTGATCATTTCCTGCTCGAGGCTGACCGAATTGCCGGAGTGAACCACTTCCCAGCTGTCCTTCTTCGCGGTCGCCCGCGTGTCGGTCTCGGCCGCGGCCAGCTGCATGTGCGACGGCGACGTCATCGCAAGCCTCATCGGCAAGCCGTCGAGCACCTTGTTGAAGGGCTCGACGTCGCGCGCCTTGAAACCGGGCGTGTTGGCGTTGGCGACGTTTGTGGCGATGGTCGACTGGCGAAGCTCGAGGTACCGCGCCTGCGACGATGCGAGTTCGAAGAGATAAAGCGGTCCCACGACAGCCCCGTTCTGGTCCATTCGGGAGAAGCCTAGGGCGTTAAGCTTTCGTCAAGCTGTTGGGTCGGACGTCGTCCTCTGAATTCTACTGGACCTTCTCGGTGCGCGACGCCTGCTTCGACTGGAGGAAGTAGATGATCTCGGCGACGGGGCGGAAGAATTCCGCCGGGATCACCTGATCGGCCTGCACCGCCTCGTAGAGTGCGCGCGCCAGCGCCTTGTTCTCGATCACCGGAATCCGATTCTGCTCGGCGACCTCGCGGATCTTCAGCGCGATCACGTCCATGCCCTTGGCCACCACGAGCGGCGCGGGATTTTCCTCGCGCTTGTAGCGCAATGCGATCGCGAAGTGCGTCGGGTTCGCGATTACCAGCGTCGCGCGCGATGCGGACGCGATCATCCGCTGCCGCGAGCGGTCGCGCGCCAGCGAGCGCAGGCGCGCCTTGATCAGCGGATCGCCTTCCGCCTGCTTGTGCTCGTCCTTGATCTCCTGCTTGGTCATGCGCAACTGGCGCCGCCAGTGGAAGCGTGCCCAGGCGAGATCGATCGCCACCAGGACGATGGTCGCGATGCAGATCGCCGAGACGATCCGCATCGCGATGTTGAGAATCATCTCCGGCAGCGCAACCGGATCGGTGTACATCGCCTCGAACGCCTTCGCCTCCGACGCGCGCAGCACGAAGGCGACCACGGAGGTCACCGCGGCTAGCTTGAACAGCGACTTGGCGAATTCGACCAGTCCCTGCGTTCCGAACAGACGGCTCCAGCCGCTGATCGGAGAGATTCGCGACAGGTCGGGCTTGATGCGCTCCAGCACCAGGCGCGGCGCGTTTTGCAGCAGCGAGGCGGCGAGCCCGAACGCGCCGAGGGTGACGACCAGCGGCACCAGGAAGCGCAGCGCCTGGAGGCCGACCACGGTGAGCAGGTTCTGCGCGTCCGCGCCGGTCGAGAGCGGGAAGCCTTCGGGATCGTCCAGGAGGTTCTTCAACGTCGGCGTCAATTGCTGCACGCCCTGGCCGATCAGGAACGCCTGAATGACCATCAGCGCGGCCATCGAGGCGAAAATGGAGGCCTCCCGAGAGACCGGGATCTTGCCCTGTTCGAGCGCATCACGGACTTTCTTCTCGGTCGGCTCTTCTGTCTTGCTCTCCTGATCGGATGATTCTGCCATGCCCGTTCAGCGGTCAGCGGAAGACCAGCTCATCCTCCTGGTCGGGATTGAGCTCGATTTCACCCTTCTCTGCGAGCTCGAGCGCGAGGTCGGTGATGACGCGGCGCGCCTCCAGCACGTCACGCTGGTTCGACGGCTCGCCGATGGCGAGCTCGTGCTCGACGACGCGGCGGACGCGCGAGGCGACCGCGGACAGGATCAGTTCGCGGAAATGCTTGTCGGTGCCCTTCAGCGCGACGACGATGCGATCGGTCGGCACCTGGTCGAAGATCATGGTGCGCGCCTTCGGCGCCAGGTTGATGACGTCGTCGAAAGTGAACAGCAGCTCCTTCAGCACTTCGGCCGACTTCGGCCGCTTCTCCGACAGGCTCTTGAGCATGTCCTCGATATGTCCGCGCTCCATCTTGTTGATGATGTCGGCGACGCGGGCGTAGGTGTCGGCGCCGAGGTTGCGGGCGAAGTTCAGCGTCAGATCCTCATGCAGCGTCTTCTCGAGCACCCTCATGGCGTCGTCGGCGATCGGCTTGAGGCTGAGTACGCGCCGCATCAATTCGTTGCGCAGGCTCGAGGGCAGCTGGCTCATGACCTTGGCGGCGCAGGCCGGCTTGACCTTGGACAGGATCAGCGCCGCGGTCTGCGGATGCTCCTTGGACAGGTAGCTCGCGAGCGAGTTTTCGGACACCGACGAGACACGGTCCCACACCGACCGGCTCGAATTGCCGAGCAGGTCCGACATGATCGCCGACACCTGGTCGGCCGGAAGCACGTCGCCGAGCACGGCCTCGAGGCCACCGAGGGTGCCGAGAATGTTCGCGCCCATAGAGAATTGCTGGGCGAACTCCTCGACGATGGATTCGAGTTCTTGCGCCGTGATCGGCCGCAGCTCGGCCGCGGCCTTGGTAACGATGCGAATATCCTGCGGCTCGAATTGCGCAAGCACGCTCGCGGCCGCCTGCCGGCCCATGGCCAGCAGCAGCGCCGCGACCTTTTCCGTGCCGCCCAGCGTGGCAACGCCTCGCTGCTTGACGGGAGCGATGCCGACCTGTGCCGCCATGGTCAGCTGTCACCCTGCCCCAGCGGTCCGACGATCTCCGTGAGCGAGACGCCGAAGCGGGAATTGTCCTCTTCGACGACGACCACCTCGCCGCGGGCGACGATGCGGCCGTTGACGACGACGTCGACGGGCTCGCCGACCCGATGGTCGAGCGGAACCACCGCGCCGCGCCCGAGCTTCATCAGGTTCGCCACCGGAATGGTCGCGGATCCCAGCACCACCTGCATGGTGACAGGAATACGCAGGATGGCATCGACATTGCCGAACTTGCCGCTCTCCTCCGCCGTGCGCGCGGCGATCTCCGCGAGCCGCTCCAGCGGAGAGGTGTCGGTATGCCCCTCGTCGGCGGCAGGTGCTCGCGTGGCAGAGTCATAGTCGAAGGATTGCGCCATCTGGTATCGCCTCTTGGTCTTTCCGCTCCCGGAACGCCTCGGCGTTCCGCTCGTATTGGTTCTGTCGGCTCTGGCTTCAGTGCTTGTTCACCTCAGCGCCGCCTGCGGTCGCGGCCGGCGCGAGCCCGCTGCGGGCGTCAAGCGCCGCGATCGCCTCGTGGGCCTGATCGATCTTGGTGGTCAGCACGTTGGCGAGCCGTCCGAGATTGGCGGTGGAATCATGCGCCGCGGTGATGACGGTGTCGAAGGCGCCCGCGGTCTCGTGGACGATGGTGGAGAATTCGCCCTGGTAGCTGCGCAGCCGCGCCAGCTCGCGGTGCATCCGCGTCACCCGCATGCTGGTGAAGGCGAGCGCGATCAGCAGCACGGCATCAACGAGATAGGATATCATCGACGAACTCCCGTTTCTGATCGACGGGATCGGCCACCTGCATGGCGTAATAGCCATCGAGCTGGCCGATCTGACACCAGAACAACACCTGGTTGTTGCTCTCGAGACGGGCCAGCGTGCGCGGCGTCGCCTCGAGCTCGAGCACCTGCCCCACCTTGAACTTCACGACGTCCTCGAGCGAAATCATCTTCTCGTCGAGCACCGCGCTCAGGGTCACCTCGGTCCGGTGGACCTCGCTCTCCATCTGCTCGCGCCAGCGCGGATCGGTCGCGCGACCGTCGCTGGCGGTGACCGTTGCAAGCTTCTGACGCAGCGGGTTGAGCGCGGAGTGCGGAATGATCAGGAACATCTGGCCGCCGCGGTAGAGTGCCTGCACCATCATGTTCGCACAGATCGACATGTTGCTGGCGCGCCCGATCGCCAGCGAGGCCATCGCCGTCTCGACCCGCTCGACGCGGAAGGTGACGTTCGACGTGCCGGCGAAGGCGCTCTGCAGCGCCTTGGCGAACCGCTCGAACAGCGCCTGGACCAGGCGGATCTCGATGTTCGAGAAAGTGCGTTCGACATCGAGCGGCGGTTCCGCGCCGTCGGATCCGAACATCGCCTCGACCATCGTAAACACGAAGTCGCGGTCCAGCATGATGATGACGCGCGAGTCCCACTGCTCGGCATAGAGCACCGCAGCGACCGCGTTGCCCTCGTAGTCCTTGATGATGTCGCCAAGGGGATCGTTGGTGATGCCGTTGACCGAGAAATAGCACGGCGTTCCCGCCATCGGCTGCAGGCTGTCGGTGCACGATGCCGCCATGCGATCGAAGATCACATTGAGCATCGGCATGCGTTCGATCGATATGCCGGCCGCGTCCAGCAGATAGTTCGGCAGCTGCTTGCGCTGATCGACCTCGACGTCTTCCATCATCATGCGCGGGCAGCCTTGGGTTCGGGCTCGGTGACGACGGCCTTGGGACCTGCGATCGTCTCGTTCTCGACGACGTCGATCGACGGCCGCTCGGTGCTCGCGATCATCTTGCGGCCGTGCTCGACGGCGATCTGCGGCATGGCGCCGTTCATGAACGCCAGCAGCGTCTGCTTGACGATGATGTAGGGCCGGCACTTCTTCTCGCGCGTCATCTTGATCTTGATCGCGAACGGCGAAAGAACGCCGTAGGACAGGAAGATGCCGGCGAAGGTGCCGACCAGGGCCGCGCCGATGAAGCCGCCCAGCAGCTTCGGGGACTGGTCGAGCGCGCCCATCGCCTTGATGACGCCGAGCACGGCGGCGACGATGCCCAGCGCCGGCAGCGCCTCGGACACCGTCACCAGCGCATGATAGGGCGCCAGCTTGCTCTTCACGATGGTGTGGATCTCCTCGTCCATCAGCGCCTCGATCTCGTGCGTGCGCGCGTTGCCCATGATGATGAGGCGGACGTAGTCGCAGATGAACTGGAGCAGCGAGGGATCTCCGAGCACGCTCGGAAACGCCTTGAAGATCTCGGAGGACGCGGGATCGTCGATATGAGCCTCGACCTCGTTGCGGCCCTTGCCCCTGAGCTCGCGCATCAGGGCGTGGAGCGCGCCGAGCAGATCAAGGTAGTAGCGTTGGCCGGGCACCGCGCCGGTGATGGCCTGCATGCAGGCAACGCCGGTATCCACCACCGTCTTCCACGGATTGGCGACGATGAAGGTGCCGACCGCGGTCCCCATGATGATCACGAACTCCCACGGCTGCATGAGCACGGCCAAATGCCCGCCCATGGCGGCAAATCCGCCGAGCAGCGCCGCTACCGTGATGAAAATCCCCACGAAACTGCCCAACGCGCCGCTCCATCGCCAATCCCACCGGGAATATCTAGTCGGCGAGCCTTGCGCGAAGCTGGCTTCCCGCCTCGCCAGCCCCGCGCAAGCAATCGGCGGCAGCTTGGGGCGGCGTCGCAACAGCGGCCAGAGGGGCGCGTGTCATGCTATCCACCATCGCGGACTACACCAGACTGACCAAGGACATGGGCAAATCGCTGACGCAGGTCGCGACACAGCCGGATGTCAGCCGCGAGACCGACTATTTCCTGAGCCATATCGGCAACGTGAAGACGATCGACGACTTCCTGAAGGACTATCGCCTCTATTCCTACGCGATGAAGGCCTTTGGCCTCAGCGACATGACCTACGCCAAGGCGTTCATGCGCAAGGTGCTGACCGAGGGTGTCGGGAACAAGAACACCTTCGCCAACAAGCTGACCGACACCCGCTACCGGGAATTCGCCACCGCCTTCAATTTCGCCGCCCTCGGCAGCAACGCGACGAAGACCACCCAGGCGACGACCGGGACGGCGACCCATTACGTCACGCAGACGATGGAGCAGAAGGCCGGCGACCAGAACGAGGGCCTGCGGTTGGCGCTCTATTTCACCCGCAAGGCCTCCACGATCACGACCGCCTACCAGGTGCTCGCGGACAAGGCGCTGACGCAGGTGGTTCAGACCGCGCTGGGCCTGCCCTCGACAATCAGCGCGGCCGACATCGACGCCCAGGCCAAGATGATCACGAACAGGGTCAAGCTTACCGATTTCCAGGACCCGGCCAAGGTCACCAAATTCGTGCAGCGCTTTGCGGCGATGTGGGATGCGACCCAGGCCCAGAGCGACAATTCGACCAATCCCGCGCTAGTCCTGATCGGCGGTGCCAGCTCGGCCAGCATGGATATCAACATGCTCTCGAAACTTCAGTCCCTCCGGTTCGGAAAGTAGACCATGCAATCGGCCCTCTATGTGGGATTGTCGGCCCAGGTCGCTCTCGAAAAGCGCCTCCAGACGATCGCCAACAACGTCGCCAACGTCAACACGGCGGCATTCCGCACCGACGTGGTGAAGTTCGAGACCGTGCTGTCCAAGGCGGGCGCAAACCCGGTCGCCTTCTCCTCGCCCGGCGACAACATCATCTCGCGCGAGCAAGGCAACATCACCGAGAGCGGCAATCCGCTCGACGTCGCCGTGGTCGGCCAGGGCTGGATCGCCTTCGCAGGTCCCAACGGCACGGTCTATACCCGCGACGGCCGGCTCCAGATCGCCGCCAACGGCGATCTTCAGACCGTAAGCGGCTTTCCCGTCGTCGATTCCGGCGGCGCGCAGATCACGCTGGACCCGAACGGCGGACCGATCTCGATCTCGCGCAGCGGCGCGATCACCCAGGACAACAACGAGATCGGCACCATCGGCCTGTTCAACATTCCCGCTGACGCCAATCTCGAGCGCTACGGCAATTCCGGCGTGACGCCGGACCGACCTGCGAGCGCCATCGCCGATTTCTCCCGCGACGGCTTCAAGCAAGGCTATGTCGAGGGCTCCGGCGCCAATCCGATGATGGAATTGACCAAGCTGATCGCGGCCTCGCGTGCCTTCGACGGCACCAATTCGATGATCGAGGGCACCGAAAGCTCGCTGCAGAACGCAATCCGGACGCTGGGCGAACCCGGCAAGTAGACCGCGCCTCGCGCGCATTGAGATTGAGGTTGGACGGTTTCCTTGAACGCTCTTCGGCAACTCGAGTGGGCGCTGCTGGAGCTTCAGCAGAGCACTCCCCTGGCAAGCGTCAGCGGCGCGATCTCCGAGATCGCGCCGACGCATTTCCGTGTCTCCGGCCTGTCGCGCTTCGTCAGGCTCGGCGAGCTCATCGGCGTCAATTCGGGCGGCAAGCCGCAGATCGGCGAAGTGGTGCGAATCGACAGCGAGGGCATCGTCGCCAAGCCGTTCGACCGGCAGTTCGCCGGCGGCCTCGGCTCGGTCGCCTACCGGATGCCGCCCTTGTCCTTTGCGCCCGATCCGAGCTGGAAGGGTCGCGTCATCAACGCCCTCGGCGCGCCGCTGGATGGATTGGGGCCCCTCACGCCGGGCCCACAGGCGGTCTCGGCGGAGGCTGAGGCGCCCTCGGCCATGAAGCGCGCACGCGTGCACAAGCCGCTGCGCACCGGCGTACGCGTCATCGATTTGTTCGCACCGATCTGCGCCGGCCAGCGCGTCGGCATCTTTGCCGGCTCCGGCGTCGGCAAATCGACGCTGCTTGCGATGCTCGCCCGCAGCCAGGGTTTCGACACCGTCGTACTGGCCCTGGTCGGCGAGCGCGGCCGCGAGGTGCGCGAGTTCATCGAGGATGTGCTGGGCAATGATCGCCAGCGCGCCGTCACCATCGTGTCGACCGGAGACGAAAGCCCGATGATGCGGCGGCTGGCGCCGAAGACGGCGATGGCGGTCGCGGAATATTTCCGCGACCGGGGCGAATCGGTGCTGCTCATGGTCGATTCGATCACGCGTTTCGCCCACGCCGCCCGCGAGGTCGCGCTCGCCGCCGGCGAGCCTGCGGTCGCGCGCGGCTACGCGCCGACGGTCTTCACCGATCTGCCACGCCTTCTGGAGCGCGCCGGGCCCGGCGACGAAGGTGCCGGCACCATCACCGGAATCTTCTCGGTGCTGGTCGACGGCGACGATCACAACGAGCCGATCGCCGATACCATCCGCAGCACGCTCGATGGGCACATCGTGCTCTCCAGGCACATCGCCGACCAGGCGCGCTATCCGGCCGTCGATGTGCTCGCTTCGGTCTCGCGCCTCGCCCACAACGTCTGGGATCCCGAAGAGCGCGAATTGGTCAGCAAGCTGCGCGCCTTGATCGCCAAATACGAGGACACGCGCGACCTTCGCCTGATGGGCGGCTATCAATCGGGACGTGATTCGGGCCTCGACCAGGCGGTCGACATGGTTCCGAGAATCTACGGCGCGATGCGGCAGGACGCTTCGGCTCCGCCGAGTGCCGATCCGTTCCGCGAGCTGCGAGACATGCTCAAGGGCGAATAGCAGCGCGAGGGGCCGCGACCGCCCGCAACATGCGCCGCTATCCTGCTCCTGCCCGTTGTTTTCGACAGGAGATTGCGCATGCCGCCACGCCGCCGGCGCATGCGCCGCACGGCCGTCGCCGGTTTTCCGCCCTGAGCGCGGCCACCACTCGGGTGAGAGCAGCGGACGACCGCGCCGGATGCGACCGCACCGGCGATTCTGCGAGCAAACGGTCAACAACCGGCGCGTGTAATTCTTCCGAATTCCCTTGACGATTCTCCGGCTCCACCCACAAGTTGTGGATGACCTGCCGAACTCATCGTCGTCATGCACAAGCTTCGATCAATTTGCGTCGATCACGGACAGCAGGACGCCGTGCAATCATGGCGTCGCAGAGTTGAGTGCATGCTGCTTGCCGGACAGCGTATTGCGTTCACTATCATGTGTCCCGATGAGCGAGATTGTCTTGAACGTTACATTCGCCTGCAACGACATCTGGGCTCCGCGAGCGTCTCTACTTGATTTTGTTGAGAAGCTCATTCATCGTTTCGACGGAATATAAGAAACGTCTGCGTGTGACTTGAACTCAGGGGCTTCGGTTGAACTATTCCGATCCATCGTCGGCTGGCGACGGCAACTCGGGCTCCCGTGCGACGACGCTGTTGGCATGCCAACGACGCAGTTCGTCACTCCGAAGCACGCGACGCGCATCGGTCCAGGTCGGCCGCGCTATAATTCGTTCCTACGAACGAGAGCTCGACACGACGCGTTCGCCGGACAGCTGCAGCCGTTCGATGTCTTTCGAAGGTTTCGCGGACCAGGATGCAAAGCGGCTTCGGGGCGCCGCAGACGAAGTTCCGGGGACGAGGTAGATTCATGCCATTGGCACGGGAAGCCGTCGAGCTGCTGGTTCAGGCGGCGAGGGCTTGGTATTTCGAAGGCAATCAGCATGGATTGCGCGATCGCGAATGGATGGCGCTGCGCTTTCTCGGCCGCGCCAACAGATTTTCGCGCACGCCGTCCGCGCTGGCCGGCTTCATCGGCGCCACCAGAGCAACTGCATCGCAGATCGTGAAAACGCTGGAGAGCAAATCCTTTCTGGTGCGCAAGCCGTCGCAAGAGGACAAGCGTTCTGTCGTCCTGCACGTCACCGCCCAGGGCGAGAAATGCCTGAACCAGCACGACCCGATCAATCACGTCGTCAATGCGGTCACCTCGCTTGGAAACGACGAATGCGTCAGGCTGCGCGACTCGCTCCGCGAAGTTCTCAATCACCTCGACGCGGCCCATCAGCGGCTCGATGCCAGTGTCTGCCGGGACTGCATGTTTCTCGCCGAACGCGGCCCGGCTACCTCCAAAGGACGCGCGAGCGCCGAATTCATGTGCCGGCTGTATCGCGCTCCAGTCTCGCTCGATGAGACCGAACTGCTGTGCACCAGTTTCGAGCGCACCCGCGACCGCCCCAAGATCGAGGAGCATCTCGACCGCGCGCGGATGGCAAGCCAGGGCTGAGACGCACGCAATTTCCGCGCGAGTGGTTGCGGCACAGCCCGCGGACAACTTCGCAGCGCCGGTCTCTGAACAACGCATGCAGTTCCCTCGTGTCCCCGGACAAGCCGCAACGCTGACAACGTTGCTGCGCAGATGCTTCGCATCGCCAGGGAGACGCTGCGCTGCGTCCGGGGCACGCGAGCGGAGTTATGACGCCCGCTCTCTCCACGCCGTCATTGCGAGCGCAGCGAAGCAATCCAAACTCTTTCCACGGAAGGATTCGGGATTGCTTCGTCGCAAGAGCTCCCCGCAATGATCGAGCGTCCTGCAATCACCACTGTCGCTGAAACCGAATTTCGGTAGATCGAAATATTTGCACCGCGATTCTCAGCGCAGCGAAACAGGCTCGGTTGCCGTAGCCCGGATTGAGCGCCAGCGTAATCCGGGACGGCCCGCGATGCGGGGCGAGCGGTCCCTACACCATCGGGCAGCGCATTCACGCGACCCGTTGGCTCGATCCGGGCAACGGGGGCGTCAGGCATCACGCGGGATGGGCGCACAAAAAAACACCCGGCGGTTTCCCGCCGGGTGTTCATCACGTGGTTCGAAAGATCTTACCAGTTGCGCTGGGCGCGGAGCAGCAGGGTGACGCTGTCCTGATCCTTCAGCTCGTACAGGGCGGCCGGCTTGGCCGTCGTGCCGGCACCGGCGTAGCCAACCGTGCCCGAGTACTTCTGGTCGAGACGGGTCCAGTTCAGGTCGCCCGAGAACGTCAGGTTCTTGACCGGGGTCCAGCGGGTGATGATACCGACCTGGCCGACGGCGAAGTCAGGGTTACAACCCGTGACACCGGCGAGACCGCCGAACACGCCGCCTGCACCGCCAGCGCCGCAGAGAGCGGTCTTGGCGACCGAGCCGTACTGCGCCTGAGCGTAGGCGCCGTAGAGCGCGGTGTTCCAGTAGGGATCCCAGTTGTGGGTGTAAGCACCGCGGAAGCCCCAGGTCTTGACGGTTTCCTGCTGGCCGCCCGTGACGAACACGGTGTCCGGAGCATAGGCAAAGCCGACGCTCTGATAGGCAACGCCCGAGCTGCCGAACATCGAGTAGCTGCTGCCCGCCAGGTTCTGGAAGTTGTAGCGGGTCGCGCCGTCGGTGTAGACGCCCGAAATGTTGATCACGTCACCCGCGCCGGTCGGGATGTTCTTGATCGACAGAGCGAGCTGAACCGCCCAGCCCCACTTGTCGTCGGGGTGACCGGTGGCTTCGTTGGCGCCGTAGTAGGCGACGTGGTTGTCGTGAGCGGCGACCGACGCCTGGAACATGCCCCAAGCCTGGTCGACACGAACCATACCGACGAGGTTCGGCGAACGCGAGCCGCCGATGGCGTTGGTGCCGTACGTACCGCCGACCATGCTGCCGACGGTCGCGCCGGTCAGGTTCACGTTGCCGGCCTGGTAGTAGGCCGTCGCGTCTTCCGCCGAGAACGAAGCCGTCACGCCCTGACCGAAGTCAGCGGTGTAGGTGAACTGGTTGACACCAGTGACCGTGCCGCTGCCGCCGACGAGGCTGTCGATGTTGTTGCCGGGATAGTTGGTCCAGGGCGCATCGAACTGCGACACGGCCTTACCCATGGTGAAGCCGGCGAACTGGATGAAGGCGTAGTACACGCCGAGCGAACCGCCCGAGGTGTTGCCGTCGGTGCCGTTGATCGACGAACCAACGAGCGCCGGCGTCGCGCCGGAGGTGTTGAGGCCGAGGTTGCCGGTATAGACCGTGCCGCCCGTCGCGGAGCCGGAGCCCTGATAGCCGCCGGTGGTCCAGGTGAACACGCCGTCGAAGAAGGTACGGACGACGCCGTATTCGGTCGCGGTGCGCGTGTCGATGTTGAGATCCTGACGAGCGCGCATCTGGTAGTAGTTGCTGAGGCGGTTGTGCGCACCAGCCGGGGAGCCGTTCGAGATGCCGTAGTTGCTATTGGTGTTGAACGCGACTTCAGCGCGCAGATAACCACCCAGCTTGATGCAGGTGTCGGTGCCCGGGATGTAGTAGAAGCCGGCGCCGTACAGCGAGCAGATCTTCACGTATTCGACGGCCTTGGCCTTCACGGGCAGATCGGCTGCGAACGCCCCGGAGACGGCCATCAGGCCGGCAGCCGAGCCGAGAAAGAGCGTCTTCGTCAACTTCATTAGTAAACCTCCAGGTCGGTTCAGGGGGCTCGGCTCCTCGGAGGACGCCGCTTGACCCACTTAATTTCCGTTCAATTCAGGTCCGCACTGAAGGTCCGGACTGAAACGACAGTGAGGTGCCCCCCCTCCGTCGTAGCTCACGTATAGTTTATAAAAACAACGGCCTCAATTTATTGATTTAGTGAATCGTAACTTCCATCCGAGATGTTGCTCAAGCGCAACAAAGACGATTGGCGCGGCAACTAACTCTTTAATATAAAACGAAAAAGCCCTCAGGGGGCATCCCGAGGGCTTTCTTGGAGGTCTCACATCGCTGTCCATCGACAGGGTCAAGAGCAGCAAAGATTGAGTGGGAGGAGACGTAATTTAATTAATTGCTTTTTGCAAGTACTAAACCGCCGAGCCGTTTCCGCCATGCGGTGTCCGCCACAATTGTCCACGCGCGATATGCGAGACGATTCCCCAATATCCCATTAAAAGAGTGAACTGAGGGAAACGGGGGGCAGCCACATGATCGAGAAGAAACTCGACAGGGCGATTACGGACTTCATCTGGAACGTCGTCGAAATTCACTCCCAGCTGGAGGACATCCATACCTGCTGGGCCGGACTGCTGGGCATCACCGAGCCGCAGTGGCTGATCCTGATGGCGATCACCGAACTGGATGACGGGCGCGGCGTCGCCGGCATCGATATCGCGAACAAGTTGCGGGTCCACCCGGCCTTCGTGACCAACCAGACCAAGAGCCTCGAAAAGGGCGGCTTCCTGTCGCGGCGGCCGGCACCGGACGATGCCCGCTTCGTTCTGATGTCGCTGACGGAGAAGGCCACGACGGAAATCGAAAAACTATCCAAGAGAAAGCTCGCCTTGAATTCGACCATCTTCAACGAGCTCGACGAGAAGACCCTGGCTGAACTGAATGCCGCGCTGGCAACGATCGCCAGGAACGCGCGGCTGGCGGCACGATTGCTGGCTATCGACGTGTCGTGACGCGCGCCTCGGCTTCGAGGCGACCGCCCGAAGCATGGCGGCAAACACCGCTCTCAAATGCGATTCTCCCAAGGGCTAGAGATAGGTCACGGGATCAAGCTGACGGGCCGTTCCGAGCTTGCTGCAGAGCCATTCGAAGACGAAGTCGTCGACAGCAATGAAATTCTCGACCTCGCCGAGCGGGTGCCGGACATTGTTGGGCACCACGACCGAGCAATCCGCTCCGGTCTGCCGATAGCCGGCTTGCAGATCGAGGGCATCCTGCTCCCATATCATGGAGCGGCTCCCGACGACCATGAGCAGCGGGCACGGGAGTCGACGCGACGGCGGTAGCGAACCCGTCGCGGCCCCGTCGGGGACCGCTTGCCCGAAACCGGTCATCCAGCGAAGCGACGCTCGACGCATCACCGGCGTCAAAAGACCGCCATCGCACACGGCGGCCGCTATCCTGCGATCCGAGAGGGCAAGGCGGGACGCATGAGAGGCGCCCTCCCCTTCGCCATAGATTGCGATCCGCCGCGCATCGACATCGGGGCGAGCCTCCAGATAGTCCAACCAGCACTGAAGCCTGTGCTCCGGCTTGAAGGAGCGATGCACGGTTGAATTGCCGGCATCGACGAACAGGAGCGACATGGTCCCGCAGAGTGAGGCCGGCAACAGCCTGCTCATCATCGAGCCCAGGGTGATGTCCTCGTCGCTGAGGCAGATGACCGTCGGCGCGGAAGTCCCACGACGGAGCGCCGGCAGAAAGAAGCCGGCCAGCGCCCCTTGGTCGAAGCAATCAATCTTGACCCGCTCGATCGCCAGTCCGGCCTCCGCCTCGAAACCTCGCAGGCTGATGCCGACCTCGTCTGCGAGGCCGGCACTTTCGACATCTTCCGGACAAGACAAGCGTCTGACGACTTCGAGAGCCGTCAGCGAACAGAGCCACGCTTCCCGCGAAACCCAGGCGGAACGGTCTTGGTGCGCGGATTCGGCCAAGGTCCGGTAGTCGTCCGCGACCTTCAACCAGTCCGAAATCCACAGATGCCGGTGCGTCTCACGCCCAAGCTCCGCGACGGACAGGCTTTGGAAAAATTGGGAGGCGCGATCCCGCAAGCGCGCCAGGCTTTGCCCGGCGCCGTCGCACGAGCCGTGAGGCCAATGATCACCTTCCATTTCAACCCCCGAGCGGCGCCGTCAACGGTTGCCCGGACTTGCGTCCAGACTAGCCGGCTTTGCATTCTGCGCAGCGTCCCGCGCCCCTGCTCGATGCGATCGCCGCCGCCCCTGATCGCGTCCATCGCGCTTGCGTCTGGCGAGGCAGCCCGTCACGTCGACGTCTTTCGCCGCCATTCCAAACCAGCCCGCTTGAGCCCAAGGTCGAGCCCGGCCCAACTCAATCGTCACGTCCCAGCTCCATCGCTGAACACAGTTGCTTGCCGCGCACTCCGCCAGTCTTGCGATCAGACTTGCGATGCGGGCCCTGACTTTTCTTGTTGCGATCGGCGAACTGAAATGACTCACTTCGCCGACGTAAAATACATGCCTGCGTAGGCCGGCATTGTGAAAGCACGATATGGTGAGCGGATTGCCGCTTCATCAATGCCGAAAGGCAAATGTGACAACAAGAAAACAGCGGGACCAGCCGACGTGGCGATCATCGGCACGCGACATGTGACGACGCACGATCGCACCTCACGCTGAGCCGGGACGAGCGAGACATCCTCCGGCCTACCGGATTCGGTAAAGCCGTATGGCGTTGAGTGAGCCGATTGACAGCCGCAGGTGGCGGGACAGCAAGGACCCGTCGGGCAAAATTGGGGCTCGTAGCGGATGAGCGCGGCATAAGCCTGGTCCTTGCCGGCAGGCCGAAGTATTTGCCGGACTTCGCTCCATCCCGGCCGCCGGGATCCTGGCGCGCCTTGTATGCATTATCCCAGTTGCCATCCCCGCGCACTTCGCTTTACATGCCGGCAACTCGCCCGCGGATGACGGCCGGGGCTCAAGAATCACACACATTGTCAAAGGGACGGAATATGGCGCGCAACATATTGATTCTCGGGGCTTCTTACGGCTCGCTGCTGGGCACGAAGCTGCTGATGGCAGGGCACAATGTGACCCTGGTCTGCCGCGCCAAGACCGCGGAGCTGATCAACCGCGAAGGTACCGAGGTGCGCATCAAGCTGCGTGACGAAGCGGTGCATCGGGCGATCTTTTCGCGCAACCTGCCCGGCAAGCTCGACGCCGTGACCCCCGCCAATGTCGACCTCTCCCGCTACGACATGGTCGGCCTTGCGATGCAGGAGCCGCAATACACCAACCACACAGTTCGCGTTCTCATGGTCAAGATCGCCGCGGCGAAGCTGCCGTGCCTGTCGATCATGAACATGCCGCCGCTGCCCTATCTGAAGCGGATCCCGGCGCTCGCCGACATGGATCTGGAAGAGGCCTACACCAATGCCCAGGTGTGGGAGCGGTTCGAGCCGGGGCTGGTGACGCTGTGCTCGCCCGACCCGCAGGCGTTCCGTCCGCCGGAAGAAGCCGCCAACGTGCTGCATGTCGGCCTGCCCACCAACTTCAAGGCGTCGGTGTTCGCCGACGAGAAGCACAACAAGGTGCTGCGCGAGCTGGAGGCCGACATCGACGCGGTGACGCTCGACGGCCACGACGTGCCGGTGAAGCTGAAAGTGTTCGATTCCCTGTTCGTGCCGCTGGCGAAATGGTCGATGCTGCTCACCGGCAATTACCGCTGCATCACGCCGCACGATCCGCAGTCGATCCGCGACGCCGTGCACAGCGACCTCAGTCGCTCGCAAACGATCTACGACCATGTCGACGCCATCGCCCGCAAGCTCGGCGCCGATCCGCAGGACCAGGTGCCGTTCGCGAAATACGCCAAGGCCGCCGAGAGCCTGCTCAAGCCGTCATCGGCGGCGCGCGCGGTCGCGAGCGGCGCCCCCTTCATCGAGCGCGTCGACCTCCTGGTGAAGCTGATCTCGCATCAGCTCGGCGTGCCCAATGCCGAGATCGACCGCACGGTCGAGACCGTCGATCTGAAGCTGAACGAGAAGATCGTGCAGGGCGGATCCGGCGCGCAGTAAGCGCGCCGCCTCCAGCGACGTCGGCGCTCACGCGCTCAGGAACGATTGAAGCCAGATCAGGCCGGTCACCGCGACAAGCGTGACCGCGCCGGTGCGCGTGACCAGGTCGGGATGCCCGAGCCGGCGGGCGCCGCGGCCGAGCGTTGCGCCCAGAGTGATCCACGCGGCGCCAGGGTTGTGAGCAGCACCTGGCCGAACGTCACCGCTGCACCGTCGCGCAGCTCGCGCGTGTTGACCCGCCAGAGCATGGCGGCAAGGCACAGGATGTAGATGGTCACTGCGACGCGGAGCAGGACGGCCGCGAGCGGGATATCCATGACGATGGGCCCGAGCGCCAGCCGCAACAGCGCGATCGCCAGCAGATAGCCGGCGAGCTCCGCCACAAGCAGATGAAGCGAGCGCGCGATCCCGATCCCTGCGCCCGATGTCGCGAGCAAGGTGTTGGTCGGCCCGGGCACGGCCAGCAGGAAATAGGTCGCCGTGAAGAAGGTCAGGAAGCTCATGCGCCTGAGCTAGCAGGCCCCTGGCCAGGCTGGTTTGATCTTCATCATCGAATCCGGTCGTCAAAGCCCGGAATCGACCCGAATCCGCCCACCCCCGTGGTCGCCGATTTGCGAAAACGTTGCATCCGTGCGAGGTCTGGCCTTACGTAACGGAGGCCGCCGAGATGCTTCGGCAGAGACTCCAGATGCCGGCTGCGGGCAGGTTCCAAGCCTGCCCGCGATAGCCGGATTGACGGGCGAAAGAACAAGTCATCGAAGATGGATCAGTCGACGTTGCAGGTCGCTCGCGCGGTGGAGGCCGGCGCGACAACCATGAAGAGTGTCATCGACGCGACCGGATTGTCCCGTCTCAAGGTCGAGCGCGCCTTGAACACGCTGGAGAAGCAGAAACTGCTCGTTCGCGACGGCCAGGGCTTCAAGGCAGCCGGCCAGCCGAAGACGGCGCCGTTCGCCCGGCAATGCGGATCGTGCAACGCCTGCTGCGACATTCTCGAGGTGGCCGCCGTCGACAAGCCGGTGAACCAGCTCTGCAAGCACTGGCAGACGGGCACCGGCTGCACCATCTACGACCGCCGTCCCCAGATGTGCCGCTCCTTCGTCTGCGCCTGGCTGCAGGGGCATCTCGACGATGACTGGTTCCCGGCGAAGTCGGGCATCATCGTTCATTTCAGCCAGGATGCCGTGAACGTCACGGTCGACGACCATTGCCCCGATCGCTGGCGCGAGGAGCCGTATTTCAGCAAGCTCGCCGAATGGTCGCTGAATGGCATCAGGCGGATCGGAAACCGCGGCTATGCGACCCTGATCGTCTCCGGCGCCGACCGCTTCCTGCTGCTCGGACGCACCGTCGTTCCCGAGCCGACCCTGTTCGGCACGGCCTTCGTGCCGCTGACGGCCGACACGTTCCGGTTCTGGCGGGCGACATCGCCGGAGCATTTGCAGCGGTTGCATGAGCGCATCGCCGAGATGGAGCGGATCAGGCAGGAATTCGGCTCTTGCGTCATCCCTGCGAACGAGGACGACGATCCGCAAGCCCCCTATCGGCCCGCACTTTTACGGCTATCGAATCACGCCTGAACGCCGCCGTGGGCAACGCGGCCTGATCAGCGCCGTGCCGCTCGACGCGCCGCGGCGGGATTGATAAGCCCCTGTCCGCGAATGACGGGGACTTGAGTCGGGCATGACGGTTGCAATCGAGATGGGGCAGACCACGGCGGGCGCCGCGGCCGCCATGGACCTCGAGGAACTCTTGGCGACCCGTCTCCTGGTGCAGGGCAATTCGGGCTCCGGCAAGTCGCATCTGCTGCGGCGGCTGCTGGAACAGAGCGCGCCGTGGGTGCAGCAGGCCATCATCGACCCCGAAGGCGATTTCGTCACGCTGGCTGAACGCTTCGGCCATCTCGTGATCGAGGCCGAGGATCACACCGAGCGCGGCCTTCAGGTCGCCGGCGAGCGCGCGCGGCTGCACCGCGTCTCCACGGTGCTCAATCTCGAAGGGCTCGACGCCGAGAACCAGATGCGCCGCGCCGCCGCGTTTCTCGGCGGGATGTTCGACGTCGACCGCGACCATTGGTATCCGATGCTCGTGGTCGTCGACGAGGCGCAGCTGTTCGCGCCGGCGGTGGCCGGCGAAGTCTCGGACGAGGCGCGAAAACTCTCGCTCGGCGCCATGACCAATCTGATGTGCCGCGGCCGCAAGCGCGGGCTGGCCGGCATCATCGCGACCCAGCGGCTGGCGAAGCTAGCCAAGAACGTCGCGGCGGAAGCCTCCAATTTCCTGATGGGGCGCACCTTCCTCGACATCGACATGGCGCGCGCCGCCGATCTGCTCGGCATGGAACGGCGGCAAGCCGAATCCTTCCGCGATCTCGAGCGTGGGCAGTTCATGGCGCTGGGACCTGCGCTGTCGCGCCGGCCGCTGCGTTTGCATATCGGCCCGACCGACACGAGCCCACGCAATTCCACGCCGCGGCTGATGCCGCTGCCGGAATCCTCGCTTGAAGATATGCGCGCCGTGATCCTGGCCGCGCCGCCGCCCGATGCCAGCCGCCCGCAGCGCAGGCCGGCACCGGATTTGCTCGAACAGCTCCGCGCCGCGAAGGCCGCCGCTACGCCGGAGATCCGGCCCGAATTGGTCGAGGTGCCCGTCAGCGCCGAGGAGCTCGCGGAGCGGCGCGAGCGCGTGGCTCGTACGCTGCGCGCCGTGCTGGCGGAGCCCGACGCGGGCTTCCGCGCCATCGGCGTGCTCTATCAGGAGTTCGTGGTCCGCTGCCGCATCGAGGGCTTAGGGGCGGCCGTGCCCGACCTGAACGAATTCCGCCGCATGCTGACCCATGCGCGCGCCGGCCTCGGCACCGATCTCACTGATGACGACGCCTGGCAGGACGTGTCGCTGCGCGCCTCGATCCTGCCCGACGACATGCAGGGCGTGTTCATGATGATCGCGCGCGCCGCGAAGGAAGGCTGGCCGTGTCCCGGCGACGCCGCGATCGCGCGGGCCTATGGCTCGCATTCGCTGCGCCGCGCGCAGCGGCTGCTCGGCTACATGGAGGAGCAGGGCCTGATCGTGATCCAGCTCGACGGCGGCGGACGCAGGATCGTGACGCTGGTCGAGCTGGCCTGGGCCACTGCGCCGGGCGATCCCAATGGCGATGATCTGCCGGCGGAGCAGCTCGCGAGCGCGGCTTCGGCTTGAAGCGCTACGCCGCCTCGGAGCCGCCGAGATAGGCATCGCGGATTCGATGGTCGTCCTTCAGCGCCCGCGCCGGGCCTGACAGCACGATCTTGCCGGTCTGGAGCACATAGGCTTCATGCGCGATCTCCAGCGCGAGGCTGGCGTTCTGCTCGACCATGAACACAGAGACTCCCTCCTGGTTGATGGTCCGGATCAGCTCCAGCACGCGGTCGACATAGAGCGGCGACAGACCCATGGTCGGTTCATCCATCACGATCATCCTGGGACGGCTCATCAGCGCCCGCGCCATCGCGACCATCTGCTGCTCGCCGCCTGACAATGAGCCCGCGCGCTGCGACAGCCGCTGGCCGAGCTTCGGGAATAGGGTGAGCATCCTGTCGAGATCCTGCGCGATCGCCTCGCGGTCGTTGCGCACGAAGGCGCCCATCAGGATATTTTCGCGCACGCTCATGTCCGCGAACAGCCGCCGCGCCTCCGGCACCGAGGCGATGCCGCGGCGGACGATCTGCGGCGTGGTCAGCCCGATCAACGATGCGCCGTCGAACGTGACATCGCCGGAACGCGGTTTGACCAAGCCAAGGATGATCTTCATCGTCGTCGACTTGCCGCTGGCATTGCCTCCGAGCAGGCAGACGATGTGGCCGCGCGCGACCGTGATCGACAGGTCGAAATGCACTTGGGCCTGCCCGTAGAACGTATTGACGTTCGACAATGCCAGCAGAGGTTCGGGGGCGCTCGTCGTCATGCTGCGCTCTCCTGCTCCGACGTCCCTGATAGCCCGTGGCCAAGATAGGCCTCGATCACCTTGGGATCGCTCCGCACCGCTTCGCCCGGCCCTTCCGCGATCTTCTTGCCCTCGTCCATGACGATGACGCGATCGGACAGGCGCATCACCATCTCCAGCTTGTGCTCGATCAGGAGGATGGTCAGCCCCTCCGCCTTGAGCTCGGCGACCAGCGACTGCATCTCCGCGGTCTCGGTCGGGTTCATGCCGGCCGTGGGCTCGTCGAGCAGCAACAGGCGCGGCTTCAGCGCCAGCGCGCGTGCGATCTCGACACGGCGGCGGTTGGCGTAAGACAGACTGTAGGCCGGCTGGTCGATCCGCGGCAGCAGCCGTTCGCCGAAGCGGGCGAGAATGGCTTTCACCTCCTCGCGCAGCCGCTCTTCCTCAGCCCTGACGCTGGTGGGACGCAGCAGCGCCAACCCCAATTCCAGCAGCGGGCCGATCACCGGCACCGCCGGCTTCACCGCACGCAGCCGCGTGTGGGCGCCGATCAGCACGTTGTCCATCACGCTGAGATTGCCGAAGACGCGGCCGAGCTGGAACGTGCGCGCGATGCCTTCGGCGGCGAGCCGCTCCGGCGACAGGCCGGTGATGTCCTGACCTTCGAAATGGACGACGCCGGCGTCGGGGCGATCAAGACCGGTCACGAGGTTGAACAGCGTCGTCTTGCCGGCGCCGTTCGGGCCGATGATGCTGATGAGCTCTCCCCTGGCGAGATCGAGGTCGATGGCGTCGACCGCGGTGAGGCCACCGAAGCGCCGCGTCAGCCCACGCAAGGACAGCATGGTCGTGTGCTGCTCCGCCATCACATCGTCCCCAGCAGGCCCTGCGGCCTGAACCGCACCAGCAGCAACAGCACGATGCCGTAGATCAGGATGCGATACTCCGCCGCGATCCGAAAGACCTCGGGCAGGCCGACCAGCGCCACCGATCCGAGAATCGCGCCGACGACATTGCCGAGGCCACCGAGGATGACCACTGTCAGCGCCAGGATGGATTGCTGCGTGTTGAAGGTCTCATGGTTGATGTAGGAATACAGATGCGCGGCGATGCCGCCGCTGACGCCGGCGGCGAACCCGCCGAAGATGAAGGCCAGCGACTTGTAGCGGTTCAGGCTGAGGCCATAGGCGCGCGCGGCGATGTCGTCGTCGCGGATGGCGCGAAAGCTGCGGCCGAGGTGCGATGTCAGCAGCCGCCCCTGCAGCAGCGCCAGCACGACCATCACCGCGAAGCTGAACCAGTAGATCGAGGTCGGGCTGATCAGATCGTAGCCGAACAGCGACAGCGGCGGGATGCCGGAGATGCCGATCGGGCCGCGTGTGACGCTTTCCCAGTTCAGGATCACCAGGGACACGATCTCGCCGATGGCGAGTGTCGCGATCGACACGTAATGCCCGCGCAGGCGAAACGACGGCGAGATCAGCGCGGTGCCGAGCGCGGCGCACATCAAGCCGCCGCCGATGATCGAAAGGCCCACCGGTACGGAGAGGGTCATTGACAGCAGCGCGGAGGTGTAGGCGCCGATCGCGAGCAGCGCGGCGTGACCGAGCGAGACCTGGCCGATCGTGCCCGCAACCAGTGTCAGGCTGAGTGCGAGCATGCCGAGCAGCCAGGCATTGATCAGGGTCTGGAGCACGTAGAACGACACCGGGAAAAACGGCAGAACCGCGAAGATCGCGGCCGCAGCCAGCAGCGCCCAGCGCGGGATGCGCACCGGGCGGCTCGGCGCGATGAAGGTGCCGGTGAGCGGCTCGGGCGGGGCCTGCCGCGCGCTCGCGAACAGGCCGTTCGGCCGCAGCACGAGCACGACGACGAGCAGCAGGAACGCGAACAGATTGCGGTAGCTGGTGCCGAATACCGCAACGCCGTAGCTCTCGACAAGACCAAGCAGCAGGCTGCCGATCACCGCGCCGGGCACATTACCGGCGCCGCCGACGACTTCAGCGACGACGCCCTTGAGCGTCGCCTGCAGGCTCATCGCGGTGTCGATCTGGTTGTAGTACATGCCGACCAGCATGCCGGAGACGCCGCCGAGCGCGGCGGCAATGCCGAACACCGCCTGATTGACGCGGTTGACGTCAACGCCCATTTGCATCGCCGCGTCGCGGTCCTGCGACGCCGCGCGCACCGCCCATCCGAGCTTGCTGTAACGCAGGAACACGAACAGCAACAGCGCACTGGTGAGGCCGACGCCAGCGATGAGCAGATCGAGCGGGCCGATCGTGCCGCCGCCGACCTGGAAGCGGACATCAGGCAACTGGCTCGGCAGCGCGCGCGGATTGGGCGAGAAGGTCAGCATGACAAGCTGATCGAGCACGAAGCTGATGCCGATCGTGGCGAGCAGCGGCGCGATGCGCACCGAGTTCTGCAGCGGACGCAAGCCGAACCGCTCGATGATCAATCCGACGAGCGCGGCAGCCACCGCGACCACGATGATGGTGAGCGGCAGCGGCGTATGCAGCTGCACCACCGCGACCCAGCCGATATAGGCACCGACCAGATAGATCGAGCCTTGCGCGAAGTTGATCAGCCGGCTGACGCCGAAGATCAGCGCGAGCCCGACCGCAACGAGGGCGTAGACATTGCCGACGATCAGCCCGTTGATCGTATAGTCGAGCCAGGAAGACAAACGGTGATCCCCGCGTAGAATGAAGTCGGCCGAAGCGGTTGCTCCAGCCTACAGATCAGGTCGGCTTGCCGTCCCAGAGCGCGAACTGGCCCTTGCGCACGACCAGCTCGGCATTCATGGCGCCCTTGACGCGGCGGCTCTCGACGTCGAACGTCGCCGAGCCGAAGATGACGCTGGAGACGTCCTTCACTTTCGCGAAGGCATCGCGGACCGCACGGCGGTCGGTGCCGCCGATCTTGACCACGGCGGCCGCCATGTTCATCGCATCATAGGAATAAGCGTTGAAGGCGTCCGGCTCCTGCCCGCCGTATTTCGCCTTGAAGCCGGCGATGAATTTCTTCACCTCGGGCCTGGGATCCTCGGGGAAATAGCGCGTGCCGAGATGGACGTCCTCGACCGCCTCGCCGCCGAGCTCCAGAAATTTCGGCGAGTAGACCGAGCTCGCGGCGCAGATCACCTGTTTCAGGCCGACCTGCCGCGCCTGCCGGGCGATCAGCGCGCCGTCGGAATAATAGGAGATCAGGATCAGCCCGTCCGGACTGGCGTCGCGCACGCGCACCAGCGTGGAACGGAAGTCGCGCTCCTCCGCGATGTAGCCCTCGGTGACCGCGATTTCGGCGCCGTACCCCTTCGCCGCCTTGACGAAATAGTCGCGGCTGGTGCGGCCCCAATCGGTGTTGAGGTGCAGCACCGCGAGCTTCTTGAGACCGAGACGCTTCACGGCATAGGCCGCCAGCAGCGGCTGCTCGTCGGCCTGGCTGACCGACGTGCTCCACATGAAGTCGCCGCCCTTGGTGAAATCGGGGTGCGAGTTGGTGAAGCCGAATTGCACGAGGCCGCCGCGCTGATAGATCGGCGAGGCCGCCATCGAGGCCGGGCTGGAGAAGTCGCCGAGCTCCATGACGATGCGGGGATCGGAGACGAACTTCTGGGCGATCGCGACCGACTGGCGCGGATCGCTCTGGCTGTCCTCGAACTGGTAGGCGAGCTTGCGCCCGTTGATGCCGCCGGCCGCCATGATCTCGTCGAGCGCGAGATCAAAGCCCTGCTTCCACTGCGTGCCATATTGCGCGTTCGGTCCCGTCAGCGGACCGCTGACGCCGAGCAGGATCGGTTCGGACGATTGCGCGAAGGCGGCGCGTGACGCTGCTCCCGCCATCATGACGGCGAGCGAGCCCTTGACCAGGCTACGACGATCGATGTTGCTCATGCACGGCTCCATCCACTTAGGTGTTGAAACAAGCGGCAATTCTTGTGCCGGTGAGATTGCCTACTTCGAGGGCTCGCCGAGCGACAGCATCAGCCGGTTCGCCCAGTTGAAGAACGAGGCGCCGTTGATGACGTCGACGATCTCGGCATCGTCGAGACCGGCGCGGCGCAGCTCCGCGATATTGTCGGGCCCGAACGCGATCGGGGTTGCGGCCAATGCGACCGACGCCTTGACCACGGCATTCCAGCGCTCGCCGAGATCGGCCTTGACGCCCTCGTCGAGCAGGCGCTGCACGTCGTCGCGGCGCTTGGAATAGGTGCTGGCGAAACGCGCATGCACCGAGGCGCAGTAGATGCAGCCGTTGTAGCGTGAGGTCGCCGCCGCCGCGAGCTCGCGCTCGGCGCGCGGCAGGCCGTCGGCGACGTTGTAGAAGATGTCCTTGTCGGTCTTGGTGCGGGCTTCCAGGACTTCGGGATCGCGCACCAGCAGACGGAAATATTCCGACTTGGCGCGGGAGCGATCGACGAGGCCATTAAAGTGTCGTTCGGTCAGCTCGGCCTCGGGCAGCGGATCGATCCAGGAGACCCAACCGAGCTCGTCCTGGCTGAAGACGACGGGCGGATTGACGGTGGCGCTCATGATTGCGGCCTCCTCTTATGCGTTCACGGCGGCGAGCGTGCGCAAGCCGCTGACGACACGCACCTGGAACGACAGGAACGCGACGAGCTGGGAGAAGGTGACGATCCCGGTGGTCGACCAGCCGGCGTCAAGCAGCGCTTTCATGTCGCTAGCCGCCGCATCGCGCGGCCGGAACACCAGGAGGTGTGCATGCTCGAGCGCTGCTGCGAGCTTCGCACCAAGCGCCGGCTTGCTTGCGGCACTGACGCGATAGATCAGGCCGGCGGTGTTCTCGATCGACAGTGGGCCGGCGGGATACGAGCCATAGGGACCCGAGGTCCTGCCCCGCGCGATCTCGGCGTCGATCGCCTCCAGCAGGGGCGCACCGTTCGCGTTTGCGGCAAGCTTGTCGCGATAGAAGGTGGCAACGGGGGACTCGCCATGGAGCCCGGTCACGAAGGCGGCGACCGCCGCGCGTTCGGCCAGCGAGACATCGCCGGCGTCGATCGGCTCGAACAGCGAGAGATAGCTCTTCTGCGCGTTCTCGCGCGCCTGCAGGCGCCGTGCGCGAATGGCGTCCAAGGCTGAGCCCGGCTCGATCCCGGCGAGTGTGTCGATGATATCCTGCGTACTCATCATTCAGCCTCGTGCAACGCGATGCTCTTCATGTCCAATCAGCCCGCCAGCGCCACGTCGGGCGCCGTCCGAGTCCAGCCCAGCGCGGGCGCGACCTTCTCCGCGACCAGATCGATCGAGCGCAGGACATGGGGGTGCGGGGCATCGACCGAATGCACCTGGAACACGAGATCCGTCACCCGCTCCAGCGTGGCATCGGTGCGCAGCGAGGCGATGACCTCGTCGGCGCCGCCGACATGGGTGTCGAACGCCGTGATCATCTCCTCCATCGTCTCGCCCGGCTTGGCGTGACCGCCCTTCATGAACTGCGGCAGCGCGCGGCGCAGACCGATGTCGGCAAGCCGCAACGCCTCGCGATGATCGTCAGCGACGAACACGCTGCGCGAGGCCATGATGCGGGGTTCTGCCCCCTTGGGCAGCGCTTCCAGATAGGCATCGATGACCGGATTCTGGATCTCGGCGAGCGTCGCCTGCGGCGCCTCCTTCGGTCGCGGCTGGGTGCGCGAGAGCAACAGGCCATCGCCCGCCTTGCCGGCGCGCGCGCCACCGGCCACCGAGAACGTGGCCTGCCAGATCCGCTTGTCCAGCTGCGGCCGTTGCGGATAGATCGTGTCACCGCCATCGAGCGGCTTGCCGACCAGGGCGGTGCGGACGACCTCCAGATTGCGCGCGAAAATCTCGTTGCGCTGGGCGCTGTCGAGGCCGAAGGCGGCAAAGGCCGACGGATTGCCGCCGGTGCCGACGCCGAGCTCGAAGCGGCCGTTGCAGATCAGATCGAGCACGGCTGCGTCCTCCGCCACCCGTACCGCATTCTCCAGCGGCAGCGTCACGATGCCGGTACCGAGGCGGATGCGCGAGGTCTGGGCTGCGACGTAGCCGAGAAACGTAAAGGGCGACGGCAGGCCGCCTTCACGCTCGTGGAAGTGATGCTGGGCGATCCACGCGGAATCGAGGCCCGCCTTTTCCGCGCGCACGATCTGCTCGGCCGCGAAGCGATAGCGCTCGGCGGGCGGGGCCTCGTCCAGAAGCCGCGTAAAAAACCCCAGGCGTTTCAGATTTGCAAAGCGTTTCATGCGACCCCTGTCGGGCGAGGATGGCCAGGCTGCCGATGATGTCGGTTACTGCGGCTTCCGACAAGCAGGCATTGCGCAGGGCTCATACCCACAATGGTCCGCCGGGATCGCCCCTGCGCAAGGCTTTACTGAACTTTGGCTGGGCAGATTGCCTACCAGCTCGGCAGCACCGCGCCCTTGAACTTCGTCAGGACGAACTCCTTGACCTCCGGCGTGTGATAGCTGTCGACGAGGATCTTGACCCAGGGCTTGTCCTTGTCGGCCGTGCGCACGGCGATCAGGTTGACATAGGGGCCCTTCGGGTCCTCGCGCAGGATCGGATCCTTGACCGGATCGAGGCCCGCCTGGGTTGCATAATTGGTGTTGATCGCGGCGGCGTCGACGTCATCGAGCGCGCGCGGCGCCTGCGCCGCGTCGACCTCGATGAATTTCAGCTTCTTCGGGTTCTCGGTGATGTCGAGCACGGTCGGCTTGAAGCCGGTGCCGTCCTTCAGCTTGATCAGGCCCTTGTCACGCAGCAACAGCAGCACGCGGCCGCCATTGGTCGGATCGTTCGGGATGGAGACCTTGCCGCCCTCGGGGATGTCGGCGATGGCCTTGTGCTTCTTCGAATAGACGCCGATCGGGAAATTCACGGTCAGGCCCACGGCCTCGATCTTGTAGCCGCGGTCGGCTTTCTGGTTGTCCAGATAGGGCTGGTTCTGGAACGAATTGGCCTGGATCTCGCCGGCATCGAGCGCGGCATTCGGCACGACATAGTCGGAGAATTCGAGCAGCTGGATGTCGAGGCCCTGCTTGGCGGCGATCGGCTTCACCGCCTCGAGGATTTGCGCATGCGGGCCCGGTGTCACGCCGATCTTGATGGTCTCGGCGGTGGCTGCTGCCGACCAGGCGGCGAGCGCGGTTGCGAGGATCAGGGGAAGGCGAAACGACATCTTGGTCTCCATGGCACGGCGAGAATGATTGGAACCGTATTCGCTTCTCCGTCGAATGAAATCAATGAAATGGAAAACCATATTTGCCGCCCGGTGCGGACAACGCTTCTCCGTTGGATCCGATGTGGGGAACGAACGCGCCTGCGCAAGCGTGAGGCGCGCAAGCAGCCCCGGCGTTTCGCCATGACCACCCTCGCCGCTCCCGGGTGGCGGTCCGGGCCGTGGCCCGCAAGGGCGTTCCCCATCGTCATTTCGTCGCATGGCCCGGCAGCCTCGCCGGCATTGCCGCCCCGTGCATGATGCAACATGATGGCCGCCGGCGACGATTTTTCTTCGAGGTGGAGGGTCATCTGATGAACGAGAACGAAATCCGGGGTCTGGTCGCGGAGGTGAAGCAAGGCACGCTGTCGCGGCGCTCGTTCATCCAGAAGGTGGCCGCGGTCGGAATCGCAGCGCCGATCGCGAGCCAGATCCTGCTCTGGCACGACGTGGCGATGGCGGATGCCACCTTGCCGTACAAGCCGACCAAGGCCGGCGGCGGCGGCTCGCTCAAGCTGCTGTTCTGGCAGGCGCCGACGCTGCTCAATCCGCATTTCGCAATCGGCACCAAGGACCAGATGGCCTCGCGCGTGTTCTTCGAGCCGCTCGCCGGCTGGGACAAGGAGGGCAACCTGATCCCGTGCCTCGCCGCCGAGGTCCCGACCAAGCAGAACGGCAGCCTTGCGGCCGACGGCATGAGCGTGGTCTGGAAGCTGAAGCAGGGCGTCAAATGGCATGACGGCCAGCCCTTCACCGCCGACGACGTCATCTTCACCTGGCAATACGCCGCCGATCTCGCAACGGCGGCCTACACCACGGGATCCTACAAGGACATCAAGGTCGAGAAGATCGACGACCACACCGTCAAGGTGATCTTCAAGGCGCCGACGCCGTTCTGGGCCGATCCGTTCGTCGGCTCGGTCGGCCCGATCCTGCCAAAGCATCATTTCGGCGACTATGCCGGCGCCAAGTCGCGCGAGGCACCGGCCAATCTGAAGCCGGTCGGCACCGGCCCGTACAAATTCGTCGAGTTCAAGCCGGGCGATCTGATTCGCGCCGAACGCAATCCCGACTATCACATCAAGAACCAGCCGCATTTCGACACGCTCGAGATCAAGGGTGGCGGCGATGCGGTGTCCGCGGCGCGCACCGTGCTGCAGACCGGCGAGTACGACTTTGCCTGGAACATGCAGGTGGAGGAGGAGGTGCTCAAGCGCATGGAGGCGGGCGGCAAAGGCAAGCTCGACATCACGCCGTCCGGCAATGTCGAGTTCATCATCCTCAACACGACGGACCCGTGGACCGAGATCGACGGCGAGCGCTCCAGCGTCAAGTCCAAGCACCCGACGCTGTCCGATCCCGCGGTGCGCCGGGCGATCAACCTCCTGATCGACCGCGACTCGATCCAGAAATTCATCTACGGCCGCGGCGGCATCGCCACCGCGAGCTTCGTCAACGCGCCCAAGCAGTTCAAGTCGCCCAAGCTGAAATACGAGTTCGACATCGACAAGGCGAACAAGATCCTCGACGAGGCCGGCTGGAAGAAGGGCGCGGACGGCATCCGCGAGAAGGACGGCAAGAAGCTCAAATACGTGTTCCAGACCTCGATCAACGCGCCGCGCCAGAAGACGCAGGCCATCATCAAGCAGGCCTGCCAGAAGGCCGGCATCGACATCGAGCTCAAGTCGGTCACCGCATCGGTGTTCTTCTCCTCCGACGTCGGCAATCCCGACACCTACTCGAAATTCTATGCCGACATGGAGATGTACAACACCACGCAGCCGCAGCCCGATCCGGAGCGCCTCTTGAACCAGTGCGTGTCCTGGGAGATCGCCACCAAGGACAACAAATGGCTCGGCCGCAACAACTCGCGCTATTCCGATCCCGAAGCCGACAAGGCCTACAAGGCCGCGCAGAACGAGCTCGACCCGGTCAAGCGCGCCGCGCTGCTGATGAAGGTCGATGAGATATTCTGCGAAGCGCACGTGTTCCTGCCGCTGCTCTCACGCCCCATCGTCAACGCCGGCGCCAACAACCTCATGATCGACATCTCCGGCTGGGACACCATCACGTGGAATCTGGCGGCGTGGTATCGGGTTTGAGGCGCACGGCGCGAAGGTCCAATGCACATCCCAACGTGCAGTGCCGTAGGGTGGGCAAAGGCGCATAGCGCCGTGCCCACGATGTCCCTCCATGAGCAACAAGGCGTGGGCACGCTGCGCTTTGCCCACCCTACGATATCGAGCGTGTGACACGCAGCTCGGCTCACAGACACGCCTTCGCGTTCTCGCGGCTCAATCCACCCGAGCTTTGCTTCGTCGCTCCACCCTCATAAAGCCAAGGGGGCGCAGGGAAGGCCGGGTGCCAGCTGGCACCCGCGGTCTGCTGCGCGAATAATGCGCAAAGGAGACCGCACAGCAGCATACAGGTGTCGCCGATCACTCGGCCTTCCCTGCGCGATGGTCGGACGGCTTATGCCGTGATCTCCCGGGAGCCGACCTTTCCTTCTGGCCTCCCTCGCCCCGCGAATTGACGATGCCGTCTGCCCGGTTGGGCTCGCGCGCATCTCCGCAGACAGCTTGACCGTAGCAACGACGGCCAGGACCACACGGTTTTGCCGTACGCACGGCCCGCTTGTTCGCCGCAGGATTCGACGACGTTGTGCACGTTGCCGTCGACCTGCAGACGAGACGAACCTAACAGCGCCGCTCGTCGCACGCGGTTACGGGCTCACAGGGACTACCCGCCCTGCCCGCGCCTTTCGTGCCGACGCTGCCGCGTCCACCGCAAGCCCGGCTCGCGACAGTGACGACACATAGTCGCCCCTCTTGGATGAGCCGGGATGGGCAACACATACGCCGAAACCGAATTTCGGTAAAGTGGAATATTTTTGCGAGGAGGGGTTGACGGAGGGCGACACAGGGGCGGGGTTCTGCCCGACGCCATCCTACGCACTGCCTCCACTCAGGCTTCGTCAGACACTTAGACGTTTGCGAAGAAACGTCTGCACATTGATCTGACCGTCAGTGAGAACCCGCTTCTCAGGTATTATTCGGCAATTGGTGGAATCAGCGCGAAGGCATTCTCTATACAGCGGCGCAGTCTAGCGAAGCGAAACCCATCTGGGTGTATCCAATGCTAGGGCAAGACGGGTTTCGCAAGTACTCTCTACCTGCCCGCTCTCGCGACATTATCCCAGCCGTCCCCATCCTCTTTTCCACTGTGTGCTTCAAGTCACAGCAGAATCATTCTCCCTCCCCTACAAACACCCTGCATGGCCGCAAACAAGGTAACGGCGGTACGCGTGAGGCTGCGGAGGCGATCAACAGCTAGGGACTTTTGAGGCCGCCAGGGTGAAGAGCCCGGCGGCTTTTTTCTTTGTTGCCGTGCAGCACTGAGAACGTGGATGCCCGGGCCTTTGCCGCGCCGAAGGGGCTTCGGCCCGGCAGGCGGGACGAGCCCGGGCGTGACGGCCTTGCAAAGATCCGAATGCGATGCTGCTCGATCGCGCCGGCATCTATCGCCTACGAACCACCCGCCCCCTTCCGCTCCTCGCGCTCATCCTCCAGTTGCCGCTCCGCTTCGAGCCAGAACTCCAGGTCACGATTGCTCGGCTGGCCCGCCTGCTCCCAGAGCTCGTAGGCGCGTGCGCGCACCTGGCCGCGCCGCATCATGCGGCGGAGCTTTCGCTTCAGTTCTTCGGCAAAACTTCGGAAACGCTGGCCGGTGGTTTCGTCCCTGACGAGCGCGGCCGCTCGCGTGGCGAGTTCGATCTGGTGCTCTATCTTTTTCTGCTCGTCCACCGCCGACACTGCCGTGGGAAAGGAATGTTGTCAGAGCCCGTGCTGTTCGGAGATTGAATTCCTTTCGGGATGGTCTGTTCCCTCGGCAACGGCGCGGCGGATGGGAGAGCGGAGCGCAACCCATGGGGCTGGGCAAGAAGAAGCACGATGGGTTTCGCTTCGCTCTACCCATCCTACCCGGCACCACTGCGAGCCGAAGCGGGCCGCCGCTAGTGCCACGTCGTGTCGGCTTCGACGATCACCACTCTGATTTCCGGATCCTCAGTCGTGTTGCAGGTGCAGGGCATGCCCTCACCGCAGCGGCAGCCGCCGAGCTTCTCGCTCCAAGGCCGGAGCGGATGGTTTTCGCAGACCCATCCCAGACCCTGGCAGAATGGGCAGGTCTTGTCGGTCACAGCGTATCCGGCGTTCGCAGCGTGTTCGACTTTTCCTCGTTGCGCAGCTCCTGCTCGGCCGCGTTCCAAAATTCTTCTTCACGGCCTTCGGGCTTGCCGGCCTGCTCCCACAAGCGGTGCGCGCGTTCTCTGATCTCTTGCTCGGTCGGATCGGACAATTCTCGTCTCCTCTGGTGAAGCACGGCCCACCCTGGGGGGTATGGGGGGCTTGGAGGCGGGCCGTGCAGGCCAGCGATCGGCGGCGAGGCTGGCCCGCGGATTCAAGCTTCCATCGTGCGCGGGAGTTCCTAGTTGCGCGCGCCGGGCGATAGCGCGCTCATCAATTACTTGAGACAGGAAGAAACAGGGTATCCAGCCAGAACAGGAGGGCGCCGATGCCTAGCACCGCAGCGAATGCGAGCATGAGGCGCATGAGCTGACCATTGGCCGCGTGGAATTCCCGCGAGAGCTCGCTCGCCAACGGGACGCCGGAGCGTCAGCAGGCCGCGCCACTCGGGCAACGTCCCGGCTCTCACGAAGGCCAGGCGTATCGCCATCGCCAAGATTACGACCGCACATCCCCAGGCCGCAAAGGCGAGGACACGAAGCAGGTCGTGCAACGCCTCTTGGAGGATGGACATGCGAAGCTCGGGGATATTGGTAGCGGGAGGACGCTACCGTCAATCCCCACCTAGCGATAAATCGTGGGGAAAGGTGGTAGCGGGGGAGCGCTACCGCCTTTCCCCACACCAGCCGAACTTACGATACCTCATCCAATCTTACGCCTGAGGTATATGTGAGGTCTGCAACACGCTGAACTCTATAGTCCTGGAGGCCTACATTGAAAGAAAGATCACACTTTCAAATCGTTTCGCCCATCGAGCACTGTGTCCAGATGATCGGCTTTGCGCCGGCTTAGGGCGACGTCGCTTTTGCTCGTTCAATCTGTTCATCGGGCGACGGCGTAGAGTCTGGCCGCGGCAGCGAGCGCACAGCGCCGCCTCCTGTGCGTTCAGGCCAGCGAACGATAACCTGCCCCCCCGGGGTCGCTGCGGTACCTGCTGGTTGAGGTCTGGTAGTACTCCGCGCGGATGGCCGCCATAGCCTCAATCAACGATTGCCACGGCGCCGGGAAGCGTTCTTCCGCCATCACCCGGTGCAGCATGCGCGTATAGCCGGCCAGCTCGTCCTCGAGGAACTTCACCACAGGCATAGCTGGATAGCGCTGCAGCAGCAGGACTACCGCGTTGTCAGCCTCGCCGGCCGAACTGTCCTTGTCGCATCCATGCAGATCGTTCTGCAGGCGCCCTATCGCTGAGATGAGCCGCAGGACCTGCCGAAACGCCGGGCGCGCGCGCAACGTTGCGATGTCCAGCCCCCACAGCAACGATAGGCAACAGAGCACGTTCGCGTAGGCGATCGAGACGATGCCGTTGTGCAGGTACTCGGCGTAGGACCAGCGTTTCGCCTGCGCGTGTCCGGCGCGAAGGGCCGCGCAATAGCCCTGGGTATCCTCCAGAAGCTGAGCATAGTCGCGACGGTCGTACGCGAGCGCTGCCAGCGAAGCACGCTGCACAGCGCAACCCTCGAATCCGGGAAGCGTGCATAGCTCGCCCTGCCCCACCGCCTGCTCCACCGCGACGAGCTGCTCAGGCGCGAGTAAGTCAAGGTCATTGCAATCGTCAAGCCAGAATAGCAGTGCCAATTCGCGATAGAACGCCACGGTCAGGCTTTCGTCCTGCGGATGGCGACCGGTGCGGGCGCTGATCTCGCGCAGGCCCTGGTGGACGCTCTGCAGGATGTACCGGCCGCCCCTCACCGCTTCCAACGCATGCTCGTTGGCGAACCCGGTCAGGGGCCGTCCCCACTCCAGCACGTGCTGTAGCGCACGTTCGGCCTGGATCATTGCGTCGCTCCTGCTACTTCGCCCAGTACACGCCGTCTCCAATGAAGCGCCAGCCACAGCCCGGCGAGTTCAGCCACCCGCACGACCCGAGTGGGGCAATACAGTTCCTTGCCAATCCACAACGGCGTCTGCGGCAATGCATGCACAGCATGGCGGACGAGTATCCACTCCAGCGCACGCGCCACCACCTGCGCGATGCGTCGGCGCCCTGTCGCCTCTTGGTTCCGGTCCATCACGTGCAACGCGAACAGCGCGTAGGCGGTTTCTTCAAAAGTGGACGTGCGACCGGTGCCCCAGCCGCCATCGTGACGCTGCGCCTGCAGCAGCGCCGCTAGCGCGCGCTCGTCGCGCCACTGGGGCTTTCCTTGCGCCAGCGCAGCGATCGCATGAGCGGTGGGATACAGCCACGAAACGTGCCATTTTTCGTTCTCCCATAGCCCGCGGGGACTGCGATTGGCCTCAACGTAGGCGCAGGTGGTCGCCGAGGGCTTGCCCAACAGTCGCAGCGCATGCAGGGCATGGATGTTGGTAGACACGGAGGCATTGCGTTCGCCGGGAAAGGTTACGAAAAGGTTGCGGCTTTCGAAACGGCGCAACGCATCCACAGCCGGGGCGCGGCCCGCAAGCTGCAGGACGCACAATGCGACGGCGGTGTCGTCCGCATCAGGCGCGAAGTGCAACGCCGGGCCCAGACCGCGCACGCTCAGACGGGCTTCGAGCTGCGCGACGATCACGCGGACCGCCTCAGCGAGCGCGGGATGCGCGAACAGCCCGGCGAGATGCAGTGTGTACAGCGACCAGCATGGTTCGAACACATTGATAGGCCATACGTTCGGGACGACACCTTCGATGCCGCAGCGCGTCGCTCGCGAGGCTGTGCGCAGATACGCATCGGCGCGCGCGACCTCCGGCGTACTCCCCTGTATCACGGCGTACGCACGCCACGCAGCAGTAGCCGCCGGGCTGATGCCGACGCTGCCGTCGTCATCCGGACATGCTGTGGTCGGCGATGTCCCCCAGGCCTCCCAAGAGTGCAGCATCGGATGGCCGCTCGGCAAGATCGCCCCCGCTCCTAGCTCGGCCAACCGCGCTTGCCGCAACGGCAACAGCGCTGGATGTCGTGGAAAACCTGCGTCACCTGGCAGGGAAGCGACCAGGCCGCAAAATTGCGGTAGGATCAGCTCCGCGCCGATCGGCGCGTCTTCCGGGACCGCATTCAGGTAGGGATCGGGCTCGCGCTGGAGGAACCGTGTCGCAGCCTGGAGTGCATCGGGAGCACCGAGAGCAGCGCGCTGCAATGCCAGCAATGCCGCCCACGTGGGCGCATGGCGGAACAGCGGGAAATCAATGCTTCCCCATCCGCCGTCGGCCTGCTGCTGTGCGATGAGCCACGCGTATGCGTCCTGCCGACCGGTGAGGTTGCCGTAGAAGCGCAGCGCTTGGGCCGTGTCGTAGACGGACGGACCGACACTGCCGCCATCGTTCATTTCGCACAGCAGGCGGCGCAATTCGGAAAGGATCTGCTCGGACAGCGCGTTCACGAAGGAAGCTCCTTTCGCAGGGTTAACGAGAACCGGAATCCGGCAGTCGCCCGCATGTCGCCGCAGGCAGGTCGATAGGGAGCGCCAGACAGCCGCCCTGCTGCGGCTCGGCGACGCGCCCCGATGCTCGCTATGGTCCGCCGCATAGGCTTGGCACGGCGCGCACCGCGGCCGGCAACCGCTGCAATTGGCCGCGCACTCGGACATAGTGCAGCATGCACGACTATCGCCGGCAGATCGCAGCGGCACAGCGCTGGCTTAATGCGGAGGTGCGCGTTCAAGCGCATGGCACGTTCTGGACGAGATACGCGTTGGCCCGCCGTATGAGTTGCGCCAGCCGTTCCGCATGCGGCCCTAGCGGCGTGATTGCCTCCTCGGCATCGCGCAACAGATCCAGCGCGAACTGACGTGCTGCCTGCAGTCCCATGATCGACGCGCAGGTCGGCTTCTGTGCCGCCGCATCCTTGCCGGCGGTCTTGCCCAGTGTAGCCGTATCGGCTATCACGTCGAGAATGTCGTCGATCACTTGCAAAGCGAGGCCGAAACGGGCGCTGTAACGATCAAGCGCACGGTATAGTGCAGCGTGCGCTGCATCCTCCGCGACAGCACAAAGTGCGCCCATGCGAACGGACGCGCGCACGAGAGCTCCGCTCTTCATCCGGTGCATCGCCAAGATCCGGTCCAGCTCCACGTGCTTTCCAACCAACGACAGATCCATGGCCTGCCCGCCTGCGGCACCCTCGGCTGACACCGCCTGCGCCAGTTCGAGCACAAGCGCGATACGGTTTTCGCCCGGGGCATTCAGGCTCGCTAGTGTCAGAAAGGCGTGCGCCTGCAGCGCATCGCCGACGAGGATCGCAGTAGCTTCGCCAAACTTGACGTGGACGGTCGGAAGGCCGCGACGAAGCACGTCGTCGTCCATCGCGGGCAGATCGTCGTGGACCAGGGTACACGCGTGCATCATCTCGATGGCGGCGCCGACGTCGTCGAGCATGTGCGCCGGTCTCCCAGCCAATGCGCCGGCGGCCAGACACAGCAACGCGCGGGTGCGCTTCCCACCATGCAAGGTGGCGTAGCGCATCGCCGCCATCAGCTCGGTCTCACCGTCATGTTCGGTGCAGAGAAGACCCGCCAGCACCTGTTCGACCCGTTTTGCGCCGTCCTGCATCCAGATCTCGGACTGCAGCTCGCCGCGCGCCTGGGTGCCCAATTCGCCGAGCGCGGATTCACGAGTGCTGTCGTCCTGTGGCGTGTGACCGGTGCGCATGTTGTTCACGTCCTTGTCCTTGACAGGCGAGTCGCCGAGGTGTGTCGGCATTGCATCATGCCGGTCGGGGCAGCAATGCCGCGCAGCGCTGGCGCCGCTGCCTGGCTAGGGCGTGCGACGCCACCTCATGAAAATCCGATGCGGATGTTCATGGACGGATGCGCGGTCGGGTAATAGCGCCGGCCTTTTTCGGCGTTGCTCAGCAATCGCGGCCGCGCCCCGCTCTCGTGCATGGTCAGCGCCAAGGCGATGCAGAACTGCACCAGTTCCAGCCATGCCAGGTGGTAGCCCATACACACGTGTGGGCCGGTACCGAACTGCAGCATGTCCACCGGCCGGATAGGCTCCGTGCGTTCCAACCACCGCGCCAGGCGAAACTGAGCGGGCGCCTCGTGCAGCAGCGCCGAGGTCGAGAAATGCAGAAGCGGGATGCACAGATCGGTGCCCCCGGGAATGCGCCGTTGGCCGAGTCGCAATTCACACAGTGCGCGACGCACCAGGAGCGGCGTCGCCGGATGCAAGCGCAGGGTCTCGCGGAACAGCGCCTCGGCGACGGGACACTGCGCCAAGTCCGAGTGCCGGGTCGGCACCGCGCCCACGCGTTGCGCCTCCTCGACCAAAGCGTCCCACAGCCCAGGCTGCCGCGCCAGTTCGATCACGATCCAGGCCATCGTCGAGGCGGTGGTTTCGTGACCACCAAGCAGCAACAAACGAATATTGGCGACCAGGATCTCATCAGAGAGCGCACCGTCAATGCGATCGAAGGCGCTGACCAGGTCGTTGATCAGCCCCGTGCGCGCCGCATGTTCGCGCGCGTCGCGAACGAACTCGCGCAACCGCGCATCGATCCAGTCGCGCGCGGCGCGGCCGCGCCGCAACGGCAGTCCGGGCAGGTCGAGCGGAGGCGCGACGATCAACTGCAGCAATTGCCGGTACTTGCGATGCCATTGCGGCAGGTCGTGCGTCGGGATTCCCATGAGGCTGAAGATGAGCTTGAGCGTCAGATCGCCCGTTTCGCGCAGGATGTTTACGTCGCCGCGGTCGCGCCACCTCTGGACCCACGCCCGGATGACTGGCGCGAACAGCTCGCCAATGCCGGAGTGGGTCAGGCCCGCGGGCAGAAACGCTGCTTGGATCGCACCGCGCGCCTGCCGGTGCGCGCCGCCGTCCTGGGTGACCAACGTTCCACCAAACAATTCGGGCGCGATATCTTCGATCAGCGCGGAGGACACGTCCTTGTGCCGGAGCAGCGCGATCGCTTCAGAGTCCAGACAGGTCACCATATGTCCGGCAGGGCCAAAATCCAGCCAGAAGTGGCTGCCCAGCGTCCGTTCCGCGCGCCGCAGCAGGCGCGGCAGGTTGTAGACGACGGCGGGAAGATGCCCGACCAGGGGGAAAGCGCCGGGCACGACCGGGATGTCGTGCCACAGCCGATCTCGACGGTTCAGCGGGTTGAGTAGCATGTTCATCAGCAACGCGGCGACTCAGCCGCTTCGGCGGTCTCGCGGGAATATCGCGCGGCGCGGCTGTTCCCCCCGTCAGCATACGTTGGGACATGCGCCAGCATGCCGCCGTCGATGCAGACGACCTGGCCGGTGATGAAGGCAGCATCGTCTGAGAGCAGGAATGCCACGAGAGCGGCCACGTCCTCGGGGCGGCCGACGCGCGGCAGGAGCTGGTGCCGGCGCAGATGCCGTTGCATGCACTCGTCCAGCTTGGCCACCAGACGCTCGGTCATGATGAGACCCGGCGCAACCGCGTTGCAGCGGATCTGCGCATGACCGTACTGGGTGGCGAGCGAAGCCGATACCATGTTTATCGCCGCCTTCGATGCGGCGTAGGACGTTAGCGCGGTGTCACCACTGAGCCCCTGGCACGACGACATGTTGACGATTGCGCCACCGCCGCGAGCGATCATCCCTGGTATGGCCTGCCGGCAGCAGAGCAATGTGCCGCGCAGATTGGTTGCCATAGTCTGGTCCCAGACCGCCAGGTCCAGCTCGAGGATCGCGCGGTCGCGCGGAGTTAGATGCATGGCGCTCGCGTTATTCACCAGCAGGTCGACCCCACCAAAGTGCCGATCCGTCCTCTCGAACAGCGCAGCCACAGCGTCCGCCGCGGCGATGTCGATGGCCAGAGCCAGCGCCCGGCCCGCCTCGGCCGCGATTTGCGCGACACACGCCGTGGCCGCCGAGCCATCGATGTCGGCAACCACCACTCTACCGCCCTCGCGCGCGATCGCGAGGGCGCATGCCTTACCGATACCAGCGCCGGCGCCGGTCACCACGGCCACCTTGCCTTCAAACCGTCTCACCGTGTCCTCCTGGATTGCGCTGGTCTCCTGCGGCATGCCGTTCCTCGTCATCGCCAGCTTCGCTTTCGATGACACGAATGGCGGCGACCGGACACTGGTTGGCCGCGAGCCGGACGGCGGCGTGCAGCGCCTGCGGGACTGTCACCCCGCAAACCTCGGCCACACCGTCCGGTATGCGCTGGCGGAAGGTGCCCGGCAGCGTCAGAACGCATTGACCGGTGGTTCCGCACAGATCTTGGTCGACCACGACGCGCACTTAGCCTCCGTATGTTTGCAGCCGCACCGGCAGAGCTCGGAACGTCCTGAGGAATGCGGAGGGTTCCCGGGTCGGCTGCTCGGCCAACGCCAGCGTGGGGAAGCGCTCCTGGATCCGCGGCAGGCTCTCAGCCAACTGAACCCGGGCCAGTTGCGCACCAAGGCAGAAGTGAATGCCGTGGCCAAAGCTCAGCATGATCTTCCCGTCGGTCGACAGGCCGGGACTGGTGCCGTAGAAACGCGCAGGATCAAATCGGTCAGGATCGGCAAAGGCGTCCGGGTCGCGATTGCCGGACGCTATCAGCACGCGCACATCCGCGTTCGTCGGGATCACCACGCCGCCTAATTCGATGTCGTGCTGGGCGATACGTGGAATGGAGCTGAACATGGCCGGGGCGTCATAGCGTAGGACTTCTTCGACGAATGCCTTGACCCCCATGACGTCTCGCTGCAGCCAGTGCTGCTGTTCGGGATACGTCAGCATCGCCACGACCGCATGGTCGATTGTTGCAGCAGTTGTGGCGAAGCCGCCCAGCAGCATGCCCCACAACATGCTGATCAACTCGACATCCGATAGTGTGTCGAGGTCATCGTCACGTGCGCCGACCAGCACCGACACGATGTCGTCGCAGGGAGCGGCGCGCTTGCACTGTATGAGCTCCCCAAAGTAGGCCTTCACTCTGGCACTGGCCGCGTCCGCGGCGGCGAGCTGGGGATCGCTGGCGTGCGGGCTCAGGCCCTCCAGAATGGCCCCGATGCCAGCGCCGAGATTAAACATGTCGTTTTGGGGCATTCCAAAGATTTCGGCGAAGACCAGCATGGGCAAGGCCAGCGCGAATTCCTTGTGAAGGTCCACGGTCTCCCCGCGCTTCAGCGCCGGCGCCATGCTGTCCAGGCGCGCTGCGATGATGCGCGCGATACTCGGCCGCAGGTTGTCGATCCGGAGCATGGTGAAATCGCGCGAGATCAGCCGGCGCAGGCGCGTGTGGGCCGGTCGGTCCTTCATCGCTAGCGTGGAGGCCAGCAGATTAAGCGACAGGCTGGTCGCCGCATGAGGAAAATAGCGCGCCAATTCTCCAAGCGCTGGTCCCCGAAACGCATCGCCGGTGGCCTTAAGCGCCCAGTAGATGTCGGCGTGACGGCTCAACAGAAATCGACCCGACGCCGCGCGATGCACCGGATCATGCTCGCGCAACCACCGCATGAACGGATACGGGTCGTGGATCCAAGCCGGCGACGCCAATTCGGCGAAGGCATCTCGGCATTCAGCCGTGATTTCTTGCACGTCCATCCTCGCTTACCTGTTGGCTGGCTGATCTGACGCTTACGCGGCGGGCGTGTCGGGCGATGCGAAGACGATCGCCCCCCCCCAAGCGGCGTCCGCACATCACCAGAGCACTGGGATCTCCTCGAAGCCGCCAGTGATGATCTCCTTGCGCAACTTCAGCTTTTCGGGTGCTACGGCCAGGCGCAGCGCGGGAAAGCGCTGGAAGATCGAACCGAACACCGCCTTGAGTTCCAGCCTGGCCAGCGCGCCGCCGATGCAAGAGTGCGGCCCGTAGGAGAACGCCAGGTGTGGCTCTTCATCCCGTCCAATGTCGAAGAATTCCGGGTCGTCGAAATGGCGCGGATCGAACGACGTTGCTGGCAGGCCGACCAGCACCTTGCTCTCCGCGGAAATATGCACGCCCGCAATGGTCACGTCGCTCCTCGGATAACGCATGATGCCGTCCCAGCCTGCGCCCGGGGGGTACATCCGCAGGATTTCCTCCACGGCCTTGTCCAACAAGGATGGATCGCGGACCAGGCGTTCGCGCTGTCGCGGATGGCGGAACATGGCCAGTAGGCCGAATTCGATTTGAGCGACGGTGCTCTCGTGCCCCGCCACCAGCATGCCCGCCGCAAGGCCAACCGCCTCTTCCTCGCTCGCCTTGCCTTGGTCGACCGCCGCGAGCAGATCCGTAAGAAGATTGTCGCCCGGATCCTGACGCTTTTCGCACATCTTGCTGCGAATGTAGACGCGCAGTTCATCCCAGGCTAGGAGCGAGGCGCTCCGCGGACCGCATTCATGTTGGTGCGTCATCACCTCGTCGGACAGCCCCGCGAAAAAGGCATGGTCCTCGTAGAGCACGCCCATTAGCGCGCAGATGACCATGGCTGGAAGCGGAAACGAGAGGTGCCGCCGCAGGTCGGCGGGTTGAGGCTGGGCCGCGAGCGTCTCAAGCAAGTGCGCGGCGATCGCTTCGACCTGTTGCGCCATCAGCTTCACCCTGCGGTCGCTAAAGGCCGGCGCCACGATCGTGCGTAACCGAGCATGCTCACCCCCCTCGTGTGAGACCAGCCACCCCGGCGAACCGAGAATCACCGAATCCGGCGTGAATGCCGCCGGCGGCATTCCCGCGGGTCGAAACGCAGCGTTCGACAGGACAGCCTTGGCCTCGTCGTACCCTATCACCCACCAACCTTCGTGGCCGGAGGGGAAGCGCACGCGGTGGATCGGACCCTTGGCGCGTAGCGCCAACATCTCGCGCGAGGGCTCGATGTGATCGACACGCCACATCGGTAGCGTCGGCAAGGGCAGGTGTTCGGACATAGTTGCACTTCACTCAACGGGCAAAAGGTGACGAGCAGGGGCTGCGGACAGCGACTGATGTAAGACGGCATGTAGACGAGATCCCCGGCGCGATGGTCAGCGCCATCCTCTAACCGCACGAACAGTGTGGGTAAGCGTAGTGCAATTCCCAAACGCGCCAGCACGGGGCCGCGCAGGCCCTGGCCGAACGACAGGCAGTGTTATGCGCCCTGATGACATCGAACCGATCGGCATCGCCGTAGATCGATTGAACCTAGGGATTGATGAAGGAGGCTCGACCATTCCCGCCACCGAAGTGTCCGCCAATATCGCCCCGATCCGTCCCACATCGCTGATAGCACTCTCACTCCTGACTCAAGGTCTTGCCGCTTTGGATGCAATGCCCGCGATGAGCGCAGATGTTGCAGGTTCCCAAAAGAAGAACTGCAGATCGCATCCAGCAGGCGAACAGCGACGCGCCTTGAAGACCATCACACTGCGATTGGTGATGACGCCGCAAACACAGCAAATTGCGTGCCGAAGTGATTTCGCCGGCTCATCAGGCACTTCCTAGCGGCCCGAAGTGTCGAGTTTCCGACATTTTGGCTCAGTACCGACGACGGCCAGCAAGTGTCCGACAAAGGCCTGTCTCGCTCAACCTGCGGGGCCACTTCTGCTCGAAATTTGAAGCAGCCGGATTTGTCGCGGCAGGGTCTGGTTTGCTAACCAAGAAACTGGGTGGGATGGAGAATTATTTCGACAGCATGCCATGATGACGGTTTCTCCCGGCGGTAGCGGTGCGGGAGGAATCGTTCGACATCTCTCACTGCTATATGCGGTGAAGCGCTGGACTTAGGAAGGAAAATCGCTAACTTTCCCTGCGCGGCTGCGCCAACGGATCGCGCTGCCCAGCGCTGACACCAAAGCTTGGCGACCTGTCGACAGGACTAAGCCAGTCAATCGCAGCTACCACCCTTTGGTGAAGATCAACAGAAAGCGTCTTGGGCATGCATCTGCCCCCTCTTCGCCTGCATCCAGCTTGCATTTGGCGCGTCGCTTGAAGAAATCACGCAGATGCATTCCAATGGAAAAGTGCTCCAGAGCAGCAATTTCGTTCAGCGCGGCATTTCATTAGGAACTAATCACGCGGATGCTTAACTAAGTTCGGGCGCACGTCGTGAGTCAAAGAACTCGCGGGATTTTGGATCGAAACTGTATTCGTGAGATGCCGTTGTTTGGGTACATTCACGTGAGGCATCTCACCGTTTTGTACCGATTTCATTGAAGATCGCTCATAAGCTAGACGACATTTGCTGACTTCTGCTTGACGCGCGCTACACTGCGCCGCCCGTTAACGCCGATGGGCACTTCACCGTCTATGGCCGCGCGGCGGACAAGGCGAGGCTGGTTTTCATAATCGTTGGCCGCATAATGCATGGTGGCTCGGTTGTCCCACATCACAACGTCATCCTGCTTCCAATTCCAGCGCAGTGTGTTTTCGGGCGCGATGATGTGAGATTCGAACAAATCGAACAGCCTCTGGCCGTCATATCTCGGTACGTCGACAAAGCGTTTCGCATACATGCCGAGCACTAGCGCGCGCTCGCCCGTCGCGGGGTGAACACGCACGAGCGGATGCTCCGTCTCAATTGTCGCTTTAAGGACCTTTTCATGATGCTTCTTGTCAGCTTTGGTTGGCCGGGGAAATATAGCGGGATCGAACGCATTGCTGTGAACAACCCAGAGATCGTCGGCAAGCCGCTGCAGCGGCGGCGGAAGATCGAAATATGCGGTCGTAGTGTTGGCCCATACCGTATCACCGCCGGTTGGCGGAATTACTACGCCTCGGAGCACTAAAATCTTGGGATAGGCCTCCATGTAGGCCATATCGATGTGCCAACAGTCCGCTCGGAGACCGCGCACCCTATCAATTTCGATCATCGAAATCGTTCCCTGGACAGTATTCATCGTTGGAGTCGGTGGAAGAGCTTCCCCAAAGCGACAAGCGAAGCGTTCATGTTCGACATCGTCCAAATGACCCTGCTCGCGGAAGAAGAGGACCTTGTACTCAAGCAGCAGACCGTTGATCGCAGCAATGGTCTGCTCCGGCAAGTCGGCCGACAGTTTGACATTCAGTATTTCAGCGCCTATGCGCCCCGAGCGTTTGACGATATCGGCAGGTGAAATGACGCTGTTCATCAAACCGCTCCCACTCATGGCAGCATTCTCCAAGATGATTTCTGGTAGCATTGTTGTTTTTTTACCAGCGTTTCATGTGTCTACTTTCATTGCAGCTATCTTTTCTGGTGGTTGGCGGAACATGGCCCGCAGGCCGCATTCGATCGGCGCGCCGTTGCTGTCGTGCCCCACTACCAGCATGCCCTTCGGCAACCCGAACACTTCTTCCTCGGTCGCACTGGTCGATCGCCGCGGGCAGCTCCGTCAGCAGTTTGTTGTCCTGATCATGGCGCCTGTTACGCATCTGATGCAGGCGCAAGCCAACATCTCGGGGGAGGGATCAATGTGATCGACTTGCCAAATCGCTAGCGTCAGCAGGGATTTTTCGGACACGCAGGCACCAAACTCTGTAAGCGATGAACGGCGCAGGTACTCCCACGGATTGCAGGCACCGCGCACGGTTGCGTTCGCTCCTCCTGTTCGTAGAATGACCGGGGGAGGGGCCACTAAATACTACGGCAAATTTGCTTTAACCATCCACCAAAACCTTCTAGTAGCCCTAAGCTGAACACCTGTTGCGGGAAACACTATCGCCACGCGATACCTTATGGAAACCTGTTTCCGATGGGGGCATCCGCCTATGACTACATGCGCGTGTCGCCGAAGTAGGCCGGCCAGAACACGAATTTGCAGCGGGATGCACTGCTCGGCCGACGTCGATCCCTTCACTTCTTAGGGTTCAGACTCAATTGATCCAATATGCGACGATGGCGGCGAGGTGGACGGCAGCCAAGAAATTTCTGGCAAGTTTGTCGTAGCGAGTTGCGA